>DASZVE010000014.1:0-69945 GCA_035547095.1 Mucilaginibacter sp.
GGTAAAGTTTGCCTACGCCATTACCTGCCACAAGGCCCAGGGCGGTCAGTGGGACGCCGTCTTTGTCGACCAGGGCTATCTTACGGACGAGATGGTAAATATGGATTTCCTGAGATGGTTATATACGGCCTGCACCAGGGCAACAAAGGAGTTGTTTTTGGTGAATTTCAGCGAGAAGTTCTTTTAGCGTATGGTTCATAGTTCATGGTTCATAGATTATGGCACATTTAGGATAAATTTCATAGTACCGCGTCATGGTAGACGATTAGTTCGTGTGTTAGAGTGAGTTTCGTAACGCCGTTATCATTTTAACCAGCAATTCATATTCATTGTATAGCTTTTTAAAATTGTGTTCATCGATGAATCCGCGCATTTTTCCTATGAATAAACAACTAACGACTTCAATTGCCGATCGGAGCGAATAACCTAAAAATACTTTAAAAACGGCTTTGGTCTGGCCGGTTGATCCTTCTGCAATATTTAAAATAACAGAATCTGCCGCTCTCTTTATCTGGGAGGTTAATACATAAATCTCGTCTTTTGGAAAGCCTTTCGTTAGTTGATTTATTTGTTCATCTAACTCCATTGCTTTCTGCCAAACCTGTAAATCTTCAAATCTGAATGCCATATATCAAAATTATCGTAATTGGCTATGAACCATGACTATACGCTACTATGCTTTGTTCGCCTAACTCCATTACTTTCTGCCAAACTTGTAAATCTTCAAATCTGAATGCCAAATATCAAAATTATCCGCAATTGGCTATGAACTATGAACTATGAACCATGAACTATGGGCTACTCCACCTGCGGCAATTTAATAACAAACGTCGAACCCTTCCGTTCCTCGCTCATTACCTCGATGGTGCCTTTGTGGTTCTCGATGATCTGTTTGGAAATACTTAGCCCCAGGCCGGTCGACTGTTCGCCGTGTACACCGGGGCGGCGGGCTTTGGAGAAACGTTCGAAGATGTGCGGCAGCATATCGGGCGGAATGCCAAGGCCATAGTCCCTAACTTCGATGATCACCTGTTTGTCTTTTTCGCTAAGGTAAATGTCGATCTTGCCGTTGTCTTTGGAGAATTTAAGTGCGTTGCTGATGAGGTTATCGATCACCCGCTGAAACTTCTCACTGTTTATCTCGGCGAAGACCTGGTTCTTGGAACCGATAAAGATGAGGCTGTTTTTGGCGTTCTTCTGCACCTTCCATTCGTTGATGAGCCGCTTCAGAAAATGGTTCATCTCGGTGCGCTGCGTATCGATGATGTTGATATTCTCGTTATTGGCGGCATCCAGCAGGTCGGCGATAATACCCCGCGCCTTAACGCACGAGGCTTTGATCATGTCGATATTTTCCCGTGTGTCTTTATCCAGGCCCTCATCCATTTCCATCATCATCGAAATAGTTTCGATGGCGCCGATGGGATTGCGCAGGTCGTGCGCTACCATGCCCAGTATCTCGTTTTTAAAGGCATTGCCTTTTTCGATGGCGATATTTTTGTCGCGGATATCCGCCAACTGCACAAAGTAGATGGATTTGTAGGTATAAAAGTAACGGGATATGAAGTAGAAGCAGAACAGCAGTGTAATGGATATGATCTGGTTGTAAACCATTTCCATCGGTTCGGCGGCGGTGTAGTACAGCATGTATGTAAATGCCACTTCGGTAAAAATTATCAGCAAAAGCGTCTCGATGGTCTCGAACACAAACACCACGCTGATAATGCTCAGGGCCGTCAGGTATAGCGTCAGGGCGTTGCGCGGATCGGCGCTTGCGATGAAACTGGAGAACATGCCGCAAAAAATGATGAACGCTGCGAACAGGAAAACAAAAATTCCCATCACCATATCCGCTTTTTTTTGTTTATCATACAGGTAGATCAGCACATAGCTGCCGATCAAAAAAATCGGGGTTATGGCCAGGTAAAGCCAGTTGGTATAGTTAAATTCGGGATAGTTTTGGGCCCGGGTCAGGCTTTCAGGGAAGACGTAATACAGGATACGCAGGACAAGGTTCAGTATCAGGAAGATGATACTTCCAGTCCTTACGGCATTGAGGTTTCTCAGCGTATAATAGTCGCGGTACGACGTTTTATTTTTTACGGTGACCCTGTTATTAAGCTGTTTGCTCAAGGCTTTAGTTTAATGGCAAATCAAAAATACTAAAAATTTGCTTGTCAATGTTGATTTGTTTAAGTAAAAGTAGACAAAATGTCCTTTGAAATTAATTTTTGGTGACAAATTTTCACTTATAGATATATGGCAAACGTTTTGAACTAAAAGGAGTATGAATTTTAACAACTTTACCATAAAAGCTCAGGAGGCTGTACAGAAGGCTTCCGAGATTGTAAGCGGCAACCAGCAGCAGGCTATCGAGAATGCTCACTTGCTGAAGGGCTTATTACTGGTTGATGAGAACGTTATCACTTATTTGCTGAAGAAACTGAACGTTAACCTAAACAGGCTGAACCAGACGCTCGACGAGCAGATCGCATCTTATCCCAAGGTTAGCGGAAGCAATGTTTACCTGTCTTCTGATGCCAATTCGGCATTGCAGAAGGCGCAAAACTATGTTAAGGAATTTAAGGACGAATTTGTGTCGGTTGAGCATATACTGCTCGGCATCCTGGCCGCTAACGGTAAGACCGGATCGGCTTTAAAAGATGCCGGAGTGAACGAAAAAGACCTGAAAAAGGCCATTACGGAGTTACGCGGCGATAATAAGGTGACCGACCAAAACGCGGAGGCAACCTATAACGCCCTGAACAAATACGCCCGTAACCTGAACGAGTATGCCGAATCAGGCAAGCTCGACCCGGTTATAGGTCGCGATGAAGAGATCAGGCGCGTGATACAGATATTATCGCGCCGTACCAAAAACAACCCGATACTGGTAGGCGAGCCTGGCGTGGGTAAAACCGCTATTGCCGAAGGTATTGCCTTCCGTATCATTAAAGGCGACGTTCCCGAGAACCTGAAAACTAAAACCGTTTATTCGCTGGATATGGGTGCGCTCATCGCGGGCGCCAAATATAAAGGCGAGTTTGAGGAGAGGCTGAAGGCCGTGATCAAGGAAGTGACCCAGGCCGATGGCGACATCATCCTGTTCATCGACGAGATACATACGCTGGTTGGCGCAGGCGGCGGCGAAGGAGCTATGGATGCTGCAAACATCCTGAAGCCAGCTCTTGCCCGCGGCGAATTAAGGGCCATAGGCGCAACCACGCTGAATGAATACCAGAAATATTTTGAAAAAGATAAGGCACTGGAACGCCGTTTCCAGATGGTGATGGTTGACGAGCCCGATACCCAGGACGCCATTTCTATCCTGCGCGGTTTAAAGGAACGTTACGAAACGCACCACAAGGTACACATCCGCGACGAAGCGATTATAGCCGCTGTGGAAATGTCGCAGCGTTATATTTCCGACCGGTTTTTGCCCGACAAAGCCATCGACCTGATGGACGAAGCTGCTTCCAAACTGCGTTTGGAAATGGATTCGGTTCCCGAAGAGGTGGACGAGCTCGACCGTAAGATCATGCAACTGGAGATCGAACGTGAAGCCATTAAGCGCGAGAAAGACGAAAAACGTGTAAAGGAATTGAGCGAAGAAATTGCCAACCTTTCCGCACAGCGCGATTCGCTGCGCGCGCAATGGAAGAGCGAAAAAGATGTGGTTGACAGCATTAACCAGAAGGTTGAAAAGATAGAAAATTACAAGCTGGAGGCCGAGCAGGCCGAACGCGCCGGCGATTACGGCAAGGTAGCCGAAATACGCTACGGTCGTATCAAAGAGGCCCAGGACGAAGTCGAAAAATTGAAAGCTACCCTGGTCGAGAACCAGAAAGAGCACCGGATGCTGAAGGAAGAAGTTACCGCCGAGGATATTGCCGGTGTGGTATCGCGCTGGACGGGAATCCCGGTTTCGAAAATGATACAAAGCGAGCGCGAAAAGCTGCTTCACCTGGAAGCCGAGCTGCACAAACGTGTGGCAGGGCAGGAGGAGGCGATCGAGGCTATCAGCGACGCCATACGCCGCAGCCGTGCCGGTTTACATGATAAAAGGAAGCCTATCGGTTCGTTCATCTTCCTCGGTACCACCGGGGTAGGTAAGACCGAACTTGCAAAGGCCCTGGCCGAATACCTGTTCAACGACGAGAATGCCCTGGTGCGTATCGATATGTCGGAGTACCAGGAGCGTCATGCCGTGTCGCGTTTGATTGGTGCGCCCCCGGGCTATGTGGGTTATGATGAGGGCGGTCAGTTGACTGAAGCCGTGCGCCGCAAGCCGTACAGTGTGATCCTGCTCGACGAGATTGAAAAGGCGCACCCGGATGTATTCAACATCCTGTTGCAGGTGCTCGACGACGGCCGTTTGACCGATAACAAAGGCCGGGTGGTGAACTTTAAGAATACGATCATCATCATGACCTCGAACATCGGTTCGAACATTATCCAGGAAAACTTCCAGGATTATGACGAGGATAACAAGGACGAGGTAATCGCCAAAACGAAGAACCAACTGTTCGAATTGCTGAGGCAAACCATCCGCCCCGAGTTTTTGAACCGTATCGACGAGGTCATTATGTTCACCCCGCTTAGCCGCGATGAGATAGCCGACATCGTAAAGCTGCAGTTTGCACAATTGCAGAAAACTTTAGAGGAAATCGGTATCCAGATGGATGCTTCGGAAGAAGCCTTGGATTGGCTGGCCCAGTTGGGTTACGACCCGCAATTTGGCGCCCGCCCGCTGAAAAGAGTGATCCAGAAAAAGATACTCAACGAGCTCTCGAAGCAGATTTTAGCCGGTAAAGTGGATAAAGATAGCAGGATCAGGCTGGATATGTTCGATAATCAGTTCGTTTTCCTGAACCCTACAGAGACGGAGCACGTATAACAAGCTCCCCCTAATTACTTTATTATACCCTGAAACCCTTCCGTGTAGAGTCGGAAGGGTTTTCTTGTTTGTGGCGAAGAAGACCTCGTAATCAAAACCACACTATGATTAAGGTGTTTAGTCCAGTATGAATGTGGATAAATTTTACGATTATGTATATGATTGGGTGCTTCGTTTCGGCCCGAAATTTTTGATAGGACTGGTAGTACTATTCGTCGGCTTATGGCTGATCAGCATGCTGATGCGGTGGTCGCGATCAGGCATGCAGAAAAGGAAACTCGATGCGTCCGTAAAATCTTTTATCCTGAGTCTGATAGCCGTAGCGCTGCGGGTATTGCTGATATTGAGCGTGATGCAGATCATGGGTATTAAAATGACCCTGTTCACTGCCCTGGTAGGCGCTTTCGGCGTGGCCGCCGGCCTGGCGCTCTCGGGCACTTTGCAAAATTTCGCCAGCGGCGTACTGATCTTATTATTGAAACCGTTTAAAGTCGGCGAAAATATCACTACCGCCGGAATGGAGGGTACCGTCACCTCGATTCAGATATTTTATACTATAGTGGAGACATTTGATAACCGGGTACTGATCGTACCCAACGGTCAGCTCTCAAACCAAATGATCATCAACACCAGCAGGAAGGGGACCAGACGCCTGGATATCAATCTGAAGTTTCCCAACAATGTCGATGTTAAGCAAGTAAAATCAGTGATCGAAAAGTCGCTGGATGAATCGAAACACTGCCTGAAAAGCCCGGAAAAGCGCATCGGTATGGGCGAAATACAGCCAGACGGCTATGTTTTAGCCATTAGCGTGTGGGTAAACGCGCATGGCTTCCAGGATACCAAACTGGCCGTACAGGAAAAGTTGTTTGAGGATATCAAACATTCAGGAATAAAAATTCCCGGGTTGTAGAGGCTGTTAATATGACTGCTGCTCGCGGTAGGTATCGCCAATACAATGAGTTAGTGAACACAAATCAGAAAGAGATGCGCTACATTGACCCCGCCCTAACATGTTACGCGTTGCATAAACTTTTACTATACCCTAACACCCCTTCGCAGTGCCGGAGGGGCTTTTGTTTTATATTATTCGCCTGCAAGTTTCACAAATATTTTACATGGGTGAGTTTGCCAAAGTCACAGGGGTTCCCTATTTTTCGGCAACTTAAACGTTATGAAAAAATACCAAAGCTTATATCACCTTTTGCCCGTTTTTTTACTGTTGGCTGGTTGCTCAAAAGACAAATCGACGCAACCGAATAATAATAATTTAAACTCGGTAAAAATTGAGATCATAAGCGGCAACAATCAGTCAGATACTATTGGAAAGCAATTGGCCAGCCCGCTTGTGGTAAAAATAACAAAAAATGGCTCTCCGGTTAGCGGTGTTTATGTCAGGTTTCGTGGCTCCGGATGTAATGCTGACAATGACTTTGAAATAGCAAGCCAGGCCGATGGCACTGCCAAATACCTGGGATTTCTTAGCGGTGATGTGGGGCAGCAAACATTTAAGGCCTATGCCACCGACTCCAATGATAAAAACATTGATTCCGTAAGTTTCAATTGTACAGGCCTCGAGCCTGGTGCCGGGTGGCATCTTTCTGGCTGCAATATTCCGTTTGGCGCTATTCCGGAAGATTTCTGCACATTAAGTACAGGGAGATTATTTACCTCTTATGGAGCGAGCATAGCTTATATGAGATATTCGGATGATAACGCCCGGAACTGGTATCCTGTTGTTTCCGCAGGCAAACATTCGTTTCAATATATATTGTCAAATTCAGCAGACGAGCTCTTCGCATTTTCGTCTGATGCGGGTACGCTGTATTCCTCAGATCAGGGAAAGACCTGGGCGTCTCTGGGTACCACACCATTCGGCGCTTATACTCTTACAGGTGCTTCGTATGGCAAAGACGGTAAAATATTGGTATCTACCCAAAATCACGGCCTTTATATTTCCAGCGATAAGGGTAAAACCTGGTCCCAACCAACAGGGGTTATAAAACTAGCTAACTCGACCGGGCCAGATGGAGATTTCCACACATTTATCGAGGATCAATCGGGTAATTTCTATGTTGCAGCCGGGAATTCAGGTACCCTTTACAAATCAGTCGACGAGGGTGCCAGTTGGACCGCCATAACCCCGTATCAACAGGAACAGGTTTATTCGTTTTACGTCGATCAACACAACTGGTTCTATGAAAGCCGCTGGGATAGCAATGGAGGCGTTTATATATCAAAGGACAATGGCGCAACATACTCCATTTTATACAATGCTCCGGGACATTTTGTATCAAATATGAGTGTACAGCCAGATGGCAATTTCTATGTCAGTGATTCGACCGAAGGATTATATAGCGGGAAGGGAATAGGGACGCCGTTTAGGCTCGTTTTTTACAACGCCTATCCGGGGCTTTTCGTGCCTTATATTGTAGCAAAAAACAATAATCTGGTTGTTTCTGATACTGGGGGTGGTCAAATCAGGTATTATCAACATTAAGAAGCCCCCTGTCCGCCATAGCGACCGTACGAAATCTAAGTCACATCAACTTAAAACGCTGCCTTTTGACAGAGTCAGCGCGATCTGGCCGGCATGGTGCGAGGTATGAAACAGTACGTGCGAAAACAGCCGCAGCCGGGTGACTTTACCAAAGAACGGCGTGTCGATCATGCTTAGCCAGTCGTCTTCAGGCGTGTTTTTAATCAACCGGTCTAAAAGGGCATATCCGTTAGCTACCATTTGCCTGCTTTCGTCAATATTTTTTCCCTGGCCTGTGTCGGTTTCGCCCATCGTCGTATTTTGCACGTCGGTGGTCAGGCCAAAAAATGTGGTGAATAAATTCATGGTTTCGCCGATATGACGATAAATGAAACCGATGGAAGCTGCCTGGCGGTTTAGCCTGAAGCCCGCATTGTCCGTGGTGATCCTGTTAAACGAAAAAGAGCTTGTCATTTTATTCTGTTCCAGGATGTTTTGAAGAAATTCCTTTTCCATAATTCTAATTTTTGCCTCTGTTTCAGGAGAGTTTACCATTAATAATTCGTCGTTTCATTCGTTGACAAGCGAACGATATAAAATTGGACAATAAATTTTTAATGATCTTCGCAGGGTTTCAAGCGGACAAACCTGCGGCAGCGCAATTTTTTGTAAGTTTAGCAGTATGAAGCGCTATCTACTTTTTGCAATCCTGTTATCCGCAACATGCCTCGCTAAAGCCGCGGATACCCTATCGGTTTGTTCGCCTTCCGGGAAAATATGTGTAAAAGTGTGGCTCGACAACGTCCTCAAATATGCCGTATACGAACATGGCGCCTGCATATTGCAGCCGTCGGAAGCTGATATGCTGCTGGATAAGGGACGCAGCTTTTCTGCCCGCAATCATATCAGGTCATCTTCGAAAAGATCGGTCGACGAAGATATTATCTCACCTGTCCCCGAAAAAAGAAAGCACATCAGGGACAAATACAACCTGCTCTCGATAATATTCAGCAAGCCTTACAAAGTCGAGTTCCGGGCGTATGACGATGGCGTGGCTTACCGTTTCCTAACGTCTTTCAAAGACTCGGTGACAGTAATAAATGAAGTGGCAAAATTCCGTTTTGCAGCTTCTTCGTCGGCCTGGTTCCCGGCCATCCATAAAAGAAACGATGCCGATATTTTTCATACCAGCTATGAAGAGCAATACCCGTTGCGGCATTTGGATTCGCTAAACCACGATTCGGTCGCTTATACGCCAGTGCTGGTAATGCCGGGTTCGGGACCGAAAATAGCTGTCGTCGAATCTGACCTGGACGATTATCCCGGTATGTTTCTCAGGGGAACAGGCTCGGATGAGCTGAACGCAGAATTTGCTCCCTATCCACTGGAGGAAAAAATGACCGGCGGCGAGTACCCGGAGTCTATCGTCACCAAAAGGGCCGGTTATATCGCCCGGACGAAAGGCGCCAGGTCATTTCCCTGGCGGGTGCTGATGATCGCCGATGAGGATAGGGAGCTACCCTCCAACGACCTGGTATACCGGCTGGCGTCCCCGTCGAGGATCGCGAACGCCGATTGGGTTAAGCCGGGAAAAGCCACCGACGAATGGATCGTTAACATCAATCTATTCAATGTGCCGTTCAGGTCGGGCGTAAACACGGCTTCTTATAAGTATTACATCGATTTTGCCAAACGATTTGGTTTCGACCGCATTATGATGGATGCCGGCTGGAGCGAGGCCACCGACCTGTTTAAAATGAACCCCGCCATCAACATGGATACACTGGTCGCTTATGCCAAGCAACAAGGGATCAAAATCAGTATGTGGACACTCTCACATACCCTGGACCAGCAACTGGACAGCGCATTGGACCGTTTCAATAAATGGGGTGTGGACTTTATTATGACTGATTTTATTGACCGGGACGATCAAAAAACCGTTAATTTTTATCACCGTATCGCCAAAGCCTGCGCCGACCATCATATCATGATTATGTATCACGGCGCTTATCCGCCCAAGGGATTTAACCGCACCTACCCGAACAATATAACCCGTGAGGGAGTAATGGGTTCGGAATATAATATCTGGAGTAATAAGGTAACGCCGGGGCACGATGTTACGCTGCCTTTTACACGTATGCTGGCGGGTTCGTTTGACTACGAGCCCGGCATCCTGAACAATGCCACTCAAAAAGGTTTTAGGATGATCGAGGGCATGCCTATGAGCCAGGGTACGCGTTGCCACCAGCTGGCCATGTTTGTGGTTTACGATAACCCGATGCAAATATTCGCTGGTAATCCATCACAGGCATGGCTCGAGCCGCGCTTTACCGAGTTATTGGGCAGCCTGCCAACAACCTGGGATAAAACCGATGTGCCGGATGGCAAAGTCGGCCAATATATTGTTACCGCCCGGCAGCACAGCAACAACTGGTACATTGGCGGCATGAGCAACTGGACACCAAGAGATATTGCCTTAAACCTGGATTTCCTCGAAAATAACGCAAGCTATGAAGCCACGGTCTGCCGCGACGGCGTCAATGCCGACCGGTATGCAGCGGATTATATACTTGAGCAGCGCATTGTCAAAAAGGGCGATTTGATTAAAATACACCTTGCGCCGGGCGGCGGCTTTTTAGTCAGGCTGATAAAAAAATAAAAGGTATCAATACTCTTCCTGCTCGCTGGTGTAATAGGTTTTTCTCGAGGCGATGGGCTTTTGCAGGATGTCGGCGCCGGTTGACGTTTTCTTCTTTCGTGCATTGTGCACTTCCATAAAATCGCGGTATTCGCCGGTAATGATGTCCGGGTGTTGTTTTAAAATTTGCTTTTCTGCATCTTCCATCACTTTTTTTATCGATTTGGCAAGCTCTTTCACTTTTTCAGCAGGGATTTTATTTGATGCTGAAAATGGCGATAACCTGGCGTCCCATAGTATTTCATCGGCATAGGCGTTGCCAATACCCCGGACAACCTTTTGGTCCATCAGCACGGTTTTTACAGGCGTTTTAGTTTTGCGCAGTTTTTCCAGGAGGTAATCCTCCGTCACTTCCAGCGCATCTGGAGTGTTGTTTTCTTTGGGGTCAAGCGTAGGGGTAGCCGCCGCCTGGAAATCCGTTAACGACAAAACCTGCCCGTCGTTAAACCTCAGGGCGATCACCAGGCTCTTATGTTCTTCGTCCTTAGCCAGCTTCAGTTGCCCGTGCAGCATCAGGTGCAGGCCAAGCACGTGTTTGTTGTCCAACACAAAGTGAAGCTCCTTACCGGCGCGTTCCACCTGGGTCAATCCTGCACCTTCCAGTGCATCCTGCAGTTGCTTTACAGGCACATTCAATTTCTTGGAGTAGCAAATAACTGTTTCTATTTTTTTCCCTTTAAGGGCTTTGGTCAAGTTGCGGCTAAAAACCTGCAAGTCGGGTAATTCGGGCATGGCTAATATCGATTTATCTTAAATTTCTGTTACTACAACCAGTCGGGGCGCCCGTTAGTTTGTCCCCGCATTAGGGTTCCTTTAAACGGAAGTGCTTATTTCAAAGCGCAGGCCCGTAGCCTTATAATCCTTCATAAATTTCTCGGTAAAATACCGGTGGAATTTGATGGATTCGTCGTTGGTGTATTCATTTTCGCCATTGATCAGATGCTTTTCAATGGTCGCCAGCGTTCGCGGGCACTCGTAAATAATCACTTTGCCGTTGTCCAGCGCCTGTGCTTTTACCCACGAGCCATTATCGACACATGCGTCCTTCGCTCTATTGCTTATCGCCGTCAGCGCTTCTTCCATTTTATCCTTCGACTCGGGCAAAATGATCCTGACTTCCACATCTGCAGTCTCTACTGATGGAATTGACTTATTCTTAAAATCGATGGCTAGCTTTTCGCCGCTTTGCAGCTTGTTGCTGACTACCAGCGCGAACGGGTAAAAGAAGTTGTTGAAATATCCCGTTTCAAGCACTTCGGATACCGCTTTTTCATTGTTGTTAAAGTTTTTATAAAGCTTAAACAGGAACAATAGCAAGCATACCACGACTGATGTGGCAACCACCAGGCTTTTGGAGATGTCTACAATTTTTGGCAGGCCATCGTAATACGCATAAGTTGTGGGCAGGATAAAAGCGACGATTTCCTGAAGGTCGAAGTTCTTTTTCAGTGAAGCCGGTGCCAGCCATTTTATCACGGAGCTCATAGCGCTAAAGGTTGGGTTGTAATAGTTCACTAAATTTAACAACCCTGCGTTTTATTGCCAAATCCGTACGCAATTAGGACTGGACAGGATTAACTCACCGTTTTATCGATAATGCGTTTGATTACGTCGTCCAGCTCGTTCGTGGCGGCCTTCAGGTGCCTCAACACCTGTTTATCAGCCTCTGCGGTTACGGCATTTTCGTTCAATAACTGTATCAATCCCAGGATGGTTGCCACCGGCCGCCTGATCTCGTGCGCATTGATCTGGGCTATTTCCAGCAGCTTTTCATTTTGCTCCATCACGCGCAATTCGTTTTCTTTCAACAGGGTAATGTCCTGCATTGCGCCTATCATGCGCACGCCAACGCCATTTTCGTCCCTGATCACGATGCCTTTATCAAGCACAAAGGCATATTCGCCGTTTGCCTTCCTGAAACGGTATTCCCGGCTCCAATTTATCATCTTGCCATACTTCACCTGGTCGGGATAAAGTACTACCCTTTCCCGGTCGTCAGGATGTACGTGCTCAAAATAAAAGGGCAGGTTGTCACTATTGTAACCGGATCTATGCCCAAACAGATACTCGATATTTCCCGAGTAGTATACTTCGTTTGTCTCGAGGTTCCAGTCCCATATAACATCAGAAGTGGCCTCGGTAGCGTATTCAAAACGAACGTTACTGAGCCTCAATGCTTCTTCGCTTTTTTTTCGCTCGGTTGCATCGCGTGCTATGCCATACCTGATCCTGTCGTGTGGGTCCCACCGCGCCGACCACATCAGGGACACAAGCGAGCCATCTTTTCGTACATAACGGTTTTCATTATTGGTCACGGGATTTCCAGCCATTACGCTCGCAGCCATTTTCATGGTCATTTCAAGGTCTTCCGGGTAAATAAAATCAAACAATCGCCTGCCTATCAATTCCTCCGGTTTGTAACCTAATATCTTTTCCGAGGCGGCGTTAATACTCACTATACAGTCGTTTTCGTCAATAGCGCAGATCATATCCATCGACGAATCCATTATCTTTTCAAGCCGCGCCATCGCGCTTTCGAGGGCCTCCAGGTTCAATGTTTCGGAGGTAATATCTTTTGAATGGCAGGCGACGCCCACAACCTTGTCCTCTTCGTCGATCAAGGGGTTCAGCGATATCAGGCTGTATTCCATCGCCTGTTTCGCCGGGTTATACGCTTGTTCCTTAATAGAAAACTGTTCGCCATTCAACCCCCTCGCATAAAGCGATGCCCATTTGCTCAATTGTTCAACGCCAAATTCGCCGATCAGCACACTGTCGCCACGCCTGATCGTTCTGCCTGTGATATTGCTGATGGTATCGGTGAAAGCCCGGTTCGCGATAATGATACGCAGATCCTTGTCAACCGACCATATCAGGTCGCGGGTACAGTTAATGAGAGCTTCCTGGTGAACAATGGTTTCAGCCAAAGTCTCGTTTCCTGCCTTTTTTTTACCTGGTTTGCCCCGCAGCTCCATTTTAGCCTCAAATAACCTCTTGTAAAAGACTTATTACCTTGTTGACCAGACCGCCCAGGCGAGGGTGATCTATTCCAATGACTCTTTGATAACTGAGACGACTAGCGGGAGGGGAGGGTCGACAGGTTAGTTTATTCGCAGGTTTCATTGGATAACTCGTTCTTTATACGGAAACCGGTGACGCACGTTTAATAAAAAATAACATTCTTCTCATTTTTGTCGGATTCCGGTATCAATTTGCATTTGAAAAAGTAATGTTAGCAGTTAACCGCACGTCACCAAAAAGCCGCGCCTGGCTATCAAAGTTAATAATTTGTTCGAGATTTTAATCTTTGATTAACAACAATTAAACTATTGGGAAATTGAAGGTTGTGCTAAAGAAGATCGTTTTCATCCGTTCTCAGCGCTCCGCTCATATCACCGAAAGGTGTGAAAACGTTGCCAGCCGGGCCGGCGTGTCAACGTTCGATAGCTAAGAAAAGAATACCGTATTTTCCACTTTCTTCAGGAAAAGGTCTTTTTTTCGGGTAGACACTTCCAGGCTGGTATTATCCGAAAGCACGACGTAGCCGCCTTTGCCCCGGTGATAACTTTTAATGCAGTTTAGATTGATCAGGTGGCTGTTATGTATCCTGAAAAAATGATGATCAGCCAGTAATTCTTCAAAGTCTTTAAGGGTTTTTGCCACCATCAGGCTTTGTTTGTCTTTCAGGTAAATGGTGGTGTAATTTACACTGGCCTCGCAGCGGATAATGTCGTCGACCGGAAGAAATACAAGGCCCTTGTTGGTAGGAACGGTAATTTTCAGGGCCGCAAGGCTATTGGATCTCAGATTGCCGAGCAATGCGCTGAATTTTTCCGACAATTCGTTATGCTGCATAACCTTTTGCAGCTTGCTTATAGCCTGCAAAAGCTCATCGGGGTCTATCGGTTTCAGCAGGTAATCGAAGGCGCTGAACCTGAACGCCTTTATCGCATAGTTATCATAAGCAGTCGTAAAAATCACCTCGAAATTGATATTAGGAAGCTGGCTTAGCAGATCGAAGCCTGTTTGTTCGTGTAATTGCACGTCCAGGAAAAGCAGATCGGGCTTAATTTTCGCGATACCGGCCAATGCCTTTTCCACCGTATTGAATGTGCCTGCCACCTGCACGGTATGTTTGCAATAGGTGTCAAGCAGGCCCTGCAGGCGGTTGACACAATGATCTTCGTCATCAACTATTATCGACCTGATCATACGCCAAATTTAAAAATCTGATTCAAACGGAATCTTAATGCTTACCCTCGTGCCTTCATCCAAATCGGTCAGCTCAACTTTCGCTTTGCCACGCCTGCTTTCATTAATCATATTGATACGGGATTGGATAACCTTGAGGCCGAATGATTTCCGGGCGGGGCCTTTCCGGCCTATTTTTAGCTTCGAGGACCGTTCCCGGCCAATGCCATCGTCGTCCACGGTGTATTCGATCATATCATCCTGTTTTGCTATCTTGATCACGATAGTTCCGCAGCCGTCCTTTGGCGATATACCATGCCAGATGCTATTTTCCACAAAAGGTTGTAACAACATCGGCGGCACCATAGTGGTTTCGCAATCTACACTCTCTTCTATCATTATCCGGTACAGAAACTTATTGTCCAGCCGCAGGGCCTCCAGTTGCATGTAGAGTTCCAGTGTTTCCAGGTCGTTGGCCAGGCTTATGAGCGGTTGTTCGGAGTTTTCCAATATTTTGCGCATCAGTTTGGCAAACTTTACCAGGTACAGATCAGCCGTAGTTTTGTCGTGCCGGGCGATATAGTCGCTGATAGAATTCAATGAATTGAAAATGAAGTGGGGGTTCAGTTGCGACCGCAGCGCTTTCAATTCCGTTTCGGCAACCTGTGTTTTTAATTCGGCCTCCCTCAACTTTTCCCTGGCATCTTTCCGCCGTTTGTAAAAGACGAAAGTTATGCAACCAAATCCGATCAGCACAAGCCCGATAACAATGGAAGCGTTTTTAATGATCTTCTGTCGGGCAACCTCCGCCATGGCCTTAGTTTGGGCGGCAGCATTTTGGGCTTTCAGTTCTGCTTCTTTTTTATCATACTCATATTGTATGCTCAACCGTGTTATTTCCTGCCTTTTTTTGTCGTTGAAAACCGAGTCTTTTAATGTTGTGTAATTGCGATAGCTTTTCAACGCTTCTTTGTAATTCCCCTCTTGTTCATACACGCTGCTGAGGTTTTTCGACTGGTCGGCCTCGTTATTCAAATTTTTAGTGTCGCGGGCAAGTTGCAGCGCTTTTTGCTGCAGCGTTAGTGCGGCGGTGTATCTTTTGGCAGGGTTTATACCGTGACCGGCCAATACGGCAATAGGTGCGCCCATATATAATGAGGCCATTTGTCCGTACGCGATCGACATATTGTTTTTTGCGCCGATTTTTTCATAGATCGGCATAGCTTTATGCAAGCAGTCAAAAGCGTTGTTATACAGGCCCAGGTGTGCATAGGCAAGGCTCATATCGGTCAGGTCGTTGGCTTCGCCTTTGATGATTTTTAATTGCCGGTTGATGGCGAGCGCCCTTTGGTTGTAGCCGATAGCTTGTGAATAATCGCCCGTTTCGAGGTACACCGCGCCGATATTGTTCAGTGCTATGGACTCGGACAGGCGGTCCTTTAATTGTTCGAACACCTCCAGGCAGCGGTTATAGTATTTAAGCGCATCCGGATATTTTTTTAAGTAATAATATACCACTCCAAGGTTACCCGCTGTTTTGGCAATGTACGATGTGTCGTGCATCGCCTCTGCCAGCTTTAATTGCCTGAGGTAGCAACTTATTGCTCCCGGGTAATCGGCCACGTAAGTATAGCTTATTCCCAGTACCGAAAGACTTTGGGAATAGAGTTTATTATTGCCGGTTTGCTGTGCCAGGTTTGAGGCTATGCGGGCGTAGCCGAGGCCGATAGCATAATTTGCGATCGCATAATAGTCATAAGCGATCTTCATATAACATGTCGCCAGGTCAGCCTTGTAGTTGAGTTTCTGAAAGAGGCTTAACGCTCTAAGATATTCTTTAAGCGCGTTTTTAGGCTCGGCGTTATAGTCATAGTTCTTTGCCAGCGCCATATAGCCATTGGCAACCGCATGGTCCAGGTGCAGTTGCCGGGCAATCGCAATGGCGGCGCTGGCATATTTTAAACCGGTATTTGGATCTTTTTCAGCCGACTCCAGGGCTTTTTTGGTAAGCAGTTCAACGGTGCCGGCGTTTTTGGGGTAATTGTTCAGGTCGATTGACAATGAATTACCGCTCGTTTGGGCGGCCGCATGATTTATAAGAGCGGAACATACCAAAAGCAGCCCGGAAGCAAAACTGACGAGATAAGGGTTTTTACATAGCAGGTGTAACCGTGCCATCGATGAACTTTTATCAATCAAAAGGTAGCAATTATTAATCACAAATCAACCGGATTATCGCAAATAATAAATAGCTGCCTGCACGGAATAAACGCAGATTGATAGCGCGGGCTTTTGAAGGTAGCTTTAAAACGATAACCGGTGACGGCCTGCATCGATGGCGCTGATATGGAGCTCTTTTATCAAAATATAGTTGTACTGATCATACTGATAATCGCTGCGCTGCTGATTCAGTTGAACCGGGAAAAAAAACGCAATTTTTAACAGACTAATTAATACCAACATGAAGAAAAATCTCCTTTTAACAGCATTATCGATCATTATGGCATGTTCATTCGCTGTCGGGCAATCCAAAACCGCATTTAACGAGGGCGACAACCTGCTCAACCTGGGTATCGGCCTCGGAAGCCCCTATTTCGGGGCAGGCTACTCCGCTTCGTTGCCTATTAATCCTACGGTATCTTTTGAGCACGGTTTTACCGATGCGATCAGCGCCGGCGCCGAAGTATCATATGCCAGTTCAAAATATAATTATTCGGTTCCGGGTGCGGCTTATTCGTTTAAGGAAAGCGCCACTTACCTGGGTGTGCGCGGTTCCTATCATTTTAACGAGCTTTTGCAGGTCCCGGATAAGTTTGATGTATATGGCGGAGCAAGCCTGGGCTATGTTGTTGTAAGCGTTAGCGATAACCAGGGCTATGCTGCAAGTGCCGCCAGCGGCGCCGGTTTTGGCGTGTTCGCCGGCGGCAAATATTATTTTCAGTCGAACCTGGCGATTTATGCGGAGCTGGGATACCAGAGTTTGTCGGTACTTAATGCAGGAATAACGTTGAAATTTTAAGGTTAGTAGTTGAGTTGAATTTTGTCAGGAGAATCTCTCCCTCGGGAAGGAATGATCGAAAAGTAAGGGGCAAGGGAGGGGTTCTTTGATCTAAGGCTTTTATTATAGCAACTGCTCGGAACTGCCGTATCTGCAATCGTCGCTAAATTAAAGAAAGACCGTTCCCATCCGTCGTCAACACTTCGCTCATATAGTCGAAGAATGGCCGCATAGTTTTAAAAGTGTCGCTCAGCAGGTATACAAAGCCGGGGCTAAGAACCTCGGCATCGGTAAAGGGATGTCTGAGGATAAACTGTTTATGTCGCAAGAGGTCGATAGCAGGATGAGTTACCGGGTATCCTTTCGGCATCAGCTTTAGCTGTGCGCCCTGCAGGGCGCCGAACGCTTGAACGAATGCTTTGTCCGTCAGTAGCGTCCGCCAATCTTCATAATTGGCGTCGATATCCTGGCGGATACGTTTCAGGTCCTCCGGCACCAGTCCGAAGAAACCACCGTCGGCGCTTGAGCCCCCCGGTGCGATATGAAAATAATATCCTCCCCGCAGCTTTTTTGTGGCCCGGTGCAAATGGCCGTCCCAGCAGGCGTGATAAGGTGATTTGTCTTTCGAAAAACGAACATCCCGATATATGCGGTACATGCTTCTCTTGCCGGAAGGATTTTGGATATGGTCGTGCTTGTTCATTTCCGCGATCAGGCGTCGGCAAAGGCAATGATATTGTCATTGGCCGCGACGTACCTGTCCTTATGCTTATTGAACCAATCGCGATTGTTATTCTGCGCCAGGTCGGTTAAAAAATTGAATGTATCCTGATGGATTTGTGCAACCATTTCGCCAAAACTACTCAAAAGCGTTTTTTAAACCCATCACTATAAACTTATTTCATCTAGTGCTGCTTTCGCTACGTACATCGCAGTTTCCGGGTCATCGCCATCTTCTATCGCCCAGGCAGCCGAAAGGCCCCCCCAGGCAGTTATCCACTGTAAAAGCCGTTTCGGTTCAATTTTAGCCGCGTCTGATACGATTGGCAGTTGCTGTGCCAGCCTGCCAGGCGCAGTAGCGGTTTCTTTAGCCGGGTTACAGAACAGGTTGGCATAGTCAAAGCCGCGCTCGCCAATCATTCCTTTTGGGTCGATGGCCAGCCAGCCCTTTTCACCGAAGTCGAGAATATTGCCGTGATGAACATCGCCGTGCAGAGCGACCATGTCCTGCGGCGCTGCCAGCAATTCGTGAGCGACTTGATTGCAACGCTCAAAAATTCCGCCTTGTTGTGCGGCCGCCACACCCAGGCTTTTGAATTTAACATCCAACGGGGCCAAATAGCCTGGATAGGGTTTTGGATTGGCATGCAGCCTGGCAATAACCGAACAGATAATGCAGCTGGCATCGTCATCTTTTCCGTTTTTTGCCATTTCGGCAAGCGACCGTTCATTTATCGCCCTTTCCATCAGTATTGCGTTTTCGTCGTGCTGCAGAACGGGAGCTGCGCCCTTACCGCTCCACCAGGCCATCAGCATGCTGCCATGTTTATCCTTGTCGCGCCGGGCTATTTTGAGCATACATTCTAGGCCGTTGTATAAAACCGGCTGTAGCAAACCCGAATAGGAGATGAACGCTTCGCCATCGTCTGACAAATGCCAATGCTGTTTATAGTGCGCTAACTGGTCGGTCATCATTCAGGATAAGGACTAAGCTATAAACTATTCGCAAAACAACATGGCCTTTTAAGGGTTATTTGAGGGACAGACTCACAAAGCTTCGGAGTCTCATTTAAAAAGAACCGTTATGAAAAACTACGAAACCTTAGTGGACGCTACCAACGACCTTATGAAACGCGGCTATACCGCTAACCTGAGTCTCGAAGGCGACACTATTGACGATAAAGAACACGATATACACATGGGTGCGGATGACTTCGAAATTGACGAATTTTACCGCTTCGAGGGGCAAAGCAATCCCTCGGACATGTCCATCGTTTATGCTATTCGTTCGCCAAAATACAGCCTGAAAGGCGTATTAGTTAATGCCTATGGTACTTACGCCAACAATAGCGAATCGGCTATACACGCCAAGCTGCACCATTACCATGTAAGTACGAATCTGCACAGCGAGGATAAGCCTACTGCTTAGGCGCAGTTTGCAGTTTGCAGGAAA
Source organism: Mucilaginibacter sp. (assembly GCA_035547095.1). GTDB lineage: Bacteria > Bacteroidota > Bacteroidia > Sphingobacteriales > Sphingobacteriaceae > Mucilaginibacter. The sequence continues at coordinate 19,437 of DASZVE010000014.1, forward strand.
GACGCAGCAAACTGCACCTGCTGCTGCACTAAAGCCTCGATAGCAACTTCCTGCCCCTGGATTGTATCGCCGGGGTGCCGTCGCGCATCAGAAATGTAGTTTGCTCCTTCAATTCGTCCGTTATCCAGGTATATCGCCCGCGCAGGTTGAATAAGGCCTCCAGGGAAAAAACCTTCACGGCGATCAGTACTTTTGAGTCGATAACCCAGTCGAATAGTTTCTCCACTATGGGTTCAAGGTCCATTACCTGCAGCTTTTCGCGTATTATCGGGGTGACTTTTTTGCGGTAATGTGCATCATGATCTTGGCATAGTGCCGCCGGCAACTGGAATAGGTAACATCTTTTACACGCGATACCAGGTATTCCAGGTCGTGTGAATAGGCGTCAGGTTTTTTCAGGAAAAGATTTTCCAGTATCCAGGCGGAACGGAAGGCGATGTTTTTATCCTCATGAAAAGTAATGTCCACCAGGTCGCGCAAGGCAAACCGCTGTTTATTTAAGATAGCGCTTAGCTTCTCGACTTTAGTTTTGACGATGGTTTTGCTGATCTCGGAAACAAGTTCTTCCTTAGTGAGCATGGCAAGCTCTAAGATAAGAATTAGTTTTTCTTAGTCCTCGCAGTGCAAAAAGCTCAGGATATAATTGCCGCGGGCGCGGAACATCGGCGTAGCACTCAGCATCATAGCTTCCAACTGGCATGATAATCCCTCGGCGATCCAGGGGTAACGGTGCCGCATGTTGAACAACGCTTCGGCGGCCGATGCGCGTACGCCGGTCAGCATTTTAGGATCATTCATCCAATTGAAACACAATTCAACCATCGGTTCAAGATCGATATCTTTCATCACGGCGCGAACATCTTTGGCCACTTCCGGCGAAGTAAGGTGCATAATGATCTTTGCATAATGCTTTTTACAACCCAGCAGCTTAACGTCGGTAACATGTGCAAGCAGGTAGGCAATATCTTCAATGTAGTTCTCTGCGAACTTGTATACGATGTATTGCATTATTTTCGACGCTTTTATTGCGATTTGTTTATCGGGATAAAAGGTCAGGTCGACCAGTTCGCTTAAACTAAAGTTTTGCTCCTTCAGTTTACTGCGCAGTTTTACCATCCGGATACGCTTATCGAATGTCGAAATGTGCTGGATGAGTTGTGATTCGGTCATGATGACTCAAAATTAAGGTAAGGTTTTACGAAAAATGTTAATAACTATTCCACATTGTGTGGATAACTTGTCAAATATAGTGCTATTTCGACAAAAACCAACACAATTCATTAGGTGGATTAGGCACCCGCGTGGAAGCGGTCGCGTCGTTACATCCAACTGTTATAACCAATACAACAAAACAACTACATTTGCTGTCCGTTTTTATCACATACATGGTTAAATTTAATCGTTTTATACTGGATAACGGCTTAAGGGTGATCGTACACGAAGATCACACTACTCCAATGGCCGTACTGAATATTTTATATGATGTCGGCGCCCGCGACGAGGACCCCGAACGCACCGGTTTTGCACACTTGTTCGAGCACCTGATGTTTGGCGGTTCGGTCAACATACCGCAGTATGACGAGCCTTTGCAGCGTGTCGGGGGTGAAAATAATGCATTCACTACCAATGATATAACCAATTATTACATAACGCTTCCGGCCGAAAATATCGAAACCGCGTTCTGGCTGGAAAGCGACCGGATGCTGAGCCTGGCCTTCAGTGAAAAAAGCCTGGAAGTACAGCGTAACGTAGTCATCGAGGAATTTAAGCAGCGTTACCTGAACCAGCCCTACGGCGATGTGTGGCTTAAACTGCGCCCGCTGGTTTATAAGAAGCATCCTTACCAGTGGGCCACTATCGGCAAAAACCTGGAACAGATAGAAAATGCGCGGATAGAGGACGTAAAGGCCTTTTTTAAAAAGCATTACAATCCGAGCAATGCCATCCTGGTGGTGGGCGGCAATATTACTGTCGAAAAGGCAAAAGCATTAGCCGAGAAATGGTTCGGCCCGATACCGGGCGGCGAGAAATATCACCGCGATCTGCCGAAAGAACCTCAACAAAGCGAGGCAAGGCGCGAAACGGTAACAGCAAACGTACCACTGAACGATCTTTATATCGCCTTTCATATGCCGGGCAGGCTGGAGAACGGTTATTATGAGCTCGACCTGGTGTCGGATATTCTTTCGCGTGGTAATTCGTCCCGCCTGTACCGCAGGCTGGTTAAGGAAAAACAGCTTTTTAGCGAAATACATGCTTACAATATGGGCAGTTTTGATAGCGGCATGTTTGTGATCGAAGGCAAACCGCTGGAAAATGTGTCCATCGAAGAAGCCGAAGCGGCCGTATGGGAAGAGCTGGAGCAATTAAAACAATATCGTGTGCCTGATGAGGAGCTCACCAAGGTTAAGAATAAAACAGAATCGACCATGGTGTTTTCGGAGATGTCGCTGCTCGACAAGGCCATGAACCTGGCACAATTCGAGCTTTTTGGCGATGCCGGTATACTGAATCACGAAACGGAAAAATACCTGGCCGTAACAGCCGAAGGAATACAAAAAGAAGCGCAGGATATTTTCAGGAAGGAAAATTCATCGACGCTGGTTTACCTTGCGGAAAGTCATTAAGGCATTTACGTCACTAAGTCATTACGTCATTAAGTCATTTTTAACTATATAATGACCCGATGACCCAATGACTGAAATGACCCAATGGCTCAATGCCCCGATGACCCAATGACAACAACAATGACACTAAACAGAACATTACCCCCCCATTTCAGATCGGTAGAACATATCAGCCTCATCCGGCCGGAGCATATAAAGCTTAACAACGGCTGCGATATTTTCGTTTTCAACTCCGGCGACCAGGAATTGGTGCGCATCGAATGGATATTTAACAATCTGCGTTTCGATCCGGCAAAACCATTGCTGAATGTAGCGGTCAACACCATGCTGACCGAAGGCACTTCGAGCCGCTCTGCATCGGAAATTGCTGACCAGGTCGATTTTTACGGCGGTTTTTTGCAGGTAGACTATGGCTACGACCATTCGCAGGCTGTGCTGTTTACGCTGAACAAGCACATAGAGAAAACGCTGCCGGTGATGAAGGATCTCATAACGGATTCCATTTTCCCGGAAAAAGAACTCGAGACCTTCATCCGTAACCAGCAGCAGAAGCTGCAGGTGAGCCTGAAAAAGAACGATATCGTGGCACGGCGTACGTTCAATAAAGCTATATATGGCAATACCGGTTATGGCTTGGGCGCCGAATTTGACGATTATAAAACCTTGCAGCGCGAGGACATGCTGGCGCATTTCAGGCAAATGTACCAGCCGTCGAACTGTACGATCGTGGTTGCGGGAAAAGTGGACGATAAGATCATCGGGCTTATCAAAGAGTCGTTTGGCGATCAATGGACCAACTCTTCGAAGAAAGGGGATACGGCACAGCCGGAGCTTCAGCCGGGGGGCGAGCACTTTTATTTTGTTGAAAAAGCCGATGCCCTTCAATCGGCCATACGCATGGGGCTGCCCATGATTACCCGGGTACATCCCGATTTTCCGGCCTTGCAGGTATTGAATACCGTTTTGGGCGGGTATTTTGGGTCGAGGCTGATGGCTAACATCCGCGAGGACAAAGGTTATACCTATGGCATCGGTTCGGGCTTAAGCTCGCTGAAGCAGGGTGGGGCGATGTTTATCGCATCCGAGGTCGGTGCCGACGTTTGCCGCGATGCAGTGAGCGAGATCGAAAAAGAGATCAGTGTCTTAAAAACAGAACTTATCCCGGGCGACGAACTTGCGCTGGTGCGCAATTACATGATGGGCTCGCTGCTGGGCAGCCTCGAAAACGTGTTCTCGCACGCTGATAAATTTAAGAACATTTATTTTTCGGGGTTGGATTACGATTATTACGACCGTTATACCGAAGTGGTAAAGACCGTAACTGCGGCAGAATTGCTGCAACTGGCCAATAAATACCTCGACCTGGATAAATTTTATAGGGTTATTGTAGGTAAATACTGATTATCATATAAAGCTCACATTTTCACATCCAACAACAAATCCGAAATCTTAATTCCGAAATCCGAAATAAAAAGCTATCTTTGTCCGGCAAATAATAAATTTATTTGCCATGCAATTAGATCCCTCCAAATTCGTCGCAGAAGGTTTAACTTACGACGATGTCCTTCTCATCCCGGCTTATTCAGAAGTGCTTCCCCGCGAAGTCGATACGCGTTCATACCTGACGAAGAAGATCAGGCTGAACATTCCTTTGGTTTCGGCCGCAATGGATACCGTAACGGAATCAGCACTTGCGATCGCGCTTGCCCAGGCTGGCGGCCTTGGAATGCTACACAAGAACATGACCATACAACAGCAGGCCGACGAGGTACGCAAGGTAAAACGTTCGGAAAGCGGCATGATACAGGACCCGGTTACACTCAACGAAGATGCAGTTTTAGCAGATGCCTTCAAGATCATGCGCGAATACCGGATAGGGGGGATACCGATCGTCAATGGCGACCAGCAGCTTAAGGGTATTATCACTAACCGCGACCTGCGCTTTGAAAAGAATGGTGATAAACCAGTACGGGAAGTAATGACCACAGGGAAGCTGATCACTGCGCCGGAAGGAACCACGCTTTTGCAGGCCGAAGAAATATTGCAGAACCATAAGATCGAGAAGCTGCCCGTTGTAAACGGGGGCGGACGACTGGTGGGATTGATCACCTATAAAGACATCCAGAAATTCAAAAATTTTCCCATCGCCTGCAAGGACGAGCACGGCCGTCTGCGCGTTGGTGCTGCGGTAGGTGTTACGCCGGATACCATGAAGCGTGTTGACGCGCTGGTAAAAGCCGGTGTTGATGTGGTCGCTATCGATACCGCGCACGGGCATTCCAAAGGGGTTATCAACCAGTTGAAGGAGGTAAAAGCAAAATACCCCGACTTGCAGGTTATTGCCGGTAACATAGCTACACCCGAAGCTGCCAGGGCGCTGGCCGCGGCCGGCGCTGATGCGGTGAAGGTGGGCATCGGTCCCGGTTCTATTTGTACTACCCGTATCATTGCGGGCGTGGGCGTTCCGCAGTTGTATGCGGTTTATGAATGTGCTAAAGCATTGGAAGGGACAGGTGTGCCGGTCATTGCGGACGGAGGTATCAAGCACACCGGTGATATAGCCAAAGCTATCGCAGCGGGCGCAAGTTCGGTAATGGCCGGTGGCTTGTTTGCGGGAGTGGAAGAGTCACCCGGTGAAACGATCATCTACGAAGGCCGCCGCTTTAAATCATATCGCGGCATGGGTTCGATCGAGGCCATGGAGCAAGGTTCGAAAGACCGCTATTTCCAGGATGTGGAAGACGATATTAAAAAACTGGTCCCCGAAGGTATTGTTGGCCGCGTTCCGTACAAGGGCACTTTGGCCGAAGTGGCTTACCAATACGTGGGTGGATTAAAGGCCAGCATGGGCTATTGCGGGGCTAAAGATATCCCGGCACTGCAGAAAGCACGCTTTGTGCGCATTACTGCTGCGGGTATCCGCGAATCGCACCCGCATGATATTACCATTACCAAAGAAGCACCGAATTATACGAGGTAGTTGTCAGTTAGCTTGTGATCAGTGATTAGTGAGGAATCTCCTTTCCAAATCACAAGTTAACGAGTCACAAATTAACTAATCACTCATATGAAATCCATCGCCATCTTTTGCGGCGCCAATTTTAATGGCGACCCTGTGCTGAGAGAGGCAGTTGAACTGCTGACCAGGGTAATGACCGACCGCGATATTTCGCTCGTTTTTGGTGGGGGAAGGGTTGGTATGATGGGCCTGCTAGCCGACAATATGCTAAACCGTGGTGGTAAAGCGATAGGCGTGATACCGCAGTTCCTGATGGACAAGGAGGTTGGCCATACCGGGCTCACGGACTTGCATATTGTCGAAACCATGCATCAGCGCAAACAACTGATGAACAACCTCTGCGACGGCATCATCATGCTGCCCGGCGGTTTTGGTACGCTGGAAGAGTTTTTTGAAGTGCTGACCTGGCTCCAGTTGGGCTTGCACAGCAAGCCTATCGGCATACTTAATGTGAATGGCTTTTACGACTTCCTGCTCAAACAGATGGATGTGATGGTCGAACAGCAGTTCCTTAAGCCCGCAAACCGCAAGCTGGTTATCACCTCGGGCGACGCTATCGAACTCATCAACCTGATGGAAAACTTTACTGCCAAACCCGATGAGGTTTGGTTCCGCGACCGTAACTTGACTTAATGATTGGTAGGCGTGGTTGTAGTCGCGGGCTGCGTTGTGGGTGCGGGCATTGCCGACGGAGTTCCTGTGCTGTTTGCCAGTCCGCCAATGTCGGCTGTGTTTGGGAATGACGCCCAATCGCTGTGCGGCGCGGAATACAGTACATATTTGCCGTTATAACCAGTAAAGTTGCTTACATCCTCATACGTCTCACCCGGCGGCAGGTCCAAATGTTTAACCACATCCCAGCTGCCATTATTCATTTGCCGGTACAGCGCGAAATCCATCGATACGCTGTTATTGTTGGTCATTTTGTAATGAGTTTGCTGTGTTTTGCCCAACGTGGTTTGGGTTTGCACTACAGCAATCATTCCGTTGTCCGGCTGAGCTTTCTTTTGCGCTTTCAGCGATACGGACAGCATTAACAATACTGCCAAAAATGTCAGCGACAGAGTTTTCATTTCCTATGGCTTTAACTGTATAAATTTACCCTATTAATGATAAGTTTTCATCACCGTTTTCCAACTAATTTGAGACAATTTTAATTTAAAATGTAATTTTATAGTCGTTACAACCTGAGAGTGCTGATTAAAATCATGCAAAGCGATTGTTTTTGTCAGCACTTATCCACAGTAATTTCTGTTGCTTCACAATGAAACCGAAACTTGTCCGCAACCCGGATTTGGTCTTTCTCTATTGCTTTTGGCCGTCATGTCTGTAGCTTCTTATGTCAGTATCCATAACTTGCTGCATCAAAAGGCACAACGGCCAGATCGGCGTCGATACCGAGCCGGGCAAAGGCAGCACATTCTGGTTTACCATCCCGGCAAACGGCTAAGTTTGTTTTAATAGAATTTGCTTTATAGCCTGAGTAAACTATCTTTGAGGCCGTTTTAGCCGACATAGCTCAGCTGGTAGAGCAACTCATTCGTAATGAGTAGGTCGCAGGTTCGAATCCCGTTGTCGGCTCTTTCACTTTTTGTGTTTTTTAAGCAGCTTCTCAGGTAATACAGTCGAATCAATAGGGGCATTCAGCATATTATCCTCCCACCCGTCAGGCTTGCTTACGACGCTTCGCTGGTACGAAACATCAAATCGCCGGGTAGTTGTACCGTTATATTGGTCCCTTGGCCAACCCGACATCCAGTTTATTTTGTTGTCTTTCATTACAATATTGCTGCTTGGTTTGCCTGAATAATTGCCGTAGCCCATCCCCACATGCGACCACGGGAACGCCTTACTGTAAATAGTATTGTTCAGCACTTTCATATTTGTGCCGCCAGCTATCTGTATACCCATGCACCCCGTATTTACCAAAATATTATTTTCTACTAACTGGTTGCTGCCGCCCTGGTCGCCGATTGTGATGCCCGAACCGGTCCTGCTCGGACCGCCGCCCCTGATCTTGTTTCCCGAAACGATAATAGGATCATTATCCAGCCCGTTGCATTTATATAGGTTGATGGCATCCTCAGGGTCACTCTCGCCGAAAATATTTTCCAGGTTGTTGTCCATGATGCGGTTGTTGGCGCCATTTACACGGTTAAACTGTACAAAATCCTTGTGGTAGGGTTGGCCAATCATATTGAGCATGTCATTATTCGTTACCCGGATCTGGCCATCAGGGGCATCTTCAATATAAACCCCTGCCGAAACTTGGGCTATATAATTATGGTCGATCTGGATGTTGGAAGAACTGGTGATATAAATACCAAAAGTTGAAGAATGCGTCAGTTTGCAATGTGTGATACGAATGTTGCTGCAATGTCTCAACCAGATACAGGGCACATTACCGCCTTCGATGGTCTTCCCGTCGATGACGATATCATGAGCGTTGAACAGGTTGATCGGAGCGTTTTGAGAATAAGAAACGCGGCAATTAAGCGCCGACATGGCTACGGCAATTATGCCGCCGAGAATGATTTTTTTCATGGTTCGTAGCGTTATGTATAACACTGGACGGCAGGTCATGTTTGCGAAATATAATGTGCGATAAATTCCTGCAAAACCAGCGCATGATTGTGCACGGTATCCCTTGCTCCGTATAATAACGTCACGACCGAATGTTTATTGATGTCGCTTAGCAAATCTTTAAGCACCGGCGAATTTTTCAATTCGTCCTTGTACGCAGGGATAAACACATTCCATTTTTCGGGTTTATGGTTAAATGCTTTTCGGAGCGCGGTCGATGGGCCAATATCCTTCATCCATTTATCGATGTGCGCGTCCTGCTTTTTGATACCGCGCGGCCAAAGACGGTCGACGAGGATACGATAACCGTCCTCTGCTGAATAAGGTTCGTAAATTCTTTTTACTCTGACATTTTTCATAGTTGGCCGATCGTTTTGTAAATTTACGCATACTGGCTTAAATTGTTCAAATGCCCAAAGAAGAAGTTGCAGACTTGGTGAAATTTTTGTTGCCTTACCCCGACCATGTGAAGGCGACGGCTTTATGGCTGCGCGAATTTGTTTGGGACCTTTATCCCGATGCCAACGAGCTGATCTACGATAACTATAATGCCGTAGCATTCGGCTGGTCGCCTACGGACAAAGCCGGGGATGTGTTTTGCAGTATTGCAGTATACTCCAATCATGTGAATTTCGGATTCAACAAGGGCTCTGATCTGGACGATCCCGGGAAAATGCTGACCGGTGACGGGAGTCAGTACCGTTATATCACCGTAAAGAACAAGAGTGATTTCCATGAGTGGTATGTTAAAGAACTGCTTGCCCAGGCCTACCAAAACACACTTAAGGACATGAAACCGGCGAAAACTCCAATTAAGGGACAAACGATCGTCAAATCTGTATCGCCCGTAAAAAGAAGGCCGGGGATGTAGTGATCAGTTTAGCGATTTGTGATTAGTGTTTTGTCCGTATCCAAAAACAACGTTACTTAGCATTAGCTGGTTAACCAGTCGCCAATCACCGGTTAACTAATCACCGACCCATGAACCTCGAATTCAATAAGAACGAAGATATCAACAAACAACTGGTGTTTAATCTGCACACCCGCCTGAAAAAAGTGTATGAAGGCGGTGGCGAGAAGGCAGCAGCCCGGCAGAAGGAAAAAGGAAAAATGCTGGCGCGTGAGCGGGTAGCTTACCTGCTGGATAAGGACAGGCCATGGCTGGAGATAGGAGCTTTTGCCGGCGAGGATATGTATGCCGAGCAGGGAGGATGCCCTTCGGGCGGAGTAGTATGCGGCATCGGGTATATCTCGGGCAGGCAATGTGTTGTTGTGGCCAACGATGCTACGGTAAAAGCAGGCGCATGGTTTCCCATTACCGCAAAAAAGAACCTGCGCGCGCAGGAAATAGCCATCGAGAACCGCTTGCCCATCATTTACCTCGTCGACTCGGCCGGTGTTTACCTGCCTATGCAGGACGAGATATTTCCGGACAAAGAGCACTTTGGGCGCATATTCCGCAATAATGCCATCATGAGCAGTATGGGCATTATCCAGATTGCGGCTATAATGGGCTCCTGCGTGGCAGGAGGGGCCTATCTGCCCATCATGAGCGACGAAGCGATGATCGTGGAGGGTACGGGTTCGGTTTTCCTGGCGGGATCGTATTTGGTTAAATCGGCCATAGGCGAGGATGTTGATAACGAAACACTCGGCGGCGCTACCACGCACTGCGAAATTTCGGGTGTAACGGACTATAAACAACCTAACGACCTCGCCTGCCTCGATTCGATCCGGAATATTATGAGCATGACCGGCGATTTTACCAAAGCAGGCTTTGACCGTATCAAACCCGCTCCGCCAAAACTCGATGAAAAGGAGATCTATGGTATTCTGCCCGAAAACCGCGAAAAGCCCTTCGATATGATGGATATTATCCTTCGGTTGCTGGATAACTCGGAGTTTGAGGAATACAAAGCAGGTTACGGGCAATCGATTATTTGCGGCCTGGGCCGTGTGGATGGCTGGGCGGTTGGTGTTGTGGCTAACCAGCGCAAAGTGATCAAAACACGAAAAGGCGAAATGCGATTTGGCGGAGTTATTTATTCCGACTCGGCAGATAAGGCAACGCGTTTTATCATGAATTGCAACCAGAAAAAGATACCGTTGGTTTTCCTCCAGGATGTTACCGGTTTTATGGTTGGGAGCCGCTCCGAGCACGGTGGTATAATTAAAGATGGTGCGAAAATGGTCAATGCAGTTGCCAATTCGGTAGTGCCTAAGATTACCATTATTGTTGGCAACTCTTACGGTGCCGGCAATTATGCCATGTGCGGCAAAGCGTATGATCCAAGGCTTATTTATGCATGGCCGACGGCTAAGATCGCCGTAATGGGGGGGCAGCAGGCTGCCAAAACGCTGCTGCAAATACAGGAATCGGCTATGAAAGCGAAAGGCGAGGCAATCGATTCCCAAAAAGAAGAAGAGCTGTTAAAAAAGATCACCGACCGGTATAATTCACAAACCACACCTTATTATGCCGCAGCGCGGCTTTGGGTCGACGGTATCATCGATCCGCTGGAAACGCGCAAAGTGATCTCAATGGGTATCGAGGCCGCCGATCATGCTCCTATTGAAAAGCAATTTAACGTCGGTATTATTCAAACTTAGTTAACGGTTGTAACTAACTTTCGGGCTTGCGCGACTTTGGGGCTGAATCACTTAAGGCCTTGATGGCAATCGATTTATTTTTACAAACTGCCTTATAATTACGTAAATTCATCCGGAATTTTATTGCACAGACCCCATGCATAGGATGATCCACGAAATTATAGCCGCTGCCGGTGGCGCTTTGTTTGTCATCATCGGCATATCACGTCAAAATGAGCGCGCGCGCATCGCAAAATCCGGTCGAAAGACTGAAAGCCCTATTGTCTGGACATCACTTATCATAGCGGGTTTATGTTTATTGATATTTGCCATGGGGGTTATCATCTACCAGCTTAACCATAGCCATACCTGAAATGGTTTTCAAAATATTCCTATCTTACGGCATGAAAAAACTGCTGCTGCTACTCCTGCTGCCACTGTTGCTCATCATAAAAGCCAACGCCCAGGACGCCAAAACCATCCATTTTAACGCCATCCTGGTCGATACCCATAATGATGCGCTTTCCAACGAGCTGATCACGAAGGCCGATCTTTCCAAACGCCAGGATATTGGTAACCTCGACCTGGTCCGCGCTAAAGAAGGTGGCCTGGACGTGCAGGTTTTTTCGGTTTGGTGCGGCGGCGAATACGGAAAGGGTACTGCTTTCAATTTTGCTAACAGGGAGATCGACTCGCTTTATACGCTCATTAAGCGCAATCCCGGTAAAATGGTACTGGTCCGCAACTCCGCCGAGATACGGGCCGCGGTAGCCAAAGGCGAATTTGTAGGAATGATTGGTGTAGAAGGGGGCCACATGATAGAGGATAGGATGGATTACATCGATGCCCTGGCCAAACGGGGTATGCGCTACCTGACGCTCACCTGGAACAACAGCACCTCGTGGGCAACGTCAGCCGCTGATGAAACGCATCATATGGATTCATTGAAGCGTGCAGGTCACGTAGGCCTCAACGATTTTGGCAGGCAGATCGTCCATCATCTGAACGACCTCGGCGTTATGGTAGATGTATCGCACGTTGGTGAGCAAACCTTTTATGATGTGCTGTCAACCACGCACAAGCCGGTTATAGCCTCACATAGCTGCGCCTGGACACTATGCCCCAATCAGCGCAATTTAAAAGATGCCCAGTTAAAGGCGTTGGCCAAAAATGGCGGCGTAGTATTCGTTAATTTTTACAGCGGTTTCCTGGATAGCACCTATATGCGTAAAGAAACCCGGTTTTTACGAGCGCACCGGCATGAACTTGACTCACTGGAAAAGATATACCACGACGCCGACCTGGCCAAAATAAGGCTGAATGTAATCCATCAATCCGAGTCGGACCAGATACGCCCGCCGCTGAGCCTGCTTATTAAGCATATTGATTATATCGCCAAACTGATCGGCGTTGATCATGTGGGCATCGGCTCCGATTTTGACGGCGCGGAATCGTACCCTCTCGGTATGAACGACGTATCTGATTATCCAAAGATCACCGAAGAACTGGTCAAATTACATTATAGTCAGGCTGACATTGATAAAATACTTGGGGGCAACTTTCTGCGGGTGTTGAAAGCCAATACCGGAAAATGATGGCAATAAGTTGACTATACGATATTTGTGGTATGCGCGTTAAAGCGTAGTTTTGTACCTCATTTTCAACACTAATGTCACAAGAGAACGAACACGTTAAATGTCTCATTATAGGTTCGGGGCCCGCCGGTTACACTGCGGCTGTTTATGCCTCACGCGCTGACCTGAAACCTGTTTTATACACCGGGTTACTTGCCGGAGGCCAGTTGACCCAAACAACCGAGGTGGAAAATTATCCCGGCTACCCGGATGGTATCATGGGCCCGGCCATGATGGAGAATTTTGAAAAACAGGCCCGCAGGCTGGGTACGGATATCCGTTTTGGTTACGTGAGTTCGGTCGATTTTTCGAGTTTGCCTCACAAAGTTATCATCGACGACAGTAAAACTATTTTAGCCGATACTGTTATAATCTCGACGGGCGCGTCGGCCAAATGGCTTGGTTTGGAATCTGAGCAAAAATATAATGGTTTTGGCGTCTCGGCCTGTGCCGTTTGTGACGGGTTCTTTTTCCGCGGCCAGGATGTAGCCATCGTCGGCGCCGGTGATACCGCTGCCGAAGAAGCTACCTATTTAGCCAAACTTTGCCGCAAAGTGTACATGCTGGTGCGCCGCGACGAATTTCGCGCATCAAAAGCGATGGTGCATAGGGTGCTGAATACGCATAATATAGAAGTGATCTACAACAGCGAGGCCAAAGAGATATTGGGTGACGGACAGGTAGTTACCGGCGTTAAAATATTCAATAATAAGCTTCACGCCGAAAAAATATTGGACGTAACCGGCTTTTTCGTAGCAATCGGCCACCATCCTAACACCGAAATATTCAAAGGCTGGATAAATATGGACGAGAACGGTTACATCGTTACGCAGCCCGGGTCGTCACGCACCAATATCGAAGGCGTATTTGCATGCGGCGACGCCCAGGATCATGTGTACCGGCAGGCGGTTACCGCGGCGGGTACCGGTTGTATGGCCGCCATCGATGCCGAACGTTATTTGGCGGCGAAGGAGCACGCTGTTGGGGTCTGAATCGTTAATTCTTTTGATTGAAAGATGCCGATGATCGAACATCGTTCTCGTTTGATCATTCAAATCATAGTTCAAACATTCAAACATTTTATCGTATAATTGATTTCTTTAAAAAACATACCATGGGAAAAGGCGATAAAAAATCAGCAAAAGGAAAAATTTCGATCGGGTCGTACGGCAAATCACGTCCGCACAAACCCCGGAATAAAGAGGCCTCCAAGCCCGCTAATGAATATTTAAAGCCATCTGCGTAGCGGGTGGCTTTTTCATTTTACAGCGCATTTTTTACACAATTTGAAACAGATTTTTTTCAAAATCCGTTAACTTCACCACCTTTAAATTCTATACGTTTAAACTATGAAGTATTTTGTCGCTTTACTGCTTTTGTCGAGCCTATGTTTAGCAGCCAATGCCCAAAACGACGATCCGAACATGGGTATTGTCCCTGCGCCCGTTTCGGTGCAGCGCGGCAACGGTGAATTTGTGTTAAGCCAGGAAACAATACTACTCGCCGACAGTGCCGATAATAAAGCCGTATTGTTCTTCACCGACTACCTGAAAAATAAACTATCGCTAAACAACCAGTTTAAAGTAAACAATGGAGCAAGCGTATCAAATAGCATTGTTCTGACCGATAAGGGCACAGAAGGCCTGCCCGGCCAGGGCTACCGCCTGACTATTACACCGAACCAGGTCATCATAGCGGGTAAAGGCGCCGGCTTATTTTATGGAATTCAAACACTGATACAATTGCTACCTGCCAACCACGCGGCAGCCATAAGGATTCCTTGTGCCCAAATAGAGGACTATCCTCGTTTTGGCTATCGCGGACTGATGCTGGATGTGTGCCGGCACTTTTTCTCTGTGGAATTTATCAAGAAGACGCTGGACATGATGGCTTATTATAAGCTGAACAATTTTCACTGGCACCTGACCGACGACCAGGGCTGGCGGATAGAAATAAAGAAATATCCGCGACTGACCGAGATAGGGAGCCAGCGCGCACAAACCCTGATCGGAAACAGCCACGACCGGAGCCGGCCGAAAGAATATGACGGCACACCTTACGGCGGCTATTATACGCAGGACCAGATACGCGAAGTGGTGAAATATGCAGCCGACCGCTATATCAATATCGTGCCTGAGATCGAAATGCCGGGTCACTCCAGTGCCGCCCTTGCCGCATATCCTGAGTTCAGTTGCGACCCGTCAAAGACTTACAAAGTCGCCGAGTCGTGGGGCGTATTCCATGATATCTATTGCCCAAGCGATAAAACTTTCGGTTTCTTAGAGGATGTGCTGACTGAGGTGATGGACCTGTTCCCCAGCAAATATATCCACATCGGAGGCGACGAAGTACCCAAAGACGCCTGGAAAAACTCTCCTTTTTGCCAAAAACTGATCAAAAAATTAAAGCTTAAGAACGAAGAGCAATTACAAAGCTATTTTATACAGCGCATCGAAAAGTTTGTTAACTCGAAAGGCCGCAGCATTATCGGCTGGGACGAGATACTGGAGGGCGGCTTGTCGCCGAATGCCACCGTGATGAGCTGGCGAGGCGAAGCAGGTGGTATTGCGGCCGCGCAGCAAAGCCACGATGTGATCATGACTCCGGGCAGCAATGGCCTTTATCTTGATCATGCCCAGGGTAAGACGGACGAGCCGCTGGGCATTGGCGGATATTCGCCGTTATCGCAAACTTATAGCTATAATCCGACGCCTGTAGTCTTAACACCCGATCAGCAGAAATTTATCATCGGTGTGCAGGCTAATTTGTGGTCGGAATATATTCCAACAGGTGCCAAAGCCGAGTACATGTATTATCCGAGGGTGCTGGCCTTGTCCGAAGTGGCATGGTCCCAGCTTTCGAAGAAAAATTTCAAAGATTTCTCGGAGGTTCGTCTGCCCGGACAGTTGGCATTACTGGATAAGAACAACTACGATTATCGTGTGCCTTATGCTATTGGGGCACAGGATACCATTATGTTCGGTTCGCAATTGAACGTACAACTCAAACCTTCGGTAACGGGGGCGAAGATCTATTATACCATCGACGGTTACACGCCCCGTGAAACCGATTTGGAATACACCGCCCCGATAACTTACAATGTTCCGCAGGATGACTACCGGGAACTGCAAACGATTGAGATTACACCGTTGGGAAAACGCAGTCACGTTAGCCATACGGTTGTATATAACAGGTCTCCGCTGGCGCCTGTTGCTTACCAGGGAAATGCGCAGGGCCTGAAATACGAACTGTTTCAGGGCACATTCGATAATACTGAGCAATTTAAAAATGCCGCAGTGGTGGATAGCGGTGTGGTAAAAAGCTTTAATACGTCCGTGTTGAAAAAGAATAATCCCACCTTTGGAGTAATATATAACGGTTATATCCGTATTGACACAGACGGCTTGTACATGTTCTCGACCAAATCTGATGACGGTTCAGTGTTGTCGATCGATGATCAGCCGGTAGTGAACAATGATGGCAAACATCCGTTGGTTGAGCAGGGTGGGGCAGTGGCTTTACAAAAAGGATATCATAAATTTACGTTGAAATATTTTGATGTCGGCCAGATAAGTGCACTGCGGGTTTATATGTCCATGCCGGGCAAGCCCAAGGGCGAACTATCGCCCGATACGCTGTATAACTAAGACAAATGAACGCAAGGTCAGTATTATTTTTATCCATAGGCACCGTAATATTAGCAGCCTGCACTCAGCCTCAAAAAACTGTACCAGTGCAGCCTGTCAAAAAACCGGATTTTGTTGCACCTTTCCGCTTCCACAAGCTGATCGAAGTATCGCCCGGGCAGGATTATGACGTATTAAGCTGGGGCCGGGGCTCGGCAATGACGGGAGCCTTCCTGATCCTTCATTCTGATTCGGCGGCCAAAAGATTTACCACGACCACCGGTGATCTTGATGGTACAATAGTTGACGTTTACAACTCGGACATGGATCTCGACGGCAATCCCGAGATACTGATCCAGGCACGAGGTACCGACAGCACTAATTACGCCACCATTTATGCTTTTGAGTTTAACAACAGTAAGGCCAATAAACTTGACTTTCCGAAGCTAACCAAATCCCAACGGAAAGGTTACCGGGGCGGCGACAATTTTTATATTAGAGAAGGTAAATTCATACGTGAATTTCCGATATACGACAGTAGCGATAAGGACGCCAAACCCACGGCCGCCAAACGGGTGCTCCAGTACGGTTTGCGCGGCGACGAATTTACCGTAAAACAGTTAAGCAAGGACTCGGCGGATAGCAAAACCACGTCCGTCGCTCAGTCGCAGCCCGCTAAAGCTGCATCCGTTAAAAAACAAGCATCTTCAAAAAAATCTCAGCAACGCAACCCGGAGAAGAAGCATAAAAAGAAAAGGCGTCATCATAACAGTTGATCACGATTTGCCAGGGCTATCATTTCTTTAGCGTTTACGACCGCTACAGCGTCATAGTCGTTATTAAAGTAAAACCATCCTTCCTTTATTTTTTCGTCGCTTTTAACCGTATTGACCACATGCTGCAAAAACTCGGGCGGGTAGTTTGACCTGTACAAATCCGGCACGCCATGGAACCGATAATATACCGACGCTGTATTGGCTATGACAGTATCGGGGAGCGTTGGGTGGCTCATCCCGCAAAAGGTGATATTATAATCGGCTAACACCTTGTAAACATCTTCGCGCCACCAGCTTACATGCCGGAACTCGATCACATTATTAAAAGAGGGATCAAGGCTTTTTATAATGCGCTCCAGGCGTTGTTCATCATAACCAAGCCGTGGCGGTATCTGGAACAGCACAGGACCGAGTTTCTCCTGAAGCCCATCGTTTATCGTTCCATAAAAATCGCCCAGCATCCTGGCCGTATCATGAAACTGTTTGAAATGGGTAATGGCTTTTGGCGCTTTTACCGAAAAGCGAAAATCGGCCGGCGCTTTCTGATACCAGTTCTGGAGAAATGGCAGCCTCGGAAAACGGTAGAATGTCACATTTAGTTCAAGCGTTTTAAAATGCTGGCAATAATATTCGAACCAGTTTTTTATGGCCAGCTTTTCGGGATAAAAAACACCGCGCCAGTCTTTATAATGAAAACCCGAACAGCCGATACGCCACTCCATGCCGAAATAATACCTAAATTACAACGTTTGTTTTATTTGATATGCATTTGCACATTTGCATATCTGCATATTCGCACATCTGTAATGCACTTCCTCTATCCGGCTTTCCTTTTTGCATTGACGGTGTTGGCTATACCGGTCATCATACACCTGTTCAATTTCCGCAAGTATCAAAAAGTGTATTTCAGTAACGTGCAGTTCCTGAAGGAGATACAGGAGCAGCAGGCGTCGCGGCGGAACCTGAAGGAGCGGTTAATATTGGCCGCGCGATTGCTGGCGCTGTTGTTCCTGGTGCTGGCATTTGCCCGGCCGTATATCCCCGCCAAAAATGTAAGCGGCGCTGGAAGGCAACAGGTCGTGAGCGTTTTTGTCGATAATTCCTATTCTATGCAAGCCCTTAGTAAAGAGGGCACCTTGCTCGACGAAGCCAAACGCCGGGCTAAGGAAATCGCATCGGCTTATAACATCAACGACCGTTTTCAATTGCTTACACAGGATTTTGAAGGCAAACATCAACGGCTGCTTAGCCGCGACGAATTTAACGACGAGGTTGACGCGGTAAAGATCAGCCCTCAAAGCAGGGACCTGCAGCAAATTGTTAACAGGCAGCAGGATTTGCTAAACGAACAAAATGGATCGGTGCGTTCGGCTTATATCATATCAGATTTTCAGAAAAACATTGCCGGCGCTAATGTGGTAAAGGCTGACAGCGGTATTCGTTATAACCTGGTACGGCTGAAAGCCAGCGAATTGCCTAATGTCGCGGTCGATTCGGCCTGGCTTCTCACCGCGGTTCATCGCCCTGGAGAAAGCGAGAAGTTAGTAGTTAAGCTGCACAATTATGCGGGCGAAACGGCTGAAAAAATACCGCTTAAGCTTTCGGTCAACGGCATACAAAAAGCGCTCGGCAGTTATACCGTCGGCCCCCGTTCTGTGCAAACGGACACATTATCTTTCTCGGGTCTGCAGAGTGGCTGGCAACGCGGCGAGATACAATTACAGGACAATCCGGTAACTTTCGATAACCAGTTTTATTTTACTTTCAATGTGCAGCAGCAAATGCCGGTATTGCTGATCGATGGCGGTACGGCTAATCCTTTTCTAAATGCGGTTTTTGCCGCTGATAAATTTTTTGCGGCCAAAAGGGTTGTTGACGGCAATGTAGACTATGCGGCCATGGGTACTTACCCGCTGATCGTTGTAAGTGATGTTAAGACTATATCGACCGGGTTAGCACAGCAATTGAAAACCTACGTATCAAACGGCGGTACACTGGCATTTTTCCCGTCGGCAGATGCCGACCTGGCCAATTATAAAACTTTCCTGCAATCCATGAATGCCGCCTGGCCCGAACAATTGGTAAGCGACAATACCAGGATAGCCGCGCTGAACCTCCGGAATGCGGTATTTAAAAATATTTTCGAATCGTATCCCCAAAACCCCGACCTGCCGTCGGTTAAAAAATATTTCCGGCTGAGCTCGGCAGTTCGTGGTGAAAACCTGATGGACCTACCCGGAAGGCAACCGTTTTGGGCAGGTTACAGCAGCGGCAAAGGCAAGGTATATGTTTCGGCAGTGCCTTTAAGCGATGATTTCAGCAATCTGCAGCGCCACGCATTATTTGTACCCATCATGTTCCGGATGGCCCTGCTTAGCGGCCATAACCTGCCATTGTTTTACACGCTGGGACGGGATGAAAGCATCGAGGTGGCCCCGGTGCAGGTGAACGAAAAGCAGGTGCTGAAACTGGTAAAGGGCGATTACACGATAATACCCGATGTGCGGCAGCAGGGCGGAAGCACCAGGCTCTTTATCTCTGATCAGCTACAGCAGACCGGTAACTATGAACTGAAGAAGCAAGACAGCACCATTGCGGTATTGGCTTTTAATGATAACCGCAAGGAATCGGACATGAGCTATTTGACAGCCGCAGATTTGAAGCGGAACTTTCCCCGGGCGGGTAATATTCTTGAGCCCGGGCCGGCCTCGTTGAAGGGCGAAGTGTCGGGATTAAATTTTGGTCTGCAATTATGGAAACTTTGTATAATTTTGGCTTTGATCTTCCTGGCTGCCGAAGTTGTGCTTATTAGATATTATAAGCCTGAAAAACAAGTAGTTGCATAACAGGTGTGATCGAAAACATTCCATCCTAAAGCAGCGTAAATGAATTTGCTTATCAAATCCGCGACGATAGCCGACCCCGGCTCGCCCTTTTACCAGCAAGTTGTTGATGTATTGATCGAAAAAGGACAAATAACCCGGATCGCCAAAAAGATCGATTCGGATATTGAAACCTTTGATGCCCGAGGAAAGAAACTTTCAACGGGTTTTTTTGATCTCAACTGCAACATCGGCGAACTGGGCCTCGAAACCAAGGAAGATCTGCAAACCGGTACAAAAGCCGCTGCCGCGGGCGGATTTACAGGCGTCGCACTGATGCCTAACACGGTGCCGCCCATACACTCGAAGGCCGAAATAGAATACCTGGTAAACCGTTCAAAAAACAACCTGGTGGATTTTTATCCGCTGGGGGCGATCTCGTACAAGCGCGAAGGAAAAGACCTGGCCGAAATGTACGATATGTACCAGAGCGGTGCAAAAGCCTTTACTGATGGCAACCGACCGGTGCAGGATGCGGGTTTAATGGAGCGCGCATTATTGTACACTAAAGGCTTTGATGCGCTGGTACTTTCGTATCCCGAGGACACCGCGATAGCTGGAAAGGCCAAAGTGCACGAAGGCGAAGTAAGCACCTTATTGGGCATGAAGGGCATACCCTCGCTTGCCGAGGAATTGATGATCGCGCGGGACCTTTACCTGGCCGAATATACCGGTTCGAAAATACACTTTACGACGGTGTCAACCGAACGGTCGGTATCCCTTATCAGGGAGGCCAAAAAGAAGGGCCTGCCCGTAACCTGCGACGTTGCCGTTCACCACCTTTTACTTACAGACGAAGCATTACTTGGCTTCGACAGCCAATATAAGGTAAAGCCGCCGCTTCGCACCAAAAAAGATGTGAATGCCCTGCTTAAGGGCCTGAAGGACGGCACGATCGACGCCATCGTATCGCAGCATACGCCGCACGAGGTCGAGTTTAAAAACGTGGAATTTGAAGTAGCCGAGTTTGGCATGATCAGCATGCAAACAGCATTTTCCATCGCCCAGCAAGCAGGTTTGACAACGGAAACGATCGTCGAAAAAATGGCGATCAACCCGAGAAAGATACTGGACATAGAAGTGCCGGTAATAGCCGAAGGAAAAGCTGCTAACCTGGCCGTTTTGGATGAGGAAGCGGAATGGACCTATGATAAGGCAAATAACAGATCGAAGTCGTACAATTCGCCCTTTATGGATAAAAAACTCAAGGGGCTGGTGCTGCTCACCTGTAACAACAACAAGCTGTTTAAATCCTAACCTATGATAGATCAAAAAGTTGAAAAAGCGCTTCAGTCAGCCCTTAGTGCTTTTTCGGAATACAGCGATTACGACGCCACACCACTTGCCGGCGAGTTTTATGAAGCTTTTTCTGCTGAAGACAGCTTCCTCGGTAAGGTAGATGCGCTTGATGAAATATTTGACGAAAATCCGCAGATCGAATCACTCAGGGAAGTGTTCTTTGATCTGCTGCTGATCAACTTTTTCAGCGAGGATGTGAAAAAACTCGAAGAGGATTACCTGGAAACAGAGGAATGGGCGGAAATTGAGGAGCAAACGCTGGATAGGGGCACGGAGATATTAAACCTGCTGCTTTACCTGAACGAGTGCGCCGAAGAAGGTATCGAGCCTGGTCTGGCAGATTACCTGACGGAATTTTTACTGGTTGATGAAGACGAATTCCAGGACGAGCATCGCATTTACGAACCGGTGATCGTTAACCAGATTTTAATGGAAAGTTCCGTGGAAGAGATCAGCCGCGTGGCCTGGGATTTGCCCGACGATTCGGAACTGAAGGAAATATTTTACCCGATGATGTGCTTCTTCCAGGGCCTTGAAAATTCGGCGATTGACGAGGAGACCATTGCGGCTAATGCGCCCGACCAGGATTTCGACATGGCGGTGATGGGTATATTAGAATCATTTATTTAGAACGTAAGATGTCGGATTCATTAAATCAAAAAATAAAGAAAAGGTCGATAATAAGCGGGCTGGTGCTGGGCGTAGTGCTATTGGCGCTGAGCATCGCATCTTTTTACCTGATCATCTCGGCAACTGCCAACGTCATGATGGTCATTTTTAGTCCCATACTGTTTTCTGTGCTTCTGCCCGTCGTCGTAGTATTGCTGTTCTGCTTTGATCTCCGAAAAAGAATAGGCGGATACTGGACCTTCAGACAGGCAGTCAGCGGTATTTTTATTATGTTTCTTGTTTCCTACATGATACAGGTGCTTGGCAGGGATATGTTGTTTGCCAGGCTGATCGAGCCGGACATGATGAGCAAAACGCAGGCGGCCATGGTGCGCGCTACAACCGAGTTGGCAAAGAGAACCGGGGCTAACCAGGCCGCCGTAGCTCAAAAGCAAGCCGAGATTCAAAAACAATTCGAAGATCAAAAAAATATAACGATGGGCGGCATCCTGCAGGGATACATATTTACCATTATGTTTTTATTCATTTTCGCGCTGGCGTTTGCGGCCCTGTTCAGGCGCAATCCCCCGGAATATATGACCCCGGTAAACCCCGACGAATAATTGATTGATTTTCAGGATTGCGGATTATTGTTTAATTTTATTTAACACTTAAACGTAAACCGCAATGGAAAAAATCAAACCGAGTTCGGCTAAAGTCGGATTTAAATGGGCTATTATCTGTTTTGTTATTTCAGTTGTACTCACCTATGTATTCCAGTTCCTGGATATGAGCCAAAGCGTAGTGGCCAAGATCGTAGGTTATATTCCCTTCATCGCTTTTTCTTTCCTGGCAGTAAAGGAATACCGCGACCAGCTTGGGGGGTATATGACGTTCGGCGAAGGCTTTATGCCCGGACTATTATACGGCATATTTTATGGTCTGATGACCGCTGTCTTTATTTTTGTTTACCTCAAATACCTGAGTCCCCAGATACTCGAGCAGAGCATTGCTGAACAGAAAGACAAACTGGCTCAACAGGGACTATCAGATGAACAGATCGACAATGCCTTGCAAATTGCACGAAAATATGGCGCCCTGTTCGGTGCGATAGCTACAGCCATTATTATCCCTATTATCGGCGCCGTTATCGCTTTGATAGCTGCCGCCGTATTCAAAAAGGAGCGCACAGTTTATGATGCAGAGCCGGCAGATCCGGCGGTTTAATAACCGGTATATAAGCAAAAAAGGCAGCTGCAAGGCGCCTTTTTTGCTTATATGGACCATAGTTATTTCACAAAGTGCTTCATGATATCGTTGCCGAAGGCAAAAACCATCAGGCAGATCAGCATTACAAATCCAACGATCTGGGCTCTTTCCAGAAATTTATCGCTCAACGGTTTGCCCTTGATCATTTCAATTATCAAAAACATGGCATGTCCGCCGTCAAGGGCAGGTATGGGCAGCAGGTTCATCAGCGCCAATACCATAGAAAGAAAGCCGGTAAGGCTCCAGAATTTAAGCCAATCGAAATGTGTGCCGTACATTTGGGCGATGCCTATCGGGCTCGAGATGGCTTTGTTGGCCTTTACATCCCCGGTAACTATTTTCTTCAGCCCTTTGGCGTTGTCTATAAAATTCGCCCATGCGCGTGAGGCGCCCACCGGTAGGGATTCAAAAAAGCCGAATTTCTCGGTAACCAGTTTGGGCATATCTCCCCTTGTAACAAAACCCAGCTTTCCATCTTTTGTTACCTGGGCGGTGATGGTTTGCAAGGCATTATTTCTCTTTATAGACAATTGTACGCTCTTGTTCTTTTTGCCGGCTAATTGCGCCTGTAATTCATCAAAAAAAGAAACTTTTACACCATCTATAGCCACGATGCTGTCGCCCTTTAATAGGCCGGCTTTTGCGGCATTATCGCCCGGTACAATCGAATCTACCCGGAATTTGGTACGCGGCAACGGACTTATAAATTCATCTATGCCGTTGGTGCCTTTGTCCGAAATATCATTTAAGATGCTGGCCGGGACCGCAATGTCCAGATGTTGCTGTCCGCGCTGAATGTTCAATACGGTATTGTCGAGGAAAATTTTCGGATTATCCAGGTATTCAAAACGCTCTACGGGTTTGCCGTTGACGCCGACTACCTGGTCGCCGGGCTTGAGCCCGATCTTTTTACCGATACTGCCCGGAACAATGCCATACTTGACGCTGTTCATCGGGATGTAGGTTTCGCCGTATTTAACTGTCAGCATCCAGAAAATGAAGATACCGACGATAATATTGACGATAATGCCGCCAAGCATTACGATCAGTCGTTGCCAGGCCGGTTTAGATCGGAATTCCCAGGGCTGCGGCGGACCCGCTAACTGCTCAGTATCCATCGACTCGTCGATCATGCCTGCTATCTTAACATAACCGCCGAGCGGCAGCCAGCCAATGCCGTATTCAACGCCTTTATAATTGAATTTAAATAAGCTTACGCCCCAGGCGTCAAAGAAGAGATAAAATTTATCAACCTTGATGCCGAAGGCGCGGGCCGCTATAAAATGTCCGAACTCGTGTAAAATAACTAAAATTGAAAGGCCCAGCAGCAACTGGCCCACCATGATCACTATATTCATTCCTTAATTTGTATCAATTCGTAAAAGTATTTAGCAATGTTTTATTTACCAGGCTTTCAGCAAAAAGCCGCGCTTCCCGGTCGGTATTCAAATAGTCTTCCAGCGTAGGACGCCCGATAAAGGCGAGGCGTTGCATACATTCCTCAATAATATCGCTCATCGCCATGAAACCCAGCCTGCCGTTCAAAAATCCGGCCACGGCAATTTCATTGGCCGCATTGACAATACATGGCATATTGCCGCCTGTTTTTATCGCCTCGAAAGCCAGCGTAAGGTTGCGGAATGTCTTTGTGTCAGGTTTTTCGAAGGTAAGGCTGGAATATTGAGCGAAGTCGAACCGTCTGAAATTGTTAGTTATCCGTCCGGGATAGGCTAGGGCATACTGTATGGGCAGCTTCATATCCGGTAGTCCCATCTGGGCTTTGATGGAGCCGTCGCGGAACTGTACCATCGAGTGGATGACCGACTGCGGATGGATGACTACCTCGATGTTTTCAGCATCGACATCGAACAACCACTTAGCCTCGATAACTTCAAGACCTTTATTCATCAGCGAAGCCGAGTCAATGGTGATCTTTGCACCCATTACCCAATTAGGATGTTTTAAGGCGGCTTCGGGCCTCACGTCCGCCAAAAAATCGATGTTTTTTCCCCTAAACGGCCCACCGGAAGCTGTCAGTATTAGCTTTTCGATACTGCTCCTTTCTTCGCCTTCCAGGCATTGGAAAATGGCCGAATGTTCGGAGTCTACAGGCAGTATTTTTACGTCATGCAGTTTTGCTAAGCCGGTGATAAGTTCGCCTGCGACTACGAGCGTTTCTTTATTAGCAAGAGCAATATCTTTGCCTGCCTCAATGGCGTTTATCGTTGGCTGCAGGCCAGCAAAACCAACCATTGCAGTCAGCACCATATCGATCTCCGGCACTGTTACGACCTCATTGATAGATTCAATACCCGATAACACTTTAACTTCGGTCGACGCGAGCGCCTCTTTTACCCGATGGTAATATTTTTCATTGCAGATGATAGCATATTGGGGGTTAAACTCCAGCGACTGCTGAATAAGTAACTCAGCATTATTTTGAGCTGTAAGTACATAAGGCCTGAACAGGGAGGAATTCTCACGGATCACCTCCAGCGTTTGCGTCCCGATGCTTCCTGTCGAGCCTAAAATGGCAATATTCTTAGTATTGCTGTATTGTTGTATTGCTGTATTGCTGGTCAAAATTTCTGATTACTGTATTGTTTTATTGTTGGATATCCTTCAAGATTTCAATTTTTCATTTGTGAATTTGATCAATTGATGTATCTCCCGCGGCAGTCTTTCAAGTATTTCGCTAATCCTGATGTGTTCGCCTTCTGAAATCAAATTTCGGAGTTTTGCTTTATTGCACCAATCTGTGCACTCTTTTACCGAGCCCAGGCTGTAGTAATAAAACTTTATTTTATCTTTTTTATGATACCTCCCGAATCCTTCTGCAATGTTGGCTGAAATTGAATCAGCGGCGTTCACAAATTGTTTGCCAATAGTATCTTTTGCAAAATACTCCCAGTTGATAGCTATATTCCAAACCTCATTGCCGAACGTAAATGCCGAAACGTATGACGTCAGATCATTCAATTGCAAAAATCGTTTTTCCATTATGCTAATGTGTAGAGATAAAAAAATGAAGCAATAAAACAATCAAACAATAAAACAATCAAACAATATACCCGGTCAACTCGTCCGCAATTTTTCTGTCGTTCGATAACCTCGGTACTTTGTTTTGTCCCCCTAATTTCCCCTGCGACCTCATATAGTTGATGAAAGCATCTTTTTGCAGGGTTTGGATAACCAAAGGTTGCAAAATGTTACCTTCAATTAGGTCAAAATAGTAAATATTTTTCTTTTGCAGCGCCTTATCCACCTTTAATGCAAACGATTTAAGGTCGGCAGGTTTTTTGCCAAACTCGATAAACCATTCATGATAGGGGAGTTGTCCTTTGGGCGGATTTACCTGCGGAGCAACGGTGAATTCCACAATATCTATGCCCTCCTCTTTCGCTACATTCATCAGCGCGTATTCTACTTCCTCGCCGATGACATGCTCACCAAACGCCGATATATGGTGTTTAATACGGCCGGTTACCAATATTTTGTAGGGATCTTTCGATACGAATTTGATCGTGTCCCCAATGCTATAGGCCCATAAGCCTGCAGTGGTACTTAATATCAGTGCATAATTTTTATTCAGTTCGACATCTTCCAGGCTCAGCCGCGTTGGATTTTCATTAAAATATTCTTCTGCCGGTATAAACTCGTAAAACATGCCCGCATCCGTCAATAGCAATAGGCTTTTGTCTTTTTGCGAATCCTGGAAAGCAATAAAACCCTCCGACGCCGGATAAGTTTCTATGGAATCGATAGCAAAGCCGATGCTTTCTTCTATGCGCGCACGGTACGGCTCATAGTTTACCCCGCCATAAACGAATAAGCTAAAGTTTGGAAAAATGTCTTTGATCTTTTTCCCCCCGGTGCGTGCACTTAGCTTGTCGAAATACATCTGGCACCAGGGCGGTATACCCGAAATAAGGCGCATGTCTTCTTTGATGGTTTCCCCGACAATGGCATCCACTTTTTGCTCCCAGTCTTCGATGCAATTTACTTTATAGCTCGGCAACCTGTTTTTTTGCAGGTATTTGGGTACTAAATTGGCTACAATTCCCGAAAGCCTGCCAACCGATATCCCCGCTTTTTTTTGCATTGCCGGGCTGCCCTGCAGGAAGATCATCTTGCCGTCCACAAAGTCCGCTTTCCCGGTTTCGTGAATATAATTTAGTAATGCATTCCGCGCAGCCTTGATGTGCTCGGGCATGCTTTCCTTGCTGATGGGAATGTATTTAACGCCCGAAGTTGTTCCTGATGTTTTAGCAAGATAAGCCGGCTTGCCGGGCCATAGCACACTTTCCTCGCCGTGAATTATGCGCTCGATATACGGGCGCAGGGCCTCATAGTCGCGCACGGGTACATGCTCCTTAAAATCGTCGTACGTGTGTACGCCTTCAAAATGGTGGTGACGGCCAAAGGCCGTAGCTTTGCCTTCTTCTACCAGGTATTGAAATGTTTTTTGCTGCAGCGCTATCGAATTACTACGAATACGGTTCAGATCCCTGTTTACCCATGCGGAAAAAACCCGGCTCAATACAGCTTTTAAACCCATGATCAAGTAGTTTCAGAAAGGTCGTCGTCCACATCCTGGTGGCTGTAGATGAGTTTGCGGTAAGCGACGACCAGTATAATATTAACAAATGGAATGACGAAAAGCATGCCAATAACTGTTATCGAACCGACAAAAACCATTAACTCGATGACCGCGAATAAAAGGAAATATTTGAAAAAATTACCCTTAATAAGTTGCAGGCTTTGAATTACTGATTCAAATGGCCCTGACGAATCATCGACGATAAAGCAGGCGCATATGGGGAAGTAGAACAGGAAAAAGAACTGGAAAAATATCCAGGTCACTATTCCCAGGATGTTTTGCGTCCATCCCTGGTCAAGCGCTTTAATGGCATTGGTAATAAATACCGAAAGCGTACTAACCAATATCAGCAGTAAAAGATAGCTGAATAACATTTTGATATCCGGAACGATATCCCTGAACTCGAAGTCGTAGTATTCTTTATCGATCAACTGAAAAACCAATTTTATAAAACCGAGAAAGATGAAGCTTATGCCGACCAGCAGCGCCACTATGCCCAAAGAGGTAAGCAAATTACCGTAAAGAACGAAATAGATAACGAAGCTCATAACCGTTACAGTAGCGAACCCGATGAGCGAATAAATAGAAACGATGGAAAAATTTCTTTTTAGAAGATACCAGGCCGTTTTAAGCGTATCCGGAACGGAAAAAGGGTGATACATACTTAGGCTATGATCTTTTTAATACAATTCGTTTCCAGAAATCCTGCATAAACCCTAATCCATAGGCTATGAGTTGGGTAAAGGCAGCAATGACGCTCAAAAATGCAACTTTTAACGATTTGTTTTTATACCAGGCATGAAAAAATATCAACAAAATCCACACCACAAGTAGTATGTCGCATATCCTGGCGACCCAGCCCCAGAAGAGGTTTGCTACCACGGTGAAAATTACCCCTAGGGTAAATACGGCTGGGAAAAAGTGCACTAATTTTAATTCGGATGGAAAGAATTTATAAAGGTTGATCCTCGCCCGGCCGAAGAAATGAATTTGTTTATAAAACTGCAGGAAATTAGTCCGGCGCTTGTGGTAAACTTTAGCGTCAGGTATCAATCCGATCTTAAACCCTGCCGAACGGATGCGGATGCTGTATTCCAGGTCCTCGGCCGAACGGGTGATAGCAAAGCCGCCGACGTTTTCCCACGCGCGACGGGAAACACCCATGTTAAAACTGCGCGGCGTAAATTCGCCGATGCCTTTTTTGCGGCCGCGAATGCCGCCGGTAGTAAATGGGGAGGTCA
Organism: Mucilaginibacter sp.; assembly: GCA_035547095.1. Taxonomy (GTDB): domain Bacteria; phylum Bacteroidota; class Bacteroidia; order Sphingobacteriales; family Sphingobacteriaceae; genus Mucilaginibacter. The sequence continues at coordinate 48,191 of DASZVE010000014.1, forward strand.
TGCTGTAGCTGATGGCCTTTTGTACCGGCGTAAACGATGGGTGCGAATCATCCGGCCCGCCGTAAGCATCCAGCCAGTTGGTTTGCAGGTAATTGTTTACGGTTTCAAAATAGTTTTCAGGGATCAGGCAGTCGGAGTCGAAGATCACAAAGTAATCGCCTTTTGCCCTGGCAAAGCCGTAGTTGCGGGTAAAGCCCTGGCCTTCATTTGGCTTTTTAAAATACCGGACGTCTAATTTGTCCTCAAAACTTTTTACTATTTCCTCCGCATCATTTACTGAACCGTCCTCGATAACCAGTACCTCAAACTCTTTATAGGTTTGGGTAATGAGTGTTTCCAGCAGTTCTTTGATCTCCTGCGGACGGTTATAAAGCGGTATGATAACGGAGAAGAGCATGTAGTTTTTATTGATCAATTTGAAAATTTGAAGATTTGAAAATTGCTTGAGTTTAGATTGTCTGTTTGCAATAGAATCATTTTCAAATTTTCAAATGGTATAATTTTCAAATTAAATCCGCTCCTCCACCTGGTAATGGTTCCGGTCGTGCGAGCTGCGAGCGACCAGTTCGGCCACAAACCCGGTAAGGAATAACTGAGAGCCCAAAATGATCGCAACCAAAGCAATATAGAACAAAGGTTGTTCGGTAATATCCCTGTAATGCTGATTATGGGCGATGGAATACAGCTTGTCGCTGATCATCCATATCGTAATGATCATACCGGCAAGAAAACTTAACACGCCCATTGTGCCGAAGAAGTGCATAGGGCGTTTACCGAATTTTCCGACAAAAAATATGGAAAGCAGGTCGAGGAAGCCATTGATAAACCGGCTCATACCGAACTTGGTCTTGCCGTACTTTCTCGCACGATGTTCAACAATTTGCTCGCCGATCTTTGTAAAACCTGCCCACTTGGCTATAACCGGGATATACCGGTGCATTTCGCCGTAAACCTCGATGTTTTTAACCACGTTCTGCCGGTATGCCTTAAGGCCGCAATTAAAATCGTGCAGGTTTTTGATGCCCGACATTTTACGCGTTACCGAATTGAAAAGTTTGGTGGGCAATGTTTTGGTCAGCGGATCGTAACGTTTGGCTTTCCAGCCCGAAACCAGGTCGTATTTATCCTCGGTAATACGACGGTATAGCTGAGGGATTTCGTCGGGACTGTCCTGCAGATCGGCGTCCATGGTGATCACCACGTTGCCTTTGGCCGCTTCAAAGCCTACGTTGAGCGCGGCTGATTTGCCGTAATTACGCCTGAATTTGATCCCCTTGATCGATGGATTGTTTTCACGCAGTTTGCCGATCATCTCCCAGGAACCGTCAGTGCTGCCGTCGTCAACCAGGATGATCTCGTAGGAATATTTGTTCTCAAACATTACCCGGCTGATCCACGAGGTCAGCTCCGGCAACGATTCTACTTCGTTATAAAGAGGTACAACTACTGATATATCCATTTATCGGGATAGGTAACGATCAGTTTTGAAAGATCGTCTGCACTTAACGCGCAAAAATATAAAAAAGTTGACAGGATTTTCGTGACTATTCGTAACGTAAGGCTTCTATCGGGTCGAGGCGGGCTGCTTTTTGGGCAGGATAGTACCCGAAAAATATGCCTGTCAGGGCGCAAACAACGAATGATAGTAATACAGACGATTGCGATATGATGGTTGGCCATTTGAGCGTCATTGTAACCACCTGGGTCGACAATATGCCAAGCAACACCCCGATGATGCCGCCGGTGATGCTGATCAGGATGGCCTCCATCAGGAATTGCATCATGATGTCCTTACTGCGTGCGCCGATAGACATTCGCAGGCCGATCTCGCGGGTGCGTTCGGTAACGGATACATACATGATGTTCATGATGCCGATACCGCCGATAACCAGCGATATGCCCGCAATTACCGTGAGCAGAACGGTAAGCAATCCGCTGGTCGAGCTTAGCGTATTGATTAATTCGGCCTGTGTCCGCACCTGGAAATCGTTTTCTTCGTTACCCCTCAACCGGTGCGAGGTACGTAGTATCCTGGTCATTTCGTCCACGGCTTCATCGGTCACTTGTTCACTTTCGGCAGAAGCGTATATGTTTTGATAATAAATGGTGGCCAGTATTCTTTTTTGAACCGTGGTGTACGGCGCTATCAGAATATCGTCCTGGTCCTGCCCGAAGGCGTTATTTCCCTTTGGATTAAGTATGCCGATAATCTTAAACGGAATTTTATTGAAACGGATGACTTTGCCCACGGGGTTTTCGCCGTTAGGGAAGATGTTATCGATCACTGTCTGGCCGATCAGGCAGACTTTTGCCGAGGTTTGTATATCGTCATTGGTAAACGCAACGCCGTCGCGCAGCGTAAGTTTACGGATGTCAAGGTATTCGGGAGCGACTCCGGCCATCTGCGTCGGCCAGTTGAGTGAACCGTTGATGGCCTGGCCTCTCGCGCTTACCGACGGCGATATTTCCGTAAGGTATTGCGCATTGCGTTTCAATGCTGCAATATCTTTACTCGTAAGAGTTTGAAAGCTGCTTCCGGCTATCCTGGCGCCACCGGCAAGATTGCTGGCGGGTAATATCGTGATCATATTCGATCCCATGGCCGATAGCTGGTCGTGTATGCTTTGTTTCGATCCCTGTCCGATAGCTACCATCGCAATAACCGCCGCCACACCGATAATAATACCGAGCATGGTTAGGAAAGCTCTCAGCTTATTACGCTGTAGCGCCTTATAGGCTATCCGGAAGAGATTGAAAAAGTTCATTGCTGTATATTCAAATAATCATCCGTCGACGGCAGACTGGCAAGTACTTCTTTAGCCGAACGTTTGTTCTCGTTTTTGGTATCGGATTGTACCTGGCCATCGCGAAGCCTAATTGTGCGGCTGCTGAATGAGGCAATGTCCGGTTCGTGTGTTACGAAAACTATGGTTTTACCCTGCTCCGAATTTAGTTCCTGTACCAGCGACATGATCTCGTACGAGGTGCGGCTATCCAAATTACCCGTCGCTTCGTCAGCCAGTATCATTACCGGTTCGTTCACCAGCGCACGCGCTATAGCTACACGCTGCTGCTGGCCGCCCGAAAGCTGGCTCGGTGTATGATCGAAACGATCGGCTAATTTGACGGACTCCAATGCATGCATCGCGCGATTCCGCCGTTCGTTTATGCTTATATCACGATTATAGAGTAAAGGCAGCTCCACATTTTCCAAGGCCGACGTTCGCGGCAGCAAATTATACGACTGGAACACGAAACCGATCTTGCGGTTCCGCAATTGCGCCAGTTCATCGCCCGATAGTTTTTTTACATCCACGCCATCCAGGAAATACTCGCCCGAGGTAGGTTTGTCCAAGCAACCCAAAATATTAAGCAGTGTGGTTTTACCCGAGCCGCTGCTGCCCATGATCGTCACAAATTCACCTGCATCGACAGAAAATGATACACCCCGCAACGCACGCACGGTTTCCACGCCCATTTTAAACTCGCGTTTCAATTCCTTTATATCAAGGATATTTTTGCTCATCGGCCCCCCCTGTTACCACTGGTACTGCTGCCGCTTCTGCGCCGTTGCGGCAGGAACGGACTTCCACCCGGGCTTGCCGCGCCCGCGGACACGCTGCCGCCCGCAACCCCGGTTATAACAACATCGTTTTCACCCAGGCCCGACAATACCTCAACCTGTAAATTATCATTCAGCCCGGTCATAATCCTTTTTCTCACGATTTTTTTGCCCTGCAGCAGCCACACCGTGGCTTTCTGCCTTAGTGTGGCGGAAGTGTCTTTTCTGCTTTTTGCGGTGTGGATGGCTGCGGTGTTGCCGCCGGCTCCATTACCTGCGCCCGAAAGCGTGGTCGTTCTTTTCCGGCCTGCCTGGCCTTCTATTTGATAACTCTTCAAAAGCGACGAGTCGGGAGTGAACGTTAAAGCTTTCACCGGGATCAGCAATGCGTTATTCACCTCTTTAGTGTAGATGATAATATTGGCGGTCATACCCGGTTTCAGTTTCATATCGTTGTTTGGCGCGTTGATCATTGTCGTGTAGGTGACTACGTTGGCCGAAACGGAGGGATGCAATCTTATTTCTTTTACTATTCCGTTAAACTGGTCGTTGATAAAGGCGTCAACCGTAAATGTGGCCCTGTCGCCCTGCTTTACATCGCCGATATCGGCTTCATCAACATTCGCCTGCACCTGCATCCTTGTAATATCTTTAGCGATAATGAAAAGGGTGGGTGTGCTAAAGCTCGCCGCTACCGTTTGACCGATACTGATATTTCGGTTCAGCACCACACCGTCGATAGGCGAATAGATATCGGCATAAGCCAGGTTTTTTGCAGCCTGGCGTACCTGGGCTTTGGCCGTCGCTACATTTGACTTAGCCGCATTGTACGAATTAACCGCGCTGTCATAATCGGCTTTGCTTATCGCCTCAACTTTATATAGTTGATTTTGCCGGTTAAAATTGTTTTGCTGGAATACGAGTTGACTCTCGGCATTTTGCAGGTTCCCTTTGTACTGATCCAGCGTCGCCTGCAATAGCGATTTGTCTAACTCCGCAATCAATTGCCCTTTTTTTACTTTCGAATTGAAGTCGGCGTATAAATATCTGATGATGCCTGATACCTGCGTTCCGACTGCTACGGTATCCTCCGGTTCAATCTTGCCCGTAGCGGTTACGCTTTGCGCAATGTAGCCCCGCGCCGGTTTGGCGGTTTGCAGGGTCACGGGCTCATCGGGCCTCCTGACAAAGAAATACCAGGCAACGGCCGCGGCGGCGAGCATGATCAGTATGATGATGATTCTTTTATAGCTTTTTTTCATGATGACACGTCGTTATAATGTGATAGGTACCCCACGATAAAAATCATATATCTTTTGTGTAAGCAGCAGGTTGTATTTGGCCTGTATAAATGCCTGCTCTGCCTGTACATAGGCTGTCTTTTCTACCAGAAAATCGACCGTATTCACCGCGCCTATTTTCAACTGTTCGGCTGCAATGCGGTAATTTTCCTGGTTGAATTTCAGTTGTACATTTGCCGCGTCGTACTGGCTTTGTGCATTTTGCACATCCAGGAAAGCCCGCTCTACTTCCTGCGAAAGGGTGATCCTGGTATTATTGAAGTTAAGCTGTGCCTGGTCGACATTGATCTTCGCTTCCTCAACCTGGGTTTTAACCGATCTTCGGGTAAATATCGGGATGGACAATGTGAGCCCGATTTGCTGATAAAAGTTATTGTTCAATTGTGCGAAGTAAGGGCTGCCACTCGCGTATTGGCTGCCAATGGCGCCGCCTGCAGTCAGAATAGGCTTATAGCCGGCGCGCGCCAATTTGACCCCGTATTGCGCTATATCCACGCCCAGTTGGCCGTTCTTTATTTCGGGACGGTATTTGAACGCTGTGTCCTCAGTACTTCTCAGTGGAACAGAAACGATATTGGGCACAACGAGCGTGTCGGGCCTGGTGATGTCAAAATCTGCATCGGTAGGAAGCAGAAGCAACTGTTTTAGTGTAAGCAAGTCTGCCTTTTCGGTGTTAATGGCATTAGTGAGGTTGTATCGATCGGTAGCGTTTTGCGCCTGTAACTGGATCAGGTCTTTTTTGGCAGCCGCGCCTACGTCGTATCGTTGCTGTTCCAGCTTAACCTGTGCCTGAGAAGTGTTAACCACCGACGTATCGGTAATAATGTTTTCTTTATCCTGCAGAACGACCAGGTAAGCCTGGGTGATCTGTAAGGTAATATCATTTTCCTGCTGGATGATGTTCAGGCTGGCCGATTCGACGTCAAGATTTTTTTGTACAATATTGTTATTGATGTAGTTGCCGTTATAGAGCGTGACTGACGAATTAAGCGCGTACTGCCCGGACGATGTGATACCCGAGCCGCCACCGGTAACCACACTATTGCCGTTTACGAGAGCTACATTGCCACGCCTGTCCTGGTGAATAAAATTCTGAGACGCGCCGCCCGAAAGGTTTGGCAAACGACCAGCCCTGGCCAGCAGATATTCCTGCTTTGCGATTTTTTGACTTAGCCTAAGCGTATTGATCTGGATGTTGTTCTTTTTGGCATATTCGATGCACTGTTGAAGGTTCCAGCGCAGGGTTTTATTGATCAGGGTACTGTCTTGCGCCAACGATCGCAGGTTGCCGGCGATTGCAATGGAAAAAATAAGGTATTTGACTCTGAATGACATGATCCGGTACCAGTAGCCAGCCTTTAAGCCAACAGTCAAACATAGTCCATATGGGAAATAATATAAGTGACGAAATGTTTGAAAATGAGTGACCTAGATCATGTCCCTTCGGTGCAAATTGAGCTTACGTATTAGTTATTTTTCGTTAAAGCGGAATCGTAGCGGCAATTCTTTTTTAGCAAAAGTCAGGAATTCGATAGTGTAACCGCGCCCGCATTTGCCCTGGCCTGGTAAAGCACAAACCTTCCTTTTTCATCCTGCTGAACCTTGACATGCTTAACACTTTTTCCCTGCTGAACCTTAACACTTTTCCAGGCAGACGGGACATAAGTTTTCAGTGTCAGCGGCAAATAATACATGCTTTTATCCAACGAATGGGTTAATGTAACCATGATCTTGCCGGCTTTCTCAGCGGATTTAACATTCGCAGCCTCACGTTCGCGCATGTAACGGGTCGCGTCGCCAAAAGTAGTTATCCAAAGTTTATTCTCTTTCCCTTTAATGTATTGGAAATACTGATCCAGTAATTGGTGGTTCAGGGCTTCATAACCCAGGCTATCTACACCGTGAAAAACCAGCACCAGCCATAGGTCTTTGCTGTTATATGCCGTGTCCACCCACGATTTCATTAACGGCAGAGGTGTTTTGGTAGTTGCTCCCCGCTGCCATTGAACATAATCTTTATCGGTAGGATGCGGTATTTTCCTGCTTGCACGGTCGATCTCTTTCAGCCAGGGTTCGGGCATGCGGTTGCGGAAGGCGGGATAGAACTGGTAAGCAATTTTCATTACCCGCTCGTTCTCGTAACCATAAGGCACTTCGCACGAGAAAGTATATTTAGGGCCAAGGTGATTTAGTATATCCTCCTTACTTTTTGTGAGTTCGTAAGCGATATTCACTGAATCAAGTCCAGGCATGGTTGCATGGGTAATGGAATGGCTTGCTATTTCATATCCTTTGGCAGCGTCTTTCTTAAAGTCTTCCCAGCTTGAACCTTCGGCCTGCAGATATTCGGGACACGGCTCGTAGCCTTTCGGAAAGTCGCCCTGACGTACTTTGGCATACAGCGAATCCATCAGCTTGAATGCCCTTTCTTTGTGGCCGGAGTCGTACGCACTTCCGGCACGAGTGTGATAAGAGATGGTACCTTTATAACCTAAATATCCTGCTGCCGAACAACGCTCCAGGAAATTCTGGTCGTCTGTAGGAATAGTCGCCGACTCTTTAATGATCTCCTCCACCGGCCTGCCGATAAATTTGCCGTGATATTTTGAACCTGTTATCGGCCCGGTGATCACAAAAAAAGTCGCCGGTAATTTCAAGCGTTCCATTATCGGCAGCGCCCGTGTAAACTGGTGCCGTGAAGCATCATCATAGGTGAGTGAAACTGCGCCGTTTTTGCCATATTGCCATTCGGTGACGGTGGTAGTACCGGTTTGAGCTTTGCCCACTGCGAAAACCGAACAAAGGATTACCGGGAAAAGAATTGTTTTTGTGTTCATCAGGATATATCGGTTATGCTCAAATATAGCCCGATCACAGTTTTAGCCCAAGCCGCCGATGGCTGATATACAAAAAGTATCGGTATTGTTACTTACAGCAGGTTACATGCGAAAGATTATTCCGACCCTGCGGCCGTCAAAAGTAACCGGGTGCTTTTCAAGAAACTGGTGCAGTTTACCGCCGTTTGCCTTCTCGGATTGGTACATCAACCCGTCGAATATTAGCAGGAAACCGCCCTGCATCAGCAGCGACTCGCCGTAGCCCCTCATCATCGGCGAATTACGCGAGTCGCCGTTTAATTTCAGGTACAACCCGGTACCGATGTAGGCTACATCAAGGCAGCCGTTTACGAAGAATATTTTCTGTATCCTGTCCTGTTCTTTAATGGTTTCGGCGGCGGTAAGCGGTTTCTTCTTGTTCTTTTGAGTTCCGCTGTAGCCAAGTAAGGCTGTTGCAAAATCGACCGCCCCCCAGGCAGTATTCATCTGGAAAAAATACCGCATTTCATGCGATGCCTGAACATTCCAGCCAACTAACCCGCCACCAAGGTTGGCTATGCCCCAACTTCCCAGCACTTCCATTCCGGTCGAGGTGATTCTGACGCGGTTTGCATTGAAAACCTTGAGCGAATCTTGCTGCGCAATGACCTGGCAGCTCGTAATAAGAAGGACGATTGTAAAAAGTTTTTTCATAAGCCCGCGTGCTCCGTCGATATTAAATGTATGGAAATATAGAATAATAGCAAAGGTTAAAAAATCAATTAGTCCTTTTACTGATCTAAGGGCTATTTGGTATTAGCTATCAGCGCAAGTATTTCTTCCTCGGTACCGGTAAACGGCCCGGATGAAGCGGTTTTAAGTCCGGCCATGCCTGCGGCAAAATGACCCGCTTGCTCCGCGTCGGCCCCCTTCGACCGCTTGTACAGGTAGCCTGCCATGTACGTGTCACCGCAACCCGTCGTGTCGGCAATTTCCGGCGGAAAGTAAGCCGGAATATGGTAAAGCATGCCATTGCTGTATATGGCCGACCCCATACTGCCGTTGGTGATCACGGCTTCCTTTACTCCCCAATCGGCAAGGATTTTTACGCCTTCATGCAGATCCGGGCGCCCGGTTAGAACGGCCATTTCCGTTTCATCGGCTTTCAGTATATCGACGTATTGCAGTGCCTGTTGTTTCTCGGGCCAGTCTGTTGGATAAACTTTCCTGTTTTCAACCTTTCGCAGGTAACCCTGTACATCGAGTGAAACCAAGCCCTTTGAAGCTAGAAACTGTATCAGGCTGACGGGGATATCACCAGCCAGTAACGGACCCAGGTGAAAAGTTCGGGCTTCGATGCGGGCCAATTGTCCCACCGTGAATGGATCGGCAAGCGCGAGTACGTTTTGAGTACGATTGTCGGGGTTGTCGCCATAAATATTTTCAAAATACACACTGGTTGCGCTTGGGTAGGCAATTACATTAATGCCCTTGTTGCGCAGGTCGTCCACATAACGCTGTTCGCTTTCGCCCACCGAGGTGACGAGCAGGTAATTCGTATCAAGATTTTGCAGGGCCGAAGAAAAATAATAGGCTGTTCCGCCGGGCATGTAATTGACCGAGCGCGGAGTAACTACCTTGTCTTGCGTTATATGACCGATAGAGCAAATGTCGTACATAGGTTAAATGAGTTGGGAAAGATAAGGAATGATTTTATTTTAGCCCCATGAGAAAATTAACTGCATCGCTTTTGCTTTGTTTTAGTTCAACTGTCGTCTTTGCGCAATTGAATAACCCGATAATCAAGGGTTGGTATGCGGATCCGGAAGGCATAAAGTACGGCGACACTTACTGGGTGTTTCCAACTTATTCGGATGCTTACAATAAACAGGTGTTTTTCGACGCCTTTTCATCAAAGGATCTGAAGCATTGGGAAATACATCATGATATCCTGGACACCTCGGCAGTTAAGTGGGCAAAACGAGCCATGTGGGCGCCGGCGGTATTGCAGAAAGATGGCAAATACTATTTTTTCTTTGGTGCGAATGATGTGCATAAAGGCGAAGTCGGCGGTATTGGCGTGGCAGTTGCCGATAAGCCCGAAGGACCTTATAAAGATTTGCTCGGGCGGCCTTTAATAAATGAAATCGTCAATGGCGCGCAGCCGATAGACCAATATGTTTTTAAAGACAGGGATGGGTCGTACTATATGTACTACGGTGGCTGGGGGCATTGCAATGTGGTAAAGCTTAAGAGTGATTTTTCAGGTATCGAACCGATGCCGGATGGCTCGCTTTATAAAGAAATAACCCCGCAAGGTTATGTCGAAGGGCCTTATATGATGTACCGGAATGGCTATTATTATTTTATGTGGTCGGAAGGAGGGTGGGGCGGACCCGACTATAAGGTTGCCTACGCTATGTCGAAATCGCCGTTCGGGCCGTTCAAACGTTTGGCTACTATATTGCAGCAGGACCCCGCGATTGCAACCGGCGCCGGGCATCATTCCGTGATCCATTCACCGAACGATGATAAATATTACATTGTTTACCATCGGAGGCCCTTAGGCGAAACCGCGGCCAATCACCGTGTTGTTTGTATCGATGAATTATTTTTTGATAAAAACGGCCACATCCTGCCCGTTAAAATGACCAAATAAAAAAGCTGACCACCCGCAGATGATCAGCTTTTCACCATATATCAATTCAAAACAAACAAATCCTATTTCCAGTCGGCCCAGGCGCTCTGCGCAGCCCAGTTATTTGTTCCGATAGCGCCCCGGTACGAGGTTGGGACAAAAAATGAATTTGAAAAGTCGACGCCTGTAAAATCGGCCCCTTGTAAAGCCGGCGAGCCTGATGCGGGTGTAAGATCAGGAGCACCGCTGCTACTATACATTGCCGTTAACTTCATATCGGCAGAGGCGTTTAAAACGCTATCCATATTAACGGAGTTGGTCATAAACGTCGTCATCTGCGGGTCGGGTACAGCTACGATATGGCCCTGGTCCCAGGCAAATGCACGATCCAGTGTGTCGGTTTCAACGAGGTTGTGCCTGAACTCGGCGTCATTATCCGCCAGTATTACCGGGCGCGTTTTCGGACAATCCATAAATGCGCCTTTTGAAAATTCAGCGTCAAGCGAGTTCCTGATAGCCAAACGTGTGCCTTTACGCATGTAAACGCCCATCCATATATTGGTTTCGGCAGCGTCAACGCCCTGTGGCCCAATAAGGGTCATGTTCGAAATAACCGGCCGGGTTAAAGGCGTGTTTTCCGTTGGGATCGAGTCGTTATAGCTTTCAACGCCATTGGCACGCAATGCCTGCGAAGATGCATGGGTACGGTAGCCGATTAAAAACTGCAGGTTGCCTTCATAGCCCATGTCAAAATCGAAATCGTCGTCTCCCGCGTTGTAGCTGATCAAATGCGTCGCATTTACCGTACCGCCAACCCATTGGAAGCTATCGTCATTGGAGTATTTCACCATGACATTATCAACCTTAGTGCCCGAGCCGACGCTTAGCATCGCCAGGCCGCTCACCTTATCAACCGACCATTCATTTTCGGCCGGCGGATTAAGGCCTCCAGTGTATTCCAGGCGGAGATAGGTAATAGAGCCTGAATTGTCGTTCGGCACATTGCCCCCGTATTGGGTGTCGGCCGATATCGGCAAGCCGGCGGCGTTGTTTCCTGAAGCCGAATTGGTCGGCGCTTTGCCCAAAATAACGATAGCGCCCCAGTCCCCTGGCTGCTTGCTTGTCGCCGCCGATGTAAATACGACAGGCTTGTCGACGGTGCCGTTGATGTTGATCTTCGAGCCCTGGGTAATGATCAGCGCACTTTTGAACGAGCGGCTGGAATTCACCTGGGCATACACGGTGATACCGGCCGGGATGGTGAGCGTGGCATTGTTTTTTACGTAAACTTGTCCTTTCAGGAAATAATCCTTACTGGGATCGAGTGAACGGTCAGCGGTAATGGCTCCCTGCAGCGTATCCATTTTCTTTGATGAATTAGGGCCGGTTTTGTTGCCGGACAGGTTGTCCTTTTTGCACGCCGCAAAAAGGGTAAGCGCCATTAGCGTAAGTAAAGGAATTTTTTTCATAATATATTTAATTTAAAGGGGTTGCCCGCATTGAATTGAAAAAGTAACAACTTCAATGGAAATAGGTTTTCTTCCGGGTTAAAAAATTGTCTGATGCGCGGAGCATAATTGTTTTGGAAATTTCGATATTCCATTATTGATCGCAAAAATGGCTCCGTACGGTGTGTAAAAGCATGACGGTAGTCTCATTTAAAAATGAGATGCGGCACATTAAACGCGATGCCGGGTATCCATTAATTGCCGGTAACAACCTTTGGGATGTATCCAAAATATCACAATACACAATGAAGTGTGGATGTTCCGTTACGTTAGTAGTTAGCACTGCAAAAGCCAAAAACCTGGGACATTGACACGCCGGGGCGACAGGAAATACAATTTACACGCAACATGTAAACGTCGAAGTTGTTAGACCTACATACTGACAATGGAATCCAGGTCGTTCATATATGTGTCACTGGCGGTGGACATGCTTATCGCAATCTCCAAATTTATTGCTGCGGCGTTTACCGGCAGTTCGGCAATGATATCCGAAGGTATACACTCCGTTATCGACACCATCAGCCAATTGTTGTTAATATGGGGAATCAGGCTCAGCCGCCGGCGAGCGGATAAACGCCGGCCGTTCGGCTATGGCAGGGAACTGTATTTCTGGTCGTTCATTGTGTCGCTTATTATTTTTATCGTGGGCGGTTGCATTTCATTTTATGAGGGACTTTTGCGTTTCCGCCGGCCTTACCTGGAAGGGAGTGTAGCCTGGAATTACGGTATATTGGCCGTTGCCCTCGCATTCACGTTGGTTTCTATGATCGCTGCAATGAAAGCCTTTAACAAGGAGCGCGGTAAAACGACCTTCTGGGCGGCTATTAAACAAAGTAAGGACCCATCCGTATTCATCACGCTGCTGGGCGATGCGGGCGATGTAGCCGGCATAGTGATCGCTTTCGCGGGGATATTCTTAGGGCGATATTTCCATAAGCCTCATTTTGATGGGATTGCTTCCATGCTGATCGGCGTGATGCTGATCGTTATCTCGCTGATATTGGTGCGTGAAAGCAAAAGCCTGCTCATGGGTGAAACTACGAGCCGCAAGACATTAAGAAAAATCGTAAAAATAGCTGAAGCGGATGATGCCGTTATGAAGGTAAAGAGGCACTTTTCCATGTACTTGTCGCCCGAAGAGGTGATACTGCAATTAAATACTGTTTTTAAAGATGACTTGACCACCAGGCAAATTACCGACGGTATCGAGCGCATCACTCATAATATTAAAAAGGAATTTCCGCGGATCAAACAGATATTTATCGAGCCTGTAAAAATGGAGGAATTAGAAAGATAGTTCGGTTTGTCTTTTATGAATATAAATTACGCTCCAAAAATACATTCCTGAATTTACCCGCAGGATCAAATTCCGCCACCAACTTTTTAAAATCTTCAACTTTCTCGTACCGCGACCGCAGCACTTTAGGTTCGATAGTAAATAATTTGCCCCAATGAGGTCTCGGATTAAAGGGATGCAATTCTTTTTCGATAATTGGCAGCAGTTTCATTACGGCTTCGGTGTCTTGCTTCCAGGTGAAATGTATGGTCACCGACGTCTGGTCGTGGCAGGGGCTCATCCATAAATGGTCAGCAGCAATCGCGCGTATTTCGGTAATAAACAAATGCGGACCGACCTGCTTCCCAAGTCGCGACACCGCTTCGATTGCTTCAACGGCATGATGCAGCGGTACAAAATATTCCGACTGCAACTCCTTGCCGCTGCTGGGTGTAAAGCCCATTTTAAAGTGTGGCAAACGTTCGTACCACGGCCCGGGCACGCCCATTTGTTCGGTACAGCTTTCGGCCGGATGATCCATGATGGGGTGCAGGTTCTTCGTTGCGGCTTTCGCGCCGTAAAATTCGGCCTGGTTTTGTTCCTTGTCGGTACCGATACGGCTTTTGATCCAAACCTCGTTGATGCTGTCGCTTTGCCAGTCGGTAAACAAGCTTACGCTATAACCTGCCGACATGATATCCTCAAAATGTTGCTTTAACTGCGACATGGGCAGCTTCAGGAACACCCGCTGGGCAACCATGTAAGTTGGTTGTACTTGCAGCGTAACTTTGGTGATAAAGCCCAAAGCGCCCAGGCCGACAACCGCGGCATTAAATTTTTCGCCGTCAGCTTTTGACAGATGAACGATGCTGCCGTCGGCCTTGACGATCTCCAGGCCCGTGACAGCGGAGGACAAATTCCCGTTTTTTATACCCGAACCATGGGTGGCGGTGGTAATAGACCCAGCAACCGAAATATGCGGCAGCGAGGCCAGGTTGTGCAGGGCGTATCCCTGTTTATCCAGCCAGGGAGCAAGCTCGCCGTATTTAATGCCGCCTTCTACTGTTACGGTGTGCGCCTTTTTATCCAGCGATATTACTTTATTCAGTTCTTTGCTCGAAACAAGATCGTCGCGGCTGTCGGCAATGGTGTTGAAGCAGTGACGTGTTCCAAGCGCTTTCAGCTTATTGTGCTTTTTTATAAGGCTCTGTACTTCGGCAACCGACTTTGGGTATTGCACATCGGCGGTGCTGTAGATAAGGTTGCCCGACCAGTTTTGTAATCGTCGCTGTTGTTGAAGTATTTCAGGAAATGCCATGCTGTTCAGTCGCGACACCAAAGGGGCCGCCATTAAAGTTGTGCCCAATTGTATGAATTTTTTTCGTTTCATATCACTTCAAATTATTTTTCTACGAGTTTAAGCCATTCCCTAATCACATGCTGCAGTGTTTTCTCTTTGGCCAGCACGTCGTCCATGTCCTTAAAAATATGTATCCTTCGGCCGTCTTTATAATCGCCTTCCAGGAAACCCATCATGTCATTAATTTTCGCGCCGCTGGGGAACACCAGCATAATCCGGCCTTTAAATAAGTTGAAAACGATGATCTCCCGCTTGTATTCTTTTGGGTCGAAGGGCTGCATTTCACCCGTGTAATAAAAGCTCGGGTTGTTCCATTTAATCCGTTCGCCGATTTCTTTGTCGATATCCAGTATGATCCCGCGCAGCTTTTCAATGATCTTGCGCAGACCTGGTTCAAGCTTTTGAATGTGCGCAGTTACTTCTTCTGCATCGGTAAGTCCTGCGGTTTTTGCCATGCTGTGACCGGGTTATTTTAGCAATTCAACAGGGAGTTTATCGATCGGCTGGATCTCTATTCCCCGGTAGTATACTTCTGCGCCTTCCGATTGTATCTGTATTTTACCTTTGGCAAGGGGCGATTCGCTGCCGTTATCGTTCTGCCGGTTATGGTATAATATCATCATTACTTTGCCATTTACCACATGAATACTTGTATCCCCGTGGCAATACAGGTCTATCGTATTCCAGTCGCCCGTTGCATTTTCGCCATCGCCCTGTTTTACACAATGCCTGCCCTGGGGTTTGCTTCCCTCGCTGAAAGTAGTGAGCGTGCCTTGTGGATTATAAACATAGTCAGTCCCCGGTCCTTTTACCGCCGGTATATCCGCCATTCCGCCGGCTACACCCCAGTAATCGCCGCAATTACCCTGTTCGATCTGGAATTCCTGTGAACGCATCCAGGCGCCATAGTCCGCACCGTATTTGCCTACGGAATGGTAAAGCAGGCCGCTGTCCTTTTTCTGCCCTTTCTTTTGTCCCCATATCAGCGTACCCCACTTGAACTGTAGCCGAAGGTGATAATTTTCGTATTCTTTTTTGGTGGATATAGCGCCCCAGTTCTCACCTGAAATACGGATAACATTTTCGCCATGGTCATTTACAACGGTAAAGACATGCCGCGGATCATTATTAAGTCCGATAGGTACGCCGGTAATAGGTTTGCCTTTATCGTCCAGGTCGGGGCCGATATAAGTGTCCCATCCTGTAAGGTCCTTGCCATTGAACAATTTTTGCCAGCGGCCATTTCGTGCGTTTTTAAAGCCAGAAACGGATAAGCAAAGCAGCAAAGCCACGATCAGCCCGGCAGGTTTCATAATCGGAATATTTGGTTTACCGAATATAAACTTTATAGGCTGAACAAGTGAAATTATTTCATTTAAAATGAGTTAGCATATTCGGAATACAGGCCCGGCTTAAATCGTTTTGCAAGCAAGCCGGTTGCCTTTTCTGGATCGATGTCGGCTACAAGCACTCCCGGTTCGCTGTAAGGCTGATAAGCGATGCAGTTGCCATCCGGATCGATCAATGAGGTGGCCGATTCCGGGAAATGCATGGTATAGTTTACGCTGGCAAAATAGATGGTGTTTTCCATGGCCCGCATCATCATTGCCTTTTCGTAATAAGGATTGTTTTTATTACCCCATTCTATCAGGTGGTCGCCCTGCATATCGCTGCCGGTGCAATGCGGGTGAAAGACGATCTTCGCGTCACGCCGGGCCGCCCATCGTACTGATTCGGGATAGCGGAAACCTTCATGACAAATCGTTATCCCGAATTTTACCCCATTCACCTCAAAAATATGGCGCTCGGTGCCTGGAATGAATATAGCGTCCTCCGATGGGTCTAACTGGTTTTTGGTTTGATAGCCCAATAGGTCGCCGTCCGCAGATATCACGTGCGCCACATTGAGTATTTGCCCCTCATGGTCCCAGTCCATGGTCATGATAACGGCGATATGATTTTCTTTTGCCCATCCTTGCGCCTTTTTTAAAGCTGCCTGAAGTTTTTTGGGCGAATGTGGCTCAACCTCAAACCCGACGCCCTTCAAGCCAGGTATGTAGGATTCAGGAAAACAAATAATCTCAGCTTGCTTTTCAGCAGCTTCCACGATCATTTTTTCGACCCATGAAAGGCCGTCTTCGATGGACTTGGGGAATGGGGGCGAGGCTAATGCAATCTTCATGATGAGGTGAAATTAGGATTGTTAAGTAAAACACGTAATATGTCCTTTGGTTAGGCGAAAAATTAAAAAGAAACCGCCGCTTTCTTATCCACGCGCAAAACCGATTCCTGGTTAAATAAGGTCTTGTACTTTTGCCGCAGGCTATCTATCTGCCTGGAAATTTTGGCGTTGTTTTTATGCAGGCAGATCACTATGCGCGATGGCTCGGTTACTGACTTGCCTGTTTTCGGATCGAGCCAGTTGCCGGTGGCATCGATGATGGTATTGCCTTCTTTGAATACACGGCACACCTGGTCGTTTTTGAAATTATCCCACTCCTGTTCGGTCACCATCCCGCCGCCGGGCTTCGAAAGGCCGAAATACAGATCCGTTTCAACCATGCGGTTTGCTGCACACGAAGACAGAACGAGGCAGAGAAAGAATATCAATCGGCGCATGTCCTAAAATACTAATCTTCTTTCTTTTTATCGCCCTTCACCAAACCGATCTTAATTTTCCCGGTCGAATCCGATTTGGCTTCCAGGTGGAGCACTATTCCGTGGTAACGTTTCTTTTCTAATTTTTTGGGATCAGTAATGGTCGTATCTTTTTTAGGGTTTCTAAGCGGTACATCGATGAAAAGATCGGTGCCCTTGCTGATCCCATACTCGCCCGAAACATCCATGTTGATCGCGCTGGAGCTAAGTTTTAACGGGTAGACTTTAAACTTGTCGCCGTTCACATCAAACCGTGCATTCAGTTCCCGTATGCGGATATGCTTCAGGTCCCGGAAAGGGAAAGCGAATTTGCCGATGCTGTAAATCGGCTTAAAATCGACCAGTTCGCCCTGCTGCAGGTTGACGTCCAAAGTGCCGTTGATCGAATTTTTAACCAATTGGTCATCGTCGGTCAATCCCGCGGTGATCAGTGTTTTGGCTGACAGGTAGCCCCGCAGGTTATCGCTCGTAAAATCGCTCAGGCCGAAATTGTCAAAAGATTTAAAGAATTCATTAACGTCGACATGGCTGATGGTTGTACTTAACGACAATTTGTTCAGATCGCTGCCTTTTTGCAATAAGCCGCTCATTCTTAAAACTCCCCCAGCATGTTTCAGGCTCACATTTTTGATCGCCACCGCATCTTCGCTCGTCAGCAGCTCGGCGTGGGCGTCAGTTGCCAGGAAATTTCGGTAGTGCACATTATCCACATCCAGGTTCATTTCGGTGCTGCTTTTCTCCAGCACATTACTCAACTGATCGATGGCATTACCAGTGTTTTCGGAAGGTCTGGCTTTTTTTGCCGGCTCAGATTCGGTAGCGCCCAGGAAACCCAGAAACTCGCCCAGAAACAATTGAGGACTATGGATCTGCATAGTGAACACGATCTTTTGCGGCTCGGTGTAATACAAATTCATGAAGTTTTTTATACGCCCATCCATAAACACCACACTATGGCCGGTTTGCATCCGGATGTTTCTCAAGACCAACGCATTTTTGATAAAGTCGAGCGAGATGGAACTGTTCACCAATTTCAGGTTGTCGGGTACGTAAGTTACATTAACGTTTTTAAGGTCGATGGAGCCATACACAAAAGGTTTGTTCAATTCGTAATTAACAATATCGCCTTTGTAAATCAGGCTCACAAGGGCCCGTCCCTTTGTAAAGTGCGCTATGCTGTTGCCCAGCAGACCATTCAGGTTTGCAGCAGCAAAATCAGCCCGGATGTTGCCCGTGGCGATGGGTTTGTTCAGGTTAACAATACTGCCCGTATCGATGGTAAACGGAATATGCTTGTAACTGCCGGTCAATGTATCGAACCGTATCACCGAGTTGTCGTCATTAAAACCCTTGCCTTTCTGGTAGTTGTTGGTAAATATGGCATTCAGGCTGCAACTGTTCAGCACAATTACAGGTGTTGAAATATCGCTGTTGCGAATTTTGGCAATAATGTAAAGGAACGGGTCGCCGCCGCCTGCAAAACTGCCGTCGATGCGAGCGGTGACCGAAACGGGCTGACTGAGATTATATTGATCCAGTTTTCTTTTTATATTATCGGCCAGCAGGGCGGAGGCTTGCCGCCAGCTGATCTCGTCGCAGGATAAGTGTATGGCAAAATCGGCCGGACGTTTATTGGCCCCGAATATCGCGTCCAGTTTGAAAGTATTGGGCCCGATCCGCAGCGCGTCCGAACGTACCATTATTTTGCCTTCTTCATCGCCCTGAGCTGAAAAATCGCCCGTCACCGGCTGGTTTTTTATAAAACTGCCGTTCTGTGTTTTGAATGACATGCTGCGGGCCAAAATGCCCAGGTGAAAGTCGGATTGCCACCCTTCATCGGTCATAGCCATGCTTCCGGTCATATCGTTGACGGTAAAGTGAAAAAGCTTGCCGTTTCGTTTATCCTCAACTTTCAGGTCAAGCTCCGAAAAACTGAACTGTTGCAACTCCGGCGGTGGCCCGCCTTTTCCCTGCCCTTTTGCAGATTTCTTGTGTTTTACACCGAAAACGCTCAGGTTGCTGTAGCCGGTGCTGTCGGTGTACAGGTCGGCCGAGGCGTCATCGATATCTATGCGTTTGATGCTGGCCTTGCTCGTAAATAGCGAAACAGCATTAAGGGAAACATAAAATTCCTTGGCATCGAGCAGGATATGATGATGTTCGGCAAATTTCCGGTCGAGTATTTTAACATTTCTCAACTCAAGCGAAACATTTGGAAAACGTTTAAAGAATTGCGGCCGCATATCGCCGATGATGATCTTACCGTCCAGCTTTTGATTCAGCTCGGCGCTTACCAGCTTTAGTACCTTATCCCTGTTATAAGTAACATAAACCAACGTTCCAATTACCAGCAATGCCGCTAATATCAGCAGCAAGGCAAATATCCCGAGGCTATATTTTAACCATTTTGGCATCAGAAAGGATAAAGGCCGGCAGGTTGAATTTGTTTTGCAAGCGCCTGTTTTACAAGGTAAGGATTTAGATACAAAGTTTTAACGCTTGCAGGCGTTAAATCACGGCAGGGTTTAGTTCAACAAAATCAGCGTGTTAACGTACAAATTCAAAAAAATTGACTTCGCTGCTTGCAGAATAGTCATTTCTCTCTATATTTGCACTCCGCAAACGCGAAAGTAGTTTGTAAATGCGAAAGTAGCTCAGTTGGTAGAGCACGACCTTGCCAAGGTCGGGGTCGCGAGTTCGAATCTCGTCTTTCGCTCTCCGATCCCTTCTGAAAAGAAGGGATTTGTTTTTAATGGGTAAATCACCTGCTCGGGTGGTGGAACTGGTAGACACGCAGGACTTAAAATCCTGTGATCCTAAAAGATCGTGCGGGTTCGATTCCCGCCCCGAGTACAAAGCCTGGTATGAAAATATCGGGCTTTGTTGTTTTTAGTGTTTTGATAATATCACTTAGCTAAACCGATGTTTGTAGTTTGCAACGACAAATTACTAAAGTCAGTTTGTATCTGTTAGATTTTTGTAGATTTATTGCGAACCTATTTGATATACAATTTAAATCCTTTATCATGAAAAAAAATCTAATTATTCTTTGCTTTTTGTCTTCATTGCTGTCTTGCGACGTACCGCAGACAAATCAGTCAAATATTACGCAGATTCGGCTTCGGAAAATTGATCCAATATTGCAACAACTTGAAAAAAAGTTCCCTAACTATAAGGACAATCAAATTGTACGAGATAATGCAGCAGACTACCTTCAACATAAAATCGACAGCGTGGTGCCGCTGGGATATTTAAACGACATACCTTTAAAGGTTTTTCGTATAGGGAAAAATCCACATGGTAAAGGAGCACTTGTTCAGTTTTACAGCGATAATTACGATAGCAATGAATCTACCAGATTGTCTGACAGATTGAATTTTGACATAATTGGTTTTATGAATGAAAAACTTGCAACCACGTTAAAAGAAAACGGCAAATATTTTGTTTATGGCAAAAAATTGAAAAGACTAACAGAAACAGAAACATTTCTTATCGTTAATCAAGTCTATTATTCTCCTGAAACCAAGATCAGCAAAAATGCGATTTGGGACGTTTATAACTTTTATGTTGGAGATTTAATATGTGAAGTAGATTCCGTTAAATAACCATAATATTATTCACCGTTATGGTTTACACTTTTGTTGTGTAAAATACAATAATATATTGATTATCAGTGATTTAATTTGGAAATACATGAAATTATGTAAACCATGCGCAGCTTACCGTATTCACTTAACCCGCTAACCCTTCACATACCTCAGCAAAACGCTCCCCGATTCAAAGACTTTCGTGTCAACCAGTTTTAATCTTAACCTCTCCGCCAGGTCTGCATTTTCAAATAGCCGTTTCCCTTTGCCTCCGAAAGTGGGGTAAATGAGGAAGAGATATTCATCGACCAGGCCAAGCTGTATCAATTGCGAGGGAAGATCGATGCCGCCGGTTAACATATACTTGCCTTCCTGTTGTTTCAGTTTTAGTATTTCTTCTTTTAGGTTCGTGCGAATGATCTGCGCATTGTTTCCCTCAGCTTTTTCCAGGGATTTTGAGACGACTACCATTTGATCGACTGCGCAAAATGCCTCGGCATATTCAACCTCTTTTTCTGATGCCGACTCGTCCTTGGCTACGTCGGGCCAGTAAGGAACCATCAATTCATAGGTTGTACGCCCGTAAACGAACGCGCCGGCGCCCCGCACCAGGTTGATATAATCCTGGAACACTTCCGCATCGGGCGGGCCTACTGCGGTGTGTTCGAAGCAGCCGTCGAGGGTCAGGTTGATGGCATAGATGAGCTTTCTCATAAGAAGGGTTTGATTTTTATGAAATTAGTGATCTTTTTAAGACCGGTCAATGTAAGCGTCTATCCAGTTATAAAAAATAATGTCATTTCGACAAACAGTAGGGGACTAAGCCTCGGTGTGAGGAGAAAACCCATACAATATTGAAAATTGGTGATGCATGTTGTATAAGTTTTCTCATCTGCACCTTTACACAGGCCATTCCCAGATTCGAAATGACATACTTTTTGAAGTATTTAAGCTTCTGCGGCCAGCGCCCCGACGTATTGGTAAGTATTATAGAACACGCCCGGGGAGCCAGTTTTTGTGTCAATAAGTTTGAGTTCCTGCGGGTGGGC
>DASZVE010000015.1:0-84685 GCA_035547095.1 Mucilaginibacter sp.
AACAGGCTGAATGGGAGAGAACGCGGGCGAGGGTGCTGGCTATCTGCAGCAGAGCTTACGAAACCGGTGAGCCTGTAATGATAGATGCTGAAGAAACCTGGATTCAGGATACTATCGATCTGCTTGCACTCGACATGATGCGCAGGTTTAACAAACAGAAGGCCATTGTTTACAATACCTACCAATTATACCGCCACGACAAACTGGCCTCGCTGAAGCACGATCATAAAATAGCAACTGATGAGGGCTTTATTTTAGGTGCAAAATTGGTGCGCGGCGCTTATATGGAAAAGGAACGTAAACGCGCCGCCGAGCTGGGCTATGTGTGCCTGATACAGCCTAACAAAGCGTCAACCGACAGGGATTATAACGATGCGCTACGTTTTTGCACGGAGAACGTCGGTAACTTGGCTGTTGTTGCCGGTACGCATAACGAAGAGAGCTGCCGTCTGCTGGCCGATCTGCTAAATGAAAAAAATATTTCACATAACCATCCCCACGTCTATTTCTCGCAATTGCTGGGCATGAGCGACAACCTCAGCTTCAACCTCGCTGATGCAGGTTACAATGTGGTTAAATACGTGCCGTACGGACCGGTTAAAGCGGTATTGCCATACCTGTTCCGGCGCGCGCAGGAAAATACCGCCATTGCAGGGCAGATGGGCCGCGAACTGAGTTTGATCATTAAGGAGAAAAAGAGGAGGAAGGCTGTTCAGGCATAGCGGACAATCGACTCACCCGGTCTACGCTTCGCTGGACCACTTTCTCTATGGCAAGCCATAAAGAGGGTTTTGAAATTTTCCTTTGTTACTCTTCCCCT
The DNA here is from genome assembly GCA_035547095.1 of Mucilaginibacter sp. GTDB lineage: Bacteria > Bacteroidota > Bacteroidia > Sphingobacteriales > Sphingobacteriaceae > Mucilaginibacter. Next base: position 821 of record DASZVE010000015.1, read on the forward strand.
CTTTTCGCGCAGCGAAGGGAGGGGTGACAAGCGCAGCTATGTCGGGGTGAGTTAAAATCTTATCGCATCCGTATCCGCCGGCGTGTAACCGAGCAGCCTGCTCATGGTCAATATCTGGCCCTTGTGATGAAATTCGTGCGTGATGACATGCGTATACAGCTGCAGTGGACTTAGCGTCATCGAAAAGCCGCGGTGCTTCACCATCGCGGTGAAAGGCTTTTCAAAATTGTCTTTGTGCTTCCTAAAAAATTCGGCCATTAATCCATTTACCTTTTCGAATAATAACCTTACCTCATTTAGGTTTTTAAATTCTTCGGTTTTGTAAAATGGCTGGTTTCGGTCCAGTCCGAAATTGTTGATCCAACTGATGTAAGTATTCGCATTATGTACTAATAGATCAGCAATGCTTGACTTGTTGAACGCTTTGACGGGTTTGTATAGATCATCATCCTTCATTGTTTCACAATAGGCCAGTAAGGCGCCTCTTGCACCTTTGATCTCTTCGTATTGCGCGATAATTAGCTGTGCCATCTTTATAAAGAAAAAACTGATATTCTCCATGGTCTCTATGCCTTTCTTTGTGAAATTTGTGGTTTACTTAACCACAGGGTGCACAAAGGTTTTCACAGAGGGCACAAAGTTTAAAGTAAACCTTCCCGCCTAACAAAATCCTGTATCGTATCCGGCGAGGCCATCAAATAAGTTTGTATGCCCAGGGCTCTGGCGGGTTCCAAATTAGCCGCAATGTCGTCGACGAACAAGGTTTCCTCCGCTTTCAGGTTATTGTCCTTTAAAACTTTTTCAAAAATGGCAGGATCGGGCTTGCGGATACCGATGAAGTGGGAGTAGTAGGTTTTCTCGAACAAATGGTCGTTATTCTGAAAACCGAACTCCCGATCCAGGTACTCCATGATAAAATTGTAGTGTATCGGGTTGATATTGCTCAGCAAAAAAGTGCGGTATTTTTTATTTAACTCTTCCAGCATTTCGTGTGTGCCTTCATCCACGCCAAGCAGCAGGCTGTTCCAGGCCGCATCGATCTCTTCGTCCATCAGGTTAGCTTTGCCCGATTTCTCACGGATATAGGTCCTAAACTCACCTGGCGAGATCATTCCCTTATCAAACTGATCGAAAATCGGGTGCTGTACGCCATGACTGAAAAAGGCGTCGGTATTACTGATCGCGATGGATTCCCAACCCCGCTTCATTTTTTGGAAGTCGAGCATAAAGATCACGTTGCCGTAATCGAAGATTATGTTTTTGATGTTTTGCATGTAACAAAGATGCGTAATAGTCCGGAAGTCGGGAAGCCCGCATAAGTCCGAAAGTAAATATTAGATTTGGGAGATAAACCTCCATTAATGAAAAGATCGAAAGCGGGCTATTTGATTGCATTCCTGTTTTTTCTAATAGCCGGCGCCTTAGTCATTGCCGGGCATCAAAACGAGGCCGGCTGGGCGCTGATGCTTTTCTTTTTGTCGCTGGCTTTAACGTTCAGGCGGCATCCCAAACTTAAGAGTTTCACGTTTACTACCATGATCTTTGCAGCGGCGGCCCTGGCGATATTTTACCCGCATTATTTTATGGATTGGGGCGGGTTCAAACCGTCAAAGCTGATTATCCCGCTGCTGATGATCATCATGTTCGGCATGGGTTGCGAACTAAGCTTCAAAGATCTGGCGGTGGTTATAAAAATGCCTAAAGCCATATTGGTCGGTATCATAGGACATTATACTATTATGCCGATGATCGGATTTTCGCTGGCCAGTATGTTCAATTTTCCAAAGGAGATTGCCGCCGGGATCATCCTGGTGGGTTGTTGTCCCAGCGGACTGGCATCGAACGTCATGTCGTACCTGGCTAAAGCGAACCTGGCGCTGTCCATCGCCGTAACGGCTGTTTCCAACCTGCTTTCGCCTTTATTAACGCCTTTGCTGATGCGTCTGCTGGCAGGTAAATTCGTAACGGTGCATTTTTGGGACATGGCGTGGGACACTACCAAAGTGGTGCTTATACCCATTTGTGCGGGATTGTTGTTCAATTCACTGGTTCGCGGCCGGTTGAAATGGCTGGACAGGCTGATGCCGATCTTATCTATGGCCGGCATAGGTATCATTATCGTCATCATAGTTGCTACTGGTAGAGACAGCTTGCTGAAAGTCGGCGCATTATTGATCCTGGTGATGTTTATCCTAAATGCTTCAGGCTACACTTTTGGTTACTGGTTGAGCCGCTTGTTAGGCTTTAAAGAAAGGGAATGCCGGACGATCGCCCTCGAAGTAGGCATGCAGAACAGCGGTTTGGCATCGGGCCTGGCGCTGCTGATGGGAGGCATCAATACCATCGGTCTTGCCCCGGCCGTTTTCGGTCCGGTGATGAATATCTCGGGCTCGTCGCTGGCTACCTGGTGGCATGCACGGGCGCCTAAAGAATGAAATTGTTGGATTGTTATATTGCTGTATTGTTTTTTTTATTGCCTGAGGCTAAGTTTTATAACTTCTACAACCTCTACAACTTTTATAAGTAATTCTGCTCCAACTTTCATACAGAATTAATTCCTAAATAGCACAAAAAACTTCTGACAATGAACCAGATTAAAAGATTATCGGCTGCGCTGGTATTATTCGGCGCAACTGTTGTTTTACCTGTTCCCGGCCGCGCGCAAACCTCAACCGGCTTTAAGGTGCTTAATGATTATAAAATAAACAGCCCTGGCGGCTGGGATTATATTTTGGTCGACGGCGCCAATAAACGCGTTTACGTATCGCACGGTATGCAGGTAAATGTGATCAGCACGACCGGCGACTCACTTGGATATATTCCCAACACTACCGGCGTGCATGGCATCGCCCTGGTCCATGCCCTGAACAAAGGTTTTACCAGCAATGGCAGGGCGAACTCCGTTACGGTGTTTGATCTGAAAACCCTTACAAGAACGAATGATATTGCTCTGCCCGTAAAAAATCCGGATGCTATTTTTTATGATGATTTTTCAAAGAAAGTGATTACCTGCGATGGTGGCAGTCACGATTTGTGCGTTATAGATCCTGCAACTGAAAAAGTGGTTACAACGGTGCCATTAGGGGAAAAGCTGGAAACGGCGGTATCCGACGGCAAAGGCAAAATATTTGTCAATGGTGAGGATAACAGTACCGTGCACGTGGTGGATGCGAATACATTTAAGGAAATCACAAGTTATAAAATCGATGGTGGAAGTTCGCCGTCCGGCCTGGATATCGACCGAAAAACCAACCGCTTGTTCATTGGCTGCGGCGACAGTAAAACGATGGTAGTGATGGACGCTTCGAACGGGAAAACCATAGCTACATTCCCAATAGGCCGCACAGATGGCCTGGTATTCGACCCTAAGCTGAAAATAACTTATGCTTCGAACGGCGAGGGTACCATAACCGCTGTGGAAGAAGTGAATGCCAATAAATTCGAGCTGATCGAAAATATCCCTACAGAACCCGGCGCACGCACGATCGGCATCGACCTGGTAACTCATCATTTATTCCTGCCGACGGCGAAATTCGGTCCTGCGCCCGCTCCTACAACTGACAACCCAAGGCCGCGCCCACGGATGATCCCCGGCACGTTCCATGTGATCGAAGTTGGTAAATAAAGGCAATACCTCTTCAAATAATAACTAAAAAACGTTTTAGATTTCGGCTGCGATTGCGTAATATTGCAGCCGAAAATTTTTAACATTTTCAGCGCCTATAGCTCAGTCGGTTAGAGTAGAAGACTCATAATCTTTTGGTCCCTGGTTCGAGCCCAGGTGGGCGCACGGAGAGAAACTTTGACATTTAATGCAAAGCCGGAACCGGCGGGGAAAGATTTCTCCGCCGGTTTTTATTTTCTACAATACTGGTGTCCGGCCGTTATTTGAATAGTTTGTTCGCGGGCGACCGGGATATTGTGCCGGTAACACATATTTCACTCTTATACCGTTCCGCAAAAAAAGTTTTCCTTTATTGAAATTTCTGCAGTAGTTCGCTGCGATAGACTTTGCCTACCGGAAGTTTTTGAGCGCCGATTGACACCTCGTTCCCCTCAAAAAACTTCACGGCCTTGAGCGAAATGATATAGGATTTATGTATACGGGCAAACCGGCTGCCAGGTAGCTGTTCTTCAAATTGAGTAAGCGTTTGTTTGGACATGATCCGTTCCGCCCCGCAATAGATGAAAATATAATTACCATAGGCTTCGATATAGCTTATGTCATTGAAAAAAATCTTGGTCAATTTTTTATCCGATTTGACCATCAGAAAGTCATCTTTATCTATTGGTGCAGGGGAGGCATGAGTAGCAAACGCCAGAACTTTTTCTGTTGCCTGGACAAAACGAGGGAAGGAAAACGGTTTGAGCAAGTAATCGGTCACGGATAATTCAAAACCTTCCAGTGCATATTCGGGATAAGCTGAAGTAATAATGATGGCAGGGTATTTTTTGAGTGTCCGCAGCAAATCCAGGCCGCTTAAACGCGGCATGTTAATGTCAAGAACAATAAGGTCGACGGATTGACGGTTGATGACCTGCATGGCTTCGAAGGCATCACTGCATTCGCCGGAGAAATTTAAATAGGGTACCTGTGAGACGTAGGACCGCAAAATATCACGGGCTATCGGTTCATCGTCAACAATAAGGCAATTCAGGGTCATGTCAGTTCAATTACAAGGTCGGTTTCAAATTTATCCGGTTTTTTATTGATTTTTAACCGGTGTTGCTGCCCGGGGTATATGAGTTCGAGCCGCTGTCGGGCATTCTCCAGGCCGAGCCCACCTTTTCGTTTGGTTGAAGGCATAGGGACAAACCCCGGATCAACCGAGTTTTGGACGTGCAAATGCAATTCGTCACCGTTTACAGAAAGCCGGATATGCACAAAGGCTTTTTCGCCTTTAGCGGCCGAAAAATGTTTGAATGCGTTTTCGATAAATACGATCATCAGCAAAGGGGCAATATAACGCTCCCTCGTATCGCCTTCAACCAGCAAATCAATAGCGGTATTCTCGCTTAACCTGATCCGCTCCAGTTCTACGTAATTGGAAACGTAATTGATCTCTTTTTGTAAAGCTACATAATGCTGGTTGGTGTCATACAATGAATACCTGAGCAAGTCCGATAATTTCAGCATAAGATCAGGCAATTTTTTCGATTCAGCTACGGATAATCCATACAGGTTGTTTAAGGTATTGAAAAGGAAATGCGGGTTAAGCTGAGCCTTTAGATGCCGCAGTTCATTCTCCTTTTGCTGTTTGTCCATAATCAACCGGTCTATTCCTGCCTTCGTAAGCGAGGCAATCACGGTAAAAGCCACCATGGTAAAGGCAAAGTGTTGATTTTGCCAGTCGGTAACCACATCGCTGACATGAAATATGTTTTTAAACAGCAGTCCGATTCCATTAAGCAGATAGGGCAAGAACTGAACCAGAAGTATAAGCTGCAATAAATATAAGCCGACACCGAAAACCCACTTGCGGTGCCTGAAAAATGGTAGCACAAGCAGATTTTGGGTATAGCAAGGCAGTGCCAGTTCCAAAGTCTCCTGTAACACCATGCAAGCGATCGCAAGCCCCGTCATACGCTGTGGGTATTCTTTTAGTAAAATGTACAGGAAGAAAACGATTACCCAGAACACCACCTGGGTGTAAATTTTATAGGGCCAGGCAAATAAACGTGTCCAGTCGAAAGTTTTCATTGTTCAAATAAACTACAGTCTGTCCTTATCCCCAAATTTTGGTGATTAACATATCTATTCTGATGATGAACGTCGGGAGAAACGGATATCACCAACTTTTTGAGGTTTATCATCAATTCCGGCAGGGTTGTCACTCTTATTTTTTTAAGGTTTTCAGCCGGGATACTTTTGGTTTATAATCTTAAAATCATGAAAACAAAACTCACCTTAATCATTGTCTTATTAATTATCTGCAACGCGGTTTATGCACAGCAGGATACCGTTATCAAATCATTGGTTCGCGATATACCGGTTTGGATGGCACAGAACCATGTACCCTGCGCCGGCGTCGGACTGGTAGAAAATGGTAAGATCAAATGGGTTAAAAACTTTGGCGAACTGCGAGCCGGTCACCCCGCTCCGGATAACACCTTATTCAATGTTGCATCGCAAACCAAACCGGTTACGACCATGCTAACATTAAAGTTGGTGCAAATGGGTAAATGGAATCTCGATGAGCCGTTGGCACACTACTGGATAGACCCGGACATTGCAAATGATCCGTACCTGATGAAACTGACTACGCGTTTCGTGTTGAGCCACCAGACCGGTTTCCCCAACTGGCGTTCGGACAATGGCAGCACCAGGCTACAGTTCAAGTTTGAACCGGGTACTGCCTCCGGTTATTCAGGCGAGGGCTTTGAGTATTTGCGCAGGGCTTTGGAAAGCAAATTTCACCAGTCATTGGCGGTTTTGATGAACACCTATTTGTTGAAACCGCTGGGTATGAATAATACACAATACTGGAGCGAAAAGTTAGACACTACCCGATTTGCCATGTGGCACGACGGGCAGGGGAAACGATATGCCACCTCTATACAGACTTCAGTCAGTGCCGCGGACGATCTGATCACCACGATTGAGGACTACTGTAAATTAGGTATCTACGCAATGCAATTGGCCAATGAAGGGGGACCGATTTATGCCGATATGGTCAAACCGCAGAGAAGGACCAAACCAGGTAATGCTTCAGGATTGGGCTGGGGTTTGGTAGATGGCTTGCCGGGCGGTGAATATGCCTTACAGCACGGCGGCTCGGATATCGGGGTACGGACCATGGCCGTTTTCCTGCCGGGATCAAAAAGCGGCGTGGTGATCATGACCAATGGCGACAATGGCGGTTTTGTTTGTGACCGCGTGATCAAACGGGCCCTCCCCGAAGGGGCGCTGATCCTGGAAACGATGAACAAAAGCGCCAGCGTGCATGAAAAGGTGACTATTGCCGCTGCACTCATTGACAGCTATACCGGGACCTACACGCAAAGTAACGGTAAACTCGTGAAGGTAGAGGCGGCCGGCAATGCGCTAAAAATATCGGGTGACGGAATACCGACAGCGGTAGTCTTCCCGGAATCAAAGAATCAGTTCTTTATGGAGGGTTACGATGTGCAGCTGGCTTTCCCGGATGCGGGTTCTATGGTGGTTATGGAAAGCGGTAAGCAGGTATTAAAAGTAACCCGCAAATAATATGAAAAAGTTGATGTTTATCAGTCTGTTGGTTTTGAGCGGTACAGCAAATGCCCAGAGTATTCAATCACTTAAAAAGGACATGTACGGCATAGCCTCGAATGCTACCGAAGGACGCTTTACTGCATCGCCAGGATACCTCAAAGCTGCCAGGTATGTAGCAAGCCAGTTAAAAGCATCTGACATAAAGCCCGGATGGAAAGAAAAAAATTGCTCAACTTACCTGCAACCGGTCCCATTTAGATGGGACGACTATTCCGGAAGTGCATTGACTGTCAAAGGCAAATCTTATCAGCATAATGCACGAAATTTTGTCGTCGTTCGGCGCGGAATTGCTAGAGCCGGAAAATGGGTGGTATTAGCCGCCGGGGATACAATTAAGGGTAAACCGGCCGGCGTAATATATCTTCCGAATAAAAGCAAAACAAATGATTGGGAAACAACCGTCATCCGCCAATACCGCTTTGGTTATATGCATTACCTGCCCGATGGGCCAAACGTGCCGGGTGGCGCACCCGCCATTATGGTAAGCCCATCGCTGGCAAAAGTGCTTGTCGCGGGAGATAGTATAATAGTTAAACTCAAATACCGGTCGCAACATAAAACCGGCTATAATGTGATAGGCATAGTGCCCGGAACAGGCCGAAAACTGATCCACCAGGCAATCGTTGTCGGCGCTCATTTGGATCATATCGGGCGTATCGGGAACCATATTTACAATGGCGCCAATGATGATGCCAGCGGCTGCGTGGCCGGGTTGGGTGCAGCAAAAATGCTGACGGTTCATCCGGCAAAACGCACGGTGATATTTGTTTTCTTTTGCGGCGAGGAGCTAAACCTGAAAGGGTCCCGATGGTTTGCCGATCACCTGCCTGTTCCGCAGCAGGATATTTTGATGACTATCAACCTGGAACAATTGGGTAGCAGGCACCGCTCATTCAAAGGGGTATGGGCCTTGGGCGATACCGTGTTTAAGTCAGCATTCTATCGCGCCGGCAGTAAATTTGCAGCACATGATCTGCGGTTCTCGCCGGCAGATTCGGTAAAGGACATATTGAGCAATACGGACACTTATAGTTTTATGAATAAGCAGATACCCTCACTGTTGCTGGGCTCCGGCGGGTTCAATGAACATCATACACCAAAGGACAAGATCGATCTGATCGACTTTCCGCATTTACAAAAGGCAACCAGTTTGCTGTACCGTCTGATCGTGTTGGTTGGGTCAAAATAACATGAATCACAGGTGACTTATTTAATTTGATTTACCATGTTAAAACTTGAATACACCTTGTAATCGAAGCTGAATTTAATAATAATCAGCTCAAATTAACAGTTCGGAAATGGTGCAGATACTGCCCATTAAGGTTCATTAAAATCCTTAAGCAAATCAGCCAGAAGCGGATATCATTCAAAAAATGATGCGTAAGTTGCATGTTTGCGAGCACAGAGAAAAAAAGCCGTATTCTTAACGAGAAACGGCTTTTTTATGCATAGGTTTACATCGAAACACAAAAAGTCTTTCTGTGATGAGGAACATTTTATTTCTCGTTTTATTAATTGCATTTTCCGGGGAAAGCGTATCAGCACAAGACGTTAGGGGAAGGGTCGACTCAGCCTTGCTGCCCGTGCTTAGCCCGCATTACCAGGACGAGTTTACTTTTGACAAATCGACAAATCCGGCGCTTTGGAATACGCAACAAGGCGTTCATGTTAGCTTCGGCTCGGAAAACGATCTTTATTTCCGGACGGAAGTTCCGCAATCAGGAGATACATTTTCGTGGACAGGGTGCGGATGGCGCGGTGAACGCCTGAATGGCCAGATTGTCGTGTGGTCCGCAGATACGCTTGAGCAGGTACGCTTCAAATTAGGCGACCTGAGCGATGGTCGCGGTCATAAGATCAGTAAAAATAATATCAGCCTGAACATGGTGCGTTATGTGCTGGCTAATTATCCTTATGGCTCTGACAAGGTCGACTGTGGCGGTTCGCCATACAAGGACGGTTACCTGATGCCCGACCGCTTCGAACAATTCGATCGTTTTGACGTCCCGGGCAAAACAGTAAGACCGGTTTGGATGACCATTAATATTCCGGCAAATACAGCGACCGGTTATTACAAAGGGACTATCACAGTGCTGGCAAAGGGGTTCAGCAGATCGCTGCGAATTAATATCGATGTGCAAAATCAGATACTTCCCCCGCCTCACGAATGGAAATTCAGGCTCGACCTGTGGCAGAACCCATGGGTGCTGGCCTGGGATAATCATTTGCAGCCCTGGTCGGAAGAACACAAACTGTTACTAAAAAAGCACCTGAAACTTTACGCCGATGCCGGCGGGAAGTATATCACTACTTATGCGGTCAATTCGCCCTGGAGCGATAACTCTTATACCATAGAAGGGGGGATGATCGAATCGGTAAAGCAAAAAAACGGCACGTGGAAATTCGATTACAAGATATTTGACGAATATGTTGAATTAGCGATGAGCGTCGGAATAGATAAAGCGATAACGGTTTATACACCCATCCCCGGAAACTATAGGTTTCGTTACATCGATGGCGTTACGGGGAACTATATTACGGAGTCGTGGCCGCCTGGTTCGGACAAGTTTAAAGCCTATTGGGGTCCGTTTTTGAATGACCTTAAGGCACATTTACAAAAGAAAGGCTGGCTGACGAAAACCTATATCGGCATCAACGAAAACCCGATGGACGAAACGCTGACGGCCATTAAATTCGTCAGGGCTAACTGGCCGGGTTGGAAAATTACTTATGCGGGCGACTGGCACCCTGAATTGAAGAACTTGCTAGACGACTACTCCTATGTTAAAGGCAAGGAATCGCCGCAGGATATTGTAGCGGAGCGCAGGGCCAAAGGGTTTACCACGACCTTTTATGTATGCTGTACGCCGCCCAAGCCAAATAACTTTTTGTTTTCCCCGCCAATCGAGGGCAGGTGGATGGGCTGGTACGCGTCGGCTTATGGTTACAGCGGTTTTCTGCGATGGGCCTATGATGCATGGCCGCAGGACCCAAACCGGGACGGCCGGCACGGAGGCTGGGCAGCAGGTGATTGCTACCTTGTGTACCCCGGCGCCAACAGCGGCATCCGGTTCGAAAAATTAAGAGAGGGCATATCCGATTACGAAAAAATCAGGATTTTGAAGGTAAAGGCATCCGTTTCAACCGATAAAAAATGTAAAGAATTGCTGGCCAGGTTAAATGAGCAAATGGAAAAAGTTGCGGAGGAGAGCAAATTCAATGAGGATACCTTAAAAAAGCAGGTAAGCCAGGGACAGGACTTGGTCCGTGAGCTGAGCGACCGCCTGGCACGGAAAAAATAAAGCTATGGGAGCCAGGAATGCTTTATTAATGTTATTAGCAATTGCGGCGTTGACTTCGACGGCTCAAACGCCTGTGCCTAAAATTACCTGCACCGAATACGACGATTATAAGCTGACGCATAACCTAACGGCTTTTGGCCCCGTGCCCACTGCGTATGACCCAAACGGTGTTTATCCTTATGTAAGTTATTGTGAAACCTCCAACCGGCCGGAACCAAAGAAATATCATTATATCGCTCTTGAAAATGCCAAAATGCGGGTCATTATTTGTCCCGGTCTTGGAGGCAAGGTAGTTGCTATGGTGCTGAAAAGTTCGGGTAAAGACGTTTTATATACGCCAGACGTAATAAGACAGGAAAGAATATTGCCCCGTTTTTATTTTACCGCAGGAGGTATCGAGGTTAGTTTTCCCATATCACACTCGCCGAGCCAGAACGAAAAGGTTTGTTATAAGATCGACCGGACAGCGGACAGAACTTACGTAACCTGCGGCGAACGGGAGCTGCGTTTTGGTATGCAATGGTCGGTAGAATACTCGCTTGGCGCGGAGGATGATTTCTTAACCGAACGCGTAGTTTTCGTCAATCCCGGAACTGAAACATACCCCTGGATGTCGTGGTCGAACGCAGCTATTCCTTCGGGACTTGACACCCGTTTTTGTTTTCCTGAAGGCAAGGTGCTGTCACATTCGTCAAAATTGGATACGATCGACTGGAAAAAGTCTGGCCCGAGGACCCAGTCGGATATCAAAGAAATGACCGGCTATTTCTGGCAAACAAGTAATGTTAACGCCTTTGGCGCGTATACGCCTTCGTTGGGCACTGGTTTATACCATGTTGCCGATGAACATATAGCGCCCGGCATTAAATTGTGGAGCTATGGCGTTGCCGGAGATACTTCATGGTCTATGCTAAGTACGGCAAAACGGCAGCAGTATATTGAATTGCAGGGCGGACCTATACGCGACCAGTCGATCAAACTGGAATTGAAGCCGGGGGAGCATCGGTTGCATACCGAATACTGGATGCCTTCGGATAGGGAATTGCATATTTCCGATCTGAAAGTGCCTGTCATATCGTTACGGCCGGTTAAAAACATCTCCCTTTTTGGGTGGGCCCGGCCTGAAAGTGTTTCGGCCTGGGAGAATTTACGCCGGGCTTACCACCAAAAGGATAAACTGCCGGTGTTCCCGTCTGTCGTGGAAAATATTTGGCCGCCATCGGGTATGGAAAACCTGGATGCACCGTTTAAGTGGGCAATCGGAAAAACCAACGGTACAATTGCCGATACCTGGCGGTTTTATTACGGCACATGGTTGGCGGGACGGGGCCGGGCAGATGATGCGATAAAAATATTGTCGGTTTCAAACCTGGGATTAGCCAAGGCCTTGCTGGCGAGATTGCTCGAGCAAAAAGGCGACCTGGCAGCCGCTCGGAAGGCTTTGAACGCTATATCCGAACCGTGGCTGCAAATCCACCCTCAAATAATTATCGAACGGGATAAGTTGCTGCGTGATATTGGGAAACAAACGCTTGCAGAACGCGAAAAATGGCTGGCCAGGGTAGCAGCGCTAAAGGATGAGTTTGTAGAAGAGAGGCAAGTTCAGCTGCTGATTGATAAGGGCCAACCCCAGGCGGCCAGGAACTTGCTTCTGTCCATCCCTTTCCAAATGGTCCACCAAACCTACACACGCACTGACCTGTGGATGCAAATTTGCGCGCAGCTCAATGTTTCACCGTTTCCGATACCGCGGCAATTAGGGGAAGATGAATTGGCCAGGTTCGGCGCCTACCGGGAATATAAAAAATAAACACAACTAATTGGACTGCATGTAATGCGGTATAATGCTTTACATGCGTTTGTGTTTTGAAAGGTCATTGGGGAGTGGCTTTGCCCTTTTTTTCCCAGTGATCCTTTATTTTCCCATCCGACGTAGTAACGATATTGCGTACATACCGCTCGCCGCGAATTTTACCCGGAGCGATCTTTTTCCCGATAAATACTAACACCGGCCTGCCTTCTTTATCGGTTTTGAAAGCAATGTCCTGGCCGCGATAAGTTGTCTCTTCGATAGAGAAAGCCGGGTACGATTTGTCCAGCAATTTTTTCACTCCTTCTCCTAACATATTTTTTATTTTTTTAATGTTCCTGGTGCTGAAAAACAGTTTGCGCTTTTCTCGCCGTTTTTTCAAGGTCAATGCCTTTACCCAATACTCCTTTAAATAGGTCGCCGGTTTCCTTCAATCGGGCGATTGTATTAAAAATGGTAAAGTCGCGCATAGTTAGCCCGGCTTTTACTTCGTCCCAATGCAGCGGCATGGAAACCGTAGCGCCTGCTTTGGGACGCAATGAATAAGGGCCCGCCAAGGTCGCGCCGGGCCGGTTTTGCAGAAAGTCGATATACATTTTGCCCTGCCTGTTTTTTATCTGCCGTTCGACGCTGGTATATTCCGGTATCTGGTCATGCACTAATTTGGCAATCAGCCGCCCGAACATTTGAGATTGGTCGTACGTGTATTTGGCGTTCAGCGGAATGTAGATATGCATTCCGGTCGATCCTGATGTTTTGGGATAAGACGGTACGTCCAGCGCGTCTAATACCGCTTTAACTTCAAGTGCCGCCGCTATTACCTGGTCGAAATGATGCTTATCCGGATCCAGGTCTATAACGCAGTAATCAGGGTTATCGGGCGACTGTATTCTGCTGAACCAGGGATTCATCTCAATGCAACCCAGCGAAGCCATCCACAGCAAGCTGTCTTCATTGCAAGCAACGGCAAATTCCTTGTGCTCGCCGTCGCTGGTAACATAAGGGAAGTTATCCATCCATTCCGGCGACTTGTCTTTAATGTCTTTTTGGTAAAAGCTCATTCCCCGAATGCCGTTGGGAAAGCGATTAAGTGTTTGCGGGCGGTCCTTCAGATACGGCAGGATATATTCGGCAACCTGGTAATAGTAGTTAAGCATGTCGCGTTTGGTTACACCGTCATCAGGCCAGTAAACCTTGCTTAGATGCGTAAACTTCAATTCGTGACCATGGATATTCCGCACCTGCGTTTCATCATTTGGATTAAGTAAGGTTCGCCGGATGCCGTTCTTTGGTGCATCCAGGATTCGTTTGTCACTTTCATGCTCAGCTTCACCTACTATTTTATCCGTCAATGCTTCAGTTTCACGAACCACTTCCCTAGCTTTTTTATCGGCGCGCATGCCTTCGAAAGAGGGGTGGCGAAAAACACCGTCGCCGGTCACTTCGGCAAAACTTATTTCACAAACCAGCTCAGGTTTAAGCCAGTAGGCTTTAGCCTTTGGCGGATTTGGCCTGAAGCGGGATGGACTGTTTACGTCGGGCACTTCGGCAAACGGGGCCTTATCCGTCATTAGCGGTTTAAACAAGGCCATCATTTCGGCTTGCAGTTTATCGGAGAAACCTGTGCCTACCTTACCAACGAAATGTAACTTGTTCTTTTCATAAACGCCAAGCAAAAGCGAACTGAACTTTTTAGCGCTGCCCTCGTTTTTGGTAAATCCGCCGATCACCACCTCCTGGCGCTTGTGCACCTTGATCTTGAGCCACGCTTTCGATCGGGCATCCGGAATATAAGTGCTATCTTTCTTTTTGGCGATGATGCCTTCGAGTCCCATTCTTTTGGCCGCATCGAAGAAATCATTCCCCTTTACGTCAAAAACCTGGCTCAGGCGTACGCGGTCGTCGTTTTTGGGCAGTATTTTTTCTAATATTTTGCGCCTGTCGGCTAAAGGCATTTCCATCAGGTTGTGGCCGTCGTACCATAAAATATCAAAAACATAATAAGCCAGTTCACCATCAGCCTCGCTACGCCAGTTTTGCAGGTTACCGAAATTGGATTGTCCCTTTTTATCGAGCACTACAATCTCACCATCTATCACCGCATTTATTTTCCAACCGGATAACAAGTCGTACAATGGATAATATTTATCATTGAACGTTTTGTTGTTACGAGAAAGAATATCGACATGGCCTTTATCGATATAGCACAGCGCGCGGTAACCGTCCCACTTCACTTCATGTATCCATTCAGGATCATCAAAAGGTTCATCGACAAGCGTTGCAAGCATGGGCCTGATATTTTCAGGCATAGACGACTTATTCGCCTTAGCCAAAATATCCTGAAATTCGTTATTGCCGGAGGCACCCTTCATAGCGCGTATTAGCGAGTATTATGTCGTTATAATATGTGAATATAATACCTTGCGTTTTGGGTGATTGTTTTAATAATTAGTTAATTAATTGCTTTTTTCTGTCAATTTCTTTTCCGTTCCGGGCTGATAGAACAGGGCGGCCAATATTTATAAATTCGTTTATACTCACGGTCTGCCCAGTGATAGCGGTTTAGCATTTTAAAATTTTAGAATTGTGGGGCGCATGGAATGTATCCAGGTAACGGAATGATATTCAATTCGCGACTGATAGGGGGCTTTTGGAGTACTTATGAAGATAAAACCGCCATACAAATGCCCAGCCGTAGCAAGAATGTCACGAGATAAGATCGTCTACTGCTGCCCCGCTGTATTCATCACCGGCCGAACCTCGATGCTGCCGCCGAATTCAAATACAGGGCATTTTTCTGCAATGGCTTTGGCGGCTTCCATGTCAGCGGCGTTGATGACCAGCACGGAACTAACCTGTTCTTCGTCCGAGATGTAGGGGTCGGTTTTAAGCGTTTTTGCACTGCCGCTGATCGTAAGGCCCCCGCCGGCGGGCCGGTAACCGTTTACCAGGGCGCCCGATTTGGCCAAAGCGGCCATGTAATCCTGCCATTTTTTTATGTTGGCTTTTACCGCTTCGTCGGATGGCGCTTTAAAATCTGTCTTAAAACGAATGATCAACAGGAACTGCGATTTGCCCTGGTTGATAACCTGCTGCTGGGCGAACGCAGGTACCGCAAAAGCGCATATGGTTAAAAATAGGACGAGCTTTTTCATATTCAGGTTTTTGCTTTTGATAAATAGGTGATAAGTCGTTGATATTAACAAGGTAATGCTCACTGCTGTTTTCAGTTTGGCAACATAGTTTAAAGATAGGTGGTATCCTCGTCAATCTCATCATCGCGGTCGGCAATTTCCCTGGCTTGTTCCAGGTCCTTTGCAAAAACCTTGAGTTTTATGCCTCCGCCGCCCTGGTTGTAAACCGGGTACAGAACGCCCAGGCTTCGTCGGCCAGCAAACAGGGAATGCCGTTGGCCTCCAATTTGGCCCGCATAATCTCAGCCAGCATGGGGTTGTAATAGGTTTCAAACGTCACGATCTCTTCTTCGGTGCTCATTCTTTTAAAAATATTGATATGCCTGCCTCTGTGCTTCTCTGCGAAAATCTTTGTGAATTTCTGTTGTTAATAGTCTTTAACAACAAAGTGCACCGAGCGAGCACAAAGTTCGCAGAGTGTTATTAGATACTTATTGCAGTCAAAAATGAGGATTTCTTTTGGTTAATTTGGAATAATTATGAACCGCATCGACCGCATATCGGCCATCCTGATCCACCTGCAATCGCGAAGGGTGGTTAAAGCCGGCGACATTGCCGAACGGTTCAATATTAGCCTGCGTACCGTATACCGCGATATCAAAACGCTGGAAGAGGCCGGTATACCGCTTATCGGCGAGGCGGGAATAGGCTACTCCATTATGGATGGCTACCGCCTACCGCCGGTAATGTTCACCCGCGAGGAGGCTACCGCTTTCCTGACGGCCGAAAAGCTGATGGAAAAGCTGACCGACCCCTCATCCGACGAAAATTACAAATCGGCCATGTATAAAATACGCTCCGTGTTGCGCATGGCCGAAAAGGATTTTCTCGAGAACATTGACGGCCATATCGAGGTGTTCAAAAGCCGCAGGGTACAGGGCAAAAGTCTTGACCTGAACCCGCTGCAGATCATACTGAAAGGCATAGGCGAACGGAATGTGCTATCCATCCACTATTTTGCTATGCACAGCCAGGAAAAAACTGAGCGCCATATCGAACCGGTAGGTGTATTTTACCAGGACAATTACTGGCACCTCATCGCCTGGTGCCGCCTGCGGCAGGATTACCGCGATTTCAGGCTCGACCGGATATCCAACATCGCCCTCACCGGCGAACGTTTCCGCACGCTGCACCCCAGTTTGAATGAGTATATTTCTCAACAGGCGCGCGAGCGTAACCTGCAGGAAATAGTGATCCGTGTTGAAAAACGTATTGGCCCTTACCTGAACGAACAGAAATATTACAACGGCTTCGTATCTGAACACGAGGTAGACGGCATGGTCGAAATGCGCTTCCTGACGGAATTTATTGAAGGTTTTGTACGCTGGCTGATGATGTATGGCGATATGGCGGTTATTATAAGTCCGGATAGTCTGAAGGACAAAGTGCGCGAGCTATCCAACACCATCATGCTTAGGAACAGTTAATGCAGTTTTGTTAAGTTAAGTGATTCGTTTATTTCACTCACCCGACCTTTGCTTCGCTCGGTCACCCTCTCCACCGCGAGCGGTAAAGAGGGTTTGGTAATTTTCAAACACTTTCTTTTTTGCCCTCTTTGCGCGCAGCGTAGAGAGGGCCGACGAACGTAGTGATGTCGGGGTGAGTCTAAACGGAATGAGTTAAACCCTGCTGACATAGGGCTGTCATAGGCGCCTGCTTCCTTTGCATAAAAGGAACAGATGAGCACAGAACGATACTGGATAACTGTGGTATCAAAAGACCACATCAAGCGCGGTGTCGCCGGCGGGTTTATACAGGCTAACCATGGTAAACCGGGTGCGCTGAAGAAGCTGCATGTAAATGACTGGGTGATATTCTATTCGCCGAAAGTCACTTACCAGGGTGATGAGAAATTACAGGCTTTTACTGCGATAGGACAGGTGACAGGGACCGGGATATACCAGCACAAGATGTCGGACGATTTTATTCCCTGGCGCAGGGAGGTCCGGTTCTACCCATGTAAGGAGACGCCATTTATCCCCCTGATCCCGTCGATGGATTTTATCAGGGACAAAAAGTCGTGGGGCTACCACTTCCGTTTCGGTTTCTTTGAGATCGGTAAGCATGATTTCGACCTCATCCGCGAAAAAATGCTGTCAGCGGAAACAATCTCATCTTAAAGCAATTAAATAATAAAATGATCTAACAATAGAACAATCCAACGATAATTGACATGACAAACTTAACATCAAAAACATCCATCGGGATCGATGCCCCGGCTTCGAAAGTATGGGACGCGTTGACTAAACCAGAAATTGTAAAGCAGTACTTTTTCGGCACTAATGTAAAGTCCGACTGGAAAAAGGGCAGCCCGATAACCTGGGAAGGGGAGTGGGAAGGCAAAAATTATAAAGACAAGGGAGAAATATTGGATATCCATCCGGGTACACATGTTAAATACAGTTACTGGAGCTCGATGGGCGGGACAGAGGACAAACCGGAAAATTATGTCAATGTCTCCTATGATCTGGACGAAAGTGATGGGAAAACAACGCTCATCATTACTCAGGAAAACATTAAAACGGAGGAAGCGAAGAAACATTCCGAAGATAACTGGCAATGGGTTTTCGGTAAGATGAAGGAAATGATCGAGAGCGGCAGTATTTAAAGTATCATGTTATATGATATTTATAAAAAATTGGCACATAAATAATTAAGTTATAATATAACCATTCGTTATGACTCAAAATTCAGGCGTTGAGCACATAAAAACTCAAGGTTTTTTTGTTTCGGGCATCCATGTGAGAACCATTAACCGGGAAAATAAAGCACAGCAGGACATCGGCAGTCTTTGGGCAAGGTTCATGTCTGAAAATCTTGGGGCGAAGATAGAGGATAAGTTGTCCGAAGATATTTATTGCGTTTATACCGACTATGAGACGGATCACACGGGCTGGTATACGACGGTCTTAGGCTATAAGGTTGAATGTCCCGATACCGGACAGGGACTGTTTACAGCTTTTGTGCCCGAAGGGAATTACAGGCGCTACAAACCGATTGGCGATCTGCCGGGGTGTGTGGTGGATACCTGGATGAAAATATGCGAGGATGACTCGGGCCGCAGTTATATTGCCGATTATGATGTGTACCGGGCCGGCGCAAATTGCCCGGACGGGAGTGGAGTAGAGGTTTATTTGGGCGTAGTTTAGTAAAGAAATTTCTGTTTATTAAATTATATCCTGTTAAATTTCAGTCGTTTGCCAGATTTACCTTCAATAATACTTCCGTTGCTATAAGCCACGTTGCCCGAAACGATTGTGTGCATAATACTTGATCGGAATGTAGTTCCTTCGAATGGGCTCCAGCCGCATTTGTACAAAATATTCGACTTGTTTACATTCCAGGGTTTGTCCAGGTCGACCAAAACCACGTCGGCCCAATAGCCTTCGCGGACAAAGCCGCGCCTGTCGACCTGGAAACAGGTAGCCACGTTATGCGCCATTTTCACAGCTATTTGTTCCAGGCTGATCTTGCCATGATGATACAGTTCCAGCATAGCCGGTAAAGCATGCTGTACCAAAGGTCCGCCGGAAGGCGCCTTCAGGTAAGGCTGTGATTTTTCTTCCAGCGTATGTGGGGCATGATCCGTAGCGATCACATCAATACGGCCGTCCAGCACTGCTTTAAGGATCCCTTCCCTGTCGGATGCCGTTTTTACAGCCGGGTTCCATTTGATCAGGTTGCCCTTGGTTTCGTAATCTTCGTCGCTGAACCATAGGTGATGGATGCAAGCTTCAGCCGTGATGCGTTTGTCCTTAAGCGGAATGTCGTTGCGGAATAAATGTGTTTCCTTTTCGGTGGAGATGTGGAGGATATGCAGCCGTGTATTGTATTTCTTAGCCAGCTCTACCGCCATCGACGATGATAGATAACAGGCTTCTTCGCTGCGAATTACTGGGTGCATCCTTATCGGAATGTCTTCTCCGTAGAGTTGTTTGTAATGCTCCAGGTTACGGCGAATGGTGGCCTCATCCTCGCAATGCACGGCTACCAGCATCGGCGACTGCGAGAAAATGCCCTCCAGCGTTTTAGGATTATCCACCAGCATATTGCCGGTCGATGACCCCATGAACACCTTTACGCCGCACACGTTTTGGATATCCGTTTTCAGTATCTGGTCGATATTATCATTCGACGCGCCCATGAAAAACGTATAGTTAGCCAGTGAGTTACGTGATGCTATCTCATATTTTTGTTCAAGCAGTTCCTGCGTTAAAGTATTCGGTACTGTATTAGGCATTTCCATAAAGGAAGTAATACCTCCCGCCACCGCCGCCCGCGATTCGGTATGAATATCGGCCTTATGCGTCAGCCCCGGCTCACGAAAATGCACCTGGTCGTCGATACAGCCTGGGAAAAGATACAAGCCCTCAGCGTTGATGGTTTGATCCGCATTTAGATCGATCTGTCCGTCTATCTTTTCGATCATCCCATCCTTAACCAGCAGGTCGCTTACAAATTGCTTGTTCTCGTTTACAATGGTGGCGGATTTGATGAGAATGGAAGGCATAATGATTTCGAATTTCGGATTCAATTGCGGATTTACTTGCAAAGTTACGAGTTTGGACTGACTATGAGCGTCATGTAGCTAATTGGCCTTTATTAAACCGCCTTGTCAGCATTTCATAAATGATTTTCAGCCAGATTATTAAGCAAGGCAGCGCTATCAGCGCGTAAGGCAGGATATAATTTACCCGGATAAATTGGGGTATGATATCCGAATTGGAAAAGCTTGTTACGATCAGCGCAAAGAAGAACAGGCACCATTCAAAAGCAGTTATAGGCCGCTTAAGATTCATGAACCAAATACCTACACCAATGAATGCGATGATGTACGTTGGAGGCTCGGACCCCGTGCTGTAGATGACGGTGAATATCAGCACCGAGGCCAGCAACTGCAACTGGTATTGCGTGTTCTGCCAGAATTTAATTCGCATATATGACAAGGCAAGTAGCAGTAATGCGGGCAGTAACACAACTAAATTAGACAAATGCTTTAAGCCGAATATTTTGGTGATCATGCCCATTACACAGCGGTCGGCGCGATTGGAAATCACATTCGCCGCATTTTTGGCCACAAGATCAGGGTACCAGTCCTGGTAAGTTTTGATGATGTAGGATGGTGACGAGATCAGCATCGGCAGTACAAATAAAACCGCGGACCAGAAGAGAAAGCTAAGAATGAATTTCAGCTTGTTTTCCGAAAAGAAAAAGAAGGCAAGGCCGACTATGCCGTACAATTTGATAGCTGTTCCCAATACGATTGCCAGCGCCGCCCAGAAATCCTGCTTGCGTTTGATGAACACATAGCTGAAAATAATGAGTGCGGTGATGAGCGGATTTACTTCCACGTTGCCCGATGAGCCCACCATGCTGTTGGCGTTGATCAGCAGGATCAGCAGGCAATACTCACGCTTCATGGGCAGCATCATTACCGCCTGGTACAGTATCCAGGCATTGAACATCGTCCACAGGATAACGCCGATATGATCAGGGAGCAGCGCAAATGGTGCGATCACCAACGCGAAAACCGGTCCGTAATGATTCAGGTCGAAATAGAATTGCGACTCCGGTCCGAACAGTGGATGCTGGTGGATCACATTCAGGAAATTGTGTTTGTAAATAATATAGTTGTTAAAATTGGCCGTGGTGCCGTCGCCAAAATATATCCCTTTAACCACCGCCAGCAAACTCGGTACAAACCACAGGAAAAGGATGACATACGGATTGGTAAAAAAGGCTTTGAGTTTTTGCATGTAGCGACTTACGGGCTGCTAAAATAGGAAATACTCCGATACAAAACCTTTCACCTTTGACCTTTCGCCTTTCACCTAACTCCCCGACTTCCGCAGACTTCCGGACGAAACACTATCTTTGCCGCATGGCAAAAAGCTTCGACGACTTCAAATTTAACCGGCAGATACTGAATGCCATTGCCGATGCAGGTTATACCGAAGCTACCGACATACAGCAAAAAGCCATCCCACCGATACTGAACGGTCAGGATGTGATGGGCATAGCCCAGACCGGTACGGGCAAAACCGCGGCTTATGTGCTGCCCATTATTATGCGGCTGAAATATGCGCAGGGCGAAAATCCACGTGCACTGATCGTGGCGCCAACGCGCGAACTGGCTATCCAGATAGAGGAAAACATCAGGGCCTTTGCCAAATACACCGACTTACGTACAGTAATACTTTACGGCGGTATCGGTCCAAAAGCGCAGACCGAACAGGTAAAAAAGGGCGTCGATATCATTGTCGCAACACCGGGCCGTTTTATGGACATTTACCTGGCGGGTAACATCGTTACCAAAACATTGCAAATATTGGTTCTGGACGAGGCCGACAAGATGATGGATATGGGGTTTATGCCACAGATCAACCGGATTCTGGAGGTCGTGCCCCGCAAACGGCAGAACCTGCTTTTTTCGGCAACCATGTCGGACAAGGTGCGACAGCTTTCGGCCAATTTTCTTGAATTTCCTACGGAAATCGAAGTTACGCCCCAGGCCACGCCCGCACAGACCGTCGAGCAGAAACTGTATCACGTTCCGAATATTAAAACTAAAATCAACCTGCTTAAATACCTGCTGGACGAGGAAGGCGATATTAAAAAACTGATGGTTTTTTGCAAAACGCGCAGCAATGCTGAGAATGTTTACAAATTCCTGGGCCGGCGTTATGGCGAAGAGGAGGTAAAGGTTTTGCATGCCAATAAGGGGCAAAACACACGTATTAATTCCATTAACGCTTTCAGGGGCGATGAAGTGAAAATACTGGTCGCTACCGATGTTGCCGCGCGGGGCATCGATGTGAGCGATGTGAGCCATGTGATCAATTTCGATGTGCCTTTTGTAATTGAGGATTATGTGCACCGTATTGGCAGAACCGGACGTGCCTTCCAATCGGGCGAAGCGATTACCTTTTGTACCCCGGCCGAGGAATATTACATCGGCAAGATCGAGAAACTGACCCGGCAGCCGATCCCGGTTTTAACTTTGCCGGAAGAAGTTTTCGTCGAGCAAACGCCGTTCGAGGAGCGCCAGGACCAGGCCCGCGAGATCGACCAGCAAAAACGCCGCGAGAATCCGGAGTTTAAAGGCGCTTTTCACGAGAAGAAGCAGGTTAAAGGTGAAAGGGTAAAGGCGAAAGGTTTAACCAAAGTCCGAAAGTCCGGAAGTGCGCATAAGTCCGAAAGAAAGGGCAGAGGTAGAAAATGAAAGAAGATAATAATAAAGTCTCCCCTTCCGGGGGAGATTTAGAGGGGGCCAGGGGCATTCGCATCACACCGCTCAATTTCGCAACAGCTTTTTTCCTGTTCCTGGCGGTATACATTTCGATTTACGGTGTCCAGGTTATAGGCGCGCACTACCCCTATGCGCTCAAAAGCTGGATGTTTACCGCCATATTTGTGCTTTTTGCTATTGCCGTGTCATTTATGGACCTTATCCTGCGCAATTTTTTCCGCCAGACTAAAAAACTGTGGATAGTGGAGCTAAGCTTTATAACTTTGGCGATTATTTTATTTTTACTTGCGAGATAAACAATGAAAAAAGCAGAGATCAAACTCACGATAGACCTGGATGATAACAACGTGCCCGAAAACATCACATGGGAATCGACGGATGCGCAGAACAAGGAGGCACTCCCGGTAAAATCGATGATGCTGTCGCTTTGGGACCATAATTACAAAAATACCCTCCGCATCGATCTGTGGACAAAGGATATGCCTGTAGACGATATGAAGCGCTTCTTTTACGAGACCCTCCAAACCATGGGCGACAGCTTTCTGAGGGCAACCGGCGAAAAGAACATTGTGGAGGACCTGCGCGACTATTGCGCCCATTTTGCCGATAAAATGGAGATCAGCCAGAAATAACATGAAACTCACGTCATTCGTATCGTTCGCCGGTTTTATAATACTTATTGCTGCTACGTTTTGCCCGCTGTTTCGTCCGCTGCACATTGTTAACTGGGACATGTACAAGGCCAACATGCCTTACGGAATCGTGGTATTGCTGATATCGGTAGTTGGTATATTGGGAGTGGTTTTGATGCAGCGCAAATTGGTTCGCCTTACGGCCTGGTTATCCGTGATATTGGTGGCGCTGTTTTACGTCCTTTCGCTGCTGAAGATCCATTACTCATTCACTTTCATACCTTTCCACTCGTTCGAAAAATTCATGGAACGCCAGATCAAATTCAAATGGGGCTGGTGGTTGTTATGTATAGGTCCGCTGTTTGCGCTGTTTGGCGCCCTAAAAGACAAACCAAAATATAAAGCGCCTGTTGAGAACACGATGGATCAAAAAGCCGCCGTATAATTTGAGATGACCGAAACACCCGGAATAACCGAGCCACAGCTTTTAGAATTGACAGAACTGGTCAGCCGTGTGCATAGTTTTGATTTTTCGGGTTATTCGCGTGCTTCGCTAAAGCGGCGCCTGTCGCGCATCATCATGCTCAGGAAGATCAGTGTTGATCAGCTTAAGCAGTTACTTGCCGACGATCCGAAGTTTTTTCAATGGTTTTTGGAAGAGGTTACGGTTAATGTAACCGAAATGTTCCGTGATCCGCAGTTTTATAGAGCGCTCAACAGCCAGGTTATCCCTTATTTGACAGCTTTTCCTAGCGTCAGGGTGTGGAGCGCCGGCTGCTCTTCCGGTGAAGAGGTATACTCCCTCGCTATTTTGTTATACCTTTCGGGTTTGGGCGACAGCTCATTTATTTACGGCACGGATATCCACACACAGATGCTTAATGAGGCCCGCAACGGCGTTTACAGCCAGCGCAAATTGGATAGCTATGCGGAAAATTATCGTCAGGCTGAATTGCCTGGCGATTTGTCCGACCATTTCGAAAAAATGAACGATTGCGGGCGCGTTCGCAGCGTTCTAAGGAAAAATACACTTTTTTCGATGCACAACCTGATATCCGACAACGCGTTCAATGAATTTCAT
The DNA here is from genome assembly GCA_035547095.1 of Mucilaginibacter sp. Lineage (GTDB taxonomy): Bacteria > Bacteroidota > Bacteroidia > Sphingobacteriales > Sphingobacteriaceae > Mucilaginibacter. The sequence continues at coordinate 25,341 of DASZVE010000015.1, forward strand.
CTCATCAGTTGCCGTAACGTTTTTATTTATTTCGAGGCTGACATGCAGCAAAAGATATTGCAACTTTTTTACGAAAGTTTAAGCCCGTATGGGTTTCTATGCCTGGGGTCGAAGGAGACCATACGTTTCCCCGAAATGAAAACCAGGTTCAGGCTGATCAGCTCAAAAGGAAATATTTACCAAAAGATCGGATAACGGCCTTCAGAATAATTTTGTCTGTCCGACTCCCAGCACATTCATTTCATGCTCTAATAACCACTTTTTGCGCCATAATCCGCCGGCATAACCTGTTAATGATCCGTCCGACCCGATAACCCGGTGGCAGGGCACTACGATGGCCAGGTCGTTTTTGCCGTTGGTTGAGGCGATAGCACGAATGGCCAGCGGGTTGTTCATCATTTTGGACTGCTGCAGGTAGCTGATGGTCCTGCCGTATGGTATTTTCAGTAAACATTCCCAAACTTCCTGCTGAAAGGCCGAGCCGGGTTGTTTGATCGGAAAAGTAAACTCCCTGCGTGTTCCGGCAAAATACTCATCCAATTGTTTAGCCGCCTCCAGCAGCAGGGAAGTAGGCCCATCGCTTTCACCTGTCGCATGGTCCATAACTTTGACGGACGAAATAAACCCGTCTTCTTCCCTTATCCTGGCAACACCGATGGGAGTGGGGTGGTAGATGATTGGCATGTTTCAAAGGTACAAAGGCGAAAGGATAAAGGTGAAAGGTTAATCTGGCCATAATCAAACCTTTTACCTTTGGCCTTTTACCTTTCACCTCACAAAAAGTATCTTTGCACCGGATGGAACTTCTCGACCAAACCTGGTACCTGCTTAAAAAAGAGATCCTGCTCGAATGGCGCTCGAAGTACGCCTTTAATGGGGTGCTGCTTTATGTGGTATCGACCGTGTTTGTTTGCTATATTTCGTTCAAGATCACTCCTGGTTTTGCGGGCAGCTCGGGTTACCCGGTTGTTTGGAATGTGCTATTCTGGATCATTATGCTTTTTGCCGCGGTAAACGCTATCGCCAAAAGCTTTATGCAGGAGAGCAAGAACCGCCTGCTTTACTATTATACCATTGCCGGTCCGCAAGCCGTTATCCTGGCCAAAACCATTTACAATATCCTGCTCATGTCGCTGCTGAGCGTATTGGCGCTGATCATTTACATGCTGTTCTTCACCAACACCATTGGCGACCCGCTGTTTTACTTTTTGGCCGTGTTACTGGGCAGCTTTAGCTTTTCTACCGTTTTCACTATGATCTCGGCCATCGCTTCCAAAGCAGGCAATAACGGTACGCTGATGGCTATCCTGAGCTTCCCGGTTGTTATTCCCGTCATATTAGTGCTCATCCGCCTGAGCAAAAACGCCATGGACGGCCTCGAACGCAGCGCTAACTATGAAAACATCGGCGTGCTCTGCGCCATTAATGTCATCGTTGTCGCTACCTCGCTGCTGCTTTTCCCTTATTTGTGGAGGGATTGAGGAAGTCAGAGGTCTGAAGTCGGAGTGAGTCAACCTTAAAACTCAGAACTTAATAAGTGTAGTGTATCAGCAGAGCCTGCTACACTGGCATGATCGTGTCAGTGAGGCTGTATTGATTGAAAATGTTCTGATAACTCATCAATAAGAATTATTTTAATTTTATTTAGACTTAGTCTAAATAAAATATACTTTTGCCTCATTAAACTATACCACATGAGCAAAAGATACATTATCATTTCCGGTCTGTTTATCATGACGCTGGCGATCACGATTGGCTCCATTTCATCGTGCAAAAAACTAATGCCTGATATGATCGATCCGAATTTTGGCGTTTGCGGACCGGTCGACGATCTGACCAATAGTCAAACCATCCTTTTTTCGAAAGGGAACGACCAGTTCTTCGCCATAAGGGACGCAGCGAGCGGTCTGGGGCCATACTTCGTGTCGAATAGCTGCGGCGGCTGTCATTCGAGCGATAACAGAGGCCATCCTTTTACTATACTAACCCGCTTTGGACAGACCGACAGCACCGGCAATAAATTCCTCGGCCAGGGCGGTCCGCAATTGGGTAGTAACAACCTGCCCGGCTATACTGCTGAACAGATTCCTGCCGGCGCCACAAGCTCGAAGTTTATCGCGCCTATTACTGCCGGGGTAGGATTCCTGGAAGCCGTGCCCGACACCGAGATCATCGCTATGGCGCACCGGAATGCAAATAACCCCGACGGCGTGCGCGGCCATCCAAATTACAATACCGTGCCTGCCAACATCACGCCGCTTTACGGCTCCGTTCCGCGCGCGGATGGCAAATACATCTGCCGGTTCGGACGCAAAGCCTCGACTTACAGCCTTGTCCAGCAAACAGCGGCAGCATATAACCATGATATGGGTATCACATCCGCTTTTATGCCTGTCAACCCCTACAATTATTTGGATCAGGCTGCCCCTCCCGTATCGTCACCTGAAATAAATAATGACGATTTCAACTCGGTGGTATTTTATGTCACCTGCCTGCAAACGCCCAACCAGCGTAATGTCGGTGATCAGGCGGTTAAACGGGGAAACGCACTGTTTGTACAGATCGGCTGCGAAACATGCCATAAGCAAACATTGACTACCGGCTATTCACCTATTCCTGCGCTTTCGAATAAAACCATCAGCCCGTTTACCGACTTGCTGGTGCACGATATGGGCCCTGCGCTGGATGATGGCTATACCGAAGGTGACGCTAAAACGTCCGAATGGCGCACCACGCCGCTTTGGGGACTTGGACTTGCCCGGAATGTACAGGGCGGCAACATTTACCTCATGCACGACGGTCGCGCACATAGCATACGGGAAGCCATAAAGCTACATGGCGGCGAGGCCGCGGTAAGCGCGGCAAGGTTCGGGAAATTAAATGCACAGGACCAGAGCGCAGTTATTACCTTTTTAAACTCACTATAAATGCAGCGGAAAGAGTTCATCAAAACATGCGGCATGGCCTGCGTTGGCGCCGCATTTCTTGGGATTGCCTTTGAAGGCTGCAACGGAAGCAAAATGGTTGCCGGTATAATGGACGGATCCGGATTGCTGGTGCCGCTGTCGGCTTTTGAGCAAGGCAAAGGATCATACTATAAATACGTTGTCGTTCAGCACGAAAAGCTGAGATATCCCGTTTGCGTTTATCGCTTTGATGAAAATTCATATACCGCGTTATTAATGCGCTGCACGCACCAGGGCGCGGAACTGCAGGTTTTCGGCGACCGGCTTGAATGCCCGGCACATGGCAGCAGGTTCACCAACACCGGCGCGGTACAGAACGGCCCTGCCGATGCCGGCCTGCGCTCCTTCCCGGTAAAAATTTTACAAGATCAACTACATATCACTTTATCATAAAATGAAACGACTTTATTGCATTTATTCGATATTCCTCTTATTGACTGCAGCTACTGCACAAGCCCAGATCGACAGCAGTTTGCTGAAGGGTTCGGCAAAAACTGATACTACCCGGAAAAAATTGAGCATGGATGCCATTTACGACAGGCCTTTCCTTAAAATGGGAAAAATGCCGGTGTCGATCGGCGGGTATATGGAAGCCAACTGGCAGTATGTCAGCACATCGGGTATATCTATAGGCAACCAATTCCAATTTCGCAGGTTCAGCCTTTTCGCAGCATCTTCTATATCGAACAGGATCAAATTCCTGTCTGAAATCGAATACGAGGACGATCCGGCAGGCGACCCGGACGAAGCCGCCGAAGGCGGCAAATTTGAAGTGGAATATGCCGCCGTCGACATCGAGCTGCATCCTTTGCTAAACCTCCGGGGCGGTATGATTGTCAACCCGATTGGCTCATTCAATGAAAACCACGACGGGCCCAAATGGGAATTTACCGACCGCCCGATTGCCATGACGCAAATGCTGCCCGACACCTGGAGCAACCCCGGTTTTGGCGCCTACGGCAAGGAGTACAGCGGGCACTGGATGTATGGCTATGAGTTTTATCTGAGCGGAGGCTTTAACGATTCGATCATCGACAATCCGCAGGGAAGGACTTCTTTGTCGGCTGCAAAAACCAGTGCAACCCGTTTTATAAAAAGCGCCGGCGGCGAGCCGCTCTATACGGGAAAGGTTTCGCTTGGAAATGACAAGATAGGCGAGCTTGGCCTGTCGTACATGGGCGGCGTTTATAACACCTGGCAAATAGAAGGCGCCACGGCCGATAATAAACGCAGGGTGAATGTCTTCGATGCGGATTTTAATACGACACTGCCATGGACACATACCAATATCATAACCGAATGGGCTTATATCGCATTGGACATACCGCCAAATTACCCGCAATCGTATGGCAACAGGCAGTTCGGCGGTTTTGTGGATGTGGTTCAGCCCATTATAAGCGGCAGGATGCTGGGCTGGCAGCACGCCACGTTGAACCTCGCCGTGCGTGGCGAATATGTGGATTGGAACGTTGGGAATTTTGCCGCAACCGGTACGCCTATGTATAACGACGTATGGAGCATCATGCCGGCCATCAGTTTCAGGCCGACCCCGCAAACCGTGCTGCGGTTGAATTACCGCATCCAAAATCAGCGCGATATTACCGGCAGCACCATAGGCGCAACCATAGGCCCGACCAGGGGTATCAGTTTAGGCGTTTCGACCTATTTTTAGTTGGAGATAGTCTGTATTAAGAATTTTACCTTGAGGGAATGAATTAGGCACTGTGAGGGACTGGTATTTTATCGATAATTCACAATAAATGCGTTTATTAGCGGCACAATAGCCCTGTTAAAGTATTTTTGTGAAATGAGTTTCAGAAGGATTATACTGCTTCTCGTTTTTTTACCTTTTTTCTCTAGCGCCCAAACCGTCATCTCAGGTAAAGTAACCACCTCCGAGTCGCTTACGCCTATTGGAAAAGTCAGCGTTTTCCTGAGCAACTCGTCTTATGGTACTGAAACGGCCGAGGATGGTACATTCAGACTTGTCGGCGTTAAACCCGGTCAATACGAACTGGTTGCCAGTTCGGTTGGGTTCCAGGAGTATTCGGAATTCATTTTAGTAGGCAGTTCGCCCATAACAGTCAATATCAAGATGCTGCCGAAGATGAATATGCTGCGGGGCGTGGTGATATCAAGCAATGCCGACTGGAAAAAGAACTATGAGCTGTTTCGGAAGGATTTTATCGGAGAGTCGGAGAATGGCAAAAAATGCGATGTTGCAAACCCTCATACTATGAACCTGGTGTACCACGGCAAAAGCCGGATGCTTGAGGCCTGGTCGAACGACTTCCTGGTAGTGGATAACAGGGCGCTGGGATACCGGGTTAAGTTCCTGGTGGATACTTTTTCGAGCTCGGGCTTGAGTGGTATTGTTGAGTGGCAGGGCAAGGTGGTTTTCGAGGAAATGAAAGGCAGCGAAGAACAGAAAAAGGAATGGCGTGAGAAACGCGAGCATATCTACTATGGCTCGCAGCGCCAGTTTTTCCGTTCCCTCTATAACAACACGCTTACGCAGGATGGGTTCATCATGTATCACCTGAGCCGCGAACCGAACGCCGACAGGCCGCCCGAAGGCGTGATCCTGGCGAAGATCAAATACTTCAGGGAAATAAGATTTAACAGGGATTCATTTAATTATTGGGTCGGGAAGGAAAACCTGTCCAAGTATTACCACGAGCACCTGGATAAAACCCCGCTCCAGCCTTACCAGGTTTTTGCACAAACGAGTAAGCCCGGTTTGTTTGTACTATCGTTTCGGGACTGTTTGTATGTCGTTTATACCAAAAGACGCGAGGAGACTGATTTTAAGGACGTATACCGGACGCTGGATATGGAAAATTTTGAAACCAGCATACTTACCCTGATGAAGCCCTATGCCATTTTTGATATGAATGGTGTGGTAGTCGAGAATGTGCCGCTGGCGGAAGGGAGCTGGTCAAAAGCAAAATTGGGAGAACTTTTACCGTTCGATTACGTGCCGGGCGAGAATAAATAGTCCGAAAGTCCGGAAGTCCGTGTAAGTCCGGAAGTATAAATAAATGATTGGGCTCAAAACATCCATGTCACTTCTTTCGGACTTTCCGACTTGTGCGGACTTTCGGACTCTCTTTCGTACATTTGACCGTTCAATTACTATGAAAATAATTTATCAAACCTGGTGGAAAGTATTGGCTGTTGTGCTGGTATTCTACACATTGATAGCCGGTTTGCTGATGGGTGTGCCCAGGCTGCCTATTTTACACGAAACCATACGCAACCTGTATTTTCATGTGCCCATGTGGTTTGCCATGCTCACGGTACTGGTGCTGTCGGTATTTTTCAGCATCCGCTACCTCAGGGATGGACGGGAAGAAGACGACCTGGCGGCAGTAGAATGCGTCAACACCGGCATGATGTTTTACGCCCTGGGCCTGGTTACCGGTATGATTTGGGCCAAGTATACCTGGGGTGAGTTCTGGAGCGGCGATCCTAAACAAAATAGCGCGGCGATAGCTTTTTTACTGTATTGCGCCTATATGGTGCTTCGAAACTCGATCGACGAAGAACAAAAACGGGCCAAAATAGCGGCTATCTACAATATCTTTGCTTTCCCGGTAATGGTGGTATTACTTTTCGTATTACCCCGAATGACGGATTCACTTCATCCGGGTAACGGCGGTAACCCCGCATTCGGCCGGTACGACCTGGACGACCGGATGCGTGCCGTGTTTTATCCTGCCTGTGCCGGATGGATCATGCTGGCCGTCTGGATAGCAACTATACGTTATCGTATCCGTTTAATTCAGCAAAAAAGAAATAGCTTAAATTAATATCTGCTCACGGTTTTGTGAGTTTTTTATAACGAATTTTGAAGCCGAACACCTAATGAAAAAAACTTTTATCCTGGCGCTTTTGACCTTATCGCAACTGGCGGTTTTTGGACAGCAATCTTCAAACGTACAAATGGCGGATACCTTGCGTCAATCGGGCAAGATATATGTGGTGGTAGCAATCATTTGCATCATTTTCGCCGGTTTGGCTATTTACCTGTTCTCGATCGACAGAAAGCTGAAAAAAATAGAAAAAGAGAAGTAGCATAAAAACCGGGGCTATTTTATTTAAACATCGTTTCGAGCCTGTGCAGTGCGTTGTGTAGGTGAAACACTAACAAATAGAAATTTGCAATATTGATAAATTTTGTACCAACTTTGTGCACTTTTTTGAGAATATAATAATTTATAAATCCTAAATTATGGCAAATAACAACCCGGCCGCCAATAACGAAACCCACTTCTTTGGCGACGTATGCAAGAATTTCGACTATGCTGCGCAGTTTACCAAACACGATGCAGGCCTGCTCGACCAGATCAAATCATGTAACAGCGTTTACCGTTTCCGTTTTCCCATCCGTAAGGGCGATGGTTTCGAGGTGATCGACGCCTGGCGCGTGGAGCACTCGCAGCACCAGTCGCCCACCAAGGGCGGTATCCGCTACAGCGAAATGGTGAACGAGGATGAAGTAATGGCGCTCGCAGCCCTCATGACCTACAAATGCGCTATTGTAAACGTTCCTTTCGGCGGCGCGAAAGGCGGCATCAGGATCAACCCTAAGAATTATACTTTACAGGAACTCGAAAATATCACCCGTCGCTATACCGTCGAGCTGGCGAAGAAAAACTTCATCGGTCCGAGTATAGATGTTCCGGCGCCTGATTACGGTTCAGGTGAGCGCGAAATGAGTTGGATAGCCGATACCTATGCGACCATGAATCCGGGCCAGTTGGATGCCATGGGCTGTGTTACCGGCAAACCGATAGCTCTGCATGGCATTCAGGGGCGCCGCGAGGCTACCGGCCGCGGTGTGGCAATTGCTGCCCGCGAATGTGTAAGCGTGGCCGAGGATATGAAGAAGATCGGCTTGCTTCCGGGTTTGACAGGTAAAAGAGTGATCGTCCAGGGCCTGGGTAATGTGGGGTATCATTCCGCAAAATTCCTCGGCGAATTCGGCGCCACTATCGTGGGCCTGTGTGAATATGAAGGCGCTATTTATAACGCTGATGGCCTGGATGTCGACGCGGTCCTGCAGCATCGCAAGCAAACGGGCACCATATTGGGCTTTAAGGGCGCAAAACAGGAATTCAAGAACTCAGGAGAAGGACTGGAACAGCCCTGCGATATATTGGTTCCGGCAGCTTTAGAGAACCAGATCACCGAGCGTAACGTGAGGAACATCAAAGCAAAAATTATAGTCGAAGGCGCCAATGGACCTACTACGCCATCGGCCGAAACGATATTTTACGAAAACGGCGGTATCATCGTGCCCGATATGTATGCCAACGCCGGCGGTGTTACGGTATCCTATTTTGAATGGCTGAAAAATTTGTCGCATGTGGCCTTTGGCCGTATGAACAGGCGCTTTGAGGAAACCGCCAATACCAACCTGGTAAACATGGTGGAAAGTTTAACAGGCGTTGCGCTCAGCCCGCTGCAGCGTTCAACCATCATTAAAGGCGCTTCCGAACTCGAGTTGGTAAATTCGGGCCTGGAGGACACCATGATCCGCTCGTACCACGAGATCAGGGAAACTTACAATACCGTAGAAAAAATAGATACGCTGCGGACAGCGGCGTTTGTTGGTGCAATTAATAAAATTGCCGTATCTTACAAAAATTTGGGCGTTTGGCCATGATCCCCTGGCACCCTGTTTCGGGGAGCAGGCGCCTTGCATAAATATGCTGCCCATATAAGAATAAAGTGCCGTTGTGCTGATCAATGGCACTTTATCAATTAAACCAAACTTGTGATCATAATTTTACTATGGCAAGCAGGCGCAGGCGAAAAAGACAAGCCCGACGAATTTTCAGAAAGATTAAGGGCATATGGATAGTCAAGGCGGTGCTTTATATACTGGGTATACTGTCGTTCTTTTACACACAGCGCCAGTACGAGGTGACCATCGTTAGCCTTAGTACGCTGCTGACTATAGGCATTGTGAGCGGTCTGCTGGTTTCATTGATATTGGAACGGAACATAAGATATTACCTGTTTTCGATCATATTTTTTGGCAGCCTGTGTACAGCGGCATTTTTTTGGGTCAATAAAGCGTTATCAGGCAGCGATGAAATAAAACTTAAGCAGCGTATTCTTTATAAGGCCCTGGCCTCACCTACTATCGAACATTCAAAGGTGACCATCAGTTTTGATAGCTTTACCAAGGATATACCCATCAGCAGCGACCAGGAGTTTAACATCGCACAAGCTTCATTTATCATTCTTACCGTACATCCGGGCGGGCTCGGTCATTATATTATCATAAGCTCGGAGCTGGCGAAGTAGACGGACAATAGTCAACAGTGAACGGTGAATAGTGAATAGTGAATGGTCAGAATGCTTGTCCTGTTCAACTTTCTGACTTTTGCCGACTTTCGGGCTATCGATAATGATTCTAAATAGTATTAATGATTTGCAATAAACTTTATTAACTTTGCGTTTCGTATTTTTGTATCCGATAAGAAGCAAACGCGATGAAAAAGAGTTCGATAATTGGTTTAGTAGTCATAGCCATAGCTATAGCCGTCATCATCGGCCTGTATTCCAATGCGAGCAGTTACGGTAGCTTTGCCGACGCCAAAAAAGCAAGCGGTGAGTTGCACGTAATAGGTTACCTGGACAAACAAAAGGAACTCTATTATGATGCCGCAAAGGATGCCAATTATTTTTCCTTTTACATGAAGGACAAAAAGGGTGAGGAATGTAAAGTGGTTTTCCCTGGCACGAAGCCGCAGGATTTTGAGCGTTCGGAGCAGATAGTACTCGTAGGCGAAATGGTGAATGGGGAATTTCATGCCTCCCACATTCAGATGAAGTGCCCCTCTAAATACACGCAAGACAAGGTGGATATCACCGAGGCCAGTGCAAAAAAGGCCGATATATAAACAGTAATGGATACAGCTTTTAAGGGCGAACACCTTTTTCCGGGGCAGTTGGGCCAATTTTTTATCGTCCTGTCGTTCGGCTCGGCCCTTTTGGCGGCAATAAGTTATTACTTCGCAACTACAGACAAAACCGGCCTCAATAATTCCTGGCGCCGGCTGGGACGTATTGCTTATATTACCAACCTTGCATCGGTTGTAGGTATCGGGGTCAGCCTTTTTTACATTATTTTCAACCACCTTTTCGAATACCATTACGCCTGGGAGCATTCCTCGAAGAGTCTGCCGGTATATTATATTATTTCCAGCTATTGGGAAGGCCAGGAGGGAAGCTTCTGGCTGTGGTGCTTCTGGCAGGGCGTTTTGGGAAACATACTCATCTGGAGAGCCAAATCGTGGGAAAGCCCGGTCATGACCGTTATCAGTCTTTCGCAGGCGCTGCTGGCGTCCATGCTGCTGGGCATCGAAATTTTTGGTTCCAGGATAGGCAGCTCACCCTTTATTTTGCTGCGCGAGGCTATCGACCTGAGGGCCCAGGCCCCGATCTTTGCCAGCCGTCCGGATATGTATCACAATTATCTGAGCTATATTACGGACGGTAACGGCCTGAACCCTTTATTGCAGAATTACTGGATGGTGATCCACCCGCCCACGCTGTTCCTGGGTTTCGCATCCATGGTGGTGCCTTTTGCTTATGCCATTGCAGGCTTATGGCAAAAGAGATATAAAGAATGGGTTCAACCGGCTATTTCATACGCGTTGTTTGCCGTAATGGTGCTGGGGACAGGCGTTATCATGGGTTCGTTTTGGGCTTACGAGTCGCTTAACTTCGGCGGCTTCTGGGCATGGGACCCGGTCGAGAATGCGGCTTTGATCCCCTGGCTGACGCTGATCGGCGGCGTTCACGTAATGATCGTCTATAAAAACACCGGCCATTCCTATTTTACAGCAACTTTTCTTGTGCTCATCAGCTTCGTGCTGGTATTGTACGCATCGTTCCTTACCCGTAGCGGCGTTTTGGGCGACACTTCGGTTCACGCTTTTACCGACCTGGGCATGTTCTGGCACCTGGTTACTGATGTTGCCGTATTCTTCGTGATAGCGGTTGTGTTGGTGATTATCCGCTGGAAAGAGTTGCCGATCGATAAAAAGGAAGAAGAAACCTATTCGCGCGAATTCTGGATGTTTGTGGGTGCGGTGTTCCTGGCGTTGTCGTGCCTGCAGCTGGTTATCGTTACTTCAATCCCCGTTTGGAATAAAATGTTCGGCACCAATATCGCTCCGCCGAACAACCCGGTAACACTTTACAACGTGTTCCAGGCCGCGTTCGCGGTTGTGGTTGCGTTACTGGCCGGGGTTACACAATTCCTGAAATATAAAAAGACCGATTCGGGCAAGTTTTATATTACCGGCGCTGTTTACCTGGCGCTGGCTGTGCTTATCACGGCCCTGGTGGTGTATGTGAGCGGTATCTACCGGCTTCGTATCGTGTTCAGCCTTACGATGCTGGCTGCGATTTATATGGTATTATCGAATATCAAAGTGCTGACCGATGCCTTTAAAGGCAAGATCAAGTTGGCGGGCTCGGCGGTGGCGCATATCGGTTTTGCCTTGATACTGGTGGGCGCTGTTATCGCTGCCGGCACAAGCAAAGTGGTTTCCATCAATAACACCGGCGAGCAGTATTCGGCCGAGTTCGCTAAGCGTAACGACCCGAAGGAAAACATTATGCTTTATAAAAATACCCCCATTAAAATGGGAGACTACGTGGTTACGTATATCGGCGATTCCATTGCCATGCCGAACCACTACTTTAAGGTAGATTATAAACGCATGGATGCCAGCGGAAAAGTGGTGGAAGAATTTATGCTGAAACCAAATTCACAAGCCAACCGCAAAATGGGCCTGGTTTCATCGCCTGATACCAAACATTACCTGCTGCACGACCTGTATACGCATGTAACCATGGCGCCCATCAAATTTGACGACGATCCGCAGAATGACGACGCGCATAGCGAAGCGGAAGACGATAAGAATTACGATCCGCCGATCTCGCACGACATTGCCATCGGCGATACCATCCGTTACCGCGAGGGCTATATCGTTCTGGAAGGGCTGAATAAAAACGCCCATGTGGAAAATATACAGTTGGCCAAAAACGATATTGCCGTAGGCGCACAATTGAAGATTGTAACTAACGGCCGCGCGTTTACCGCCGAGCCGGTTTATATGATCAAGAACGGCAGCATGTTCGACTTCTCCCGCAAGATAGACGATGCGGGGTTAAAGCTGCGTTTTACGAAGATCGATCCTAAGGCAGGCAAGATGACGATCATGGTTTACCAGCAGCCCGAGAACCGCCGGCCATATATCGTAATGAAGGCCATCGAGTTCCCTTATATCAACTTCTTCTGGTCGGGCACTATTATTATGGTTATCGGCTTCGTGCTATCGATACGCAGGAGGAATAAAGAGTTGAAGACGGTTCCAGCCGCACCTCAAACCCACAAAATTTCCAAACGGCCGAGCCCTCAGCAAGTCGGCTAATGTTTATAAAACTTCGGAAGTTTGGTCTCGATTTAATTGAATTTGGACGCGTCGGTAGTAGTTGTTCCAAACTTTATCCCAATATCTGTTAGAAATTTTTTAATGAGGTCGAATTGCTGATTGCAATATGCAGAGGTGAGGAAGAGTTTATTTGATTTTGACTCATAATTCATGCATTCAAAACAAACTTCGATGTAGTCAAATACTTTTCCCTCTTTATTATAGAAAACAAGTGCATTGCGCGGCTCAAAACATTTTGTCCCAGGGTCGGGATTATAATTAGGTATTCTAACTCTTGTATTGAACACAATATTAGTTAGCCTATTGATCTCTTCGGGCGTCAATTGCTTTATTTCGAAAAGATTTGACATATCCAAAGTATCGCTATGAAAGATCAGGCCATGAGGTTTCCTTTTAACCTCTTTGGTAGTGTCATCCCCGATGTTTATGTCAACATTTGGCTCTGCGGAGCCATCATAAGAAATAGCTAAAATTTTAGCCGCTTTATTAAATGGATATTTCCGTAATCTTTGAGCTATTGTATATTGATGCGTAAACACGCAGTCAGTGTAATATGGCTGGCTATCAGGTGGTTGGCCTATTGCGCGCGCCCAATTAGTATGCTTTTTATGATGTGTGTTTGGAATACGTTTTGTGGTATCTTTAAGCGCTGTTTTCTCAATCCCGAAAGCTTTTACGAAAACGGAGATCAACAGGATAGTGAGAATAATTTTAACGGAATGCATAACTTTGCGGGCTTAGATATTGCAATTTAAGCAATCCGTCTAAAACTTACGAAGTTTTTAAACGGCGAAGCCCTCAACTGGGCCGCTAAAAGACGAATTACTACGAGTTAAACTTCGTAAGTTTGCCCCTAATGCGCATCACTATTATCGGTTCGGGCAATGTGGCCACACATTTGGCGGCAGCGTTCAAAAACGCCGGGCATAATATCGTGCAGGTATACAGCCGCGATATGCAGCATGCCGCCATGCTGGCCTATCATGTTAAAGCCGAACCGATCGATGATCTTGATTCGATAAATCATGCTACCGATATTTTCATTATATCAATTAAAGATGATGCAATAAGGGACATCGCCAAAAAGCTGGCTAAGTATGATGCGGTGATCGCTCATACTTCTGGCGCTACATCGCTGCAAGATATAATGGCATACACGGACAAAGCGGGTGTATTATATCCCTTGCAAACTTTCAGCAAAACGCGGGAGCTTGATTTCCGCACGGTTCCGCTTTGCATAGAGGGTGCGACTGAAGAGATAACCAGCCAACTGATTGATCTCGGGCGGACCATTTCCAATCATGTTTACCGCGTCGATTCCGGTCAGCGTAAAATATTGCACATGGCGGCCGTTTTTGCATGTAATTTTCCGAATTACCTGTATTACGCTGCGAGGCAATTATTGCAGCAGCATAACCTCGATTTTAACATGCTGCGGCCCCTGATACTGGAAACCGCCGAAAAAGTACAGGAACACCTGCCTGTCAACGTTCAAACCGGTCCGGCTATACGGAACGACGAAAAAACCATGGCCGCGCACCTGCAATTATTACAGGATAACCCTGAGCTGCAAGACCTTTACCGGCAGATAAGTCAGTTGATTATCAAAATGGATAAAGGCGGGCACGCCGGCGTATAATTTTGTTACTTTTGCGCCAATGGACATCTATAATTTAAAGATTAGCTTTGAGGAGGAGGGACACGAACCGGTTGAACTGCCCATTGCCGAAGGCGAATCTGTGCTTGACGTTTGCCTGGAAAATGGGATTGAATTGCAGCATAATTGCGGCGGCGTTTGCGGCTGCAGCACCTGCCATATTTATGTGAACCAGGGGATGGACAATATCCAGGAAATATCGGACAAAGAGGAAGATTTCATAGACCGCGCGGTTAACCCTCGCATCAACTCGCGCCTGGGCTGCCAGTGCGTTGTGATCGATGGCAACATTGAGGTTACACTGCCGGACCAGTCGAATTTTCTGGGCCATTGACCTTTTGGGGTTGTACGTTAGACGTAGAATCCTGGTAATAGAAAAATTAAAAACGTATAACGTAGCACGTACAACGTAAAACATATATGACAGACGACAAATACGCCCTGCCTATCCACTGGAACGATTACGAGGACATTGCTATAGAGCTTTATGAGAAGTTCGGCGATGATTTCGACGAGTCGAAAATATACCGCATCCGTTTTACCGACCTCCTGGAATGGGTGTTAAGCCTGCCTAACTTTAAGGGTACGCGTGAAGAGTCGAACGAGGGTCACCTGGAGCAGATACAGTCGGCCTGGGTATATGAGTGGCGGGACCACCAGTAGGTAGTTTGCAGTTGGCAGTCGTCAGTTTGCATTCCCTATCGTTGCAATCTCAAACAAATCGGTAAAGTTCTCGCTTAATAATCGGTGTAATCATTCTTAAAGTGGAATCATTTCTAAGTAAGCTCAAAGATATTTCGACGTTTGTTTTTGATGTCGACGGTGTTATTACGGACGGGACAGTGTATGTTACCGAGAGCGGCGAACAGTTCAAGTCGTTCAACATCAAGGATGGTTATGCATTGCAACTGGCGGTAAAGTTAGGATACAATGTTTGCGCCATTTCGGGCAGCCGCTCTAAAGCGTCGCTTTACAGGCTCAATAGCCTTGGCGTAATGGACGTGTTGGTCGGCGCGCATAAAAAATCGGACAATTTCAATTCTTACCTCGAGTCGAAGCACGTGGGGCCGCTCAGCACGTTGTATATGGGCGACGACATAACCGACCTGGCAGCAATGAAACTGGCCGGCTTGCCCGTATGCCCGGCCGATGCAGCCGAAGAGATCAAGGCCATTAGCTATTATATATCTCCGTTTCCGGGTGGAAAGGGCGCCGTACGCGACGTAATCGAAAAGGTAATGAAGGTGCAGGGTAAATGGTTAAATGACGAGGCATATAGCTGGTAATTGGTCAATGGTCGATTGACGATAGTCCATAGCCGATTCAGATGATAAAAACAATGGACCATGGACTATGGTCAATGGACGAAAATTAATGAACCATAAAATCATACTCGCTTCTAAATCTCCCCGCCGGCAGGAACTGTTGCGCCTGATGGACGTGGATTTCCGGATTGTACTGAAAGACGTCGACGAATCCTATCCTGACCATCTCAGTCCCCAGGAGATAGCCGTTTACATTGCCCGGAAAAAGGCTGAAGCTTATGACGAGACTATAGGTAACGAGATCGTACTTACCGCCGATACTATCGTAGCGGTCGATGGGCAAATACTCGGTAAACCCGAAAGCAAGGAGCATGCAAAGCAAATGCTGCGGACGCTTTCGGGGAAAGTGCACCGGGTGGTTACTGGCGTTTGCCTGCTTTATAAACATCAATATAATTTGTTCCACGATGTTTCGGAAGTGTTCTTCAGGAAACTGACCGATGCCGAGATCGATTTTTACGTCGAAAAATATGCGCCGCTCGACAAAGCTGGCGCCTACGGCATACAGGAATGGATTGGCCTGGTAGGCATCGAAAGGATCGATGGCTCATATACCAACGTGGTTGGCCTTCCGACAGAAAAATTATACCAGCAGCTTATCAAACTATCTTCCGGCAAATAATTTTATTAAATTTATTCCGTAACTCCTTATTATACGGCGTATGGAAGATCCGGAAGTACCGACCGAGCACTTGCACGAACATATACACGAGGCCGCGCACCACAACCAGGATAAATGGTCGATGCGGGTAGCTATTTCTACGGCGTTTATGGCTGCGTTTGCAGCGGTAAGCAGCCTGATGGCCGGGCACCAGTCAAACGAGGCGTTGATCACGCAGGTAAAGGCGTCGGACCAATGGTCATATTACAATGCCAAAGGCATAAAAGCCGAGGTCGCTGATGCGGTATTGCAATTGAAAAACGAAAAACTGGATACCTCAAAAATGGCTGTTGCAAGAAAGGCCAAACTGAAAAAAGATCAGGAAAAGATACAGGAGGAAGCCCGTGCCCTTGAAAAAGAATCGGCGGAACACCTGGAAAAGGACATGATCCTTGCGCGCGGAGTTACATTTTTTCAGATCGCTATTTCCATCTCTGCAATATCGCTGCTGGCCAGGAAAAAATCATTATGGTACGTCAGCCTGGGCCTTTTCGCCATAGGGATCGTCCAGTTTATAATTGGGTTAGTGTAGCCAAAGTGGTTTGATGACTATGAAAAGATCATAGTCATTCGAAAACCGGCAACATCTTAATACGGACTATTTAAATACAAATCCGTTGTTGCCCCGGTTAATATCAGGCAGTGCCGCGTCCGGGTCTACAACCACACTTTTCACCTCAGCCTTGGTAGGCACAATAAACGAAACCATCCTGTTTTGCAGCCAGGCTTCAACAGGTACCTGCATGCGCTGTTTGGAACCATCCCGCAGGGTTACTTCAACCGTAAACGGCATGGCCATCTGTTCCAGGTTAGCTACGGTTACCTTAAGCCCCTGTTTCGGGTCGTTGTTCACATATTCTGCGCCCACAAGTTCCAGGTCGAGCAGCAGGTTATTATAGAACCAGCCTTTCCAGAACCAGGACAGGTCTTCACCCGCTCCGTTATCCATGCAGCGGAAAAAGTCGTCGGGTTGGGGATGTTTGAAGGCCCATTTGCTGATGTAATTTCTGAACGCATAATCGAACCGGTCGTGTCCCAGTATCTGTTCGCGAAGCAGCACTAATCCGAACGCCGGCTTAAAATATTCTATCGGGTGGCGGTACTTTTCAGGCACCGCGTCCGCTGCCGTCATAATCGTAGGTGCATCCGGGTCAGCCAGCGTCGGGATGATCTCATGCGCCGGGTTGCGGCCGCCCGGCGCGTACTCAGCGTCCCGCTTGGGGCCATATTCGCCGTTGTTAAAAGCATCTGCGGCATATACGTCAATAAAGGTATTAAATCCCTCGTCCATAAAAGCATACCGGCGCTCGTCCGAGCCGACGATCATCGGGAACCAGTTATGGCCTATCTCGTGCGCTGTTACCCAGTACAGTTCTTTGGTCTTGTCGGTTATCCCGTCGAAAACGATTCCAGGATATTCCATGCCGCCGGCAATACCAGCCTCATTCACAGCCACGGGATACGGGTATACATACCACTTTTCGGAGAAATATTCGATAGATTTTTTCAGGTATTCCGTTGCGCGGCCCCACGCGGTGTCGCCGGCGCTTTCAATAGGATAAACCGACATCGCCAGCGACTTTTTACCGCCGGGCAGATTTACTCTTGCAGCATCCCATACATAGGCCCTTGATGCACCGAAAGCTACATCCCGCGTGTTGTTCATACGGAAATGCCAGGTCAGAGTGCCTTTATGCACCGGCCGGGAAGCCGGGTCGGTAACTTCGTTCACCTCGCGGATCATTACCGTTTTGTCGCTGTTGCGCGCCGAAGCCAGCCTGCTCATCTCTTTTTGAGTAAGTACTTCATTCGGGTTAAGCAACTCGCCCGATCCGGCCACGATCATGTCCCAGGGCACGGTTACCGAATAATCGATGTTACCATATTCCAGGTAAAATTCTCCGCTGCCCAGGAAGGGCAGGGTATCCCAGCCCTGGCTGTCGTCAAATACGCACATGCGTGGATACCATTGCGCAATTTCATATATCTTGCCGTTTTTGGTATCGGTATAGTCCGTCCTTCCTCCAAAAGCGGCAGGTATCGTATAATGGTATTTTATAAATATTTTGATAATGCTTCCGTTACCCTGCAGGGCCTTTGGCAGCCTGATCTGCATCCTCGTGTCACTAATAATAAAATTAGCCCGTTCCTGTAACTTGCCATTGCTTACCGTTACCGACTCGATTTGATAACCATCGGTATGCTGGTTAGGGCTGGCCGTAAAATCGGTATAAAAGTTCGACCGGGCGCCCTGCTTATAGGTGTTTTGGTCCAACTGCAACCATAAAAATTGCAACGCGTAGGGACTATTATTGGTATAATCGATATTTTCAGTCGCACTCAGGGTTTTGCTCGTCGTATCGATACCCGCCTTGATCTGGTAATCCGCGCGATTCTGCCAGTATTTTGGTCCCGGCTCACCGTTTGACGCATGGCGCTCGTTCCCGCGTTCCGGATAAAATGATGGCGAAAACAGGTCGGCTGGCTGATAGTTGGACACGATGGTATCCACTGTTACAGGACGGCGCTTGCGCTGCGCCTGTGCCGAAAGTACAATGCAGGTGAGCAATAGGGGTACAACGAACTTGGTTTTCATGCGGCTTCGGTAATTATTAAGGATGCAATATACAAAGGATGGGTAAATTTTTAAGGATACATACGAATGATATGGCCGTTTAATAACTTAGTCTGAAAATTTCATAGGATAACTTGCATTTCCCCCTTCATATTCCTTTTGGCAAATCGACGATTCCGTTGCATTTTATATGCGAAACAATAGCGTATTTCCTTGGATATAGGTATTATGTCTACCTCCGAAAGCATACCGGGGACCTTATCGGCGACGAAAAAAGGTTTATTATTTTCGCCGGAGCGATTTGCGGCGCTTTTTTGGGATCGCACATCGTCGGGGTTCTTGAAAATCCGCCATTGCTGAACGGAATGGGCCTGGTTTATTTTATGGGGAACAGAACGATTGTGGGTGGCTTCCTCGGCGGCCTTGCCGGCGTCGAGATCGTCAAGAAGAAAATCGGTGTGACCGTGTCCTCAGGCGACCTGATGGTTTATCCTATCATCCTTGCAATGATCATTGGTCGCCTGGGCTGTTTTTTTACCGGGCTGGATGATGGCACGTTTGGTATACCATCGAACCTGCCGTGGGCCATAGATTTTGGTGATGGAATATACCGCCACCCCACAAACCTATACGAGATCCTGTTTTGGATATTGCTTTGGATATCGTTAAGCCTGTACGAGCGTTACCGGCAATTTACAAACGGCTCAAGATTTAAGCTGCTGATGGTGACGTATCTTGTCTTTCGTTTCTTTGTCGAATTTATCAAACCGGATTACTTTTTCAGCATAGGTTTATCCACTATCCAAATGGTTTGTCTTACCGGAATTTTGTATTATTACAAGGTGTTGATTTTTCCTTCACGATTATCGCAACCGAAAGCCTATGCCTGAACGGCCGTACATTTACTACGATTTTACACAGAGTATCTGCTCCACATGTTTGAAAAGAGTCGACGCCAAGATCGTGTTCGAAGGAGACAACGTGTATATGCTCAAAACCTGCCGTGAGCATGGCTTTGAAAAGGTCCTGATAGCAACGGATGCCGATTATTATAAAAGCTGCCGCAATTATGCCAAACGCAGCGAAATGCCGCTCAGATTCAATACAAAAACGCATTTCGGCTGTCCATACGACTGCGGCTTATGCCAGGACCACGAGCAGCATTCCTGCCTGACGATCATTGAAGTGACGGACCGCTGCAATTTGAGCTGCCCGACCTGTTACGCCATGTCGTCGCCGCATTACGGCAGGCACCGTACCCTGGAAGAGATCGAGCAGATGCTGGATGTAATCGTTGCCAACGAGGGCCAGCCGGACGTGGTGCAGATCAGTGGCGGTGAGCCTACCATCCACCCGCAGTTTTTCGATATATTGAATGTCGCTAAAAGAAAGCCCATCAGGCATTTAATGGTCAATACTAACGGTATCAGAATAGCTAAAGACGATGCTTTCGCGCAAAAACTGGCTACTTATATGCCGGATTTCGAGATATACCTGCAATTCGATTCATTTAAAAAGGAGGTTCTTGAACAGTTGAGAGGTGAAGACCTGCGCGACGTACGAATGAATGCTATTAAGAATCTGAATAAGTACAATCTTTCTACCACACTGGTGGTAACTCTGCAAAAAGGATTGAATATGGACGAGATCGGCACCATCATCGAATTCGGCCTGAAACAACGCTGCGTTCGCGGGGTTACTTTTCAGCCTACACAACAAGCAGGCAGGCTGGAGAATTTTAATACTGAAACTGATCGCTGCACACTTACCGAGGTAAGATCGGCCATACTGGAACAAACAAATATTTTTAACAAGCACGATCTTATACCTGTGCCCTGCAATCCGGATGCGCTGGTAATGGGCTACGCGCTTAAGCTGGGGCCGATGGTATTTCCGCTGACGAGGCTGATCAATCCGGATGATCTTTTGGATAATTCCAGGAATACTATCGTCTATGAACAGGATGAAGTATTAAAATCACATTTGCTGAAAATGTTCAGCACGGGTAACTCTGTGGATACAGCAAGCAATCATCTTAAGTCGATCATGTGCTGCCTGCCGATGATAGATGCACCCGAACTAAAATATGAAAACCTGTTCCGTATCGTCATTATGCAGTTCATCGATGCGCATAATTTCGATGTCCGGGCTATCAAGAAATCGTGTGTGCATATTGTGAACAAGGATATGCACATCATTCCGTTCGAAACGATGAATCTGTTTTACCGCGACGACAAGATCAATTACCTGAAACAACTGCAAAACGAAATAACCTTATCATGAGCAAAGAAGAAAATAAAGCGCAGCGAAGGTGGGCCGTTGTAGGGTATAATATCCTGGGAATGGTTGGCTACACACTATTATGCAGGCTGGCTGGCGAAGGAGGTATTCTTTTCGATTGTATTCTCCTCGTTGCGCATTTTATTATATGCGTGATCTTGTCTATCGTTTGGAGCAAATGGGAATGGATACTGAGCGCTTTCCTCGTAGTTGCCATAGGGTTCTCGGCCTGCGTTACGCTATTAACGCTCAATTGAGGATATTTTTTACAGTATTTGTACTAAAAAATTAATTAATTCAGGTAATAATAATCCCCGCACCCCGGTGCAGGGATTATTATTAATTAGCATGTTAACTCAAGAAATCAGGCAAATTCTGTTCCTTTAAGATCATACCGTATGTTGTGCTTACCGGGAACGCCGCTGTGGAGTTTGCGTCTTTTTTAGTAATGCTTTGCCAGCCGGGGAAATCGGATAATACGGCCGACTGCCCGGTTAACTGCGTTGAAAACGCCTGCGTAACGGAAAATAGCGAACTGTAAACGTTATTGTCGCATATTCCAAAATTGGTAAAATCACTTTGTGAACTATTGGATGAAAGACATCTGAATCTGAAAAATAATTGAGTTGGGGAACCATTCGAAATAATGTTGTTGCTTATAACGAAATTAACCGGCAAAGGAAGATTAGTGGCTATAGGATCTGTTTGAATCCCAATTTGAGCTACTGCATTATTGTAGCTCAGATTATTCAAACAGGTTATCTCGTGGCTGTTATGAAAATAAATGCCATACTGCCCGCTATTGTAAACTTTATTATTTGCAAGGGTTAAATTTGATGTATTATCATCGCACATTATTCCATTTGCCCAATTCCGCCCCATTGCGCCGTCGGGCGCTCCCAGGCAGTTTAAGAGAATGTTGTTGCAGATCGTTCGTCCGATATAAACATGCGCACCCGTTCCGCCTACATCGGTATAGATACAGCCGCCGTCGTCGATCACATAACAGGCGGTGTCGATATAATTGCTGTCTACCAGGAACGTATCGCCGAGTATGAAGATGCCGCAATAGCCCGTGCGTAATATCGTGTTATTGGTGACCATGTTGTCGGACGCTGTAGTAACGTTGTTGATCGTAATCCCTGTATAGGCGCCTGCGCCGTTTGTCCCGTCGGTGGACTGCCCCATACCCGCGATAGAACCGGTGTTATTGATTAGATTGGCAAATACGTTATTACCGACGGCATCCGAAAGGTAGATGGCGTTATTAACGCAATCGGTTATCGTATTGTCATTGATAGTGCATGTATTCGCTGCTCCAAAGTAAATGGCATGGACCCCGATGTCGCTGAACACACAATTATTAACCTGGATATTAGAGCTTGCTGAGTTGCCGTTTATGGCGTAACCGTTCGCACCCTGGAAACTGATATCGGTGAAGACGTTATAGCTCCTCGCTGCCGAAAAGGATACCAGCGAATCGGTTACGCTTACCTGTATGGTGCCGGCGGGGCCCGAAGTAAACCACATGCTCAAGGTTTTTGTTGTTGGGTTATAACTCCAGTCGCCAGCTTTGGCAAGCGTACTCTGGTGGTTTTGTACAAAAAAGCCATAGCCGTTGGTGGGCGTCAATTGGTTGGTGCCGGTATAGGTTATCGATGTGGATGTTTCGGCGGTGATCGTTCCCCGGGTCAGGCCCCAGTTGGTTTTTCGTATCACTACTTCGCCGCCGACATAAGTAGTGGGCAGCGAGCCGCTTGCAAAGCTGATCCCTGTGGTCCCCGTCGAGCCGGTATAGGTGATGTACCCTGTGGCCGGATACCTGCCCAGCGGCGAAATAGCGTTGTTGTACAAAAGTACATTAATCATCGAAGCCGGAAAATGGGTAGCGTCGGTAATCGTCCACACATTTGAGGTGCCGACCTGTGTCCAGCCGGTAAGCGGAACGGTGAAAAACCCCGTGATTAGCGGGTTAACACCGGTACCATAAGCTCCAAAAGTGATCGGGCTGTTATTGGCGCCGCTCTCGCCGATGGTTAAAACCCCGCCGGCATGACCCGATGTGGTATCCCAGGTATTCCATACCCCGCCGCGATTGAATAAAACGGTGTCGCCTGCTAAAAGAACTTGCGTGGAGACCCGGGTTAATGATTTCCAGGCTGCGCCCGGAGAAGTGCCGGCATTCGTGTCGACACCTGCTGCTGAATCAACATAATAAGTGGCCATTTGATGAAAATTTAAGGTTTTATGATAAAGATTAAACTTGAAGAACCGAGCTGGACATTAACGTAAACACTTAGCCTAACTAAATGTTTATCAATGTTTTGAACGTTTCTTAACAAGTATTATTTTATCATGCCGGCCAGAACGCCTTCTTTAAGGGAGTAGGTGCTTAATACGACATTTCGGATGCCAAGCCGCCGAATGATATAGCGCGTAACAACTGCTGAAACGACGATCATATCGACGCGCACGGGGATGATAAGCCTATTGGCTGCACGCTCGGAGTGCGACGAGGCAATAAGTTTGCCGGTTACCTGCAGTAAGTCTTCAAGATCGAATGCATAGCGCTTTATTTGGTCGAGGTCAAATGTGTCGTTCCGTTCCGATTCGATCAGTGAGGCAAACGTTTCGAACGAACCGGATGAGCCGATAAGATCGGGTAAAGGCATGGCTTTAACAGCATCGAACAAGTTTGTAAGGGTGTTTTCCAGGCAGAGTTCTAATGCTTCGACAGAATCGGGCGGAATAGGGTCGGTACGATGGAAACGCTCCATCTGTCGCGCAGCGCCGATCTCAAAACTTTGCTTCCATAATATGCGGCTTGCGTTACAAATGATAAACTCGATACTGCCCCCGCCGATATCCATGATCAGTGCGTTCTCGCCGGACAGAAGACCGGTTGCCTTGATCCCCTGGTAAATAAACCCGGCTTCAGTTTCACCGTCGGCGACCTCGATGCTGATACCTGTTTCGTTTTTTACTTTTTCAATAAAGGCCGGACCGTTGGAGGCGTTGCGGACGGCGGACGTCGCGATGGCCCGGATGTATTGAACGTTATGCGCATCTATTTTATCCCTAAAACTTTTCATGGTGTGCACGCCGCGTTCAAAAGCTTCCGGCTGAATAATACCTTTATCGATGCCGCCTTCTCCGAGTTTTACGGCGACTTGTTCGCGCACAATTGCCTCGAAGCCGTTGGCCGTACTTTCGGCTATCAACAAATGAAAAGTATTGGTGCCGAGATCCATCACGGCGGCCCCCCGGCCCCCTGAAGGGGGAGATACTTTACTCATCATTTTCTAAGATAAACAAAATTTGTTCCCCCTTCAGGGGCTAGGGGTTGTTACTCCTTATAAAAGAACCATTTGGCCAATTCCTTAAAGTTGGTCTTTTTGCCGTACATCAGGATCCCAACACGGTATATCCTGGCGGCCACATAAGTAGTAAACAGGAAACCGGCTACCATCAGGCACATCGAAAGCGCCAGTTGCCATCCCGGCACATGGAAGGGTATTCGCACCATCATGGCCACAGGCGCCGTGAATGGTATGATAGACAGCCAAACTGCCAAAGTGCTGTCGGGCGCCTGGAAAAGATAGGACACCGACAGGATATACGTAAACAATAACGGCAGCGTGATGGGGAACATAAACTGCTGTGTTTCCGTCTCACTGTCTACTGCTGATCCTACGGCTGCAAAAAGTGCGCTATAAAGCAAGAAACCGCTTATCCAGTAAAATCCAAAACAAGCCAGTTCATACCCGGCGCTCGAAGCCATAGTTTGAATGAATTTATAGGTCGAGTTTTGTGCGGCCATATTATGGCCCAGCATATTGCTGACCAGGTATGACAAGACGATCCACAAAGCGAATTGTGTAAGCCCCACCAAACCAACGCCGATGATCTTACCGGCCATCAACTGGAACGGTTTTACCGACGATACGATCACTTCGATGATACGGCTCGTTTTTTCCTCAATAACCCCCCGCATTACCTGTGCGCCGTAAATGAACAGCGACATATAGATCAATATCGCCCCTGCAAATGCGAGCGCGTAAGCCGAACCGATACTGGTGCTTTTGTCGCCTTCAGCAGTCATTTCCACCGTCTTAACCACCACATTGCTTTTTACTTTGTGAAGCTGTGCGGTATCGATGCCCATCTTTACCAAACTGTCGCCGGACACTATGCTGTTCATTTGCTGCTGAATGTCGTCCGACAAGGCAAGCGTATTTTTTTTCTTCGCGTACAATTCAGAACTATCCGTCTTGCCGGCCGGGATAAGTAAGGCCATATCATCGTCGTTAAGCGATGCCTTAACGGCGTTCAGCGGCTTATCCGGATAGTTGAATTTCAAGGTTTTTGTATTGGCGAATCTGCCTTTAAACTGGTGACTGTTGTCGATTACGTTGACAATATGAACAGTTTGATCCTTGTTATTGGCCAGGTAAGCTATGGTGCCGAACATCGCGGCAATAAGCGCCGGGACCAATAGGGTCATGATGATGAACGAGCGTTTTCTTACACGGGTAAAATATTCCCGGTGTATGATCAGAAAGATTTTGTTCATGGTCAGGCAGATTTTTTATTTACTTGTTCTACAAATATCTCGTGCATGCTGGGTATTACTTCCTGCAGCATGTTCACACGTACTTTTGGCAGCAGGTACTGCAGAATATCATTGGAGCTTTTTCCCGGCTCAAGTTTTACTCTGATCGTATAACTATCCTCGGCCGCAATTTCGTCCAAAACCTGGTAAGGCATATTTTCGTCTGCGTCGACGCGGTTGCCGATATATTCCACCAGGTAGGTGTCGTTCCGGTAGGCATTTTTAATGTCTTTTATCCGGCCGTCGAGTATTTTGTGCGAAAGGTTGATCAGCGCGATCGAATCGCAAAGCTCTTCCACCGACTCCATGCGGTGAGTGGAAAACAGAATAGTTGCGCCTTTGCGGTTAAGTTCCAGTATCTCGTCCCTGATGATATCGGCATTCACCGGGTCGAAGCCGCTGAAAGGTTCGTCGAGGATGATCAGGTCGGGTTCGTGCAGTACAGTAGCCACAAACTGTGCTTTTTGCTGCATCCCTTTGGAAAGTTCCTCTATCTTTTTCTTCCACCAGGTTTCCATGCCCAGTTTCGCAAACCAGATCTTTAAACGTTTGATGGCTTCATCCCGGCTCATACCTTTTAATCGCGCCAGGTAGATCATCTGCTCGCCGATCTCCATTTTTTTGTAGAGGCCGCGCTCTTCGGGCAGATAACCTATGCGTTCGATGTGCGATTGATCGAGCTTTTGGCCGTTGAAATAGATTTCTCCCGAGTCGGGCGCTGTGATTTGATTGATGATACGTATGAGCGAAGTTTTACCGGCGCCGTTCGGACCAAGAAGGCCGAACACTTGTCCGCTTTCAACTTCAATGCTCACATCGGTAAGGGCTTTGTGCCCTGCATATTGTTTCTCGATGTGCCGGATGCTTAGCATATGGATAGATCAGTTTTCTTACTTTGATAAAAAGAGTTGTTTTTTGTTACCGTAAAGTTATCATTTTATGCTTCAGTTGGTATTGTCTGCCTGGCTTTCAGAAGATTGCAGGTTTGTACAAACAGGTAAAGCAGGACTGATACAAGCACCGCCTGGAGTAGTCGCAAATATCAGCAACCATAATGCAGATTACGCTGATGTTAACTATTCTTTGATTGTTGGCAGCGTGACTTTCATTTAGGTTGTGGTTTGCTTATCGATTCGTTATAAAAATAATAATTTAGCAACCACCAATTGTAAATCAGAATGAATTGTAAACTGTTTCTTTTCTGTATAGGTGTGCTTTTTATGGCGAACGCAAACGCTCAGCTTAAGGACCCTGTACGCATAATCTTCGACAGCGATATGGGGCCGGATTACGACGACGTAGGCGCGATCACTATTTTACATGCCTTAGCCGATAAAGGCGAAGCCAGAATACTGGCCACCATGGCAAGCACTAAATATGAGGGCGTGGCCGGCGTTCTCAATGTATTCAATACCTATTTTAACAGGGCTAATCTGCCCGTCGGTGTGCCGAAAGGCTACGCCCTGGAATTACGCGACTGGCAGCATTGGACGGATAGTTTACTGGCGAAGTATCCGCACAAAATAAAAAGTAACGTGCAGGCCTGGGATGCCGTGACACTATATCGTAAACTACTGGCCTCACAGCCCGATAAAAGCATAACCATCGTAACGATCGGTTTCCTCACCAATCTTTCCAACCTGTTAAATACCGGCGCGGATGAATACTCCAAACTTAGCGGTAGGGAACTCGTCGCAAAAAAAGTCAGGTTGCTGGTGTCCATGGGCGGCAAATTCCCTTCCGGTTCTGAATTTAATGTGATGAAAGATGCCAAAGCCTCGCAGAATGTTTATCAAAACTGGCCATCGCAGGTCATTTTCAGCGGTTTCGAAATAGGCGAGAAGATACTCGCCGGACTGCCTTTAATCCATAACGAATCTATCAAAAACGACCCGGCCAAAGATGCTTTTCGCATCGCTATACCGCAAGCCAAAGAGGATTCACTCGGCCGAAAAAGTTGGGATGAAACCGCAGTCCTGGTAGCGATAAAAGGATACTCGCCTTATTACACTCTGCATTCCGGCCATATCAAAGTCGCCGATGATGGTCAGAACACCTGGGACGATAGCGGGACCGGGCAGTCTTATTTGGTTGAGAGGATCGATTATAAGGAAGTGGAGAAGCTTATTAATGAGTTGATACAGCATCAACCTGTTCAGGCGAAAGGTAAAAGGTGAAAGGATAAAGGTGTATTTTCCATATATTTAGAGAATGGATTTTAAGCTGGAAAAGGAATTCAGCAAGGCTGGAATATTGCAGGAAGTCGATGCTTTAAAAAAGCAGATCAACGATGCAAGGCCGTTGCCAAACGATGTGGAAGACCGCGTGATGCAAAAGCTTCGCCTGGAGTGGAATTATAACTCCAATGCAATCGAAGGCAATAAGCTGAATTATGGTGAAACGACAGCTTTGCTGATGCATGGCATTACTGCTAAAGGCAAACCGCTCAAAGATCATTTGGACATACAGGGCCATAATGATGCTATCGATTTTCTTCAGTCGATTATTAAAGAGAACAGGCCATTTACAGAAGCGGACATTCGCCAGCTACATGAGATAACATTGGTAGAACCCTACCCGGTTAAAGCACAAACAGCTGATGGTAAGTCGACTACCAAGCAGATCAAGATTGGTGTTTATAAAACATCACCTAATCATGTAAAAACGATCACCGGCGAAATACATTATTATGCTACTCCTGAAGAAACACCAGCCAAAATGCAGGATTTGATGGCGTGGTATAGTGAGATTATAAAAGATAAGGACGTTCATCCTATTGTAATAGCAGCCTTATTTCAGCATAAGTTTACCGAGATACATCCTTTTGATGACGGTAACGGCCGTGTTGCACGCTTAGTGATGAATTTAATATTGATGAGGCATAGTTATCCGCCCGCCGTGATCAAAATGGACGACAGGCACAACTACTATTCGCTATTAAGCCAAGCGGATGCGGGTAATAGTTGGCCGTTTATCGATTATATTGCGGAATTGTCGTTTAGCTCACTACAAATCTATATGAGAGCGATAATGGGCGGAGATATTGACGACGATGAAGATATTGATAAAGAGATTGCTCTTTTTAAGCTGGAATTACAGTCCCAATTGGCGAATAAAAAAGAAATAAACGCGAAAGGAATTTACAATCTATGTATTCAGGAAGTATTGCCACTTGTTAATGGTTTGGCAAAAAAAGCTTTCGCTTTCAATGATTTATTCTTTAGAAATGAATATTGGATTAATGTAATTTATAAAAATATTACGCGCAATAGTAAAGATCGCTTAAATACGGGCATAGACTTGAACCAAGGAAATTTATCTCAATTTTTTGATTTTTTTTTAAATGAAAGAAATAAAATCGAAGCGATCGAATTCTCAATAAGGTTATATAATTTTAAGGATGAAGATAATACTTTTGATGTAACTGGCTCACTCGTATTCAATTTTCTTAAGTACGAATACGAAATCATTAATTATAATAGGGAGCTATATATGTTGAAACTCTACGGTGAAAAGATAAGTCAACAAGATATAAAGAAAATCATAGGCACCGTTGTCAAAGATATAGAGAGTTTAATACGTAATAATCTAAAAAGCCCAGAATCAAACTAATTCCGGGCTCTAAATATTCTTTCGGACTTTCCGACTTATGCGGACTTCCGGACTAAACTAACCTTTATCCTTTCACCTCATTCAAAATACTCCTTCATCCGTTCGAAGAAACTCTTTTCGTTCTTACCCGGACTCGGTTTAAAATTCGGCGAGTTTTGCAGCTTTTCCAGCAATTCGCGTTCTTCCCGGCTTAATGCTTTTGGCGTCCAGATATTGATGTGGATCAGTTGGTCGCCGCGGTGGTATGAATTTACCTCCGGAACGCCTTTGCCCTTCAGGCGCAATATCTTACCGCCCTGTGTGCCGGGGTCGATCTTGATCTTGGCTTTGCCGTCTATTGTCGGCACTTCGACGTTCGTACCCAGAGCCGCATCGATAAAGCTGACATGCAGGTCGTAGATAATGTTATTGCCGTCGCGTTTTAAGGTTTCGTGGGGTATTTCTTCGA
Organism: Mucilaginibacter sp.; assembly: GCA_035547095.1. Lineage (GTDB taxonomy): Bacteria > Bacteroidota > Bacteroidia > Sphingobacteriales > Sphingobacteriaceae > Mucilaginibacter. The sequence goes on from DASZVE010000015.1 coordinate 54,959, forward strand.
TCAGGATGATCAGGTCGCCCGCAATGCCGCCGCGCGGCGCGGCATTACCTTTGCCGCCCATGCTCAATTGCATGCCTTCGCTAACGCCTGCGGGTATGTTTATGCTGATCAGCTCTTCATCGCGTACTACTCCTTCGCCATGACAAACCGTACATTTGGCAGTGATCACCGTGCCTTCGCCGTTACAGGTGGGGCAGGTGCTGGTGGTTTGCATCTGGCCGAGGATGGTATTCGTTACCCGGCGCACTGCACCCTGGCCGCCGCAGGTCTTACAGGTCTGCACCGACGAGCGGTCTTTCGCGCCCGTACCGTCGCACGTTTTACAGGCGACCTGTTTGTTTACCTTAATTTTCTTTTCGGCTCCGTTAGCGATCTCTTCAAGCGTTAGCCTTACCTTTATGCGCAGGTTGCTGCCGCGTTGCACACGGCGGCCGCCGCCTTGTCTTCCGCCGCCAAAAAAGCCCTCGAAGGGACTTCCGCCGCCGAAAATGTCACCAAACTGGCTGAATATATCTTCCATATTCATGCCGCCGCCGCCAAAACCGCCTCCATTGGCCGATTGTGCGTTGGCCGCATGCCCGAACTGGTTGTAACGCTGGCGCTTATCCGGATTGCTAAGCACCTCGTATGCTTCGGCCGCCTCCTTGAACTTTTCCTCTGCCTCTTTGTCACCCGGATTTTTGTCAGGGTGGTATTTGATGGCCATCTTACGATAAGCCTTTTTGATCTCTTCGGCATCGGCGCCCCTGGCGACACCCAGTACGTCGTAATAATCTCTTTTTGACATAGATCCAATTATTGAATTATTGAATTACAGAATTATCGAATAGGCCTCATTAGCAAACTATCAATAACTCATTAATTCAATAATTCAGTAAATCAATAATTAATTTCCAACAACAACCTTAGCGTGACGCGCCACCTTATCGTTCAGGTAGTAGCCTTTTTCCACTTCGTCTACCACCTTACCCTTCTGATCGTCGCTTGCGGGTATATTGGTTATTGCTTCATGCAGTTCGGGGTCAAAGTCGGTGCCTATAGACGGCATTTCTTTCAAGCCCTTTTGGCCAAGTATATTTCTTAGCTTCTGCTGTATTAGCAAAACACCCTCTTTTACGGAATTTATATCGGTGGTGTTCGCCATTGAACGGATAGCCCGGTCGAAGTCGTCCAGTACGGGAAGCAACGAAACAATCACATCCTTGCCGGCGGTCTGCAGCAGTTCTGCACGTTCTTTGGTCGTACGGCGACGGAAATTATCGAACTCGGCATACAAACGCAGGTATTTATCATTTGCCAGCGCCACTTCCTGTTTTAGAAGCTGCTCGGGTGTTTCCTCTTCGGTTTCCACCTCGTTGCCTTCCGTTGCAGGAGCCTCATCCGTCATATTTTCAATATCGTCTTCTTTCTTTTTTTTCTTTAGCATATCATTCATATTCATGATCCGGTACCGCAAATCAAGTATCCTGCCAAGGCTTAAAAGACGACAAGCTGACAGAGAGTTTTGAGTTGGCAGTTCTAAGTTGACAGTAAGCAGTAGTCAGTTGGCAGTTTACAGTTATCGGTTGGCACAATTGGTAAGTTGATTTAAATACTGCCCACTGTGAACTGCCCACTGGAAACTGATTACGCTATCTGCACATCCTCGATCACCCGACCGCTTTCGCATTTGATGATACGTGAAGGAAAGGTGCGTATGATGTGATAATCGTGTGTGGCGATAACTACGGCAGTGCCTGCCAATTGTATCTGTTTCAACAGCAGTACGATTTCTTCCGATGTCTCCGGGTCGAGATTGCCGGTGGGTTCGTCGGCGAGGATGATCTCGGGGTCGTTCAGTAAAGCACGGGCGATCACCACGCGCTGCTGTTCGCCGCCAGATAGTTCGTGCGGCATCTTCTTCAGCTTCGAGCGGAGGCCCACTTTTTCCAGTACGTCCAGTGTGCGTTCAGCTATGAGCTTTTTGTCTTTCCAGCCTGTGGCCTTCATCACAAATTCAAGATTCGCCTCCACCGTGCGGTCCGTTAGTAACTGGAAGTCCTGGAAAACAATACCGAGCTTTCGGCGCAGAAAAGGGATATCCTTGCCCGCAATGTCTTTTAGTTCGTACCCGCAAACATGCCCCTCGCCCGATTTGATGGGCAGGTCGCAATAAATAATCTTTAGCAAGCTGCTTTTGCCCGATCCGGTTTGCCCGATCAGCCAAACAAAGTCGCCTTTATCGATGTGCAGATTAACATGCGTGAGAACCGGGTGACTTTGCTGAAAAATATCAACCCCGCTAAGTTTTATAATAGAATTTCCGATCATTTTACAATTCCAATTTTAGGATCTGTCCGAAAGGCAGCTCCCTGACAATATTCATAATATATTCCGTCCTGGCGCCCAAACCAACCTTTTCCAGTGATTTTTCAGGCCTGTCTACCCTGAAATAAGCCAGCAAAGTGAACTGGTCGTCGCGCAGCTGCACGTAATCCGGTATCTTGGCGACGCCTTTTACTTTGATAATATACATTTTGAGGTTACAGGTAAAAGGACCAAGGTTAAAGGTTGATGCGGACTTACCTTTCACCTTTTACCTTTTGGCTTTCACCTCCTCCAAAGGTATTGTTATTTTAAAGCTTTGTCAAGAAATCCATCGTATCCACGCCGTCGGCATAGTCCCATAACTTTGGATGCTGGCTTTGGCCGGGAGCTACGCTGCAGTTTCCCGGCGGCAAGGTTAGCATTGTTACAATGCACTGGATATTGTCCTTTTGCCCGGCTAAAATTTCCTGCAAGGCATTTATGTCATCATAGTATTCATAAAACAAAACCGCGAGGGGCGAGGACATGCCTTGATCTTCTTTCAGCAGCAGGAAACCGTTATCGAGATGAGGATCGCGGTTCACCAGGTAGATCGATTTGTTATAATCGTAGTTGTTGTGGTATTTGTGGTGGTGAATAATGTCATGGTAAGGCTCGATCGCCTCGAAAAACCGTGTAAAATCATACCCAACCGGTACAAATAATTTTGAAACATTCCTGCAGCCGAGGCCGAAATAATCAAAAATATCGCGACCAAGGTTATACAATAGTTCATTCGACTCATCACCTGTCAAAACAGCGACGCTATTCCGGTTTTTACGGATGATATGAGGCACTTTTCCAAAATAGTATTCAAAATACCGCGAGGTGTTGTTGCTGCCCGTGGCGATTACTGCATCAAAATCCTGTAGTTTGTCCACGAAGCTGAATTGTTCGCTAAAAGCGGGCTCGATGGCACACAGCAGGTCCAAAACCTGCTTTATGAGCCTTGCGTCCTGCGATGAGGCTTTAATTAAAGCATAATTTCCGCTCACTAAAACACAAAGTACATCGTGAAAACCCACAAGCGGAATGTTTCCAGCCAGGATGAGCCCTACCCGTTTCGGGCTTGCTGACTTAAAGTTATAATGATCGAGCCATTTCGAAATATCTTCAGCATTCAGCATCTGCGCGTCAGCTTTAACAGCATTCGCTACATTCCCGGGCGTAAACCAGGCATTATAATGGCATTCGTTTTGTATAGTATTAGTTAATTCCGCGGCGGGGAAACTTAATTGATGCCCCCACGTAGAAAGTACATTTTGCAGATAGACTTTGTTAAATTTTGACATATAAATGGTAAGGGTTTCAAACCCCCGAGCGTTTTTTTGTTATATTTGCATGCCGTTAATGGCAGGGCAAAGGTAAACGAGATATAAGTATTAAGAAAATATGGCGATTAAAATCACCGACGAATGTATAAATTGCGGGGCCTGCGAACCCGAATGTCCGAATAATGCGATCTATGACGCAGGGGCTGCCTGGCGTTTTTCGGACGGTACAGGCTTGAAGGGACTGATCGATTTCGGCGACGGCAATACGCTAAACGCCGAAGAAGCCCAGGCTGCATTGTCAGACGACATATATTACATTGTTCCGGACAAATGTACCGAATGCGTGGGTTTCCACGACGAGCCACAGTGTGCGGCTGTTTGCCCGGTAGATTGTTGCGTAGATGACGAAGATGTTCGCGAAACCAAGGAAGAACTGATGGCCAAAAAAGAATGGTTGCATATGAATGAATAGCAGAAGATATCTTCTCATAAACAGGGGAATGTGTGTTTTCAATACATTCCCCTATTTTTTTTATGATATTTTTAACTTATTGTTGCGAAACGCTATTTCTTAACGTTGAAATAATACCCCATTGATGGAATACGGAATTTGTAATTTGGCAGTTATACCGCTAAGGGCCGAACCAAGCGATAAAAGTGAACAGGTTTCGCAGATATTGTTTGGCGAAGCTTTTGAGATTGCCGAATGGAAAGACCGGTGGGTTAAGGTAAAAACGGCTTATGATGATTACGAAGGCTGGATAGGCAGGCTGCAATTTGCCATGCTGGGGCATATCGCCTATAAAACCCTGAGGCAGAGTCCCGCACCGCTTACCTATCGAGCCGTAACCCAGGCGTGGAAAAAACCGGATAACAGTGTATTGTATCTGCCCGTAAGCAGTTCGCTGGTATTTCTTAAAGGTACAACCTGTCACATTAATAATGAGAAATTCGAGATCATCGGTGAAATAGGAGAGACCGAACCGATTGACGTTACTGCAAAATCGTTTCTCAATACCGCGTACTTATGGGGAGGTCGCACGCATTATGGCATCGACTGCTCGGGTTTTACACAAACCGTTTTCAGGCTGCAAGGCATCCATTTGAAACGCGATGCATATATGCAGGCCGAGCAGGGTAAACCGGTCGATTTTATTTCAGAAGCCAGGTTAGGCGACCTTGCATTTTTTGACAACGAGGTAGGCCGTATTACCCATGTTGGTATTATGCTCAACAATGGCCAGATCATCCATGCGTCGGGACGCGTCAAGATCGAAAACATCGACAGCCAGGGTATCTTTTCCGAGGAACAGAAACGATACACTCATAAACTGCGGATAATCAAACGTTTTTTCTGATCAATTTTTTACAAAGCTGGTAACACCTACTACGCTTTTGTTCAGGTTATCAATTACCTGTACTATATAAGTGCCAGGTTGCAGATTGGTTATATTGGTTTGCCACGTTGATTGCTGCGTTAATTCCTGCCTTACTAACAAACCGCTTGAATTGACTATCCTGATGTCATAGGGCGCAGGATTCGGGTCCCGGGTTATTTTCAGATTAATAACGCTGGCCGCGGGATTCGGATAGGCTGTGATAAGCGTCGCCAAAATGTTTTCGTGCCTTGAATAATTTAATGACGCAATGTTTGAATAGGTGATGTTGTTATTGATGTCATCCAATTTCAGCCGGTATTGATTTTGTCCATGGGCAGGCGATCTGTCAACGAATGCATACCGACCGGTGCCATCGGATTGCATACTGCCAATCGGGTTAAACTTAATTCCGTTATCAGTGCTCCTTTCTATATAAAAGGCAGTATAGTCCGATTCGTTTTTTGTTTTCCATATCAACAGCGAACCTTCGGTAATTTTGTTGGCGTTGAAACTCAATAGTTGTAATGCGGGAACGGGATCCTTACTGATAACCAATTGAAAGCGTTTGCCGCCAAATGTTGTAGTGTCGGCTTTGTTGATCGTAAACGAATATACCGGATTGGTGCGTAGGTTGATCGAATCGGGCTTGGTCCTGTCCCTTAACCATACGCCATAGGTGGGCTGCAGGTTAGAGAGCTGGGTTAGTTTTAGCTGGTATTGCCCTGTCGCTGTGCCATCAACCAGCAGCGGAATTACTTGCGGTGTTTTCGCAGGAAATGGCAGGCGGTCGATACAAAGTTTTATGCTGTCGCTTGCCATGGCCGACAGGCTCACTGCCGGGCTAATTCCGCCCATGTCCCCGGCATCTTCGGTAATCTTATAGCAATTGCTGGCACTATCGTTCAGGCGGACCACGATCTCGTCCGTATTGATCGAGTCTTTAGATAGCCGGATACGCACCAGCGGCTCGTCGCCCGAAGGCGTCGCCTTCGGTTTTCCCATCAGAATGTTCAGTTGAGAAGCAGATGGTTGCGTGGTCGTCTTCGCGGTTTCCCTGAAAGACAGAGTTTGGCTCGTTGAGCTCGCCCTTATAAAAAAACCCTGCCCGCTTGCGATCATATTGCTCGCCGAACCTACAGCCGTTCCGGGGTTAATATTGCTTATGGTGTCTGCCGAAACAATAGTGCCTGTTTTTTGCATGTAGGCTTCGTATTGTTTATTGGTTGGATTGAACATATATATCGTGGACGTCAAGCCTCCACCGCCATAAATAGACGAATTGGCAACGGTGCTGTTGCGGTTGAACTTTTCCCAATTAATGGTGGCGGCATACGGATTGCCGACCAGGCAATATCCCCTGACAGCCGAATTAGCAAGGCTGGGGCTGTTGGTATAACCCAGGTAGTTATCCTGCCGGTACCACAGTTTTACGTTTACGGTGCCCGTATTTAACGTCCCGGTATTTGTAAACGTCACATCTTCGGGGTAATTGTATGGCAGCGACGTTTTAGTACCGCTGGTGCTTCCGTTAGGGGTTGTTTTATTCCCTCTGAAAAAGAATAATACGCCGTTGCCCACCGGTATTGTAACAGTAGTATCGTTGACGTTGGTTAGTGTTAACCGTTTTTGGGTACCTATATTATAAACCGGGGAGTTATTGATCTTTGCTATACCTTTAAAATCCCCAGTGGTAAAGTTTACGTCGCTCGGTATAATATCTTCCCGGTAAATGTAGGTTGATGGGTTTCCAACGCTAAAAAATCCGCCGCCGGATGGACCGGTAATAATCGCGCTGTTTGCCAGCCAGCTTAAGTCAAATACTTTGTTACTGCCGGCGGTACCGGTATAAACAGTTGACGACATTAACCGGTAGCCGCGTCTCGAAACATCAGTGGGATAGCTGCCCTTAACAAATCGCTGCACGTTAATAGTTCCGCTGATACTTGCGCCCGATGAAAGTGTTGCAAAGGTTGCCGAACCGGTAGCATCGCTCAGCAACGTCAGGCTATTGGAGGCTGACGCGTCCAGCAGCGCCGGGTTATTTACGGTCAACACCCCCAGCGGCGAAATATTGTTGTTGCCCTGCAATACCGTGTTTGCTCCGCTGCCTGATGTAGATATCGTAACATTGTTGAAAATAGTGCCCGTTACGACGTTGCTGGGATAATAATTGTTGCCGGCCGTTCCTCCTTTTATATATTGTGTGCCCGAACCATCCATCAACAGGGTAGAACTGTTGGTCACAAAATCAACATTCGTTCCGGCCGAATTGTCAAGGTTTCCGGCCACGTTCATAGTACCGCTGGCGACCTGTTTTGGCGTAGCGCCGGTAAAAACCACATTGTTCTGATAGTTTACACTGGTCGACACGACCTGCGTGCTGTCCGAGGCATTATTCCCATCGTAGGTTACCACACCGCCTACATTATAATTGGCCGTGTTAAGCCAGCTTCCGGCAATATTGATGGGCAATGAGCCCGAATACATTGCGCCGTTGCCGATAAAATTATTTCCTATGTCTATTTCTGTAAGCTGTGAATCGAAAGTTACGCTATTGGTCGTATTTAAAACCCCGAAGTTTCCAAGCACGTCAAACACAGTGGTATTATCGGGCGATGTCCCGCCGTTAACCGTAATGTTCGCGCCGGTAAATATTACGTTTGGGGGAAGGTTTGTCCCGGAGGCATTCGGTTTTACTAAATTAATTACCTGGTTCGTCGCAGTAAATTCCAGCGTTGCTGTCGGATCTATTACATCGTTATCATGAAAATTAAAGGTGCTTCGCGAAATATAAAGCGCATTAGCGCCGATCGTCGCATGGTAGTTGGTTCCTTCCACCAGCGTGGCATTGGCATTAAAGATGGCATTTGGCTCGACATATAAATAATTGATGGTCACGTAAGAGCCCGACGCCTGGTTCAGCAATTCCACGCCTTTATCCGTAGAGGAGCCATAATAAGTATTTTGTACATCCAGGTAGCCGACATTACCGCTGAATTTGGTTGTTTGAGGAAAATATTGGGCGGCGGTGCCGTTCAAAATTATCTTTGCGGTAGAGCTTGATGGGAATTTAAGCGTTCCGCTGCTAAAATTGCCCGCTAAGGTAAGCACACCGGTATTGCTTATGCTAAATGTGGTGGTACTGGCCATTGATATATTGCCCGGCACTGTGAGCGAGCCATTAAGCGTTAACGTGGCAGTTTTGCTCGTGCCGAAAGTGATGGATGCCGCATACGCTGTTTCCGACGACGATATGGTTGGCTGGTTTGTAAACGAAGTGCTGCCGATGCTTACCGCATCGTTTATTGTCGGCACCCCCGACGGCGACCAGTTGCTGGCTGTATTCCAGTCGGTGCTGGACGAGCCCTTCCAGACATAGGTACTCGCATATGCATTATTTAACGAAAATGCTGTTACTACAACAATAATAATTGCCCGCAAAAAACCCTTGAATAAAGTGAATGCTGTTTTCATAGAGGATTAATCGTAAGAGAGATATGGTTGCAAGTTGAAGGTGAAGCATGGTTAATGAATCTGATAAAGTAACCTTTAGTTAAATAAATAGGGGAGGGTACACGACAACCGTCACACTATATTACGGTCTATTTTTAATAAATGTTTCGGCTAAGGAGAGACTATTTTTTACTTGGCTGCAACACAGCCAAATAAATTACTTATTTGAAGATAATAAACTGGTAACCAGTCTGTTGAAGTTGAAAAAAAGTGAAAATTTTAAACGGGATTTCAGTCAAGCGACAACTGCCAGACAATGACGCGCTTATCGTCGCTAACCGAAATCAGCTTGTCGCCATCCCACGCAAGTTTGTTAACTGATAGTTGATGGGATGGGTAGCCTTTTTCGCGGCTGATAACCTTGTAAAGCTTGAAGTTGTCTGCACCCCATATCTTAATGCTCTTGTCCATACTTGCGGTCGCGAAGTAAGGTTTATCAGGATGAAAGAGAATATGGTTTACGGCGAACATGTGTGCGGCTATCGTGTGCTTCAGTTCTAATGAAGAAGTGTCCCATATTTTTACCTGTGCATCGCGCGACCCGCTGGCGAGGTATGTATTGCGGGGCGAGAACTGAACGGCGAAAACAGGCAGGGTGTGACTGCGCAGGCTTTTAATAATAGAATAATCCTCGAGGTCGTATAACTTCACCGAATTGTCCCGGCAGCCAAAGGCGACCATTTTTTCATTCGGAGCGATAGAAATGCTCCGGATGGTATCGGCAGAAACTTTTAGGACGTACAGTTGCTCCAGCGTGTCAAGGCTCCAAACGGAAACGGTACCGTCTTCGGACGCTACCAGTAGCTCCTTTTTACCCGGCGTGGATTTGATATCGAATACCGGGGCACGGTGGTGTTTAAGCAGCTTAATGACTTTTTGCTCACCAAAATGAAACACGGTGACATCGCCGCTGCGCAAGCCGGCAAAAAGCAGGGGATAACCCGCCGGGCAATGAATAGCATAGATCGACGCCGGCACGGGAAACATCACCTTGATAAAGGAATTATCCTTCAAGCTCCATTCCACCAGGCCCTTATCGTTGCCGCCTGTAAACAGGATACCCGACTTTTGTGAAAGCTCAAGCGTAAATATCGGGTTATTATGGCCGGTGAGTTCGGCTATTTTTTCTGCGGTGATCATGTTTGGGCTTATAGTTCATGGTTCATAGTTCATAGGCAATTCCGTATTTGCCATGAACTATGAACCATGATCCATGAACTACTTATGCCTTCCTTCCAAATTCTTCGCGATCGTCTCTAAACTCATACCTTTTTCGCGAAGCAAAACCAGTAAGTGGAATACCAGGTCGGAGGTTTCATCAATGAATTCAGTTTCGCTTTGAGCGAGCGCTGCGATAACCGTTTCAACGGCTTCTTCACCAACTTTTTGGGCGATCTTATTCAGCCCCTTGTTGCGAAGCTTGTTCACATACGAGCCTTCAACCGGATGCTCATACCGATCGTTAACGATTTCCTCCAGCTCCAGGATAAAGTTTTGGTTATATTCTGTCTTAAAGCAGCTTCGCGAACCGGTATGACAAGTGGGCCCGTCGGCTTTAACTTTGATGAGCAGGGTGTCGTTGTCGCAATCTTCATGGATGCTTTTCACATGCAAAAAGTTGTTGCTTGTCTCCCCCTTGGTCCACAAACGGTTTTTGGAGCGCGAAAAGAAAGTGACGATGTTTTCGGCTACAGTCTTTTCATAAGCTTCCTGGTTCATATAACCCAGCATCAGCACTTCTAAGGTTTGCTCGTCCTGTATAATTGCCGGGACCAGCCCGTCGCTTTTGTTGAAATCGATATTCATATCCTATCAATGTGCGTTGGATGTCATATTGAGGCACTCGAAACATGCGGGCAAAGGCCTTCGCGCTCATACTTCCGGTGCCTCAGTATGACACCCTTTTTATTTTTAATTATAAATCTGTCTTACTTCAATTTGGTGCTGCTTCAAAACCTTCTTCAGGTCCGGTATCAATATCTCACCATAATGAAACACCGAGGCTGCCAGAGCCGCATCGACGTTAGTTTTTTCAAACACGTCCACAAAATGCTGCACCGAACCCGCGCCGCCGGAGGCGATTACCGGTATATGTACTGCATCGTTCACTTGCTTCAGGAATTCATTATCAAATCCGCCTTTGGTACCATCATGATCCATCGATGTTAGCAATATCTCACCCGCACCGCGGTTTTCGGCCTCCAATATCCAATCGAAAGTTTCCTTCTCGGTTGCAATGCGTCCACCGTTCAGGTGCACCAGGTTTTGGTCGCCAACGCGCCGCGTGTCAACTGCAACGATAACGAATTGCACGCCGAAAGCCTTAGCCAGCTCATCGATCAAAGCCGGGTTGCGCACGGCTGCCGAATTGATCGATATTTTGTCGGCGCCTGCATTCAGCAAAGCATCAGCATCGGCTATTTCATTAATGCCACCTCCAATAGTGAAGGGAATGTTTATTTGTCTTGCCACCGCCTTCACTAATTCCACCATCGTTTTACGGCGCTCGTGCGTGGCCGTAATATCCAGGAAAACCAGCTCATCGGCGCCCTGTTGCGAATAGTTCCAGGCCAGCTCAACCGGGTCGCCGGCATCACGCAGGTCGACAAAGTTGACGCCTTTTACCGTTCGGCCTTCTTTAACGTCGAGGCATGGGATGATTCTTTTAGACAACACTTTAATAAATATTTGAGGGCGGCTGTCATGTTGAGGCACTCGAAACATGCGGGCAAAGGCCTTCGCGCACATACTTCGAGAGCCTCAGTATGACACCCTTTTGTTATATCGAAATCAATGATTTTAAATTCCAGTTTTGAATTTCATCGATCGTCACATGCCCTTCATATATCGCTTTGCCAACCACACATGATTCCACCTTGATGCGGCTCAACTGGATAATGTCTTTCATGGAACTAATACCGCCCGATGCGATCAGCTTGATAAACGGCGAATGGTCAAGCAGTTTCTTGTACAACTCGATACCGGCGCCGCCAAGTTTGCCATCTTTTCCAATATCTGTGCACAAAAAACGGAAAAAACCTAACTGGAGACACTTGTCAACATAATCCATCAGCTTGATGGGCGAGCTTTCCATCCAGCCTGAATATTTGATCACCTCGTCGAGCACATCGATCGCAACGATCACCTGGTCGGAGCATTTATCCCTGCCGCAAATTTCCTGGCTCAGGGCCGGTAAAAAATTTGGATTGGTCAATGCCTGTGTGCCGACGATCACACGGAAAACGCCGGCGTCGATCAGCTCCTTTACCTTATCAATGCTGCGAACACCACCGCCATACTGAACCTTCATATCTGTTTTTCGGATCACGTCGAACAGGTATTCCTGGTTGCTGAAGTCGTTACGGGCGCCGTTCAGGTCGATCACGTGGATCATCTCTGTGCCATGCGACTTATACTGGTCGATCATTTCTTCCAGCGTAACGTCATATTCCGTCACCTGTTCATAGTCGCCCTCCCGAAGCCTTACAACTTTTTTGTTTAAAATATCTATTGCGGGAATAATGTACATATCTGTCAAATGTTTGAAAAGTTAGTTAGGAGTTGTTCGCCGTATTTGCCCGATTTTTCAGGGTGAAATTGTACGGCGTAGAAGTTTTCCTTCCAAATTGATGCCGAAAACTTTGTACTATAATCGGTTGAAGCCAAAGTATATGCCGCGTTGAACTCAATAAAGTATGAATGTACAAAGTAAAAATGTGAACTGTTAGGAATTTTTTCAAAAAGCGGATTGGCCATTTCCTGCTCCACGCGGTTCCAGCCGGTGTGCGGTACTTTGTATTCGGCGCTGTCGGCAAAGCGTTTAGTTTGTATCGGAAAGATATTCAGCATATTAGCGTCGCCTTCTTCGGAGTGCGCCGTCATCAGCTGCATGCCCACGCAAATGCCCAGCGTCGGTTTTTGCAGCGACTTGATCTTTTCCACCATGCCGCTCTGCTGCAATTTATTCATGGCAGTGCCTGCGTGTCCTACTCCGGGGATAATAAAGCGGTCAAACTGTTCAAAATCGGCTTCACCGAAAACCATACCATATTTTATGCCCAACCGCTCCAAAGCAGCAGTCAAACTGAAAATATTCCCGGCGCCGTATCTTATTATGCCTATCATTTTGTTGTTAGAACCAAGAATCAAGAGTCAAGACAGAATCTATCTTGGTTCTTGGCTCTTGATTCTTGGTTCTCTCTAAAGCACTCCCTTCGTGCTTGGTAAAACCATCTTATCCGCATCACGCTTTACAGCCATTTTGATGGCCTTGGCGAATGCCTTAAATATTGCTTCTATTTTGTGATGCTCGTTCTGGCCCTCGGCTTTGATGTTCAGGTTCGATTTGGATGCGTCCGAAAACGATTTGAAGAAATGAAAAAACATCTCCGTCGGCATTTCGCCGATCTTTTCGCGTTTAAATTCCGCGTCCCAAACGATCCAGTTCCGTCCCCCGAAATCAATGGCCACCTGCGCCAGGCAATCGTCCATCGGCAGGCAGAAACCGTAACGCTCGATGCCGCGCTTATCGCCTAATGCTTTGGCAAACAGTTCGCCTAAAGCGATGCCGGTATCTTCAATAGTATGGTGCTCGTCGATATGCAGGTCGCCCTTAGCTTTAATCTCCAGGTCGATACTTCCATGTTTGGCGATCTGCTCCAGCATGTGGTCGAAGAAATGCAAACCGGTTGATATTTTGGCTTCGCCTTTGCCGCCAAGGTTTACTTTGATATAAATGTCAGTCTCTTTAGTTGTGCGCCGGTGTTCAGCCAAGCGCTCACCCAGTTTCAGGAACTCATAGACCTTTTGCCAGTCGGTGGTTTCCAGCGCAATTATGTCATGTAAAGCATCGTGCTGTTCCTGCGTAAATTCATGACCGCCGAGGTTCGAGCCGTTATTCAACCAGATCGCTTTTGCGCCCAGGTTTTTGGCTAACAGGATATCATTCTTACGGTCGCCTATGACAAAGGAATTCTTAAGATCGTATTTCTCTGTATCGAAATATTGGCCTAGTAAGCCCGTGCCCGGCTTGCGGGTAGGAGCGTTGTCTTTCGCGAAGGTGCGGTCAACATGTGTGTTGGCAAACTTTACACCCTCGTTTTCGAAGGTTTTCAGCACGAAATTCTGAATAGCATTAAAATGCTCTTCGGGGTACACGGAAGTGCCGAGGCCATCCTGATTGGTCACCATAGCCAGCTCAAAGTCCAGCTCTTTGGCTATCCTCGGCAGCCAGGTGAGCGCGCCCGGATAAAACTCCAGCTTGGCAAATGAATCGATCTGTTCGTCGGCTGTTTCGAGTATCATAGTGCCGTCGCGGTCGATGAAAAGTACTCTCTTAGGTGCGCTCATTGGTAATCCTGTAAAGTTTGTAATAGGGTAGTGTTTTCAGTCGGCGTGCCCACGGTAATGCGCAGACATCCCTCACACAATTCAACCTTCGAGCGGTCGCGGACAATGATACCTTTGCCTACCAAAAAGTTATAAATGCCCTTCGGATCCGTCGTCTTAACCAGGATAAAATTAGCGTCGGAAGGGTATATATCGATTACGAAACCGAAGTCTTTCAGCTCGAGTACCAATTTGTCCCTTTGTGCCAAAGTTTCGCGTATCCAATTGTTTACCTGGTCGATATTTTGCAATGCTTTGAGCGCCAATTGCTGCGACGCCTCATTCACGTTGTATGGCGGCTTCACTTTGTTCATCACCTCGATGACCTCCTCGCTGGCAAAGGCCATGCCCACCCGCAGCCCCGCCAAACCCCATGCTTTGGACAGCGTTTGCAGCACCACCAGGTTGGCATATTCGGTGAGCTCCTGTATAAAGCTCTTCTGGCGACTGAAATTAATATACGCCTCATCGATCACCACCAGGCCGTTAAAATTGGCCAGTATGGTTTGTATATCATCACGGTGCATTGAATTGCCTGTCGGATTGTTCGGCGAACAGATAAAGATCAGTTTGGTATGCGCGTCAATAGCTTCGGCAATACCTTCCAGGTTCAACTGGTATTCTTCCGTCAGCGGCACGCGCTTGATGGCGATATCATTGATATTTGCCGAAACCTCGTACATGCCATAGGTAGGAGGAACAAGGATCACATTGTCTACACCCGGGTTGCAAAAGCTGCGGAACAGGATGTCAATGGCTTCGTCGCTGCCATTGCCCAAAAAGATATTGCGCGGCGGTACACCTTTTATCTCGCTCAGGCGCAGCTTAACCTGGTACTGCAGCGGATCGGGATAGCGGTTGTATTGCTGCTCCAGCGGCGAACCGAAAGCGTTCTCATTTGCATCCAAATACACACTTGCCTCGCCCTGGAACTCGTCGCGTGCGGAGGAGTAGGGCTTGAGGTTTTTGATGTTTTGCCTTATTATATTGTTGATGTCAAACATTTTAAATCTTGTTTGTCATTCCGAGCGCAGCGAAGAATCTAATTAAATAAGATGCTTCACTTCGTTCAGCACGACAGTTATTGCTTAAGTCGTACACTCACTGCATTCCTATGGGCTCTTAACCCTTCCAGTTCAGCCAAAGTCTCCACAGCCGGACCAATATTTCTGATTCCTTCCGGGCTAATGTGCTGAAAGGTGATCTTCTTAACAAATGAGTCAACTGACATCCCGGAATACGCTCGTGCATAGGCGCTCGTCGGTAAAGTGTGATTCGTGCCCGAAGCATAGTCCCCCGCGCTTTCCGGCGTCAGGTTACCGAGAAATACTGAACCCGCATTGACGATGTTAGCGGTTAGCTGTCGCCAGTTGGCAGTGGCCAAGATCAAATGCTCCGGTGCATAAGCATTGCTGAAATCCATGGCCTCATCCAGGTTGTTTACCAAAACGATGTATGAATTATCGATCGCTTTTTTCGCGATAGCTGCCCTTGGCAATTCCTTTAGTTGGCGTTCTACTTCTGCGCTTGCTTTTTCGGCTATTTCCCTGGAGGTCGTTACCAGTATCGACTGACTATCTACGCCATGCTCAGCCTGTGCCAGCAGATCGGCCGCCACAAATTCGGGCACCGCACTGTCATCAGCTATGACTAAAACTTCCGATGGTCCGGCGGGCATGTCGATAGCTGTGTTAGTCGTCGATTGAATAATAGTTTTTGCTTTGGTTACATACTGGTTACCCGGGCCAAAAATCTTATCAACCTTGGGGATACTTTCGGTTCCGTAAGCCATGGCTGCTATTGCCTGCGCGCCGCCGGTAAGATAAACCTTTTCGATTCCTAACAATTGCGAAACATAAGCGATGTAACCGTTCACTTTGCCATCTTTCTGCGGCGGCGAACAAACTACGATCTCTCGGCAGCCGGCTATCTGCGCCGGGATGCCCAGCATTAAGAAGGTGCTTGGCAAAACAGCGGTTCCACCGGGAATGTATAAGCCAACCTTTTCTATTGGCCTTAATTCGCGCCAGCAGGTGACGCCGGGCATAGTCTCCACCTTATCCTCGCTTCTCAGCTGTGATTGGTGGAACTTATAAATATTATTATACGCTGTTTGCAGGGCCTTTTTTTGCTCCGGAGCAATAGTAGAGGATAATTGCTCAAGCTCTTCCTTTTCAATGGCCAGGCTTGTTAGCTCAACCTTATCAAACTTAGCGGCATACTCCAGCAACGCCTGGTCGCCATTCGTACGGACGTTCTGTATCACATCCTCCACAACGGCACGTATCTCATCCGCCGGATCAACATTTCGCTGAACCAGTTTTTGGATATCCGTTTTGCTTAAGTCTGAATAGTTGTACGTCTTCATTGGCCCCCTCTAAATCTCCCCTGGAAGGGGAGACTTTTGATTTTGTTTATGTTTCAACCTCACTTTAAGCCCTTCCGCCAACTGGCGGAGAGGGTTGGGGTGGGGCTTATAAAATTATCTTTTCTATCGGCATCACCACAATACCCTGCGCGCCGGCTTGCTTTAACTGGCTGATCCTGTCCCAAAAATCGCGTTCCGGGATAACGGTATGCACCGCAACCCAGCCTTCCTCGGCCAATGGCACTACCGACGGACTTTTAACCCCCGGCAGCAGCCTGGTTATCTCAGGCAGACGGACTTTCTCAACATTTAACACTACATATTTGGTCTCGGCTGCCCGGAGAACCGACTGCACCCTTTGGATCAGTTCTTTAATTAGCTCTTCGTTTTCACTGCCTCTGCGGCCGATTAGCACCGCTTCCGACGACATCACATCTGCAAAGGGCTTCAATCCGTTGCTTTTGAGTGTTCCGCCGGTAGATACCAGGTCGCAAATAGCATCGGCAAGACCCAAACCCGGCGATATTTCTACCGAACCCGATATGGTGCGGATGTCGGCCTCGATGTTTTTCGACCTTAGAAATTTCCCCAATATGACCGGGTACGTAGTGGCGATGGATTTACCGTGCAGCTCCGACAGGTCTTTAGGGTGCTCGGTGTTGGGTACCGCAATTTTCAGCGAGCAGCGGCCGAAACCCAACTTTTGCAGGTAGCTGACATTAACCTCGGTTTCCTGGATCACGTTTTCGCCTACTATGCCCAGGTCGGCGATGCCATCCTGTACATATTCGGGGATATCGTCATCACGCAGGAACAATATTTCGAGCGGGAAATTGGAAACGGGGGAGATAAGCGAGCTTTTGTAATTCTCGAAATTTAAGCCGCAATTTTTCAGTAATTCAACTGATTTTTCGTTGAGCCTGCCAGATTTCTGGATGGCTATTTTGAGTGTTTTCACTTGTATTTTTTAAACTATTAAATGGAACGGTTGGGGTTATTTCACGTAGAAACAATACATTATCTTATCGCCTGGTGGCGATGGTGCAGATGAAGATGATGTAGCCTGTAACCGTTCATTTTTTTTATAGTTAACTATGGACGAAGTGCCGCAAATATAAAGTTTATTTAACAAAAGCAAGTGTTAAGTTTAAATTATGTAATGAGCGGTCGATTTTATTGAGAGTTTGATATAGACATGACGAGGCCAGCCCCAAAGTCCTCCCTACCGGGGAGGATTTAGGAGGGGCTCACTCAAATAAACTTTCCCTTCCTTTGCTCCGCCGATCTCTTTTAGTTGCCGATGTGCCGCGATATCCTTCAGGCTGATGAGCTCCTTGTTATATAAGGAGTCGAACCAGATTACATAAAATTTCTTTTGCTGGTAGAATTTGTCTACGTCCTTATGAAAGTACCTGTGCGGTACCAACTGCGAGTTGAGCCCTGTACACAGCCACACCGCTTCGTTTGCATCTGAATAGATGGGCACGTTTGGCTTAAACATATCTTTATGCTGCTTCAGGTAGGGCGCAAACTCCGATTTGTTCCAACTATCGTCGCTATAGCCGGGCACGCCGTAGTCGTTCTCATCGTACCAGCGCTGGTAATCCACCAACACGGTCGAATATTCAAAAAGCAGCATGGCAACAATACCAATTCCGGCCACCACGTATTTCCAGGTTTTTGAATGTACACTCTTCGAGACATCCGGCACCCAACTGGTACACGAAATAAGCAATGGGATAAACATAGGCGACAACAGCCGGCTGTTAATTTGTTCGTACCTCGAAATACTGGCCGATATGATAATGAACAGCCCGTAAACTACCGCAAAAGCAATCACAACATTTTCATAGCTGTTAATGCGCCGCTTCCAGGTTTTCCATACCAGTACACCGATTAATGCAAGCATAATAACGGATGTTACCAATACCGCATAGCTGTCGGCTTTGTTGCTTAGAGCGCCCCAATCATTTATTACCGTGCCGACATAAAAGAGGTTTTTTGCAAATGGTGTTATTGATGGCTCACGGGTGCCGGTACTTAACCCGGTCGCCACGCTGTTATAAACCAGGTTGATTACCAGCAATGAAATAGAGATCGAACCGTAAATGAGTTCATGGACGATCTTTTTACGGAAAGATATTTCGTTCTCAAGTAATATTAACAAGCAGCCGGTACCAACAATAGTAACTCCCGCATAACGTGTAATGCAGCTTATGGCAGTTATCAACGCAACTATAACTAGTGATTTAATACTATAAGTATGCGTGTATTTCCAAAAGGCGATAATAAAGAACAATATCTCCAGTATAAATAAGGTTTCGGACCAGAGGTAAGTATAAATCTCTAGAAGAGCGGGACTGATAATAATAGCGATCAGTATAAGCCACTTATATATTCGTGAATGCGAAAGGAATCTTTCGATAATCCAGCCGCTGGTAAAAACCACCGAAGCGAACAGGAAGCGGTTGATCATTGCGCCGGCTTCAACCGGGTTCACCCTCGAAATGAAGTCGATTATGCCGAGGAAAAACGGATAAAATATTGGGAAGAAGGTGATCGGAGTACCCGTAAAGGTAATAAAATTGCCGTGCGCCTTAAAGTGCTCTGCCGCGCTGGCGTACATCAGCGAATCGGGCGAAAGGCCCACGCCACTATAGGACGTAAATAAGTATATAGCGTAAAAGCCTATACAGGCAAAGATGAATGAATCGAGGTTGGTCAGGTAGCGGTTAAGCTTCATGTGTTTATAGTTGTATCAGTTGTAGAAGTTGCATTAATTGAATTGGTTTGCTAATCGATCCAAACCAATACAACTAATATAACCAATCCAACCAAAATCAATCGATCAAATCCAGAACCTCACTGATCGGCTGATCACTGTTTATTAATATACCTTTTACACCAGCAGCCGTGCCGGCTATCACATCCCGTTCACGGTCGCCGATAAAATAGGACTTTTCCGGGTCGAGGTTATATTTTGCTATACCTTGTAATAATAGTCCTGGTTTTGGTTTACGGCAATCGCATTCGCCGGTAAAATCCGGGTGGTGCGGGCAATAGAAAATATCCGTTATTTCCACACCTCCCGCGCTGTAAATATCCCTTAATTTGCTATGCATTGCACCAAGGTCTTCCTCTGTATACCATCCTTTGGCAAGCCCGCCCTGGTTGGTAGCGACTAATAGGAGGTACCCGCGGTCCTGGAGTTCTTTTAATGCGGGAATATTATATTCCAGCACATGAAAATCTTCTACCCGGCATACGTAGTCGCCCATTTCCCGGTTTAAAACACCGTCACGATCCAGGAAAACGGCTTTGTTCTTTGCAGATGTATCCATCGGCGCAAAGGTAGTTCCTTGGTTGGAAAGTTGTAAAGCCGGAACGCTGAAAAGTTAAAATAAAGTAACGACACGCGGAAAATATAACTTTTTAACCCTGCAGCCTTGCAACAGTACGGCAAACAATAGCTATGCAGGCATACTAACTAAATATACCGGATTATGAGATTTATATATTTTTTATTAATTTTTTAACAGATTGCTAATTTTTGAATTTTTGCTGCGATTTTTTTTAACATAATCAGAAAAATTTATGAATATTTTAAAAAATATGCAGATAATTTGTAACTTCGTCATTAGCGCCAGTTGCGAATTTTAAGAGAACAACGGTAAGGATTAATGATGGATAAGACGGATTGCCCCCAGCAGGGCCTGTACAGGCCTGAATTTGAACACGACTCATGCGGAACCGGTTTTATAGCCAATATTAACGGCCATAAAACCAATGAAATAATAGATAATGCCCTTACCATGCTGGAAAACATGGAGCACCGCGGCGCTTGCGGCTGCGACCCTGAAACCGGCGATGGAGCAGGTATCCTGATTCAGCTTCCCCACGAATTTTTGATGGAAGAATGCTCGAACCTGGAGATCAGCCTGCCTGAACCGGGCGAGTACGGGGTAGGAATGATATTTCTGCCGAAAGACCCGTCGATGAAAAAGGCCTGCCGCATCGTAATAGCCAATGCGATCGAAAAGCTGGGCATGCAGAAGCTGGGTTATCGTAAGCTCGCCGTCGATTCGTCTGTGATCGGTGAGACCGCCCGCCTCGCCGAGCCGGAAGTGGAGCAACTGTTTGTACAACGGCCTCACCGCATTACCAATGCAGACGATTTTGAACGTAAGCTTTACGTTCTGAGACGATACATTAATAAAACCATCACCGAAACTATTGCGGGAGCAGGCGAGCATTTTTACTTTACCTCGTTCTCGTGCAAGACTATAGTATATAAGGGCCAGCTGACCACATACCAGTTGCGCCAATATTATGCGGATCTGCGTGACCCGAGAATGACGTCGGGCCTGGCGATGATCCACAGCCGTTTCTCAACGAATACTTTCCCGTCGTGGAAACTGGCGCAGCCGTTCCGCTTGCTGGCGCATAACGGCGAGATCAATACGCTGACCGGTAACCTTAATTGGTTTTACTCGGGCGTACGCTCGTTCGTATCGCAATATTTTACAAGCGAGGAAATGGAAATGCTGCTGCCGGTTATCGACAATAACCAGTCGGACTCGGCATGCCTTGATAATATTATAGAAGTTCTGCTCCACTCGGGCCGCTCGCTGCCTCACGTGATGATGATGCTGGTTCCCGAAGCATGGGACGGCAACGAGCAAATGGATCCGATCAAAAAAGCATTCTATGAATACCATGCGACGCTGATGGAGCCATGGGACGGCCCGGCGGCTTTGACATTTACCGATGGCAGACTTATCGGCGCAACGTTAGATCGTAATGGCCTGCGTCCGCTGCGTTTCGTAGTAACTAAGGATGGTCGCGTAATCGCTGCGTCTGAAGCAGGCGTTTTAAAGCTCGATCCGGCGAATGTGCTGAAGAAAGGCCGTTTGCAGCCTGGTAAAATGTTGCTGGTAGACACGCAGAAGGGTAAGATAATTTCTGACGACGAGATCAAACACCAGGTAGCTTCACGGCAACCGTATGGTCAATGGCTCGAAAACTATAAGATTAAACTGGAAGACCTGGCCGAGCCTCGGCTGGCGTTCGCGCCGCTGTCGCCCGAGGCGGTTTTTCGTTACCAGCAGGTTTTTGGCTATAGCCGTGAAGATATCGACACCATTATTAAACCGATGGCGCTAGACGGCAAGGAGCCGATCGGTTCAATGGGGACCGATGTACCGCTGGCCGTGCTTTCGGACAAACCACAACATTTATCAAGTTATTTTAAGCAATTCTTCGCGCAGGTAACCAATCCGCCTATCGACCCGATACGCGAACGCCTGGTGATGAGCCTGGCTACTTTTATAGGCAACAATGGCAACCTTTTAGACGAAGACAAGATGCATTGCCATTGCGTTGCCCTGAAATGGCCCATCCTTATCGACCACGACCTGGAAAAGCTGCGTAGTATCGATACAGGTTCGTTCCACGCAAAAACGCTGCAGACCTATTTTGTAGCCGACGGTATGCCGGGTTCGCTCGAAAAGGGTTTGGCAAGGCTTTGCCGCTACGCGGAAGACGCCGTAGGAGAGGGCTTCGAAGTGCTGATCCTTTCGGATCGCGCTATCGACTCGGAGCATGCGCCGATACCTTCGCTGCTTGCCGTTTCAGCCGTTCACCATCATTTGGTGCGCAAGGGCCTGCGGGGCGCCGTAGGTTTGGTTTCGGAAGCGGGCGATGCATGGGAGGTACATCATTTTGCTACGCTGCTGGCATTTGGCGCGACGGCGATCAACCCGTATTTGGCGTTGTCGACTATTGAGACCATCAAAAATGACGGCACCCTTGACACGACTTTGGACGCCAAGTCGCTCAGAAAGAACTATGTTAAAGCTATCAATGATGGCCTGCTGAAGATATTCTCAAAAATGGGCATTTCGACGCTGCAATCGTACCACGGTTCGCAGGTGTTTGAGATACTCGGACTTAACAAGAGCGTCGTTGACCGTTATTTCGACGGCGCCGTAACCCGTATTGGCGGTTTGGGCCTCGATGAAATAGCCAAAGAATCGCTTTGCAAGCATAAGATCGGTTTCGCCAGTTCGAAATATACCGACCGTCTGCTACCAGAAGGTGGTATTTACCAGTGGAAGCGCAGGGGCGAGGAGCACCTGTTCAATCCGCAAACGGTACACCTGTTGCAGCACGCAACGCGCACAGGCGATTATTCAGTTTATAAAAATTATGCTAAACTGGTTAACGAGCAGACCGAGAAACACTTTACGATCCGTGGTTTGCTTGACTTTGCGCATCACCGCGAGTCGGTAAAACTGGACGAGGTAGAGCCTGCTGAAGAGATCATGAAGCGTTTCGCTACAGGCGCAATGTCGTTCGGATCGATCTCGCACGAGGCCCACAGCACTTTGGCCATTGCCATGAACCGCATCGGCGGAAAAAGCAATACCGGCGAAGGCGGTGAAGACGAGATGCGCTATCAAAGACTGCCAAACGGCGATTCGATGCGCTCGGCCATTAAACAGGTTGCTTCGGCACGTTTTGGGGTAACATCCAACTACCTCACCAACGCCGACGAGTTACAGATCAAGATGGCGCAGGGCGCTAAGCCCGGCGAAGGCGGTCAGTTGCCCGGCCATAAGGTGGACGACTGGATTGCACGGACGCGTCACTCGACACCGGGTGTAGGTTTGATTTCGCCGCCGCCACACCACGATATTTATTCTATCGAGGACTTAGCTCAATTAATATTCGACCTGAAAAATGCCAACCGCGCAGCGCGTATCAACGTAAAGCTGGTATCCAAAGCAGGTGTAGGCACTATAGCAGCAGGTGTTGCCAAAGCGCATGCCGATGTGATCCTGATCGCAGGATACGACGGCGGCACAGGCGCCTCGCCGATCAGTTCGATCAGGCATGCCGGTTTGCCATGGGAATTGGGTCTTTCTGAATCACACCAAACCCTGGTACGCAATAAACTGCGCAGCCGGGTGGTGTTGCAGACGGACGGTCAGTTGAAAACCGGCCGCGACCTCGCTATCGCCTGCTTAATGGGCGCCGAGGAGTGGGGTGTTGCAACTGCGGCGCTGGTAGCGGGCGGCTGTATCATGATGCGCAAATGCCACCTGAACACCTGCCCGGTAGGGGTTGCGACGCAGGACCCTGAATTGAGAAAATTGTTCAGCGGCAAACCGGAACACGTGGTGAACCTGTTCCGCTTTATGGCGGAAGAACTTCGCGAGATTATGGCCGAGTTGGGTTTCCGTACCATTAACGAAATGGTAGGCCGTGTTCAGTTCCTGAAAGTGAAGGACGGACTACAGAACTGGAAGGTGAAACATATCGACCTGAGCGGCATATTGCATCCGGTTAATAACCCGAAAGGCATGACGCTGTACAACAGCGAAAAGCAGGATCATGGCATGGACGCGATCCTGGATTGGACGCTACTGGAACATGCCAAACAAGCGCTTGAAGATAAAACACCGGTGTTTGGCACGTTCGATGTCAAGAATACGGACCGTACCCTGGGCACGATGCTGTCGAACGAAATATCGAAGATATATGGCTCGGCAGGTTTGCCCGACAATACGATCAATTATAAATTCACTGGGTCGGCCGGGCAGAGCTTTGGCGCTTTCGCCACAAAAGGCATTTCTTTCGAACTGGAGGGCGAGGCGAACGACTATGTCGGCAAAGGCTTGTCTGGCGCTCAGTTAGCCATCTACCCATCAGCCGAATCGACATTTACGCCTGAAGATAATATCATTATCGGCAATGTGGCGCTGTACGGCGCAACGTCAGGCGAGGTATTTATTCGCGGTATGGCCGGCGAACGTTTCGCTGTGCGTAACTCGGGTGCAACAGCAGTTGTGGAAGGCGTAGGCGATCACGGTTGTGAATACATGACCGGTGGCCGCGCGCTGATCCTTGGCAATACCGGCAGAAACTTCGCGGCAGGCATGAGCGGCGGTATAGCATGGGTTTACGACAAAGACGGCTCATTTACCGACAACTGCAACCGCGAGATGGTCGACCTGGATCCGCTATCCCAAAAGGACGAAGAAGAGATTATCGCATTGCTGAAAAAGCATGTGAGCCTTACAGGAAGCAAGATAGGCAAGGACCTGCTTAAGAACTGGGATGAAGCATCGACGAAGTTCATTAAAGTGTTCCCGCAGGAGTATAAAAAAGTATTACAAAAGGCAGAATATCAGACAGTAAGTTAATGGGAAAGCCAACAGGATTTAAGGAGTATAACAGGGAATTGCCCGATAAAGTGGCGCCGGCTGAACGTGTAAAAAATTACAACGAGTTTGAAGGCCTTTACAATGAACAAAAGCTGAATGAACAGTCGGCACGCTGCATGAACTGCGGTATACCGTTCTGCCATTCAGGCTGCCCGCTTGGCAATATCATACCAGAATTCAACGATGCCGTTTACCGCAAGAACTGGGAAGAGGCGTACCGGATTTTATCATCAACCAATAATTTCCCCGAATTTACCGGCAGAATATGCCCTGCGCCCTGCGAATCAGCTTGCGTGTTAGGTATCAACAAACCCCCGGTTGCCATCGAAGAGATCGAGAAGCATATTATCGAAATCGCTTATGAGAAAAACCTGGTAAAACCCACCGCGCCACTGGTTAAAACGGGAAAGAAAGTGGCTGTAGTAGGCTCGGGTCCTGCCGGGTTGGCCGCCGCGGCGCAATTGGCTAAGGCTGGCCATGCTGTTACGGTTTATGAGCGTGATGACAAACCCGGAGGTTTGCTGCGTTATGGTATCCCGGATTTCAAGCTGGAAAAATGGGTGGTTGAGCGCCGCGTCCAGATAATGGAAGAGGACGGGGTCGTATTTAAATGTAATGTCGAGGTTGGGAAAGATTTTCCCGCCGACGAATTGACGAAAAATTTCGACGCCGTGATATTGGCGGGCGGATCTACAATCCCCCGTAATCTGAATATCCCCGGCAGGGAACTGAAAGGTATCCATTTTGCGATGGATTTCCTGAAACAGCAGAACAAGCGTGTAAGCCAAATAGATTTTGATGCCGAGGACATATTGGCAACGGACAAGGATGTGGTGATCATTGGCGGCGGTGATACCGGCAGCGACTGTGTAGGTACCTCAAACCGCCATGGTGCGAAGTCGATCCACCAGTTCGAGGTGATGATGAAGCCGCCTGTTGACCGCACTCAAAATATGCCATGGCCGACCTACCCGATGATCCTGAAAACGACCAGCAGCCACGAAGAAGGTTGCCAGCGTTACTGGGGCATCAATACCAAAGCGTTTTTGGGCGACGAAAACGGTAATCTTCGAGCCTTAAAAGTGACCGATGTAACCTGGGAGACCGATGTGTTGGGCCGCCCAATGAAATTCACCGAAATTGAAGGCTCGGAACGCGAGATAAAATGCCAGCGCGTATTCCTGGCGATGGGTTTCCTGCATCCGCAGCATGAAGGGATGATCAATGGCCTGCATGTCCAGCTGGATGACCGCAAAAATGTGAAAGCTAAAGAAGGCGTCTATCGTACCAATGTGAGCAAGGTGTTTACCGCGGGCGACATGCGCCGCGGACAGTCGCTGGTGGTATGGGCTATATCTGAAGGTAGGGAATGCGCCCGCAAGGTCGACGAGTTCCTGATGGGTCATTCGATACTGGAAAGCAAGGACGCGGTAAACCAGTTTGAGCAGGTTTTCTGATGTGCAGATGTTGAGCAAATGTGCAGATGGGGATCAAGTAATAATTTTACGGGAATGCTCTTTCGGACTTATGCGGACTTCCCGACTTTCAGACTAAAATAATTTCAATTCGTTCAGTTAATAAACCTAAGGAGAGCCGGGCCGCGAAAGTGGCTCGGTTTGTTTTTATAAGCGTCGCAGAATGATCCGATTAAATGACGTTGGTTCCCGGTTTATTCGCTAATGTCTCAATGCTCATATTTTCAAATAGTTGTATCAACTGACTTTTGATCAATTTATATTGAGCGTGCATCGCACACGGCTTAGTTTCCGAACATTCAGCTAAGCCGACGATGCATTTTACAAGAACTTCGTCTTCCTTCATAGCGGTTAAAACTGAACGGATCGGCATTTGCCTTGATTTTTCAGAAAGATAGAATCCTCCGTTAGGCCCGCTAATAGAATCCACGATGCCATTTTTTGTTAGCTGCTGCAGCACTTTTGCTGTAAAAGATTGAGGCGAACCAATGGCCTGCGAAATTTCCGCAAGACCAGTCCGTTTATTTTCAGCACTTTTTTGAGCAATATAAATTGTAGCCCTTAGTGCATATTCAGTTGCTTTAGAAAACATTTTTACAGCATTGCTCTAATAGTCCGCAAGGTAGGTATAAAATCAACCCCATTCTTATTTGGAGAGGGGGCTGAAAAATAAATATAATAATTGCGGACAAATTTGTCCGCAATTATTTACTTTTACAAAAAACCAAATGTTATGGCAAAGAAAAACTTTATCACCTACCTGCTTAACCCCAAAAACTGGTGGCTTCCTTTGGTAATTATTTTTACCGCCGGGGCAGCCGGAGTAACGATGATCGGCGTACATACTTATACCGACGCACCGCCCATTCCTGCGTACCTGACAGCGAACAAGAACATTGTTTTTACGAGTGACGACGTACTGAACGGACAGGGTATTTTTCACAAATACGCATTAATGGAATACGGCACCATGTTTGGCGACGGTGCCAACCGCGGACCCGATTTTACGGCCGAGGCGCTGCACCAGGTGGCATTGTACATGAACGAGTACTACCGCTTACATCTGAAAAATGACGGTAATTTATCACTCCTCCAAAAAGGTATTGCGGGACAGGTACAAACAGAAATTAAAACCAACACTTATTCCCACAGCAATAACGCTGTAACACTGACCGACGCACAGGCTTACGCCGCTAATGAACTGGTTAAATTTTATATTTCAAAATTTACTGATGCATCGGCCCCGGGCGCATTCAAGCCCTCGGGGTACCTTACAAAGCCGGAGGAGATAAAGCAATTAACTGCTTTTTTCTTTTGGGGATCATGGGTTTGCGGTGTTGATAGGCCGGGAGAGAAGTACAGCTATACCAATAACTGGCCATACGATCCACTGGCAGGAAATACGACCACATCTGAGATTATTTTATGGAGTATTATAGGTTCATTGGGACTTGTTATAGGCCTGGGTTTAGTTCTTTACTATCACGGCCGTTTGGATAGGCTGAATGACGATACTTACACCAGTAAAGCACAACCGTTGATGACCAGGTCCGAAGTGCAGAACTTCCGGCCCGGCGCCATACAACGCGCGACGTATAAATTTTTTTATGCCGCTATTTTACTTTTTGCGGTCCAGGTTGTGGCCGGCATACTGACGGTTCATGACTTTGTTGGATTTACCCGTTTCTGGGGTTTTGATATATCGAAACTGCTGCCCATAACGGTAACAAGAAGCTGGCATGTACAATTATCCTTGTTATGGATATCCGCCTGCTGGATCGGCGCGTCGTTTTTTATGATGTCGTTGGTTTCACCTGGTCAGCCTAAGAAGCAGGTTCCGCTGATCAATGTTCTTTTCTCGCTCATTATTGTCCTGGTTGCAGGCTCATTTGCAGGGATATTTCTCGGTCCTAAAGGCTTTCTGCCCAAGTTATGGTATTGGTTTGGGCACCAGGGCTGGGAATACGTGGAACTGGGCAAGATCTGGCAATTATTACTTGGCGTAGCATTTGTACTCTGGGCCGTAATCATCTATCGCGGTATTAAGCCGTCGATGAAGACTAAACAACCCTGGGCGTTGCCCAACTGGCTGCTGTATGCTATTGGCAGTGTCATCATCCTGTTTATATCAGGCTTTATCGCTACACCGAGAACAAATTTTGTGATCACAGATTTTTGGCGATGGATGGTCGTTCATATGTGGGCCGAAGCCTTCTTCGAAGTGTTTACCACGGTTTTGATTGGTTATTTTATGGTCATGATGGGACTTGTCAATAAACAGGCAGTCGTCCGTGTCATTTACCTGGCTACACTGTTGTTTTTAGGTTCGGGTTTGCTTGGTATTTCCCATAATTTTTACTGGAATGCCAAAACGGTGAGCACTGTAGCGCTCGGGTCCGTTTTTTCGACCTTACAGGTTATCCCGTTAATATTGTTAACACTTGAGGCCTGGCGTTTCGCCAAGTTGCCGAAGATATTGGAAAATGGGAATGGCTCAGCAAAAAATGCAAACAAGCGATTCGGATTCAGCGAAGTATTCCTCTTCCTGGTCGGCGTTAACTTCTGGAACTTTTTTGGCGCCGGTGTTCTTGGGTTCATTATCAACCTTCCCGTTGCGAATTATTATGAGCATGGTACTTATTTGACTGTTAATCACGGTCATGCAGCATTAATGGGCGTTTACGGCAATCTCGCGTTGGCCGTTGTTTTGTTTTGCAGCCAGTTGCTCACCAGGGCAGAATGGTGGAAGCCGCGGCTGGTCAAAACTGCGTTCTGGTCTGTCAATATCGGATTGCTATTGATGGTTTTGCTCGACCTTTTTCCTGTTGGTATCTGGCAATTCAAGACCGTTACCGAACAGGGCTTGTGGTATGCCCGCAGCCATTCGTTTGTTGAAAGTGATGGTTTCCAAAGATTCACCTGGATGCGAATCATCGGCGGGGCTTTATTTACTGTTGGGGGTGTTATTCCGCTTACCTGGTTTGTTTTGAGAGGCAGGAGATGGTTGAAGAAGGCGGAGGTGACCGATATCTCTGTCACTGAAAAAGTTGCAGTGCCGGTTGCTGAAGTACCGGTTTTATAAATGTGTCCATGTTAAAAACTCAAAGTGTGAAACCTATTGTTTATTCCTGTTCGGGCTGTTCGAGCGCGGCCCAGATGGCCAATTACATAGCAGTTCAACTCGACAGGAAAGAAGTTGCCGAGATGTCGTGCATTGCAGGGGTTGGCGGCAACGTTAAAAAGCTGGTCCGAACTGCGCTGTCCGGCCGCAAGATCGTCGTTATCGACGGATGCCCGCTCGCCTGCGCCAAAGCTTGCCTGAATAACCATGCCGTCGAGCCGGATATGCATATTGAGCTGACTGATTTTGGCGTCGCCAAACGACAGCATACCGATTTTGATCAGAAACAGGCGGACGAGATACTGGAGATTGTCCAGACTATGGCCGGGCAAATGGCTGAAAGTGAATGCACTGTTAAAATAATAGGATACGACGCCGGCTAACTCGTTTGTATTAGCGCGCGCTTGCTACATTGTTTAAAGAACCGTGATTTTTGCCTGTAGCCTCGTCTTTTAAAATTCGCGTTATCATTGGGCGGTAAAAGGTCCAGAAAAAGCTTTTGCGTTCGGCCGGATCGTCGCTGTTATAGAACATCCAGCGGAAGAAGCTGATGCCCCGAAAATAAGAAGAGGTTATTCCTATAGGGTTGTCACAAAAGTCACCTGAGAAATAATAGAACTGATAGTCGGCCCCCT
>DASZVE010000016.1:0-43683 GCA_035547095.1 Mucilaginibacter sp.
CAGCTTCGCGCGGATCATGCGGTACAGCTTTTTGAAGTTAACCAGTACCGAATCGGCCAAATGGCCATAAGCGATGTCGTTCTCGCCGGCATAGATAAAAATTTTGCGCGGGTGGTACGGAAACAGGATATAGGGCGTGTAGTAATTGACAATATTCGATAGTTCGCATCCGCCGACGCCGCGTTTGATGATCGGCTCACCCGGAAATCGCTGTTCCAGGTCGCTCCACATGCGGAACGATGAGCTGCCGATAAATAAAATGCCGTTCCGTTTTGGAAAGTTCAGGCTGTCCTGGTGTTTAAAGGCCCGTATCTCGTCGGCGTAAGGGAAGCCGGTTTGGGCAAACGTTTTCGCGCCAAAACCGATCAGCAACAAAAAGAGAAATAACTTCAGTTTCATTTGTGGTTAAGCCTGTCTTCAAAAAACAAAAATGGCAAAAAAGTTTCAACGCCGGTAGCAGCCCAAACCGGGCCGCCCTGGCTATAGAACAGCATTTTGATCGGGCTGTTCTGTTTCTTTTCATATTCCGCAAGCACCTGCAAACATGCGCCGCAGGAAGTGACGGGTTTATCCAGTTCAAATTGATCCGTTTGGGCGGTAACGGCCATACTTTCGATCGGGTCATCCGGATGGTTGGCGCCCCAATGGAACAAGGCCACCCTTTCGGCGCAAAGGCCCGAAGGATAAGCCACATTTTCCTGGTTGCTGGCATGCAATATCTTACCGCTTTGGAGTCGCATCGCTACGCCGACGCGGAATTTGGAATAAGGCGAATGCGAAGTGCTGAGCGCTTTTACTGCTTCAAGACATAATGATCTGTCGAAAGCGTCCAGTTCATCTATTGATGTGTATTCTTTAAATTTTATTTTGATCTCGTGTTCGGTCATCTTAACACCGCTCATTGAAATGAGGGGGGTTACAAGATAGCTATTTTGCGAAAGAATGATTAGGTTATAACGAGAATATTGCAATTACTTACTCCTCGCGTTGAAAACCAAAATTCCCGTCGCCACGCCGGCCACCAATGCCGCCGCCAGGTATTTCCGGTAAGGTTTCGGCTCGGGCGGGATGTTGAAGCGCCCGTTGGCGCTCATGGCATAATCTACCGTATTAAATAAATTGCCGCTGGTCGGCGCTATGGCGTCAGCATGTTTAAAATAACGGCGCATTACGAAACCCGTAAGCTTTGCGGTAAGCTCAGGCATCAGCGCATGCGACAGCTTAAGCACCCGCGATGCTGCGCCGACATACTTATTCGATTTCGGCGATATGGCGACCCTGACCATCGCGTCGGCCACCCGCTTCGGATCGTAAACAGGTGGGGCAGGTTTTAAAACCTTGCCTGTATAATTGCCGGCATGGTCGATGCCCGGCGTGTCGAGAAAACCGGGGAACAGATCGCAAACGTGGATGTCGGGCCAGGCGGCCAACTCGGCTTTTAACGCTTCGGAGAAGCCGCGGAGCCCAAACTTGCTGGCGGTATAACCAGCACCGTACGGTACGGGCACATAACCGCCGATGGAAATATTGTTGATCAGGATGCCGTGTGTTTGTTTTTTAAAGAACGGTATTACAGCATGCGCGCCATAGATATAACCCATCAAGTTGGTTTGCACGACCTGGTTGTGCACTTCGGCGGGCGTGCGGTCGAACTCACCGGCAGCCAGCACCCCGGCATTGTTGATCCATACGTCGATCTTGCCGGTCCAGTCGTGGGCGGCGTTAGCCAGGTTGATCATGGCTTTGGGATCGGTTACGTCCGTAGGTACCACCAACGTCAGCGCGCCGAGTTCCCGGCATTCGGCCGCGACTTCGTTCAGCACTTCCTCGTTCCGCGACGCCAGGATCAGCGCCGGCTGGTATTTTGCAAATTCAAGCGCGGCCGCCCTGCCCGCCCCGCTCGAGGCCCCGGTAATAACGATGGCCTTAGTGCTCAGTTCGTATGAATCCATACACTGATAACCTTGTTGCGCGGTTTATGTTTACTGTTAATAAAAAATGGACGGGCTATGCTGCGATTCTCTTTATTTTAATAGCCTTGCAGAATGATGAATGCGGATAACAGCAATTTCGCTTGCTGATCTTATTTTATAAATCAGGCGATAACTGCCTTCTATGAGTTCCCTAATTGATTCGTCTTCAAATTCCGGTACAATTCTGCCTGATTCGGGGTGATCGACCAATATGTCGAAACGATCTGCGAGTTTATCAACGTACCGGGATGCATAAACCGGGGAATCTTGAGCGATATAATCATAAATGGACTGTAAATCTTCTAAAGCGAAAGGCGTCCAGATTATTTCGACCATTGTTTTATCCGTTGCTTTACTTCCTTATGGGTAATAGTGTCACCGGAATTTAATTGGTGAAGGCCTTTTTCAACTTTTTCAATAAATATCAATCGCTCCAGCAATGATTCAAGGTCAAAATCCTTTGGCATTTCATTTACTGTCGCTATTACTTTCTCTCTGTTCATATTGTGCTATTGCAAGACTTGAGAACGAATTTACGAAAATTTGATGATTTGCTATAACCTGGGGACCGTCTCACGCATAGATTATTAATCAATGTTCCAAAGGTTGGACGGATCATCATTAAAGGCTTCCATTAGACCATCTAATCTTTTACACTGCCACAGCCAACTCCTCAGTTTCGCCCGCGGAGGCAATCGTTGGATTGATACTTTCGTCGTCCTTCTCAACCCGTAGCTCGCGGATGATATGCTGCTGGCGGTCGGGCGTGTTTTTACCCATAAAATATTCGAGCAGCGCCTTGATATTGGCATCTTTAAGAATAACCGGGTCGAGCCGCATGTCCTTGCCGATGAACAGTCCGAATTCTTCCGGCGAAATTTCACCCAAACCTTTAAAGCGGGTGATCTCGGGCTTGGCGCCCAATTTGGCGATGGCATTGCGGCGTTCTTCGTCGCTGTAGCAATAGATCGTTTCCTTTTTGTTGCGCACGCGGAACAAAGGCGTTTGCAGGATAGACACGTGCCCGGCTTTCACCAGGTCGGGGAAGAACTGCAGGAAGAAGGTCATCATCAGCAGGCGGATGTGCATACCGTCCACATCGGCATCGGTGGCGATCACGATATTGTTGTAACGCAAGCCATCGAGGCCGTCCTCAATGTTCAATGCGTGCTGGAGCAGGTTAAATTCCTCGTTCTCGTAAACCACCTTTTTGGTCAGCCCGAAACAATTGAGCGGCTTACCTTTCAGGCTGAACACGGCCTGGGTTTGCACATCGCGCGATTTGGTGATCGAACCGCTGGCCGAGTCACCTTCGGTAATGAACAGCGTCGTGTCCTGGCGGCGCTCGTGCGTATCGTCGAAATGGATCTTGCAGTCGCGCAGCTTGCGGTTGTGCAGCGAGGCCTTTTTGGCGCGCTCGTTAGCCAGCTTTTTGATGCCGGCAATATCCTTGCGTTCGCGTTCCGATTGCATAATGCGTTTCAGCATCGCGTCGGCGGTCGCGGGATTTTTGTGCAGGTAATTATCGAGTTCAGTTTTTACGAAGTCGTTAATAAAACCGCGCACGCTCGGACCGTCCGGACCGACGTTCTGCGAACCCAGCTTGGTCTTGGTCTGCGACTCGAACACCGGTTCCTGCACCTTGATGGCGATGGCTCCGACGATAGATGCACGAACATCGGAAGCATCAAATTCTTTCTTATAAAACTCACGTATGGTTTTTACCACCGCCTCGCGGAAGGCCGCCTGGTGCGTACCCCCCTGCGTGGTATGCTGGCCGTTGACGAAGGAATAATATTCCTCGCCGTATTGCTGGCCGTGGGTCATGGCTACCTCGATGTCTTCCCCTTTTAAATGAATAATAGGGTAACGCATGGTCTCGGCATCGGTATTACGTGCAAGCAGATCGAGCAGGCCTTTTTCGGAAAAATATTTTTGCCCGTTAAAATTTATCGTCAGCCCCGAATTGAGGAACACGTAGTTCCAGATCATGTTCTCGACAAACTCGGGAATAAAATGGTAGTGCCTGAAAATGCTGTCGTCGGGCGTGAAATTGATGGCCGTGCCGTTACGTTGCGTAGTATCTTTTTCGGGCTCGTCACGGATCAATTCGCCTTTTTCAAATTCAGCGATCTTCGTCTTGCCGTCGCGGTACGACTGTACAGTGAAAGCATTCGATAAGGCATTCACCGCTTTGGTACCCACGCCGTTCAACCCCACCGACTTCTGGAAGGCTTTACTGTCATATTTACCGCCTGTGTTGATCTTGGAAACGCAGTCGATCACTTTTCCCAGGGGGATGCCGCGGCCATAGTCGCGCACAGAGACTTTGTAGTCGCTCATATTCACGTCGATGGTCTTGCCCGCTCCCATTACAAATTCGTCGATCGAGTTGTCGATGATCTCTTTCAGTAAAACGTAAATACCGTCGTCATAAGCCGAACCGTCACCGAGCTTTCCGATGTACATGCCGGGACGAAGGCGTATATGTTCCTTCCAGTCGAGCGACCGGATACTGTCTTCACTATAATCTATTGCTCCTGCCATTTTTTTTTGTTGTAATGTTGGAAAGTTGAAAGGTTGGAAAGTTACAGCCTTACCTTTCCTGACTATTGGCAAAAATATAATTTCTGATCAAACCTGCCCGAGTAATGTGCTAACTTATCCACAATGATCAATCCAATCGAAAATTTAACCTTGCAACATTCCAACCTTTCAACAACATCAGGCCTTAAACCGGATGTACCGGCTTATACCGTTAACGTGTTTAAAGAAGTCGGGGTTTTTATTGTTGGTAAAGCAAACAACGAGTATGCGGCCGATGTGGTCGCGCTGGAGGGCCAGGATGAGGGCGTATTTGTAATGCCTGGTTTCATTCAGGTCGGGAAGGCTCACCAGGTAGGATTTGCCGGCCGTCGCGTGATAGCGCATCAGTACATCCCGGTGAATAATGCGCGGGGCAAAGTCTTTGTCTTCCGACAGGGCGCTGGCCGTGGCCTGCCCCATCTTTACGTACGACGAATCGGGATTTTCTAACTGTTTGGTGGGATCGTTTTTGGAAAGCTCGTAAACCGGCCAATCTCTTCGTTGCGACCGAACCTGGAACCACACCTCAAATTCGCGGCCAGGCATCTCCATAGCATAATCAAAAGAAAAGTCTTCGTTGTTGGGTACCCGTCGCTCCCTGAATTCAACCGGGAAAATGAATTGTACGCCCGATTCGGCTGTAATGCGATAAAAATCGCTCAGTTGCTTACTGACAGGCTTCACATTTTCGGGCGCCAGAGCGGAAGCTCTGGGTTTCACCTGCGATATGGCGGCAACTGCGACAAACAAGCACGCCAGCATAATTAATATTTGCTTAACTTGTTTGAAAAAACGCACCATACCCATAAATTGCGGCAAAGTCTCTCTAATTAAGGGGTCTAATCACTAGCAAATTTAAGATATAAAATTAAAAAACTAACATCCCGGTCTCCATGAGCATACAACCCAGGCTTAGCCGCTTAGACCTTACGATGATCGTTATCAGCCTGGTGATCGGCATGGGTATATTTGCAACCCCGTCTGAAACGGCCAAGGAAACAGGCAGTGCGTGGGTCTTCCTGGGAACCTGGGTTTTCGGCGGGCTGGTATCACTCTGTGGAGCGCTTACTTTTGCCGAAATAGGTTCCCGGTACCCTATCACCGGCGGCTTTTACAAGGTATATTCCTATTGTTACCACCCGGCGTTCGCCTTTATGATCAATTGGGTGCTGGTAATAAGCAACGCCGCATCGGTGGCGGCGGTGGCGCTTATCGGGTCTGACTATATCAAACCCTTCCTGCTGCCCGCATCGCTACAAAACGAGGCCGGCACACATATCATTACCATTGCGTCGGTATTCATTTTATACGTGATCAATTTCCTGGGCATCAAAACGAGCGCCCGCACGCAAAATTTTCTCATCAGCTTTAAGATCGGCCTCATCCTGCTGGTGTGTTTCGCCGTGTTCAAAAGCAGCGCCTACCCGGCCGCTATAGCGGTTACAATTCCTCATCACAGCATTTTAGCCGGACTCGGCTTGTGCTTAGTGCCGGTATTTTTCACCTACGGCGGTTACCAGCAGACCATCAATTTCGGCGGGGATATCATCAATCCGAAGAAAAATATACCAAAGGCAATAGCAGTCGGCATCGGGGTGATCATTTTCCTGTATGTATCCGTCAATTTTGCGTACCTGGAGGTGCTTGGACTTGGGGGGCTGCAGCATACCCCGACCTTAGCCGCAAAAATGATGGGCGTGTTATTTGGCCAGGCCGGATATAAGATCATGTCGGTGTTGCTGTTCTTCGGTGTGCTGGCGTTTGTGAATGTAAATGTGCTGTCGAACCCGCGCGTCTATTACGCTATGGCCGAGGATGGTATTTTACCACCCATTTTTCATAAAGTAAATCCCAAAACGCAGGTGCAGGAGTTCGGCATGAGCGTTTTTGTAGTGCTTACGCTGATCGTCCTGTTTTTTGTCGACTCGTTCAGCACGCTGCTCAAATACGTGATGTTTTTTGACACCATCGGCCTTTCGCTGGCCGCACTGGCCATATTTATCCTGCGGAAAAAAATGAAGGAACAGGATACATCGGAAATTTACACCATCAAATGGTTTCCGCTGGTGCCGCTTGTGTTTATCATTTCCTATTGGTTCGTCACCATTAATATTTTCGTCACCTTTAGGGAAAATCCTTATGCAGGATTGATCTGCCTGGGATGTTATGCCTTCGGGTTGATTGTTTACTATATTTTTGCCCCAAAGAAACCCAAATTACCACCTGCATAAAATGGATGTATCCTACATACTGAACGAACTTGGCGAAGAAAGGGAAAACTACTTTAACGCCGTATCGCCTCCTATCATTCAAACCAGCAACTTCGCGCTGAAAACGGTCAAAGAATTTCGTGACGCATTGGCCGACGAATATTATTACGATCTGTACTCGCGCGGGAATAATCCCACGCTGAATATCCTCCGGGAAAAATTAGCTGCTTTGGACAGCGCCGAAGACGCGCTGGTTTTCAGCAGTGGTGTGGCATCCATCAGCGTGCCTATACTGGCTCTGGTGCAGCAGGGCGAGCATATCGTGTCGGTCGAAAACCCGTATAGCTGGACGATCAAACTATTGAAAAATTTGCTGCCGAAATTCGGCGTAACGACGACTTTCGTCGACGGCACGGACATCGAAAATTTTAAGAATGCCATTCGCCCCGAAACCAAACTGATCTATTTGGAAAGCCCGAATACTTTCAGCTATGATTTGCAGGATCTGAAAGCCGTTGCCGAACTGGCCAAAGCAAAAGGCATCCTGACGATGATCGACAACAGCTATTGCACACCCCTGTTTCAGAAACCTATTGAGCTGGGTATCGACCTGTCGGCCCAAACAGCGACCAAGTACATCGGCGGCCATTCGGACGTGGTTGCAGGCGTAGTTACCGGCAGCAAGGCGCTTATCAAACAGATATTCGACCACGAGTTTATGACTATCGGTCCGGCCTTATCGCCGCACTCGGCCTGGCTGCTGACCCGTGGACTACGCACATTACCGTTGCGCCTGCAAAGGAGTTTTGAAAGCGCGCGCATTATAACCGACTGGCTGTCCAAACACCCCCTGGTGGATAAGGTGATCTGGCCCTTCCGGGAAGATTTTAAGCAGTATGAATTAGGCCAAAAACAAATGCAGGGCTGCGGCGGACTGTTCAGCTTTACGCTGAAGGATCCGGCGCTAAAGAAGATCGAAACTTTTTGCGATTCGCTGCAGCATATCCTGATGGCGGTATCCTGGGGCGGACATGAAAGTTTGATCATACCATCCATCGCTGCTATTCCGGAAGAAGAATATGACGCAGGGGAATATAACCGTTACCAATTGATCCGCATGTATGTGGGGTTGGAAGACCCGGAGTATCTAATTAAAGACCTGGAGCAGGCGCTGGGGAAAATATCGTGAAATGCGTAACTTTAAATAAATTATTCAGCCATGGATATCGAACACAAGTATAAGATACTGGAAAAGATAATGAGGACCGATGATGACGTATTACTCAGTGAGATAGACTCTTTGCTCGATACCAATAAACAAGACTTTTGGCCTTCCCTGCCATTCCAGGTTAAACAAGCCATTGAAGAAGCAAAATCGGAACTCGACAGAGGTGAAGGTATTTCGCACGAACAAGTAATGGCTGAAATAAAGGCACGATATCGTAAAAAATAATGCCCTACACTATTGGTCGCCAAAGGTCCGGATATCCTACTACAATATGTTGGATTACCGGGATGAACAATGTACGTTCCGTGAAATCGAAAATTTCATAGGCAGTACGTAATAAGCTTTAGATAGTTCAGATAAATAAATTGACCTGCCTGTCGCACCGGGACGTAATGATGCGTAATCTGATTAAACGTGTCAAAATGAACCGGAAACTTTTGTATGCGATATTTATCGGGATACTCTGGGTGATCATGTCCTGCAAAAAGGAAAACCGCTATCCCATTGTTGGCAAATGGCAGCAGGTAAAACTGCGCACTTATACGCAGAGCTATTCAGGCGTAATATCCAGTGACACAACGTACCAGGCCTCGTCGTTCAAAAGCAGCAACTATGCCCAGTTCAATAACGACGGCACCTGCATTATCGGCATTTTTTATCCGCCGGGAACGTACTATACGATCAATTCATTGGCGTACATCAGTACGGAAAAGTACGACTACGTGCCATCCGGAACTAAATATGTGATGACACAACCCACTACGGTTATATATCCAAGCGGGTTTATTACGACGGATACCGCGTCCATCAGCGGCAATACGCTGCTCATCCATAACGTGTTTAACAGCCATGCTAATCTGCAGGTTTCCGACTCTTATTATTCCAGGTAAACATTCCAAAAAATGTTCCTACATGAAAACCAGCCTACTTTTACCTGCGATAATAGGCCTGCTTTGCCTTGCCGCATGCCGCAAAGAAAGCAGCCGGCTTACCGGCAGATGGCAGAAAGTTAAGCTGAAAGTTTACAACTAAAATACCAGTACCGGTGTCATTACGCGTGATACGACATCCGCAAACTTCGGCCCGCTTGACTATGCGGAATTCAGCGGTGATAACAACTGCACAGTAAGCACTAATATATTGTTGCCGGGCAGCACCCCGCCGAACTGGCAGCTTATCCAAAAATACACTTGTTCCCGCACGGAGAAAGGATATGCGCTGGCCCCAACCTATATCAATTCAGGCAGTATTGACCTATTGCCCACGATGGACGCTGTAACCAACATAACCAGTAATTCGCTGGTCATACACTCGGTTGGCACACTCCCGAGCCCGGCTGCCGGCGTGAGGATCGTATTCGACGCCTATTACAGCAGATAAGTGGTTTTTGCAGGAAAAACGTAGCTTTACGGCGCCAATCAACTGCTTATGTTACGGAAAGTAATACCTGCGCTCATTATCCTGGGCGTTTTAACATCTTATAGAACCGGCGTACCCGATCATTTTACAAAACCAATTTATACCGATCTCCCGCTGGGCGCCATTCATCCTTCCGGCTGGCTGCGCGACCAGTTGGAAACCATGCGCGACGGCACAACCGGTCACCTGGACGAGGTATACTGGAAGGTAAAGAACGACAACGGCTGGCTGGGCGGCAAAGGCGACGGCTGGGAAGAAACGCCCTACTGGCTCGACGGCGCCGTGCCGCTGGCCTGGCTGCTGGACGATGCGACGCTGAAAGCTAAAGTGCTTAAATACATCAACTGGACAATCGATCATCAGCGGCCGTCGGGCTATTTCGGGCCGATTACCAAAGGTGAACGCGACAGCAGCGTGGTGATCACCACCGCCAATCCCGAAAAAGGCGAAGACTGGTGGCCGAAGATGCTGATGCTGAAAGTGATGAAGCAATATTATACCGCCAGTAACGACCAACGGGTGATTAAATTTTTGACGAACTATTTCCACTACGAGCTGGAAGCGCTGAAAAAATGCCCGGTCAATCACTGGAGCGACTGGGCGCAGTCACGCGGCACGGAGAACGTCATGGTAGCGCAGTGGCTGTATGAAAAAACCGGCGATCCAAAGCTGCTCGAACTTTCGGACGAACTGAACCGCCAATGTTACGCCTGGAGCGCCTGGTTCGGCGGCCGCGACTGGGTGATGGATGCCGCGGCACAGCAAAACGACTCGGACTGGATGCACCGCCACGGCGTGAACGTGGGCATGGCGCTAAAGGACCCGGCACTGAAATACCAGCGGACAGGCGACAGCGTTTACCTTACCGACCTGAAGCTTGGCTTTAACGATATCATGACGCTGCACGGGCTGCCCAACGGCGCATTCTCGGCCGACGAGGATTTGCACGGCAATTTGCCTACACAAGGCTCGGAGCTGTGCGCCATTGTGGAAGATATGTTTTCGATGGAACAGGACATGGCTATTTCGGGTGATATTCGTTACATGGACGCGCTGGAACGCATTACTTTCAATGCCCTGCCTGCCCAAACCACCGACGATTATAACAACAAGCAATATTTCCAGATACCGAATCAGCCCGTCATCGAACGCGGGGTGTTCGATTTCTCGCTGCCCTTCGGCCGAGAGATGAATAACGTGCTGGGCATGCGCAGCGGTTATACCTGCTGCCTGGCCAACATGCACCAGGGCTGGACCAAGTATGCGCAGCACCTGTGGTACAAAACGCACGACAATGGCCTGGCCTCGCTGGTTTACGGCCCGAACAAGGTGACGACGACAGTCGGCGCGAACAATGCGGCAGTAAGCATCGACGAGGTAACGGATTATCCGTTCGGTGATGAAATAACGTTCAACATCTCAACCCCGAAACAGGCCAAATTCGACTGGAAATTGCGTATACCCTCCTGGTGCACGGAAGGCATTGTTACGCTGAACGGCAAAGAACTGCAACGTACAAAAGGCGGTCAGTTTGTAACCATCGGCCGGACCTGGAAGGATAAGGACAAATTGGTGCTGAAACTGCCTATGCAGGTAAGCACCTCCAACTGGGGACGCAACTCGCGGACTATCGAGCGCGGGCCGCTGGTGTACGCGCTGAAACTCGGCGAGCGCTGGGTGAAAGCGACCGATGCGCACGAAGGCGACTACTTCAGCGTATATTCTACCCAAAACTGGAATTACGGACTAACCCACAATATAGTAGCAGACCCGGAAAAAAACCTGCAGGTTTCGGTTAAACCATTAAACGGTAAATTCATTTGGAACGAGGCCCATGCTCCCATCGAGATCACAGCCACGGGCCGGCAGATCCCCGACTGGAAGCTGAATGCCGGCGTTGCCGATCAGCCGGTAACCGATCGCGACGGCGAATACCGCGGCGCGGTGAGCGATACGGTGCATACGATGACGCTGATACCGTACGGGTTTACCAAGGTAAGGATCGTTGCCTTCCCGGTGGTGAGGAAGTGATTACACCGATTTTTGGGTTGATTACACCGATTGAAGAATTTCATGCCATCTTTACAATGAAACCCCACTGGCGCAGCCGTTTGTCCCGATAGCTCAATGTCATCAAGTTAAGCAAATCGCCTATTCGACTCACCCCGACAGCGCTACGCTGGTCGGCCCTCTCTTTGCTGCGCATAAAGAGGGCTTTTAAAACCCTCTTTCCGAAGGAGAGAGGGTGGTCGAGCGTAGCAACGACCGGGTGAGTCGACACGGCGCATATTTCAGACCGTAATCTCTTAACTTAATGACATTGCCCGATAGCTACCCGGAGGATTAATCCGTCAGGGTGTCCTAAAAACCGTATTTTTTGGCACGTTCCTGATAATATAATTCTTTCAAGTCAGCTTTTGGATCAATGGTACTTGGACCAAACTCTTCCATCATATCAACTATGGTCCTGCGTTTTGAAACTGAGGTAAGTTCAAAAAGATATTTTTGAATTACACCAGATAAACTCTCACCATTCTTTTCCGCATATAGTTTGGCGTCTTTTAACACTTCAGTATCAATCGTCAACTCACTCGCTTTTTCATATATGGAATATATCAATAAAAGTCTAACCTCATTTATTTAAATTAAACTCCGGTCCATCAATCCTTCAATCGTGTTCAATACTCCGCTGCCAAAGCTTTAGCATAATATTTTTTGTACAGCGCCTGCGCTATCGCCACCGAACTGCCCTGCGGCGCCGGCGCGTAATGTTCCGAATGGCTGTTCACCCAGTGCCATTCCCAATTTTTGACGGTTTCGTCAAATTGCTTCATATCGGGTGCCGCACCATTGGCAGAATTGAGATAGGCGAAGAATTTCTCCCATCGCGGTTTGTAAAACCCTTTGATCAGTCCCGACCATTGCCGGCACGAATATTCGTGCAGCGGGCTGTCCTTTCCGCCCCAAAGCGTTACCAGGTCGCGGGCATTGAACTCGTACAGGTCCTTTTCCTGCGGCGTAACGCCGTTGGCGCGGGCCTCAGCTATCCACTTGCCTAGCAGGAAATCTTTTCTTGTCCCTAAAAGTTTGTCCATATCGTCCATTAACCCAAGAAACTCGGCGCTATATTTTTTAAAGGCGTCCATATCTTTTTGCTCGTAGGCTTTTGCCCATTTCTGCTGCAGCGGCAGTGCATAATTGGCCAGCACCTGCCGGGTAATGTCGGTTATGTCGTAGCCAAAGCCGTCGCTGTTTGTGAAATTGCCCGACTCGCTGATAAATAGCCGCCACGCTTTGACCAGTTCCTTCGGATCGTAAAAAAGCTGCGTGTGCACCCATTCGTTTTCCTTGTTCAGCGTCGGCCGCGCGCAAACGATCGACTCCGGTCCGCCTTCGGTCATCCCGCCGTTGTAAACCGTGTTCAGCAATATCTTCCAGCCCTCGTTTATTTTACCATCCTTTTTGCCGTAGCGCCGCATGGCGTAATCATCCAGCCAGGCTTCAGGATCGATCGCTTTATCGCGCCACACGTTGGTGAGCATCATCTCGAACAGCGCCGGGTTTTGCTCGATACCCTCGGGCGTTACGCCGATGCCTACCATATCGCCGGCATGAGGGTCGTGCAGGGCAGCCACCGGATCGGCGGCCACGTGCTGCATCCGTCCGAACAGGCTGATATTGCCGCCGAAATTCTGCAGCATGTCCCATATCCAGGGCTTGCCATAATAGCCGTCGGTTTTTTGCCAAACCGGGTGCTCCTCGCTGTACAGGTCGAGCAGGATCATCCCGTTGTTGGGCACCGCGTTCAGCAGCGCCCTGATCTGTTTGGTTTGCCAGAAGGCGCTGTTATTGTGAAAAAGCCAGGCCTGCATTACCCATTTGGCCTTCGGGTCGGCCTGTGCCATAGACTGGTATATTTTCTTGCTCATGGCGTCGAGGTAGAGCGAATCGTTACTGGGCGGCGTGTTCTCGTTAAAAGTTTCGGCCGAGTAAAGATGATCCGTGCCATATACCTTGGTTTGCGCCTCGATGTATTTTTTACCGATCCGGGCAAACATCGGGTCGTCCGAATCGAGGATATAAACGTCGTTAAAACCGTTGGTCCAGTTGGTCTTTTTCAGCTTAGCCTGCGGAAATTTATCTTTAAACGCCGGCGGAACGTGCCCGGTAAAGGCAGGCAGCACCGGCGTCATGCCGAAGGAGCGTTCGCGGGCCAGTATTTTTTTCTCCAGCGCCTCGTGCGTATCCATCCAGTGCTGCGGCAGCGGACCGCCCCAGGCATCCAGGTTGCCCATCCAAAACCACGAAAAATATGCCGGGCCGCTGAAAAAGCCGTCGAGTTGCTTATCCGTAAAGCCCATATCGTGGTAAACGGTACGCCAAACAGCCTCCTCGCCGGTAATAGCCAGCGGCATATTAATACCGTTCAGCGCCATCCAGTCGATCTCGTGCTGCCAGCGCTTCCAGTCCCACCACGAGGCGCTGTAATTGAAGGTGCAATAGTTCAAGTAATAACGGTATTGGTAAGGCGTCGCCCGGTATATCTTCGTTTTAACCGCCGGCAGTTTTGCAGGCAGGTGCATGTTATCGCCGTTCCAGCCGAAGTCGGCATGGCAAAATTCCTTCAGGTAACAACTGAGCGCCGAGGCGATGGACAGGTTCTTGTTGCCCGCCAGCACGATCTTGCCGCCCTGGCTGTACAGCTCAAAAACGTCCTTCCCGTTTTCGGCGGGAATGCTTTTGATAATAAAATGATCTTTTGCCTGCGGCACCACGCGGCCGACAAAATCTTCGGCATCCTGCCGGTGCACCTGGCCGAAACTATAGCCAGAGATAAGGGACAACAACAACCCCGTTAACAGCTTTTTCATAAGATGGTATTTGAGAGCAGAAAATTACGAAAAAGCACGAAATGTGTCTGAGTAATCAAATGAACACTCCGTTTGCAGTTTTGAGTTGGAAATTTGCAGCAGGACAGGAACCGGTAAAAGTCTTGAATCTTGGATCTTGACTCTTGATTCTTGACTCTTGATCTGCGTCAGCCCTGTGCGCAAGAAATAAACAAATGTTAACTTATTAAAAAAATTTAAAAAGTACTTGCATCTTTCATTTCTTCCATTTAAGTTTGTATTAACTTAATAAATAGCACTATTTGTTAGGTCGTCCATACCAACGAATGTCCGTTAACAGCATAAAAATACTCCTTATTGTTTCACCTGTCGTGTGGAATAATTTGATAGTTAAATTGGTTTGATTGAATCCTCGCTTTTGCGGGGATTTTTTTTGAAATTTACTCGGAGAGGTGAATAGTCAATAGTGAATGGTGAATAGTCAATGGTGAATAAAAGAAATTGACCATTCACTATTGACCACTGACAACAGGAATGA
Organism: Mucilaginibacter sp.; assembly: GCA_035547095.1. Taxonomy (GTDB): domain Bacteria; phylum Bacteroidota; class Bacteroidia; order Sphingobacteriales; family Sphingobacteriaceae; genus Mucilaginibacter. The sequence goes on from DASZVE010000016.1 coordinate 14,805, forward strand.
TCAGTAAACGTAGATTCGTTTAAAATATATACCTAAATACCAAAAATGGCACGACTAAACTTACTAGAAGAAACCCGGTACGAAAAACTGCCGGTAACCGTTTACCCCAACCAAAAAGTGGCGTCCGTTGCCGTTGCGCGGCGCATTGCCGACCTGGTGCGCGACAAGACCGACCGCGGCGAGCAGGCCGTGCTGGGCCTGGCCACCGGCGTAACCCCTATCGGCGTGTATGCCGAACTGGTGCGGCTGCACCGCGAGGAAGGATTGACGTTCAAAAACGTGATCACCTTTAACCTGGACGAGTATTACCCGATGAAGCCGAAGGCGGTACAAAGCTATGTGACCTTCATGAACGAGAACCTGTTCAACCACATCGATATCGATCGCGCCAACATCCATATTCCCGACGGTACGCTGAAGCAGGACGACATACCGGCCTTTTGCCTGGAGTACGAGCGCCAGATAAATGCATTGGGCGGCCTCGACCTGCAGATATTGGGTATCGGTCGTACCGGTCACATTGGTTTTAATGAGCCGGGTTCGGCGCCCAACTCGGGTACGCGGCTGGTGACATTGGACGACCTGACCCGCAGCGACGCCTCGCGCGACTTCGGCGGTAAATCCAACGTGCCCACCAAGGCCATAACCATGGGTATCGGCACTATCTTTAAGGCCCGCGAGATCATCCTGATGGCCTGGAGCGCCAAGAAAGCGCCCATCATCAAAAAAGCGGTGGAAGGCGAAATTTCGGGTGACGTTCCGGCTACTTACCTGCAGCTTTCACCGCACGTGGAGTTTATCCTCGACGAAGACGCCGCTTCCGAACTGACCCGCTTCGGCACGCCGTGGCTGGTAAAAGACTGCGACTGGACCAACGGCCTGAAGAAAAAGGCGGTGATATGGCTGGCCGAAACGCTGAACAAGCCCATCCTGAAACTGACCGAAGAGGATTACAACAACCACGGCATGGCGCAGCTGGCTACCGAGCAGGGACCGGTGTACGACATCAACATCGATATTTTTAACCAGATACAGCATACCATTACCGGCTGGCCGGGCGGCAAACCGAATGCCGACGACAGCCAGCGGCCCGAACGCGCCCTGCCCGCGCAGAAACGCTCGATCATCTTCTCGCCGCACCCCGACGACGACGTGATCTCAATGGGCGGCACGTTCATCCGCCTGGTGGACCAGGGGCACGATGTGCACGTGGCCTACCAGACCAGCGGCAATACAGCCGTTTGGGACGACGATGTGCTGCGCTTCGTGGAGTTCGCCATTGACTTTAACCAGAGCATCGGCGACGACAACAGTCACCTGAAAAAGCTGTACGAGGACATGCGCGCCTTTATGGAAAGCAAGCAGCCGAACGAGGTCGATACGAAGGAGATACGCGACGTGAAGGGCTTTATCCGCAAAACTGAGGCCATTGCCGGCGCGCGTTACGCCGGGTTGCAGGACGATCATATCCATTTTATGGCGCTGCCTTTTTACGAGACGGGCAAAACGCAGAAGAACTCCGTTAGCCAATTAGACGTTGACCTGACCAAGGAACTGCTGCAAAAAGTGAAACCCCACCAGGTGTTCGTGGCCGGCGACTTTGCCGATCCGCACGGAACGCACTTGGTTTGCTTTAACATCGTCATCTCGGCGCTGCGCCAGTTGCGCGATGCCGGCGAAAGCTGGGTAAAAGACTGCTGGGTGTGGATGTACCGCGGCGCATGGAAGGAGTTTGAGACCTACGAGATAGAAATGGCGGTGCCGCTCTCTCCGCAGGAAGTGCTGCGCAAGCGCAACGCCATCTTCAAGCACCAATCACAAAAAGACAGGGCCGTGTTCCCCGGCGACGACGCCCGCGAGTTCTGGGTTCGTGCCGAGGACCGCAACCGCGAAACCGCGCAGGCGTATGACAGGCTGGGCCTCGCTGAATACCAAGCTATGGAGGCTTTCGTACGGTATTATTACTAAAAACTACGGTTTGAGAGCCAGGAACCAAGAACCAAGACAGAAAAAAACTTGGTTCTTGAATATTGACTCTTGGTTCTAAGTAAGACGCGAAGGATCGCGTCTTTTTTATTTCATTTCAAAAGCCGATTGGGACTTTTTTCCAAGACGTTGAGCCGCAATCTTGATGTCGTTCATATTAGCTTCTCCGCTCGCAATCTCCAGCAACTCTTTTTGCATGTTAAGTTTATCGATGAAGTTTATAAAATCCAATTTGGATTGTTTTGAGCCGGCAAATTGCAGTTCCAAATATTGCTCCAGGAATGTCGAGAAGGAGTTGATTAGTTTTTCCTTTTTCGTAACGTAAGACGAACTCGTGTATTTACGATTTATCAGAAAAGAATTATAAACCATTTTTACCAGTTTGTAAAATTCTTCCTGGTCTATTTGATTTAAATCTTCTATTTTTTCTAAAGTTGTCATTTTCTAAATTTCCTCTAACGTGATTAACGAATAGTCCACCTGTTGTCTTACCTCCAGCACATTAAACTGCGTGTTTGGCTTGAACAAAACTTCTTTCTCATTTGGAGCGCCATATACACCGTGCATCGCTATTTTTTCAACCTCTTTTCCCGACCTGGAATATATTCTAAATAACGCATTACCTCTAAATTCCATCGCAATAAGTCTCGACTTACTTGCCGAGATAAAAGCAAATTCCTTTAAAGGCTCATTTGTTGTATTGGCTTCAATGTATCTGTTTAATTCTAAATCAGTTAAGTTGGCGCCGCGATACACTAACCCCTCGAAATTATTCAGTTTATTCAGACAGCTTTCTAAAAGCTTACCATATTCCGAATTGTTTTCGCCTGCGGAATTTCTTAACTGTTCATTTAAATTTTCAAATCCATCATTCGAATATTTTAGAATAAGCGCCTTTTCAAACATAGTTAAATTAGCAAGCTCGTTTATTCTTCCGCTTTGCTCGATCGCCTGAATTTCATTAGCTAAGAATTGCCTTGCGTATTTTTCAGTCTTATTCAAACAGCTAATGGCTATGCTTTAATTTCTTAAATATACTTACTCAAATTTACGATTAATAAATGATATAATTTTTGATCTGTTGGCAGTCACCAGTTACGCCGGGATACAGCCAGATCTGCTGTTTGCAGACAGGCTTTCGTGTACTTTAAATATCGCAGATACGCGATACTTCGCGTCTTTTTTTGAACACGATTTGCAGAATGTAAAATGCGTGGTTGCCCGGTTGCGGTTCCCGCCCTGGGACGGGTGCAGCGTGGAGTGAGCGCTGGGCCGATTTTCCCATGGGTAGTCAAATAAAAGGGTGTTTTTACCGTGGCAGGCAAGGTATTAATACCCAATGGATACGCATACGGGATTTGTAAGTTCGTCTGAACTTTAAAACCTATTAAAATGAAAAAATTAAATTTGATCGGCGCTGCTGTTATTACGGTAATCATAGCAGCAAGCGTTTTGCTTTCATCCAGCGTAAAAAGTGCCGCCCTGCAACACCCCGGACCTAACCAGGTTGCCGACATCGTACTTATCCATCCCACCGACGATATGCAGTTGGTAAACCAGGACTTAGCCGATTATAACAGGCGCGGTTATAAATTGGTAAGTACCTGCATTTTCCCGTTCGAGGGCAACTTTAAAATGATCATGACATTTATTAAGAAATAAGCCACCGCATAGAGACATCGCGATAGTCCGGGAAATATATGTATGAAGGCGCGACAATCGCGTCTTTTTTATTTGACACGATTTGCGGAATATAAAAGACAAGCAAGATCAATGCGCTGCAGTGCCGCAGCGGATTTACGAAAAAGGCCTGGATTAGTGCCGGACGCCTTAATGAATTGGACAAAGCATATTTCCGGCCGGGAATAACGTAAAACAGCTATTTCTTTTTAATGATCCTGTCTATGGGGTACCCCACATTCAAACTGAAACCGCTGTTGACGGCTTTATCTCCAAAAGAATTGCGCGCGATATTGGTCAACCCTAAATTATAGGCGAGGCTAAAATAAAAGCTGTTGGGCAACTTATAGCCGGCCGTCAGGCCCAATCCGGCGTCAAATGGTTTAAAACCCATGGCGCTGTCAAATGAATTCATTTTGTCTGTGCGGCCATTGTAGCTGGTCGTTGTTTTACCGCCAATGCCGTATGCGAGATAAGGACCAAGGCCGCCAAAAATATTTCCGGTCGAAAGCCTGGTTTGATATATAGCATACAGGGGAATTTCCAGGTAATTCAGTGTGATCTTTGATCCGCCGTCGCTGGAGTTTTTTTGAATAAATTCAAGTCCGGTCATGTAGCCTAAATGGGTGAGGACGTCCGACGATGCGGCTGTTGTTGGCAATGGCTCGTTTTGCGTATCATCTTTCCAATTGCTGTAGTCAAACCCTGCCGGACCGTGTATTGTGCTCGCGTAAAAATTTCCGGGATGACCCAAATAGCTGTTTTTTCCCGGATGCTGACGGTAATCGTCCGGATTTTCGGGAAAACCAAGCATGATACAGCCCACATTAAAGCCAAGATCGTTACCGTTGGGGGAACGCTCAAAATAAGAAGGACCGGAATAGGTTTGGTGGCCGTCCTCGACGGATGCCTGTAAATGAAGCTCCGTATTACAGGATTGCAGGAACGGAACCAGTAAAATACCTAATGAACAAATTCCGATCTTGTAATTTGAGATTGCTTTTAACGTCAGCTTGGTTTTCATACAAACAGAATTAAGGTTTAAATAAGGTTAACGAAATAAGCCCTTAAATAAAATAGGCGTACTTCGTAAGTAAATATAACACATTTAATTCATGCAAGTGCCGGATGCCATTTTTAGGTTGGCGGTTGCGCGATATATTATTAGCCGATCCGTTATTGGTTTAAAAATCAGGGGTTTAAAAGGCACGAGTACTCAGTGCTATAGCCGACATTGGATACTTGCGCCCGTTGCCGCCGAAACCGTAATGGCTTCCAGCCAAATTCATTAGACACGCGCGGCACGCGCGCCAGCGTAGAGAAGAATCTTATAGAACCTAGCATGCGCTGCATACTCCATCGGATTGATGGTAAAATTAAATATTTCTTATTAAAGGCCTTCGAGGAAAGGCACGTCATTATCGTCATGCATTCTTTTTATTACCTTCATCAAACGCGCATTGAAAACCAATCTAAATCCTCTAAGATCAAAATATTCTTGAAATTTAACCCCTTGTTCCGTGGCATGCGTTAAAAGATCAGAATATGCCTCCTTAGTTTCTTTATCGCTTTTTACATAAAATAATAGTTCTTCAGGATCATAATTTTCTAATGCCCGCCTAGCTTCGCGATCTATAATTTCTCGCAATTCCCCCGATAAGATAACCAGAACATACTCTGAGGCATCCATACATTTTTCTATTATGGGCCATAAATCCCGTATATCATGGGAGTATTCTTGATCATTTTCAACTAGCATTGGGAAAATTGGCACTTTCAAAGAATCGCGTTGATCATCAACAATCCTTTGAGCTTCCAATCTCTCGTCCAAATGCTGTCTTGAACAAAAGAAAATTTGGGTCTTTGGCAATGCAGGCCGTGCCTGCCTACCCTTTATTATTTTGGATTCAGCATAAATTTCTATTGTATTTTTAGCGCTTAGATATAGAATTCCTACACCAAATAATTTACAGTCTCTTAAAATTGTTAATGATGGTTTTTTATTAAAAAGAAAAAAAATCTCTAGTGACTTAGATGCTATTCTCTTTGTTGTAGCAAATCTTTGAATAATAGATTGAGCTAGTGTATCAGAAGTTCGATTTACAATTGCATGAACGATGTTATCCTTTTCAAAAACAAAATCAGGTGTTAATGCCAATTGGTCATATTTGCCAATTGGAGCTGCCTGAAAGTTTCGTTGTTGATAATATTCTAATAACTCTTCCAATTATAAATTTCGGCTAATAACTAATGCTATTTGGTTTAGGATATGTAAAACCTCGTTACGTTTTTCAGCATCTATAGAGTTAAAATCAAAATCTTTTAATTCGCTTAAAAATGATTCAGAGTTTTTTCTAATAGATTTATAGAGGTAAACGGTTTCAGCTGAATGCCTGTAAACGTTTTCTGGTGAATAGTCGAGTATTGAAAAAAAGCTGTATAAATTTCTTTCCAATTGTGAAACATTGATCTCGTCTTTTCTCGCAGCCGTAAGGGACTTCGAGATTAATCGAAATTCTTTATTAGCTTTAATTATGCCCCTTTCCTTTTTTTCTATGCATGCATCAATTATGTTTTTGATTGAAAAATCTTCCAATAGAGATGGCATAATGTCGCGCATATCCTCAATAGGTTTATGCATCTCCAATAAAATGTCTGGATCGGGGCCTATGCCCTTTTTTTGATAGACTTCGTTGTGAAGAAACATTTGAATTACATCATCGGGATAGTCAAGAAATTTTAGATATTTTCTAACTCGATACTCTGATAAGGATGTTATCTCCGATAAATATTTGATATCCGAAGAATTCAAAGACTCAAATTTTTTACCTAATTCATCAATAATCCTTTTTATCGTTATAGAAATAGCGAACTCCGTCCACTCTTGCCGAACGTTTTGAATATGAAACATTAATGATAAGGACTCTAATACGTTTGGCTCCCGTACGAGTATCCTAGCTGGGATCGTTTTGATGTTTAATTTTTTACAGGCTCGATATCGACGTTCGCCATCAAGTATTATATATTTATCATCTTGTTTCCTTTTATAAACAATTATTGGATTCAAAATGCCCTTGTTTAATATAGATTCTATTAGTTCATCTTCCTCCTCTTCATTGAATCTTTCCCGTGGGTTAAAATCATTGGGAACGATTTTATCTATAGTAAGGTCTTGAATCTTATCTTGGTACTCAATTACTGGTGAGATATTATCCATTTATATTTATATTTAGACTGCCTGCAAATCTTTTGTTCAAAGATAGGGTAATGCGCCATTTTAATTAATGTGTGCTTTAAATATTAAAATTATCCGAACTTAAATCAACCCGTGAAAACACCCATTTTTATCTAACCATTTGCTAATTAAATTATTGGTAAATGTTAGATATGGTGGACATCCGATAATGAGCCTGAGGCAGAAAGGAGATCGAATAACAAAACAGATTTTAAAAGTGGTGTTCTATAACAAGTCTAACATTAAATTAGACTTTATTATCATACAATGGTCTGATCGTGACATTAAGAAGTTTGAAGACTTGGAATGTACCTGTACTCGCTACAGCAGTATAAATTCCTTTTGAAAGATAAGTATCGCCAAGTGGGCTTATTACAAATAGAAATGCGATAAATAATATCCACAACAAGGCAAATGCAAATGACCATTTACGATATTTTTTTCTTTCCGAAATATTATATAGATATTCTTGAATTTGAATTTTTCTAAATTCTACTTCCAAGTCAGCCAAATTATCTGGCAATAATTCTATTTCATCTTGAAGTCTCATGATCCCTTGTATAGAATATTATTTTTTATATTTCCAAAGCAAATTGTAAAGTTAGTAACTCACGCTGCGACCTATAAAACGGTATTTATTGTGATTTTTTGATTCCTATTTTTCTTAGAATCTCTCTTGATATTGAAAATTTTTAGTACATTTTACAGTTTGTCATAACCGAACTACTTTTTACATCCTTTTTAAATTTTCCATATTTTTATCTAGTTCTGGTTAAAATTTTTTTTTATTTATTTCAATCCGGCTCATTTCACAAACCCCCGTTAAAACCAAGAAAGACACCCGTAGGTGTCTTTGAGAATTTCGGAGAATTCATGAAAAACGTCCGAAATTTTTTATCAAGGATACAATATTCGCCCTTTACAGCTTTTAACTATATCATTTCGGTGCGTTATTAGTGTTTTTTTATGCCATTTGGCTTATATTTTCAGGGTTTTTGTGTTTTCTTGTTTAAATATAATAAAAAAACAAAAGTACTGCAAAGCAAAACGCGAATTTTTATTTTGATATAAGATTTTGAGAATTTGGGGTTTAGAGATGTCAAAAACGATCTGTTTTAATATTAAAAAATGTTACGTAAAAACTTGGTAAGTTAATAATTTTTAAATAAAAAAAGAAATTGGTTTTTTTTCTTTAAAAATTGTTTTAATAAATAAATCTCATTTTTCCAAGGATTTTATTTATAAAATTATTACCCGTAACCTGACACAAGAATATCGGTCAGGCCGCGCGTGATTGCTTCTTGTGCCAGAAGAAGCTAAGAAATCAGCTTTCAATATTACGCCAAAGCAAAACCCTATCCAGGTTCCACAAATCCCATTGTGCCGGCATAATAAGGATGGCGATGAGCAATACAGCCCGTGGTATCACATGCTGCAGGTCCCATATAGGTTCTAAAAGTCCATGGCCGAAGGAAACCACCAGTAAGTCGATGGCCAGTAAACACAACGCATATTTGCGGAAAAGGCCGATGATGAGCAAAAAGCCGCAGATAAGCTCGGCATAAGAGGTATAGTAAGCGGTGCCCCAAAGCAGCCAATGCGGTAAGAATGTTTTTTCAAAATCGCGGAAGAACATGTTGTACACCTTCGGCACGGAAAACGTAAATACCTTGCCGTAGCCCTGCATTAAAAAAATGATACCGAGCAGGGCCCTGGTAAATAAAACTGCAATCGCCCGGGATGTGCGGTCGGTCATGTGATTTGGGAATAGTTAAAAATAGGGAAAAATATCGGTAGTAAGTCCATAGTCCATGGTCGATAGACCATAGCTAAATCCCGGAAAAACTATGGACTATCGGCGCTTACATCAGAGGCCGTCAAAAAATCACGTCAATTATAGTTCGGACGATATGTACGCTTAACTTTCGTCATCGTCCCGCTCATTGCCGCGGGGGCTAGTTCCTTTTGTCGCGACAAAAGGAACCAAAAACGCCTGTGTCCCCGCCGATGCCTTCTTTGCCGCACATGGCCTTTACACTGTGCCAAAGGCATGCCCATGGCACAAACCAGCAAAACCGCGGGCCGGGATGCATTGCCCTACTAACGTTCGCGCGTGGCTAACGCTTCAGCAACTTTCCCTAATCCCTTTCTGCCCGCAGGCCACCGGTTTGCCGGTTTCGCCCGAAGGCTGCGCCGGAGACAGCTACCGCGCAGGGAAATCTGCGAAATTAATTTAATCATCTGAAATCAGCGGTTCAGACAATAGGCCGCGCCGGAGACGGCCACCGCGCAGGGAAATCTGCAAAAGCAAGGTGATCATCTGAAATCAGCGGTTCAGACAATAGGCTGCGCCGAAGACGGCCATCGCGCAGGGAAATCTGCGGAATCAAGTTAATCGTCTGAAATCAGCCATGCGAATGCCGGCTGGGTTGTGCGCTAATGCCTCTTGTGCTTATACCAGGTGTTGCAGTTGTAGGAGGTGCAGCGGGTTGCCAAAATACACTGCAATTGAATAAGCCCCGGCCCGGAGCCCTTAAGGTTCATTGCGTAATAAGCTGCCTTTACCCAACTGGCGCAAGAATACCGGGCCGGGCTGTGCGTTAATGCCTGCCGGCAACAGGTTCTTGTGCCTTTATAGTACCTCAGGCCTTTTTTACCTTGGTTGCCGTCAGTCCTTTTGGGCCCTGGGTGGTTTCGAAGGTTACTTTGTCGTTTTCGCGCAGGGGTTCCAGCATGGCGCTGATATGGACGAAGATGCTCTCCTGGCTGGCGGCGTCGCGGATGAAGCCGAAACCTTTCGACTCGTTGAACATGGTGATGGTTCCCTTGCGGGCGGTTTCCTCCGGCAGGTCCACCTGTTTGGGCACGCCAAGCTGAATGTCCTCGGCCGCTATCTGCTGACGTTTTTTGGACGGATCGGGCGGGGTTGAGGTGATGTTGCCGTCGGCGTCGACATAGGCCATCATGTCCTCCAGGCTTTTGCCTTTGCTGCCGTTGGCTTTACGTTCTTCGGCGCGTTCTTTTTTGTCCTGCTGTTTTTTCAGGCGTTTTTTCTCTTTTTCCTTCTTGTTAAAAGTTTCGCTGGATTTTGCCATAGGCTTTCAAATTTTAAGTTTGGTGTGAAAAAAAAAGCACCCTCCTGTAGAGGGAGGGCGCTTGCGATCAAATCATCAATATCGATTATGCTATTTTTACTTTTACCGCGTTGAGGCCCTTCCGGCCGTTCTCTACTTCGTATTCAACAACATCGTTTTCGCGGATGTTATCGATCAAACCAGTAGAGTGAACAAAGATATCGGCACCGCCATCATTGGGCGTAATAAAGCCGAAGCCCTTTGTTTGATTGAAGAATTTTACTGTTCCTTGCATTGAATTTGTTTTAATAAAAACAAAGGTACGCATAAAAGATGGTTGCTGCAAGCGCGCTTGTGGCCCTTGGACAGGCAGCCCATTTGCCAGGCGGCACGATTTTCATTGCAAGCTAAATTCTTGTTTTAAACCATAATGGGTAATTGCACGTCGGCTTACCTTGCAGCCGCGAGGCTTGCGGGAGCAACTGGGGAAATCCCGGTTCAGACGATATGTATGCTTAACTTTCGTCATCGGCCCGCTCATTGCCGCGGGAGGGCTAGTTCCTTTTCTCTTGATAGAAAAGTAACCAAAACCGAGCCATAGCGAGCTCCGGCCCGCTTGTTCATGACATTTTAGCCCAACGCTCTTTTTTGCTTAGTCAGGGTAATCACTCAATCATATCAATCAAGGTTCAGACAATAGGCTGCGCCAGAGACGGCCACCGCGCAGGGAAATCCCCGGACTTCTGACATCCGACCTCTGACATCCGACCTCTGACATCCGACCTCCGACCTCCGACCTCAATTCTTAATATAACTCAGCTTTACGTTTTTATACATCGCCGTTTGCTGTTTTAGCTTTTCAAAGGTCTGTGAAGGCGCCTGGGTGATGAACATGTTGGTTAACCAGGCGGGTATGCTTCCGCCCGGATCGGTGTGCAGCGTATAGTCGATCTTAACGCGACCTGCGCGCTCGGGGGCTAGTACCCACCGGGCCGCCGAATTGGTTACCCTTACCGCTCCGTTTTTTGGGGGTACCATACCGGTAACGCATGGCACCTCGATGGTTACCACTTTGGTCGCCGGATTTTGTGTTACCTTCAGGCGGGCTATATAGTCGCGGTTGCTTACGGGGAACGGCATTTTAACCAGCGTATAATAATAAAGATCGGATGGGGACGACTTTTTTACCACGTAAGCAGTTTCGGTACGGTAAACCCAGCGTTTGCTGTGCTTAATATCCATCACGGCGGCTACCACCTGCGACAGCGTCGCGGTCAGCTCGCATTCCACCTTAAGGGCTTTGATCTTCGAGTTTGCAACGTCGGCCGTGTAAATTTTTATCCCGTCGTTGCTTTGTTTTAAGGTCCAGTTGTCGGTTGTTTGCGCTGCGGCGATACCTGCGCACAGCGTTAACAAAGTAATAAAGAACGTTTTCATAGCAGTAGATTCAATTAAGGGCTCCGGCTGAACCATTGGTAGCAACAGCCTGTCGAGCTCGCTTAAATAATAACCATAATACCATGCAGGATGTTTGAAGGACCCCATTCGGGTTTGCAACGTGATCATCAACTGCCGGACAGAGTCCTTCTTTTCATGCTTTGATTTAAGTCGTCTTTGGAGGATTTAAACCAGGGGGGTGGAAAAGTAACATTCGTCGGCATCCGTGACCCCACCCTGCACCCGCCCCAAGGCGGGATTCGCACAGGCTGACGCGAATCATGTTCATCTTTTATATCCTGGAAACGGCGAAGCCCTCTTGAGCGCCTAAAAAACAAACAACCCGCGAAAAATCGTGTTCAATCAGCAGGTAATTGAAGAACTCCGTTCGGGTTTGCAACGTGATCATCAATTGCCGGACAGAGTCCTTCTTTTCATGCTTGGATTTAAGTCGTCCTTTGGAAGACTTAAACCAGAGGGGAGATAATTGATTACGGCTCGTTCGGCATCCGTGACCCCACCCTGCACCCGCCCCAAGGCGTGATTCGCACAGGCTGACGCGAATCATGTTATCTTTTATATCCTGGAAACGGCGAAGCCCTCTTGAGCGCCTAAAAAACAAACAGCCTGCGAAAAATCGTGTTCAATCAGCAGGTAATTGAAGAACTCCGTTCGGGTTTGCAACGTGATCATCAACTGCCGGACAGAGTCCTTCTTTTCATGCTTTGATTTAAGTCGTCCTTGGAGGACTAAAACCAGGGGGGAGAATTCATGGTTCATGGCTAATGGCCGATAGCGAATAATTATAAAGTTCCATATCTTTGGATACAAGCGATTAGTTATGATAACGACCGATTGGATACGTGAAATATGGCAGAAGCGCCGGGCCGAAGTCCACATAAGCCAGATCGCCAGGCACGCAAAGCAATCGTTAAAAGCGTACCATGCCGGTAAAACTATCCCAAGTACAGCTGTTGAAGCCATTAAAAAATTAGAGGCTCGTGATAATTAATTACGGCTCGTTCGGCATCCGTACCCCCCCTGCACCCGCCCCGAGCCGGGATTCGCACAGGCTGACGCGCGAGGATCATGGTAATCTTTTATATCCTGAAAATCGTGTTCAAATAACGGATGCGCGGTGGGAATCATGGCCATTTATAAAATCCCGGCAATCGTGTTATCTTTACTAAAAAGATAATATCATGGATAATACCCGTGTTTACCGGATGAGCTTTGCGAGTGTTTACCCGCTTTATATGAATAAGGCGGAAAAGAAGGGCCGCACTAAGGCCGAGCTGGATGAGATCATATCCTGGCTTACCGGGTACGACGAGCAGGCGCTGCAACGCATCCTAACCGATAAAACCGACTTCGAAACGTTTTTTGCCGAAGCGCCGGCATTAAACCCGAATGTTTCCAAAATTACCGGGGTTATTTGCGGCTATCGTGTGGAAGACATCGAAGACCCGGTGATGCAAAAAGTCCGCTTCCTGGATAAGCTGGTCGACGAACTGGCCAAAGGCAGGCCGATGGAGAAGATTTTGCGGAAATGAAATGGTGAATGGTCAATGGGTGAATAGTCAATGGTCAATGGTGAATGGTCAACGGTCAATCAATTTCATTTACTTAAGGGATTTATTACCCAAAAACATGCTCCGTAGCAACTCACCCCGACTTTGCTACGCTTGTCAGCCCTCTCTACAGCAAGCTGTAAAGAGGGCGTTAAAACCCTCTTTGCGAAGCAGAGAGGGTGGTCGAGCGAAGCAATGACCGGGTGAGTCAATGGTGAATGGTCAATCAATTTCATTTACTTAAGGGATTTATTACCCAAAAACATGCTCCGTAGCAATTCCCCCCCACTTTGCTACGCTTGTCGGCCCTCTCTGTACAGCAAACTGTAAGGAGGGCGTTAAAAACGCTCTTTGCAAAAAGAGGACGGCCGGGCGAAGCAATGACCGGTCCAAAAGGACTCCTATGGAAATGAGTTCAGCGGCGCGTATCGGATTATAAAATCCTCAATCGATAGCCCAGAGGTCGGGCGTTTCGCGGTAATGGGTAATGACTTCGATAAGCTCCTGCACGGCGTCGCTCGATAAGCTGGTACCGCCATCGGCCGTATAGCTAAATAATTTACCGGGGTATTCGAACGTGATAAAGCCGCAGTAGTCGGGGTCGTTCTTACGGTCGGGGTTTAATTTCCTTTCTCCCTTTTGGATGTACTTTCCGCTGCCATGAAAGGGATCGCGGTAAATACTGTAGGTGTGCGTAAGTACGGGGTGGCCGTCCAGGTTTGCGCTAAGGTCGGGAATGATGACAATGTCCATGTCATCATTTACTGTGGTAAAGATCGGTTGCATCGGCTATAACTTTTTGTTTATAACAAACGAATGTTAAAATAGTTTTAACAGCCGGTCTGCCGGCGCGGCAATGATGCTTTCCGCACGGGCAGACCGGTAGAGCTTACATCCTATTTGAGCCGGTACCCCACACTCAGCCCAAATACGTTGTTATATGCCTTATCCACGGGATCGCCGATATTGCGCAAACCGAAGTCGTAATTGAGCGACAGGCTGATCTTCGGCGTGATCATATACCCTGCTTTGGCCTGAAGCCCGTAATCCATGCGGGGATAATCGGCATTGCTGCCGAAATTGAGGCTGCCCGATGTAGTTTGTCCCTGCGACACCGAGTGGAAGTGTGCAAATAAACCGGCCGCCACGTAAGGCCCTAGCCCAAAATACAGGTTGTTGCCGCCGTTTATCTTCATATTATAGTTCATCAATACCGGCACCTCCAGGTAGTATAAATGGTCGGTCTCCGAGTCGCCGCCGCCCGCATCAATTTTATTGCCTTTGCCTATAAATTCCAGCTCTTCCGAAAGCGACCAGTAGTTTGCAGGTTCAGCCGCCGCGCGCGGGCTCAGCAAGCTGTAATTGCCCCTACGCCGACCGTCCGACGGGCCGCCGGCATCGCTGCTGCCCAGCGGGTCGGGCTGATCGAACTCTTTATGACCGACAAAATTACCGCCCATGCCGAACTGCCACTCCTCCACCATTAAGTAGCCCACATTCCCGCTCTCCGAAAAACCGTTTTTGATAGGTGAAACGCCGCTATAGCGGTTCTTGCCGGCGTCTATCGATCCTTCGGCGCTTTCGTGCATCTCTTTGATAACGCAGCCCGAAAATAAAAACACGGGCAGAACAAGCCCGGCAAACGTAAGTAGTATATTTCTTTTCATAACGATGGGATTTAGCTTTTTTAAATGACAGTCAGCCGGTTAGGGTCCCGGTTAGTTTAGATAGACATGCAAGGCAATTGAACGCCTGCAAATTATGATTAAAATTACGCGGCAGGTTTGAGAAAAGCAAGCGCTTATGCACGGTCGGCCCAATGCCTCCCTGCAGGTTTATGTTGTAACCTTTTTCGGCTTTTACTTCAGAACGACCGCCTCCCGGCGCTAACCAGCGAATCGATTTTCGCTCCCATTACCTCCGACCGCTTAAGCGCCTCGTCGAACGGCAGGCCGGCGGGCAGACCCGGCCGCTTGTACCTGGTGGCCGTCAGCCAGGCGTCGCGCAGCATATTCTGCCGTTCTGTTACCATTTTCAGTATCGCAGCGCCATTCCTGTTGCCCGCAAGGCTTCTTTCGGCACTGGTAAAATCTGCAATGCTATCGGCCCGTGCGCCCGGCAGGCGAGCGCAAAGATACGCCAGTATTTGCCGCGCCATGATCCAGTGCCCCAGCTCGCCGGGGTGTACGCCGTCTTCCGTCAAAGCAAAACCGTCGAGTTTGAACCTGGCATCCACTTTGCGGTGCGCTTCCAGGTATTTTTTCATCGGGAAGTGCACGTCGATAACCTCCCAGCTTTTTGCCGAGCGCTGTGAAAGCAGCCATTCGGCATACCGGTCTATCACCGCCGCATACCCCGCATCGCCGCCTTTCAGCTCGTCAAAAGCCGGCGGCGTGATATGGATGATCCGGGCGCCGCTTTTAACCACTTCCGTGTGCAGCCAGTTGATGCCGTCCCTGAATTTGCGGAAGCGGGCGGTGTCAAAAGGCATATAAATGCCGTCGTTCATGCCGTAACAGGCCAATACCAGGTCGGGCCTGGTTTGATCGAGCACGCGCTGCAAACGCTCGTGCAGGTCGGGACGCGGGAAAGCGCCGCCGGCATGGCCCGGCTCGGAAAGCCCCGACACCGTTTCGCTGGGTAAGCCCAGGTTGATAAAATCAAAATGCCTGCCGGGGTAATTTACCGTAAGATAAGCGACTACGTCGTTCACATAGTTGGCCTGCCAGGTTATGCTGTTGCCGAGGAAAACGATACGTTTGATGTTAGGGCCGATAGCCTGCGCACCGGCGGTCGACGCCGTCAAAAGGAATAATGCCAGGATGCATTTATAAAAATTACGGGATAAGAATTGCATGAGCGTTGATGTGGAATAAAAATAGCTCATTTCGGGCGGAAGCGCGAATGCCTGCGAACTATGCGTTAAAATTAAATGCCTGGTCCAAAACATACAGGAAATATAACAAGCCGGGAACCAGGTTGTTAAATATTAGCCGTAACATGCCCATTTTAGGCTCCTTCGCACGGAACATGCAAAAAAGCGCGAGGCCTTGATACCCAGTCAACGTGACGAATAATGCGACTCAAATTTCCAAAAACGCGAAAAATTCCGTATATTACAAGGTTAAGTTCTTTAACAGCGTCGCCCAAAACGGGAAAAACAGCAAAATTTAGCCCAATATTCGTTAAGTAGCTGATTACAATATACTTAAGTTAAAATAACGTGCGCTAAACTGCTCCGAAACGGTCCTAAAGTGCGCCGAAATGGTCCAAAAGTGCTCTGAAAGGGCTCTAAAGTGTCCTTAAACTGCCACGAGTTGGGCATAGCATTAGCCTGGCTTCAGGCCTCAGCCGATCTTCCCGTTAACGAGCTCCAGAATCTCCGCCTCCCGGTCAATAGCCATTTGGCGGAGGGCCTCGCCTTCGGCGAGAACTTCGGCGATGAAGTCCTTATCCTGGTAGCTCGCTGCGTTAATCCGCACATTGAGCCAGGCGCCCAGCACGGCGGTACGCGCGCAAAGGGCGGCCACACCGGCATCGGTTACCGAATTGGGGTTGCCGGTTTCGGCCATAGCGCGGATGACCTCCATGCTCTGGTAAGCCAGCTTCATCACGCTAAAAGGCACTTCGATGGCGTAGCGGGTAGCGGCCTGTATGGCTTCGGTCCGGGCGGCTTTCTCTTCGGGGGTACCCTTGGGCAGATCGTAAGCCTCCATAATCCGGTTAAAGGCGATGGTATCCTTATCCACCATTTTGGTCAGCTCGTTCTTGTAGTGCTGCCCGCGTTCGGCCCATTCGCTGAACTCGTTCCAGCGGTCGTCCCAGCCGCGCTTATGCGCCGACAAGTTGGCCACCATAGCCGCAAGCGAGGCGCCCAGCGCACCTACATAAGCCGAGATGGAGCCGCCGCCCGGCGCGGGACTTTCGCTGGCAGTTTCATCGGCGAAGTCGGCAAGGGTCATGCTCACTAAGCGGCTGCCGGCCTTGTCTTTGAGCAGGTATTCGATAATGCGTTCCTCGGGCTTAAACGGCGACAGTTCGTCCAGCCCCATCGATTTAATGGCGATGCGCACCAGTTCCTTTTCGCTTACACCCGTTGAGCGCTGCTGCTTGGCCAGGAAATATTTGCCCGCATCGAGCATGGACTTGAGCGGGATCAAACCCACCAGCTCGCTGCCGGTAACACGGATACCGCGGGCATTGGCCTTGTCGCATACTTCGTCGAAGGCCTTATGTACCGGCGTTACGGCTATGTTGGTCAGGTTCATGGATATCTGCGCGATGCCATACTCTTCGATATACCAGCCGATGGCCTTCACCGCCTTCAGCGAGCCGGGGATAGTGCGCGCTTTGCCGTTCTCGTCGGCAATGACCTTGCCGGTTACCGGGTCGCCCTCGCGCATCACGCGGCCGGCCTCGCGTACGTCAAAAGCAATGGAATTGGCCCTGCGAACCGAGGTGGTATTGAGGTTGACGTTGTAGGCCACCAGGAAATCGCGTGCCCCGATGACCGTGCCGCCGCGCCTGGCATCAAACTCAGCCGGACCGAAATCGGGTTTCCATTCGGGCTGTTTGATCTTCTTGAAAAAGCCCTCGTACTCGCCCGCACGAATCACCGACAGGTTGCTGCGCTTCTTATCAGGCTGGGCATACTCATACAAATAAACAGGGATATGCAGCTCCCTGCCCACGCGTTCGGCTAACTGCCGGGCATAGTCGGCCGTTTCCTCCATGCTGATATCGCTGATGGGGATCAGCGGGCAAACGTCGGTAGCGCCCATACGCGGGTGCTCGCCGCGATGCTGACTCATATCGATCAACTCGCCCGCCTTTTTTATCGCGAGGAATGCCGCTTCGATCACCTTTTCAGGTTCGCCCACAAAAGTAACCACGGTGCGGTTGGTCGCCTTACCGGGGTCGACATTAAGCAGCCGCACGCACTCCACCGTTTCGATCTCGTCGGTGATTTGCTTGATGATGGCGATGTCGCGGCCTTCGCTGAAGTTGGGAACGCATTCTATGAGTTGCATATCGGTTGTTGTCATTTAGTCATTAGGTCATTTAGTCATTGGCTGATCAACGAAATCATATCATCATTCAAATCAACGGTTCAGACGCTTTCCATACCTGCGCGGGTTTTAACTTCCCCTGGTGGTATAGTATTTCGCGGTAGTCAGCGCATGGGTAGGCCTGCATGTCGGCTATGCTGCCGTTTTGCAGGAATCCCCGGTCAGTCAAATTTAAGGCTTTTGCGGCGCGATAAGTAAGCCCGGCAAGGGTTTCGGCGGAGTTTAGCTTTTCGTAGGCGCTCAGTATGGATGCCTGCATCAGCAGGTCGCCCATAGGCGCCGAGCCGGGATTCCAGTCGCTGGCGATAGCCAGGCAAGCCCCCGCGTCGAGCAATTTTCGAGCGGGGGCCAAACCTATACCCAAACCTAAGGAAGCGCCCGGCAATGCAACCGCAACCGTATCGGAAGCGGCTAAAAGTTTAATTTCTTTATCGGTACTGGCCTCTAAATGGTCGGCCGACAACGCCCCAACCCTTACCGCAGTTTCGCTGCCGCCGGTAGTAAACTGGTCGGCATGAACGGTCACCTCAAAACCCATTTGCCTGGCAGCACGCAGGTAGTCGGTGGCATCGGTGGGGTTAAAGGCGCTGACTTCGATAAATATGTCGACTCTTGTGGCCAAGTGTTCTTTACCGACTTTCGGCAGTACATAGTTCAGTAAATATTCCAGGTAGACGGATGCTGAGCCAGAGAAATCCCTCGGCGGGATATGCGCGGCAAGGCAGGTGGCGACGATATCGGCCTTGCTACTTTCAGAAGCTTTTTTGATCGCCCGTAGCTGCTTTAGCTCCTGCTCCACATTCAACCCGTAACCGCTTTTCACTTCGACGGTGGTTACGCCTTCTTTAGTATGGCGGGCGATGCGTTCCCTGAGCAATTGAGTTAGTTCCTTTTCACTTGCCTGCCGCGTCTGCGTCACGGAATCCCAGATACCGCCGCCCGCTTTGGCGATCTCTAAGTAACTTTTACCTGCGATACGCAAGGCATAATCCTTTGACCGGTCCCCGGCGAAACACAAATGTGTATGGCAATCGACAAAACCAGGCAGCAGCACATGATCGCCATTTATTTCCTGAACTTCAGCTTTAGGGTGATCTTTTCGCAAGGATTCGAAATCACCAACAGAAACGATTAGCCCGTTTTCGGTCAATACACCGCCATGTGGGACGATCTGCAATGCGTCATCCGCAATAGCGCCCTTAAACGGCATGGCTGCTAAAGGCAGGATCTGGGTGAATGGACCGATGAGTTTCATTTTTTATTTTGTGCGAGGGGTTGTCATGTTGAGGTTCTCGAAACATGCGGGCAAGGCGTTACACTCACCCTTCGAGTGCCTCAGGGTGACACCCCATTTTACTTTTATATTTTTAAATTAAACTTCTCTGCTGTTTCCTCCGCCTGCTCGTATCCGGCATCCATGTGCCGGAAGATGCCCATGGCGGGATCATTGAATAAAACCCGTTTCAGGCAGGTGGCGGCGCGTTCGCTGCCGTCGGCCAGGATAACCATGCCCGCGTGCTGCGAGTAGCCCATGCCTACTCCGCCGCCGTGGTGGAATGAAACCCAGGTCGCACCGCCTGCGGTGTTTGTCATTAGGTTAAGCAATGGCCAGTCGGACACGGCATCCGAGCCGTCCTTCATGGCCTCTGTTTCACGATTGGGCGAAGCTACCGAGCCGCAGTCCAAATGATCGCGGCCGATCACGATAGGCGCTTTTACTTTACCGGTTTTCACCAGGTCGTTAAAGATCAAACCGGCTTTCTCACGTTCGCCCATGCCCAGCCAGCAGATGCGCGCCGGCAATCCCTGGAAGGCAACTTGCTTTTGCGCTTTTTCGAGCCAGTTGATGAGGTGCCTGTTTTCAGGAAACGCTTCGATCAAAGCCCGGTCGGTGGTGTAAATATCTTCAGGATCGCCGGACAAGGCCACCCATCGGAACGGGCCCTTACCTTCGCAAAACAGCGGCCGGATAAAGAGCGGTGTAAAGCCCTGGAAATCGAAGGCATTTGGCTCACCGCCCTGTTTGGCAAATTCGCGGATGTTGTTGCCATAGTCGAAAGTAATAGAACCGCGTTTTTGCAGATCGAGCATAAAGCCCACATGGCGCGCCATGCTTTTCAGTGCAAGCGCTTTATATTTTTCGGGATCGCTTTTGCGCAGCGCGGTAGCTTGCTCCAAAGTAATCCCGTTGGGCACATAGCCGTTCAACGGGTCGTGGGCTGAGGTTTGGTCGGTTAACATATCGGGCACGATGCCGTCTTTGATCAATCGCTCCAGCATATCGCCGGCGTCGCTTACCAGGCCGACCGATAGCTCCTTCCCTTTTGCCATAGCATCCTTTACACAGGCAATGGCTTCCTCGTAGGAATGTGTCATACGGTCGATGTATTTGGTATCGACGCGCTTTTGTATCCTTGACGCATCCACGTCGGTGCCTAAAAATACCGCGCCTGCCATGGTAGCCGCCAAAGGCTGAGCGCCCCCCATGCCACCTAAACCAGCACTAACGATCAGCTTGCCTTTCAGGTTGTTGTTAAAATGCTGGCGACCACACTCCACAAAAGTCTCATAAGTACCTTGTAAGATTCCCTGCGTGCCGATATAGATCCAACTGCCGGCGGTCATCTGCCCAAACATCATCAGCCCCTTGGCCCTTAACTCATTAAAATGCTCCCAGGTTGCCCAGGCCGGAACAAGGTTACTGTTGGCCAGTAAAACCCTTGGCGCCTGCGGGTGACTGCGAACAATGCCCACCGGCTTGCCCGATTGTACCAACAGTGAATGATCTTCGTCCAATTCCAGCAACAGTTCGATAATTTTCCGCAGCGATTCCTGGTTGCGCGCCGCCTGGCCTATGCCACCGTAAACCACCAGTTCGGCCGGGTTTTCGGCTACTTCCGAGTCGAGGTTGTTGAGCAGCATACGCAGCGGGGCTTCGGTTTGCCAGCTTTTGGCGTGCAATTGCGTACCGCGAGGCGCTCGGTATACCGGGTGAGCAGCGTAGGTCTTAATAAACTCCGAACTCTTCATCGTTGTCCAGTTTGATATTGTTTCGCGCTGCCACCTCATCGGCAATGGCCAGCAGCGAACCGTCTTTTACTATTTCGTGCAGGGCTTTTATGTCATCGGCAAAAACACGGTCTTTCTTAATGAAAGGCACCCGCTCCCGCACATAATTATGACAAGCTTCCATGATGGGCGTCGACTTTAATGGCCGCCTGAAATCCATCGCCTGTGCCGCGTAAAGCAGCTCGATGGCCTGTATGTATTCCAAGTTATCCAGTACCTGGTGCAGCTTGCGTCCGCTGATAGAACCCATCGACACATGGTCCTCCTGGCCCAGCGAGGTAGGTACACTATCTGCACTGGCGGGGAAGCAAAGCGTTTTATTTTCAGTGACCAATGCCGCGGTGGTGTATTGCGGTATCATCAGCCCCGAATTAAGGCCGGCGTGTTCCGTCAGCAACTTGGGTAAGCCATACCGGCCCTCACTCATCAGGTAGCAGCGTCGGTCGGCTATATTGCCTAATTCGGCAGCGGCGACAGCAGCATAATCCAGCGGCAGCGCCAAAGGCTGACCGTGGAAATTTCCCCCGCTGATGGTATCATCGGCATTGAAGATGATCGGGTTGTCGGTAACCGAATTCAACTCGATCTCGGTTAGTTGCTTCAAATGCAGCCATGCGTTGCGCGAGGCGCCGTGCACCTGCGGCATGCAGCGCAGCGAATAGGGGTCCTGCACACGGTCGCAATTCACATGCGACTTTAATATCTCCGAATTATTAAGCAGGTTGAACAACCGGTGCGCAACCAGCCTGGTGCCTTTGTGGGGGCGAATATGGTGCAGGCGCGGGTCAAACGGCCTTGCCGAACCCATCAGCCCTTCCAGTGACATGGCTCCTGCCAGATCGGCCAATTGCAACGCGTTATGCATCCGTTGGACTGCTTTCACCGAAAACGACAAAATGAATTGCGTTCCGTTGATCAGCGCCAGCCCTTCTTTGGGGCCAAGCTTGATAGGTTCAAGCCCATGCACCTTCAGCATTTTGGCGGCGGGTACTGTTTTGCCCTGGTCGTGAACCTCGCCTAGTCCTATTAACGGTAAGAATAAATGAGCCAGCGGCGCCAGATCACCGGAAGCGCCTACGGAACCTTTTTCGGGAACGACGGGGATAATATCATGATCGATGTGCCAAATGATGCGCTCCAGCGTGGTTAGGGGAATGCCCGAAAAGCCCTGCGCCAAGGCATGTACTTTGCAGATGAGCATCAATTTGGCTATTTCCTTCGGGATGGGGTTACCTACGCCTACGCTATGGCTTTTAAGCAGGTTGTACTGCAGCGTTGAAGTATCTTCTTCGGAAATGTGTGTGTCGCACAATGGGCCGAAGCCGGTATTGATGCCGTACACGGGTATCTCACGCTCCACGATCTTCTGCACCTCTTTCCACGAAGAGGTTACCTTCTTCCTGGCATCGCTACCGATCACGCCCTTAGCCTTGCCCCATGCAATGTCCAGGCAAACGCCGATTGACAAATGTCCTGTTCCGTATTCAAATACCTTGCTCATGCGGCGTCTTCTCGGCTAATTTTTCGCTGATCCTGCCGGATAAACCCGTTGAACGGAACGAGCTTTCCAGCGCGGTTAATGCAGGCAATAAGTGGCTGCATTCCGCATCCTTTTCGGTCAATTCATCCATTGCCTCTTTCAATGCATCCCAAACGGGTAATATCCTTTCCAGCAAATCGCGTCCTGCCTTGGTCAGCTGCACGTACTGCAGGCGGCCGTCGTGACTGCTGGTGGTTGTTTTGATCAGTTTTTTATTTTTCAGGTTGGCTACCAACTGACTCGCGGCCGGATGCGAAACACCGGTCGATTCGCTTAGTTCCTTGATAGACAGGCGCTCATTTTTCGATAACAAATAAAACACCGGGAACCAGCTGGCATCGAAAGGGATACCAAGCGACTGGTAGGTTTTATTGACCTCGGACAAAAAAGCTTCGCTCAGCCTGCGCATGCGGCTGCCCAAAACCAGGTAGCCCAGCTCCTCATAAAAGTTCATAACGATGCAAGTTATATAAGTGCTTATATAATTGCAAGTATTAAGACACGATTTTAGATTTTTGTCGATTGGGTGGGATGAAACCATGACATTCATCAGTTTCTTCCCAAGGTATTACAATCATGGCATATTCGTCATAATTCACCCGTTATCAATCGTTCCTAATAGGATTATTACACATAGCCTGATAACTTATAGTGCTGTTTCGGCGTCTTAGCAGTATATTTATTAAAATATTAAAACGATGAAAAACCAATGCTATCGTCATCACAGGAACCGAGTCGACCAGCGATACCCAGTCGGCTTACGTGAACGCCGATGCGCTGAAATATAACTGAGGTTGGATATAGAAAGTCGGATGCCTGACTTAATAACTGTCAGCCATTAGTTTTTATAGTTGGCGACACATGGTCACAATACCGGAATGACCGGCAATAAAAATCCGACCTCTGATTTCAGACTTCCGACCTCATTTCTTCCTAATCCGTTTTAACGCCAGCAGATTCAGCGCGTTTTTGCTTATGCCGGTGATGTTGTTCTGGTACAGGTTTACCAGCTTGTCGTAATACAGGATCACCACCGGCGCGTTCTGCATCACGATGTTATCCATCTGGCGGTACAGGGCATAGCGCTTCTGGTCATCGCGCTCACGATAGGATTGCTCAAACAGGCAATCGAACTGTTTATTGCTGAAACCGGTATAATTGGGCCCCCAGGGTATCTTGTTTTTGGAATAGAACAGGAGCAGGTAATTCTCGGCATCCGGGTAATCGGCAATCCACGAACCGTAAAAGAAGTTGACGCCGTTCTTGGCGACCAGCTCGCGCAGGCTGGCGCTCTGCACGATCTCGACCCGCACATGGATGCCCACCTGCTCCAACTGCCCCTGAACGTACTCTATCAGGTCGCGGTAGCCGATGGTAGTAGTTAGCACAATTTCGGGCAGGCCTTTGCAGTCAGGATATCCACATTCGGCTATCAGTTGCCGCGCCTTATCGGGATTATAGGTATAGCCTTTAACGATCTTGTTATCGAAGCCCGGCATACCTGCGGGAACGAAACCGGCGTCGCCGGGCGTGGCCATGCTGTTGCGCAGGTATTTGATCATCTTCTGTTTGTCGATGGCATAGTTGATGGCCTGGCGTATCTTGAGCAGCCGCAGCGGCGAATGTTTTACAATGGGCAACGAGGTGTCGACCAGCATACCCAGGTACATCGTATTTAGGTACGGCGCGGAATTAAGGATAAATTTACCCTTATACTTCTGCGTAACGGTGCCGGATTTGGTCAGGATGTCGTCGCGGTAGCTGCCGTCGATATCGTTCATAAAATCAATCTTCCCGGTAACGAACTCCATAAAGGCGGTTTGCTTATCGCCGATAAACGTGGCCCGGATGGCGTCCAAATGTGGTAAGGGGCTTCCGTCTTTGTCTTTCTCAAAATACTTGTCATTCTTCAAAAAAACGAGCACCTCCCCTTCTTTCCAGTATTTGAATTTGAACGGGCCCGTTCCGCAGGGATGATTGCGAAAATCCTTGCCGTAATGGTCGGCGACCTCATGCGGTACCACCGAGGCGATCTGCGAGGTAAGCAGTGTCAGCAAGGGAGGAAACGATTCTTTTAATTGTATCCGGAAGGTCGTGTCGTTGAGTGCTATGAACGCATGTTTATCCTTTACTTTATCGCTGAATATCCACGAGCCCGAGGCTGCGGTTTTGGGATCGATCAGCCTGGCAAAACTATAAACAAAGTCCGAGGCCACAGCTTTGCGGCCCACGCCATTTTTAAACAACGGATCATCGTGAAAATACACATCATTGCGCAGGTGAAAGGTGTACTGCAAACCATCGGGCGACACATCCCATGTTTTGGCGATACACGGCTGCACCTTTAGGCTGTCGTCTATCTGCACCAGGCCATTATACAACTGGTTATCCATCCAGATGGTATTCTGGTTGCGGCAAAAAGCAGGATCGAGCGAGGTAAGGCCCTCATCCAGGTTGATGTTGAATACGGTTTTGCCTCCCGACCAGTTTTCCGTATGGCACGAGCACAGCACGAGGCAAACGCCGACGGGCAAAAGGTAAAGAATCTTTTTAAGAACTGAATAGTACGCGCTTTTAGCTTTAGCCTTTCGCTTATCTCCTTTCCCCTGGCTAAAAACTAATTTATTCATTTGGCTAAGATATTCTTTTGAGGGGAAAGCATAAAGGGCGAAAGATTGGCTAAATCGCGGGCAGCAAGTCTTAAGTGCTCCGACATCTAACCGCCGACTATGTGCCAGAGACTATATCAAAGCCTACATCTCCGCGGTCCAAACCGAGCCGTCATTGTACCGGATACTGCGGACAGAAGCTTTGGCATGGGTGCCGTGCTCGGCGTTGATGCCCCAGGCGTAGCTGGCCGTCTTGCCTGCAGGAAGCGTTTTCTTGGCTTTCCCGCCCGAGCTGCCCAGGCGCTCGTTCTGCTTATTGTACACCACCCAGGCAACGTCGACCATAGCTATTTTTTTGCGCGATGTATTTTTGAGCATAACGACGATACCTTTGCCATGCTCATCGCTTACAACGAGGCATGCGCTAACCTTTACCGGGCAAGGGCCGCTAACGCGAACGGTTTTAGCGGCAAGATGTTTTGGCGTCGCGATGCTGTCTTTACGACTGCCTGCCTGCGCGGCGCTGTCCTGCGCCTGCTTCATCATCCGTTTGGCAATTTGCGCGGCTTTACGCTGAATATCCATGCTGTCGGCCCGGCGCTTCAGACCGGCATCAGGCCGGGGTTCGCTGCACGAAAAAACAAGGCATACGCATGCCGCTATCATTGTGGTTAAGGTCTTTTTCATCGCGTGCGAAAATAGGCAGCGGGGATTTATCCACACGGCGAGAGTTATTAACATATCAACGAGGCGAGAGAGGTGAGGGGTGAAAGGTAAAAGGTGAAAGGATAAAGGTCGGCCTAAAAAAAAAATTGCCATACCTGAATAAAGTTGACTTTCTAAGGTGTGCAAACCTATTGATATTTCTTTCTGCTTCTTTCAATAAAAGGCGGTTCTGACGCTCCCGTACGGCAGCCGCTCATAATCACTAATTGTTGCCATGGGTCTTTAAGTTGACATTTATACCGTTTTTCGGTCAACTTATTTAGGCGCGGACACGCCGAGGTGACGATGAAACAACCTTTTACCTTTCACCTTTATCCTCTCACCTTTATCCTTCTATCTCCAGCATCTTTAGTATATTCGAACAATCATGAACTGGATAACTCAACCCTGGCCCTGGTATGTTTCGGGACCACTCATCGGGCTGATGGTGCCCGCGATGCTTTTATTGGGCAACAAGCCATTTGGCATATCGTCGTCGCTGCGGCATATTTGCGCGGCGTGCGTACCTGCCAGGCTTCCCTTTTTCAATTACGACTGGAAACGCGAAAGCTGGAGCCTGCTGTTTGTAGGCGGTGTGATAGCCGGCGGCGGTATCGCCGCTTACCTGCTTTCGTCGCCTGCGCCGGTAGCCATCAATCCCCATACCACCGAACTGCTCAGGCAGCAAAGCGTAAAAGATTTTAGTACGCTGCTGCCGCAGGACATATTCAATTTCGGCGCGCTGTTAACACTTCGTGGTTTCGTCTTCGTGGTGGTTGGCGGCTTCCTTGTGGGTTTCGGCACACGCTATGCAGACGGCTGCACATCGGGGCACTCTATTACAGGTATTTCAACGCTGCAATGGCCGTCGATGGTGGCTACCTGCTGTTTCATGATCGGCGGCTTTGTCATGACCTGGTTCATTCTTCCGTACTTACTCAAACTCTGACCCATGCGCAACCTCAAATTCTTTCTCATCGGTCTCGTGTTTGGTATCATCCTCATCAAATCGCAGGTGGTATCGTGGTTCCGCATCCAGGAGATGTTCCGACTGCAGGGTTTTTACATGTATGGCGTCATCGGCAGCGCAATAGCTGTGGGCATGGTATCCGTACTGCTTATCAAACGCTTCAAAGTCAAAACTGTTAACGGCGAACCAGTGGAAATTCCCAAAAAGCAATTCACCTGGGGCAACGTTTGGGGCGGATTGATCTTCGGGCTCGGCTGGGCTATTACCGGCGCATGCCCCGGTCCGCTGTATGCGTTACTTGGCAGCGGTTTTGGAGTGATCGCGGTGACTTTACTGAGCGCCATTTTCGGAACCTGGGTTTATGGGCTGGTAAGAGACCGGCTGCCGCATTAGTCTTGAACCGGGACACTCACGAAACCCGATAATTCTGAGACAAGGCAGTTCCGCTTTTTAATAGGCAATTATGATCAATCCTAAAAGTAGTTCGGACAAAAGTGTTACTTTAGGGCCTGGCATTTAACACATCAATATGACCTATCTACCCTCTTCCGACCGTTATAAAAACAAGATCTATCGTCGCTGTGGTCGCAGCGGCATTAAGCTGTCCGCGGTATCGCTCGGCCTTTGGCACAACTTCGGGGGCGTGGACGTAATGGAGAATTTCCGTAAGATTCTTCACCTCGCTTTCGATAGCGGCATTACGCATTTCGACCTGGCTAATAATTATGGTCCGCCTCCCGGCTCAGCCGAAGAAAACTTTGGTGAGGTACTCAAAAAAGATTTTCGCGGTTACCGGGACGAGATGATCATATCAAGCAAGGCAGGTTATACCATGTGGGATGGCCCCTATGGCGACTGGGGCTCGAAAAAATACCTGGTTGCGAGTCTTGACCAGAGCCTGAAAAGGATGGGGCTTGAATACGTTGACATTTTTTATCATCACCGGCCAGATCCGGAAACACCACTTGAAGAAAGTATGATGGCGCTCGACCTGATCGTAAGGCAGGGTAAGGCTCTGTATGCCGGTATATCCAACTATCCTGCCGATAAAGCTGCCGAAGCGATTGCGATCCTGAAGAAATTAGGTACACCGTGCCTCATCCATCAGCCTAAATATTCCATGTTCGAACGTTGGGTTGAAGGCGGCCTGCTTGACGTCCTTGAAAAAGAAGGGGTTGGCTGCATTCCTTTCTCACCGCTGGCCCAGGGCTTATTAACCAATAAATATCTGCATGGCATACCTGAAGACTCACGCGCGGCTAAATCGAGCGGCTATTTGCAGGTCAGCCAGGTAACCGACCAGCGTATATCGCAGGCGAGGCAATTGAACGAGATCGCCAAAGAACGCGGCCAAACACTGGCGCAAATGGCGCTGGCATGGCTGCTGAAAGATCCCCGCGTTACCTCGGTGCTCATCGGCGCTAGCCGGCCGGAACAGTTGGCTGATTCGCTGAAATGCCTGGACAATATTGTGTTCTCGCGAGAACAGTTAGATAAGATAGAAAATATATTAAAATAGAACTGCTCCGTAGGAGCAACCGCTTTGTAGCAAAACATCACAAGCCGTTCGCGTGCCGTAGGTACGCACCTTGGGTGCCATACCTAAGGGCCTGGCTTTTTATAATTTATTCTTCTACAAAGCTTTGACCCCGATGGGGGCCTTTAGGAAGTACACCAAAAAATTATGCAAAACATCAATTGGGGCATCATTGGCTGCGGTAACGTAACCGAAAAAAAAAGCGGGCAGGCCTATAACAAAGCGCCTAACAGCAAACTGGTAGCTGTAATGCGCCGCGATGCCGAAAAAGCTGCCGACTATGCGGCCCGTCACCATGTCGACCGTTGGTACAGCGACGCAGCCGATCTGCTTAATGACCCCGAAGTTAATGCTGTGTCCATAGCCACGCCGCCTGCATTTCACCTGGAATATGCTG
>DASZVE010000017.1:0-10956 GCA_035547095.1 Mucilaginibacter sp.
AGCGACAGTGTTCCCCAGATGCCAGACATGCCGTGTACCGGTACTGCGCCGATCGGGTCGTCTATTCTCAAATATTCCAGCAGCTTTACACCGCCAAAGGTTACAAAGCCGGCTACGCCGCCCAGTATCGTTGCTCCCAGCGGGCTTACCCAGTAGCAGGGGCAGGTGATCGCTACCAGGCCGGCCAGGAAACCGTTGACTGTAAAGCCCAGGTCGAACTTGCCTTTGGTCGATCCCCACCACAGTGCTGCCAGCATGCCGGTGAAACCGCCGCCGCAGGCTGCCAGGGTGGTGTTGGTGGCTACTCTTCCTATGCCCTGGATATCCATTGCGCTCAGCGTGCTGCCGGGGTTAAAGCCATACCAGCCGAACCACAGGATGAAGCCGCCTACGGCTGCCATCGGGAGGTTGTGTCCCGGTGGCATGCCGCCCCCGTCCCTGGCAAAGATCCGCCCTATCCTCGGGCCCAGTACGATGGCTCCGGCCAGCGAGGCCATACCGCCTATCGTGTGTACTACCGTCGAGCCTGCAAAGTCCCTGAAGCCCTGGCCCAGTGATTCAAAGAAGTTGCCTTTCGAGCCCATCAGCGCTAACCAGCCGTCTGGTCCCCAGGCCCAGTGGCCTATGATCGGGTAGATGAATCCTGTTATACCTATACTGTATAATATATCGCCCCTGAAACCGGTCCTGCCGATCATGGCGCCGGATACGATGGTGGAGCAGGTATCGGCAAAGGCGTACTGGAAGATCCAGTGGGCGATTACCGGTACCCCTGTGCCCGGGTACAGGTCGGGTGTGCCCTGCAGGAAGAACCAGTGGTAACCGATAAAGCCGTTACCGGTGCTGAACATGAAGGCGTAGCCAATGGCGTAGAACAGGATTCCGCACAAACAGGTGTCGAAGATACATTCCATCAGTACGTTCACGGTTTCCCGCTTCCTTGCAAAGCCTGCTTCGAGCATGACGAAGCCGGCCTGCATGCCGAATACCAGGAAGGCTGCTACCAGCGTCCATACCGTGTCGATCGAGTTCATCATCGACGTTTCCAGGTCGGTGGGTTTGGCTGCTGCCGCCGCATGGGCAGTATTGCCTATCAGCCCGGGCAGCATGACCATCGCTGCCAGCACCAGGCTTAGCCCGATCAGCTTGCCGCTTAATATGGTCGCTCCCAAAGCCCATTTCTCCCGCGTTATTCGCCGGAGCTTTCCCCATACCTCCGTTTTCTTCATTACTAGTTCCATCTTTTTTCCGTTTAATTTAGTTTGATTGTTATGTTGATTTAATGTTTTGCCAAAACCCACTCTTGTTTTATCGAAAATCGCTTATAATTTTTTATAGAATCGCATAAAACTGTAATTTTAAGTGCAATTATTTTATTTTTTTCATGAAATTATAAACGATTCAACAAAAAAACAATTTTTTAACATAAAAAATCAAGAAAAAATGGAAGAATTATGAAAGTCATAAAAAATAACAATGATTTAATTTAAAAATTATATTATTTTCAATGAAAAAACCACGGAAACTCGTTTACTTCCGAGAATGGTTATACTAATTTGTGAATTTTTCACAATAACGACTCAGAAAAACAGCAATAAGCGCATTTTATTGCACCATCAGGTTACATAAATTTCCATTCCATAGAAAAAAATGGGTTTTTGATAAGATTTTTATCCTAAAAGCCATCGTAATTAATAAATACCAAAAGTTTTTGAATTAAATAGCCCGATTTCTGCAAACACC
This sequence comes from Mucilaginibacter sp., assembly GCA_035547095.1. Lineage (GTDB taxonomy): Bacteria > Bacteroidota > Bacteroidia > Sphingobacteriales > Sphingobacteriaceae > Mucilaginibacter. Next base: position 1,744 of record DASZVE010000017.1, read on the forward strand.
ACCGATATTTTAAAGGATAATTTTACTTTTGGACTAAATCTTTGTAAAAAAGCAGAAAATGTCAAACTTCAGATTCCAGGCTCTTGAGACCGTATTTAACCGGAGCATCCCGGATATAAAACTACCTTCTAACAAGATATCCGATTACTTTAATTCGAATGTTTTCGACAAGCAGAAAATGAAAGAGTATCTTTCAAAAGAGGGTTACCAGGCTATTGCGAATTCTGTCGAAAAGAACGAACCCATACCACGAGATATGGCGGAGCAGGTTGCATCCGCCATGAAAGCCTGGGCCATAACCAAAGGTGCTACCCATTACACGCACTGGTTTCAGCCGCTTACCGGTACCACGGCCGAGAAGCACGATGCCTTTTTCGAACCTACTGCTGAAGGAACTGCTATCGAGACATTTTCGGGAGATGCGCTCGCACAACAGGAACCAGACGCGTCGAGTTTTCCGAGCGGCGGTTTGCGCAACACCTTTGAAGCGCGCGGATATACCGCCTGGGATCCGTCCTCGCCTGCGTTTATAATGGGCCGCACTTTATGTATCCCAACAGTATTTGTATCATACACCGGCGAGGCCCTGGATTATAAACTGCCTTTATTAAAAGCGCTAAACGTATTGGATAAAGCCGCAGTCGACGTATGCCACTATTTTGATAAAAGCATCGAAAAAGTAAATGCGTCCTTAGGTATCGAGCAAGAATACTTCCTGGTTGATATTGCTTTGTTTAATGCACGCCCCGACCTGTATTTAACCGGCCGTACGCTTTTCGGCCACATGTCGGCCAAAAACCAGCAATTAGAGGACCATTATTTCGGTTCGATCCCTGAACGGGTTTACGCCTATATGCAGGACCTGGAAACCGACGCTTTACAATTAGGCATACCATTAAAAACCAGGCATAATGAAGTGGCTCCCTCGCAATTCGAGTGCGCGCCTATATATGAGGAGATCAACCTGGCGATCGACCATAATCAATTGCTGATGGATCTTATGGACCGCGTAGCTAAGCGGCACAATTTTAAGGTATTGCTGCACGAAAAACCATATGCGGGCATCAACGGTTCGGGCAAGCACAACAACTGGTCGATGATCACCAACACCGGGAAAAATTTGCTGTCGCCGGGGAAAACACCGAAGAACAACCTGATGTTCCTCACATTCTTCGTGAATACGATCAGGGCCGTGTACGAGCATGCCGACCTGCTGCGGGCGTCCATAGCATCGGTTAATAACGACCACCGCCTTGGCGCCAATGAGGCCCCACCTGCAATCATATCCATCTTCCTGGGCAGTCAGCTAAGCGACGTACTTGATGAGATAGAAACTTCAAGGATCAGCAAAAAGATCAAGGATGACGCGCTGCTATGGCAGGGTATTCCGAAAATTCCCCAAATATTAAAGGACAACACCGATCGCAACCGTACGTCGCCCTTCGCATTTACCGGCAATAAGTTCGAGCTGCGCGCCGTGGGTTCGTCAGCCAACTCAGCTTATCCTATGACGATATTGAACCTGATCGTTGCCGAGCAGTTGAAAAAATTCAAGTACGACGTAGACAAACTTATCCGGAAGGGCGAAAAAAAGGATGTCGCCCTGCTGATGATCATCAAAAGGTACATTAAGGAATCAAAGAACATACGTTTTGAGGGTAATGGCTATAGCCCCGAGTGGGAAGCAGAAGCAGCAACGCGCGGCCTGGCTAATATTAAAACTACACCGAAAGCACTTGACGCCTTACTCTCCGAAAAATCGAGCATCCTGTTTGAAGAATCCAATGTATTCAGTCTGCGTGAGGCACACGCAAGGCATGAAGTGTTACTGGAAAGCTATTATAAAAAACTACAGATAGAGGCGCGCGTTATGGGCGAGTTGGTAAACAATGTGATCATCCCAGCCGCGATAACTTACCAAAGCAGGCTGATCGAAAATGTAAAAGGATTAAAAGATATAGGACTGGATAGCTCATCTTATGCCGCACAAATTGACATCATTACAAAGATCGCCGAACACGTGAATTTCATCAAAGCCAATGTCGGCTATATGGTTGCCGAAAGAAAACTGGCTAATTCTTTAGAAGACCTGCGTGAGAAAGCAATCGCTTACGATGAAAAAGTAAAGGCATTCTTTGTGCCGATCAGGTATCACGTGGACAAGCTGGAGCAATTGGTTGATGATGCGCTGTGGCCGCTGCCGAAGTTCAGGGAACTGCTATTTATAAAATAACAATCAGGCCGTACCGGGTGTTTGTTTAATACCCTTTTCCTCGTCAAGCAATTCGCAAATGTACCTGATCTTCAGACGTTCGTACAACGAATGTTTGTCTATCGCCATGGATACCAGGCTGGCAAGCATCCCTGCGAGGATGAGGTGGAAAATAACGTTATGCCTGTTGGTCATTTCGAGCACCAGTATTACCGATGTGAACGGCGAACGCGTTACCCCGGTAAGAAACCCTACCATTCCGGTCAAAATGAGCATATTTGTGTCAATATCCGACACTTTGAACCAGCCGGCTACCAGGGAACCGACGCTGGCGCCTGCGCCCAGGGCCGGTGCAAAAATGCCGCCCGCTGAGCCCGAGGTAAACGACAGCATCGAGCCGCCGATTCGCAGAATGGGTGTGTACCAGGCGACATATTTGTCAGAGGTAAATAGGGTTCGTTCCATAATATCCTTGCCTGAACCCAACACGTCCCTGTTCACAAAAAAAGCCAAAAGGATCATAATAACTGCACAACCCGCCGCATACAAACCATACTGGTAACGAAATTTGAATTTGGATTTCCATTCGAACAGGTACCAAATGACCTTAGCCATTCCGCTGCCTAATAGCCCGGAAAGCAAAGCGACAACGGCGACACCCAAAAAAATTGTATTCGTCAAGCCATCCAGTTTAGGATAACCAAGATAAAGATATGGTCCCAAAAGGGCCTGGGCTGACAGCCCCGCTATGATAACCGATGAAAATATAGCAGTCTTATAATAGCTAAAATGTGTTTTGGTTAATTCTTCAATAGCAAATACTATCCCACCCAGCGGCGTATTAAAAGTGGCCGCCAAACCGGCCGCCGCGCCGGTTACGATCATATTCCGTTTCGCAATTTTCGGCCACCATTCGGGTAACACCTGGTAAATTATTTTATATACCGACGCAGCCAATTGAATAGTGGGCCCTTCCCTGCCAATTGCGCCACCGCCGACAGCCATAATCAAGCTAGATATAACTTTTATGCATATGATCTTAAAGCCGATAAGCTTTTCGACGATTTTATTGGTTTTCGGCGACGACATTTCAATGGCTGCCATAACCTGCGGGATGCCGCTGCCGCGCGAGTATGGAGCGAATTTTGCTACAAGAAACCAGGCTATGACAAAACAGACCGGCGAGACAATAAGAAGAACCCATTTATCGTGATTGAATATCCGCGTGGTCAGATCTTCGGCCATGTTAAATATCCGGGTGTAAAAAACTGCCATCAAACCGGTAATGATGGAGGCGACCCAAAAAGGCACTGCCTGCAGAAAATTTTTTTTAAGGTTTTCGTTGCGTATACTGTCAAACAGTCCTTTTAGTAGTTTTCTTAGCCAGTAGACGATTTTCATTAGTTAGGAAGATGCGCTTTTTGCTAAAGTAAAAAAATAAACATGTATGCAGCGACAATTTATAGCTGATCAAAAAATAATTTTCAGGTAGCATATTAATTAACCAATTTTGCAAGCGTAAAATGTCTATAAGAAAATATAAGTATCTCCGAAATTACCTTGAATTCGTTAACGCGGCAAAAAGTACACGCCGCTACAGCCTAAAAAAAGTTAAAAGTTACGAACTAATACTGCAATGGATAAAGACCAGGTTAACGCACAACCAATTTCTTATCTTGTCCGGTGTTCTTGTCGGATGTTCTGCCGGATTAGCCGGCGTTGTTCTTAAATCGCTGGTACATTACATACACTATATAATTACCAGTAAGGTGCACTTCGAGGAACAGATATTGTTCTACGTCCTGTTCCCTTTCCTTGGTATCGTGCTTACGACCCTTATTGTAATCTACTTTTATAAAGGCCAGGACCGTAAAGGCATGGGCGCCATTTTGTACGAGATCGCCCGCAACTCGAGCTTTGTGTCGCCAGTTAAAATGTACTCACAGATTGTACAGAGCGCTGTGACCGTAGGTTTAGGCGGATCGGCGGGTCTCGAGAGCCCGATAGCGGTTACCGGCGCTGCGATCGGATCCAATTTTGCCCAAACTTATAAGCTTAGCTATAAGGACCGGACCTTATTACTTGCTTCCGGAGCTTCCGCGGGTATTGCGGCCGCTTTTAATGCGCCGATTGCCGGGGTGATGTTCGCATTCGAAATATTGTTAACAGGAGTGGTTTTTACCGACTTTATTCCGCTGGTTGTGGCCGCTGTTTGCGGCAGTTTGCTTTCGCGTATTATTCTGAATGAAGATATTTTGTTCAAATTCAGCGCCCGGCACGATTTTAATTACCATAACATACCTTATTACCTTGTATTAGGCATTACGTGCGGCATATACGGTCGTTACTTTAACATCATATCCCAACGGGTCGAACATTTTTTTCATAAAGTCAAGGCATCCAGAATCGCCAAAGCAGCCATCGGGGGGATAATACTTTCTTTGCTATGCCTTCTCTTTCCACCTCTGTTCGGCGAAGGGTACTCGAGCATAAAGTCATTTACAAACGGCGGTATCCACCAGATCATCGAACACAGTTTTTTGGGCTATATCCAGTATAAGGAATGGATTGTTATTATTTTTCTAACCTTCATATGTTTATTCAAAGCCTTTGCTACGTCCGTAACCATCAACAGCGGCGGTAACGGAGGGAACTTCGCCCCTTCCCTTTTTGCCGGGGGAACAGTTGGCTATCTTTTTGGGTTTGTATGCACACAACTGGGGCTTGTGCAGGCCCCGGTGATAAACCTTACCATCGTCGGCATGGCCGGTGTAATGAGCGGAGTATTATATGCGCCGCTAACCGCAATATTTCTCATTGCCGAATCGAGTTCGGGATATGATCTTTTTATCCCGCTTATGATCGTATGCGTTATTTCATTTTTGATCGCCAAATGGTTCTCGCCTATATCCCCCGATCTTACAAAGTTGGCTGATGAGGGTAAAATATTCACGCGCGAGCATGACAAAAACCTGCTATTGCTCATTAACTCCAAAAAGCTTATCGAGCCCACCACATCTGTTTTGGATATTAAAGCGTCGTACCAGGAGCTTTTCGAGGTGATCAAAAAAGGCAAAAGGAATATTATCGTCGTTCTGGATGGCACGCAATTGGCCGGTATTATTTATTTGGATGACCTGAGGCCGCTGCTATTCAATCCTGAACTGCACAAAACGCTCCAAATTGTTAATGTGATGAAGATGCCGGATACGGTGATTCAATACGATGAGGATGTGATATCGATTATAGACAAGTTTGATGAAACGTCGACATGGGTATTGCCTGTTGTAGATGAAGATAACAATTTTAAAGGCCTTATTTCGAAGTCAGCCGTTCTGAATCGTTACCGGCAGTTACTAAAAGAATATTCTGAAACTGCCTGATAAAAAATAACAGGTTTAAGCGATATATTTGCCCATGATTTCTTCGGAACGGTATGATCAACGGGGCGTGTCGGCCTCAAAAGACGATGTGCACAATGCTATCAAAAACATCGACAAGGGCATTTTTCCCAAAGCCTTTTGCAAGATCATACCTGACGTCCTGAACGGCGACCCGGCTTACTGCAACATTATGCATGCCGACGGCGCCGGAACTAAATCATCCCTGGCTTATGCTTACTGGAAAGAAACCGGCGACCTATCGGTTTGGAGGGGTATAGCGCAGGATGCTATTATTATGAATGTCGACGACCTGCTTTGCGTGGGCGCGGTAAACAACATCCTGCTTTCATCTACCATCGGCCGGAACAAAAATTTGATTCCGGGCGAAGTGATCGCCGCGATAATTAATGGCACCGAAGAAATATTGACCGAACTGAGAGACGCAGGCATTGGCATTTACTCAACCGGCGGCGAAACCGCTGACGTTGGCGACCTGGTACGAACCATCATCGTCGATTCTACCGTCACCTGCCGCATGAAGCGCGATGATGTAATATCCAATGATCGCATTCAACCCGGTGATGTGATCGTTGGTTTGGCATCATACGGGCAAGCCAAATATGAAAAAGAATACAACGGCGGTATGGGCTCGAACGGCCTTACATCCGCCCGCCACGATGTATTTAACAAGAGTGTAGCAGAAAAATATCCCGAAAGCTACGATCATGCCGTTCCATACGAACTGGTGTTTTCGGGCAGTAAGCTGCTTACAGACAAAATTGATATTGGCAATGGCCAACATATGACTGCCGGTAAGCTGGTGCTTTCTCCAACCCGCACCTATGCACCTGTTATCAAAACCATATTGAATGACTACAGGCGTCAAATTCATGGCATGGTACATTGCAGTGGCGGCGCACAAACCAAGGTTCTGCATTTTATCGAAAAGCTGCATGTGATCAAGGACAACTTATTCCCTGTGCCGCCGCTCTTCAAACTCATTCACGAAGAGTCGGGAACCGGCTGGCAGGAAATGTATAAAGTGTTCAATATGGGGCATCGCATGGAGTTATATATTCCACAGGAAATAGCGGCTGACTTGATCCAGATCTCGGAAAGCTTTGGCGTAGAAGCTCAAATTATCGGCCATGTTGAGTCCGCATCAAAAAAACAGGTTACGATTCGGTCCGAATTCGGGGAGTTTGTTTACCATTGATCTGTCGCAGCCAGGATTTAGGCAGATAATATCCTTACAATAGAATGTTTCGCATGTCCCCCCTTTTACTTAGCTTTGCCGACTGATTCAGAAAAACATTTTTAAAAACTATGGACTTCGATTTGATTGTTATAGGCTCCGGCCCCGGTGGCTATGTAGCGGCTATTCGTGCTTCACAACTCGGGCTTAAAACCGCAATAGTTGAAAGGGAATCGTTGGGTGGCATTTGTCTTAACTGGGGGTGTATACCTACCAAGGCGCTGTTAAAAAGTGCGCAGGTATTCGAATACATTAACCATTCAACTGATTATGGTGTTACTGTTAGCGAAGGAAAAGTTGACTTTGACTCGGTGATCAAAAGGAGCCGTACTGTCGCCGACGGCATGAGCAAAGGCGTTCAGTTCCTGATGAAGAAGAACAAGATCGAAGTGCTGATGGGAACAGGTAAGCTGAAATCGAAGGGCACCGTTGAAGTAAAAGGCAGTGACGGCGCCACCAAAACTTATACGGCAAAACATATTATCCTCGCAACGGGCGGCCGATCACGTGAATTGCCAAACATCAAACAGGATGGCACGAAAGTAATCGGTTATCGCCAGGCTATGTTCCTGCCCAAACAGCCAAAATCGATTGTTGTAGTTGGTTCGGGCGCTATCGGTATCGAGTTTGCTTATTTCTACAATGCTATCGGCACTAAAGTTACCGTGGTTGAGTTTATGGACAACATTGTGCCGCTGGAGGACGAGGAAGTATCCAAGCAATTGAACCGCATCCTGAAAAAACAGGGTATCGAGATCATGACGAGCTCGACCGTCGAATCTGTTGACAGCACCGGCGAACTCTGCAAAGTAAATATCAAAACCCCAACCGGGAATGTTACGGTCGAAGCCGAGATTGTATTGTCGGCCGTGGGCATCAGCACAAACCTCGAAGGAATAGGACTGGAAGAAAACGGCGTTAAAACCGATAAAGGCAAAGTGCTGGTGGATGATTTCTATAAAACCAATGTGGATGGCGTTTATGCCATCGGCGATATTGTAAAAGGCCAGGCGCTGGCACATGTCGCTTCAGCAGAAGGCATCATTTGCGTTGAGAAGATCGCAGGCTTAAATCCCGAGCCATTAAATTATAACAATATACCCGGCTGTACTTATTGCAGTCCTGAAATTGCGTCGGTAGGTTACACAGAAAAAGCAGCCAGGGAGGCTGGTTACGAGATCAAAGTTGGTAAATTTCCGTTCTCGGCATCCGGGAAAGCTTCGGCTGCAGGTGCTAAAGACGGCTTCGTAAAAGTAATATTTGATGCGAAATACGGCGAGTTCCTGGGCGCGCACATGCTGGGTTATAACGTAACCGAAATGATTGCCGAGGTAGTTACCGCACGTAAGCTGGAAACCACCGGCCACGAGATCATCAAATCCGTGCATCCGCACCCGACGATGAGCGAAGCCGTAATGGAAGCAGCCGCGGAGGCGTACGGAGAGTGTATTCACTTGTAATCTAAGTCCATAGTCGATAGTCCGTAGTCGATGGTTTGGCTATGGACTATGGACGATGGTCTATCGACCATAATGAACCTGTATACTATAGACACGGGCTTTTTCAAACTCGACGGCGGGGCAATGTTCGGCGTTGTTCCTAAATCGATATGGAATAAGCTCAATCCGGCCGACGAAAATAATCTTTGTACCTGGGCCTTGCGCCTGCTGCTGGTTGAGGATGGCGACAGGCTTATCCTGGTAGACACGGGCATAGGCGATAAACAAGATGAAAAATTCTTCAGTTACTATTATTTACATGGTACTGCAACTATCGATTCGTCACTGGCAAAACACGGCTTTAACCGCGAAGATATAACTGACGTGTTTCTTACGCACATGCACTTTGACCATGTGGGCGGCGCCATCAAACGCGACGGTGAGCGGCTCGTTCCCGCTTTTAAAAACGCCACGTACTGGAGTAATGCCAAACACTGGGACTGGGCGGTGAATCCGAATGACCGCGAGAAAGCTTCGTTCCTGAAAGAAAATATCTTGCCGATACAGCAAAGCGGTCAGTTGAAATTTATCGATCCGCAGGATGGCATCAGCTTTACTAATGACTTCAACATACGGTTTGTGTCGGGCCATACCGAAGCCATGATGCTGCCTTTGATCAATTATAAAAGCAGGAAAATATTATATACTGCCGACCTGGTCCCGTCAGTGGGACATTTGCCGATACCCTATGTGATGGCCTATGATATGTTTCCGCTGACGACGATTAACGAAAAGAAATCCATCCTGCCTGAAGCCGTGAATAACGATTATATTCTTTTTTTTGAACACGACCCGGTGAATGAGTGTTGTACACTACAGCAAACCGAAAAAGGCATCCGGATGAGAGAAACGTTCAGTCTCAGC
>DASZVE010000018.1:0-25581 GCA_035547095.1 Mucilaginibacter sp.
ATACCAGTGGGAAGGAGTGGGCAAGGACAAAAAAGATGGGTGTCAATACGCTTGGATTCCGCATTTGCCAGCACAATGCTTTTTATGCCACCGACGGCGACTGCGTAGGCCTGACCACCGATATCCCCTGGGCAAAAAACAAGCAATGGATGCAGCTATTGGCCGAAAGCAGCACACCTTTATTTATATCACCGCAGCCGGATGCTTTGGGCGGGGAGCAAAAAAGCTTTATTAAACAATGTTATACCCAGGCGGCCAAACAGCAGCCCATAGGGCAGCCGTTGGACTGGTTAACCAATCAATGGCCGGGTAAATGGAAATTAAATGGTAAAGAAGTTGAATTTGACTGGGGGTGATAACCCCCAGTCAAAATTCTGTTTATCAATGGTGAACAACAACCAGTTTGCCGTACGCTCCCTGCGAAGTTGCGATTCTTATTGGTATGCCATTTTTATAAAGATATAAATATGGATTTTGGAAAGCCGTAAGGTAAAGGTCGCTTCCGTCGAAAACAATGCGCCTGCCTTCATAATCAGCGCCGTTTCCCCCCTTGGCTCCAAAAAAGTTCTGTGTGTTATGGAAAGTCGACAAGTCATTTTTCCAGTAGATTGCCTGGGTTACCAGTGGAAAAACCTGCGGATTTCCAAATAGCTGTGTACCCACTACATAAGCATAGCCGCCGTTGACAGCAATATCGCTGGCAATGGCATTGCTACCAAGAAAATGCTGTACACCGTTTTTCCAATAAACCGCCGTCGTCGTAGCATTTGGCGCGGGGTAAGTAATGCCCGTAACATAAACATCGGTGCCACTGATTGTAATACCAAACAGGCCAGAGGCACTAAAACCGGTGCAAGTGAGCCTTTTCGGGACGTCGTTTTTCCATAGTGTCGCTGTTGTGTTCAAGTTATTGGCAGAAGTGAGCGTGGACGTACCGGAAATATATATATCTGGGCCATTAACGGCCAGTCCATACGCAAAAGTATTCACACCAGCGAAATCGAGATTATGTGCTACACCATTCTTCCAAATAATGCCAGAGCTATGACCGGCGTTGGGGTCGGTGTATACGCCGATTACATAAACATCGCTGCCCGAAACGGCCAAATCGTACGCGACCGAGGTTTGCTCGCCTGTTGCTAAACCATAGTTAAGTAAATGAGTAACGCCGTTTTTCCAATAGGCCGCCTGGCCGTGAGGAAACTGCTTAGTTACTTCTGAGCCTGTAACATAAACATCGTTGCCCGATACGGTTACCGCCGTGGCCGAAGTGCTTACAAGTGTATCGGTAGTTGCGCGTATAAACACTCCATTTTTATAATATCCGGCTAAGCCTAGTTCGGAGTTAGAGGGAACGGCCTGATCGTCTGATATATAAACGTCAACACCTGGCGTGTATGGTGAACAAAGAAGCGAATTCGAACCTAAGTTTTTCGTTTTTAGCGACTGAACTTCGACAGAAGGAGTGCTGTTTTTTTGGCAGGAAGCGAACATGAACGCCGCTGCGATGCAGAGTAGCAATTTTCTCATGGTCAGAATGATTTAAGAATGTTTAATTATTGCCTAAAACGCTACGTTTCCAAAAAACAGGTGAGTATTTCCAGGTTGATAGGGCTTAGGGACACGTAAAGATAATGACACTTTAGTTAATTCCTGCAAATGATTTTTTAACAAGTGGTTAAAATTTTCTAATCGGAAGTCGGAAGTCGGAAGTCGGAAGTCGGAAGTCGGAAGTCGGAAGTCGGAAGTCGGAAGTCGGGGAAATTTAGCAGGATCAAGTTACCAAAAAAATGCGTTAATGCGTCCTGAAAACTACTTTGACTAACTCAACTTGGCAACCGGTAACAATCAATTTGTAACAAAGTTCTTGCAAATAATATTTTCAATTTCTATATTCACCGCAGTTATAGACCATTTTTACCCTCTTAATTGAAAAAACTAATAGCGATATCGCTTCTTGCTGCGTTCATTTTGAACATGGGCGGTTATGCTTTGGTTTTTAAATATTTCATTCACGAGTCTGACGTACAGATCGTTAACAAAATGTACGACAGCAAATTCAATTCCGCCCAGCTCGTCGAACTTAAAATACCTGTAAATATGCCAACCCAGCAAGACTGGGCCGAATATGAGCATGTGGAGGGCCAGATACAAGTAAACGGCAACTATTATAACTACGTTAAACTAAGAATGACGCGCGATACCCTGTCGCTGTGGTGTTTGCCGAATACGGTTAAGAAAAACCTTGTTAAAGGCAATATCCTTATAACTAAGGAGCTGAATGATATCCCGCTGAATAAAAAGGGCGCAAATTCGCCCGAAAAGAAAGCGGAGTCAATCTATGATCACGTTTACCAGGTGATCAATTGCGATTATACGGCCTTTGAGGAACAACTGCCGAAAATGTACGATCGCACCGGCCCGCCCGCCTTGAGCAGCCCTTACATCGAATCTCCGGGCAAACCTCCCAATACCGCCTGTTAATTACTATTCTCTGCAGTTTAATTGCTTTGTTATGCAGCGAATTTTCATTCGCCCATAGCGTACGATTTAGCGTTGCATCTTGTATGTATGCATCGCAGTCTCAAAGTACTAAATTGATATTGAATAGACTCACCCGGTCGCCCGCAGCCGCGATCAGTGTCTTCCTGCACAATCGTGCAAGCGGCAACGGCTGATAAAAACGAACCCTTAAATCAATTTATTAAATAACACACAATGAAAATTTCTACTAAGCATTTTTTTCGATGCCTTTTGGCCATGGCATGTATCGTCGCGTCGGTACAGCGCTCGTCGGCGCAGATGGACAACGATGGGATCATGGTTCCCAAAAATTACCTATGTCCGGGCGTTATGTATGGCAACTCCCAATGGACGAATTACTGGGAAGGTACTTACAAGCGCAGCAATGGCAATATAGGCACGCTGACCAGCAACATGTACAGCCTGATGGTTACCTATGGAGTTACAAACAACCTTATTGCAACGGTTAGCCTTCCCTACATCACCACTCACTCTACCGCAGGCACGCTCCACAATCAGAAAGGCTTCCAGGATGCAGCACTTAACGTTAAATGGAAGGGATTGAAATTTAGCTCGGGTGGTAGCAGGTTCGCGCTGTTTGCAAGTGTAACTGCCTCGACACCGTCGAGCGACTACCAGGCCGACTATTTGCCGCTGGCGCTGGGCAGTCATAGCACCGATTTCAGCGGGAGGGCAGTGTTTGATTACACTTTCCATAAGTTTTTCTTCACCGGGTCGGGCGCTTACATGACCAGGAGCAATATCACTATTGACCGCAACTCCTACTATACCTCGCAGTTGATCTACAGCAACCAGGTAGAGTTGCCTAACATGAGCGATTATAACTTCCGTACAGGCTTCCGCAGCAAATACTTCATAGCCGAAGGCGTTGCCGATATCAGCACTTCGCTCGGGGGCTTCGACATCCGCAAAAATGATATGCCGTTCCCGAGCAACCGTATGAATATGACCAGCCTGGGAGCGAATTTCAGGTACAGGCTAAAATCATTCTATAACCTCGAATTTACCGCCGGCGACGATTACGTAGTTGCAGGGCGTAACGTGGGCCAGGCTAATATGATACATGGCGGCCTTAGCTACATATTCAGTTTGAAGGGCAAGGAATCACAGGTTAATTACTATAAAAACTAAAACGATGAAAAGATATTTACGCAATACTACATTTGTTACGCTTGCGGCGGCCTCACTTTGCTGTACCTCCTGCAAGAAAGACATTATCGACCGCACGCAGCAATATCCGGCGCTTTCTCCGAAGGCCCTGGATCTGAACGCCGATACATGGAAGCCGGTTTTGATCGGTGATCCGGGCGTGTTTACCGTTGATGCGCCAGTTGCAACTAATTCACCCGCATATATCGCCGACCTGAATGAGATCAAGGGCCTTCAGCGTAGCATTACCGACGATCAGCGCGCTTTAGTGAAATATTGGAGCGCAGGTGCTGTTTTGCGGTGGAACGAGATCATGCGCAACCTTGTGGCTAAACACAACCTGGCGCCATATCAGAACGTTGACGGTTCATATCCGGCGCCAAGTTCGGGTAACCCGTTCGCTTACCCGACGTTCCCGTTTGCTAACCCGCCTTATGCGGCGCGTGCCTACGCCTATGTAAGCGCTGCCGAATACGACGCCCTGATAGCCGCTTACCACTTCAAAAAAATGTATAACCGGTCGGCGCCATACGTAAACGACCCTACCATACAAGCCCTGATACCTAAGTCGGCCTTGCCCTCGTATCCGAGCGAAGACGCGGTGGTTGAGGGCGCGGCGGTTGAAATGATGAAACTGCTTTTCCCGGCTGACGTCGCTTATATCGAGCAGCAGGCACAAAACGAAAGGTTGTACCGCATGGTAGCGGGCGCCAATGTGCGTGGTGAACTGGATGCAGGAGAGTCGCTTGGTAAGCAGGTCGCCGATGTATTTACTGCACGCGCCCGTACAGACAAAGCCGGTGCTGCAGGCGGCAACAAGGCCTATTGGACCCAATTGCAGACGCAAACTGCCGCGCGCGGCGAGACGTACTGGATAAGCCTGGAAACTCCTAAAAGGCCGCCTATGCTGCCTTTATTCAATAAGGTCAAACCTTTCCTTTTCGACACGGCTACTGTTGTAGCATTAAGGCCCGGGCCGCCATATTCAACAAATTCACCGGAATTTAAGGCTCAGATAGCCGAAGTATTGAATTACAGTCAGCACCCGACCAGGGCCAACGAAGAGTTGACCGCTTTTTGGGCCGACGGTACCGCAACTTACACGCCGGCAGGGCACTGGAACGCCATCGCGGCCGACGAATTTGTAAAACAAAATTACAGCGAGGTACGCTGGGCGCGAAACTTTGCCCTGCTGAACATGGCCGAGATGGACGCCGCCATTGTTTGCTGGGATACCAAGTATGCTTATTTCAATCCGCGGCCTTCCCAGGCTAACGACCAGATCAAAACACTGACAGGCATACCTAATTTCCCATCGTACAGTTCCGGCCACTCCAATTTCAGCGGCGCCGCTGCAACTGTGCTGAATTATTTGTTGCCCGGCAGCGGCACCAAGTTTACAGAGATGGCACAGCAGGCGGCGATGTCGAGACTGGTATCCGGTATTCATACGCGGCAGGATATTGAAGTGGGCCTGCAAACCGGCAACGCAGTAGGACAATATGCCGTGCAAAGGGCCGAATCCGATGGCGCGGGTATAACCGGCAATTAATTATAAACGAAACAAGTAGTTGAAATATGGCGCATATCAAATTATTAAACGAGGAGTTGCCGGGCATAGTAGGTTTGTTAACCTACCGCCCGGAAACCGGTAAGCCTTTGACCGAGTTGGCAGAGGTTTTACTGCGCGGCCCATCAAGTTTAAGCAGCGGTGAGCGGGAGATCATCGCCGCCTCGGTTTCGTACTGGAACAAATGTCATTTTTGCCATACCTCGCACGCAGCGGCTGCCGCGGCACATTTAAAAACTGGTATCGGGCTTATCGATGAGATTAAGGCCGGGCTGCCCAATACGGAGGTGTCAGAAAAACTGAGATCGTTGCTTCACATAGCTCACCAGGTTCAGCGGGGCGGCAAAGAAGTGACTGAGGAAGACATCGCCCATGCACGCAGCCTCGGCGCGACCGACCTGGAAATACATGATACGGTATTGATAGCCGCGGCGTTTTGCATGTTCAATCGCTACGTTGACGGCCTGGGCACCTGGGCGCCGGTCCCTAACGAGGCTTATACAGAAATGGGTGAGCGAATGGCGCATAAGGGATACATAAGATTCTAGATCTTTAACAATGAAACCATCGTCTAACGAAAAGTACATTTATTACTCGCTGCGCTTTGCTTCGGCTATGTGCTTTATTGGTCATGGAGCCTTCGGTATTATAACCAAGCAGGTATGGTGCAATTATTTTGCCGTATTCGGTATCGGGCACGATACGGCCTATTATCTTATGCCTATTGTCGGTACGTTCGATATCCTGATGGGCATTTCGCTCCTGTTCTATCCAACACGGGCGGTATTGGGATGGCTGGCGTTTTGGGGGCTCATAACCGCTTCCTTGCGGCCTTTGTCAGGCGAACCCTTTGCCGAGTTCATTGAACGTGCAGGCAATTACGGTGCGCCATTTACACTGTTCGTTCTATGCGGCATTGGCAGCGTGGATATAAAACATTGGTTTGCCAGGGTCACGACGAATGATGTCGCAGGTAAAATAACCGCCAGGCAACTAGTAATGAGCCTGCGGGTAATCGTGTTTCTGCTGCTCGCCGGTCATGGCTGGCTGAACCTTATAGATAAGCAAGGCTTACTGAGCCAGTATGCCGCGTTAGGTTTTTCCGACCCGGGCGTCGTTGCCCATTTTGCCGGCGTATTCGAGGTGGGCGCCGCCTTCATCGTGCTGATCAAACCTGCGCGCCCGCTGATCATGATCTTCCTCGTGTGGAAAATAGGAACAGAATTATTCTATCCCCATTGGGAACTATTTGAATGGATCGAGCGTGGGGGAAGCTACGGCGCTATCCTGGCCCTTTGGTTCGCGCTGCCCAAAACTATAATAACAGCGCCTTTCAGGGTGCAAGCATCTCCAATTTTAACAGCTAACAATGAACAACAAACACAACAATTTCTAACAAATCATGAAACACCTATCCAAAATCTTTTGCATCACTTTATCTTTTATTTTATTAAACCATTACCAGGTATTCGCGCAGGGCTGCGTGGCTATACGGAGCACGGGCGGCCTGTGTTCGATGGATTCACAGCATCCCGACAGCGTATTAAAAGAGGGCGAATGGCTTTTTAACAGCAACACGCGTTATTATAGTTCGTTCAGGCATTTTGTTGGGAAGCAGGAACAGTTTCAGCGCGTGGCGCAACATACCAATGTTATTAACGATGTGGAAACGGAAGACTTCGTATTTACACGGCTTTTCAACGACAGGTGGTCGCTCGCCGCTGATATTCCTTTCGCCAACAACAGCCGTTCGCAATTGAACAATGGCGTCGGTTCTACCCGTTTTGCCACACATACTTTTGGTGTGGGCGACGTCCGCGTTACCGGCTATTACTGGCTTTTCGACCCTGAAAAATTACATAATTTCAATATCCAGGTAGGCCTGGGGATAAAATTTGCTACGGGCGGCTACGACATGCAGGACTATTTCCTGCAGAAGAACGGCACACACGCCTTAGGGGCGGTCGACCAATCAATACAATTGGGTGACGGCGGTACCGGTATCGCCACCGAGATAAACACTTACCTGAACTTATCGAATGCGTTTGGTTTTTATGGTAACTTCTATTACCTCGCCAATCCGCGTGATGTGAACGGTACGCCGACGTCAGCAACTGCGCCGAGTGCGATGAAAGTGGCCATTACCAGCGATGTGGAAAGTGTGCCCGACCAAATGCTGATTCGCGCAGGGGGCAGCCTGATGCTGAAACACGTCGATCTTTCCCTTGGCTTTAGGGACGACTGCCTGCCTGTGCGCGACCTGATCGGTAACAGCGACGGTTTCCGCAGACCGGGTTACATCATTTCTGCTGAGCCGGGTTTAACATGGCGTTTCAGCAAATTTGCGTTATATGCCTATGTGCCGATCGCTATTATTCGCGACCGTACCTGGAGCGTACCCGACCAGCGTCAAACTTATCTGACCGGTACGTATGCCCATGGCGATGCCGCTTTTGCCGACTATGTTGTCAACGTGGGCTTTACAATGAAATTTTAGTTGATTATATAATTTGAGGTTGAGTATCAAGCCGGGCCTGAGAACCCCGGCTTTTTTTATGATCTCGTTCCAAAATCTCTGTGCGAACGGGACGTCCTTTAATGCCGCATTTTTTATTTGTATTACTCTTTTTGTATGACCAAAACTTTATAGTTTTATCACATGAACACGCCTGAAGAAAATTTTGCCGCCCTTGGTCTGAAATTGCCGCCCGCACCCAAACCGATGGGCGTTTATAAACCTTGTTTAGTCGACGGAAAATACCTGTATGTTTCGGGCCATGGTACCGTTAAAGAGGACGGTACGCTTATCGTCGGCCGCATCGGCGACGCCGTAGAACCCGAAGATGGCAAGTTGGCTGCAAGGCAGGTTGGTTTGGCGATTTTGGCAACGATCAAAGCAAACCTGGGCAGCCTGGATAAGGTAAAACGCGTAATCAAAGTGCTGGGGATGGTAAATTGCACCCCCGATTTTGAACAGCATCCGTTCATCATAAACGGCTGCAGCGAGCTGTTTGCCAAAGTTTGGGGTGAGGAAAATGGAGTTGGCGTTCGCAGTGCGGTTGGCATGGGCTCGTTGCCCGGAAATATTCCTGTGGAGATAGAAGCGCTGTTTGAATTAGCTTAGTCGGGAAGTCCCTGAAAGTCCGCATAAGTCCGAAAGAAAATGGATCACAACGATTGGTATTCTATCAGTGATGTTGAGAGTCTCGACTCACCTGCTTTAGTAATCTACCGGGAAAGAGTTAAAGAAAACATCCGTCTCCTAACCGGGATGATCGACGATGTGTCCCGGTTACGGCCCCACGTAAAAACCAATAAGTGCGTAGAGGCTGTTCAGTTGATGCTGGATGCGGGGATTACCAAATTTAAATGCGCGACCATCGCCGAGGCCGAAATGCTGGGAATGTGCAAGGCGCCGGATGCCCTGCTGGCCTATCAGCCTGCCGGACCAAAATTGGGACGGCTTATCAAACTCATCAAAACTTATCCGGACACAAAATATTCCTGTTTGGTTGATAATATCACATCTGCCACGAACATTTCGGAAACAGCTGTACAAAATGGATTGCAAATCGATGTTTATATCGACCTGAACGTCGGCCAGAATCGTACCGGCATCATCCCCGGGGACGCGCTGCAATTATATATCGATTGCCAGTCGTTAGACGGGATAAAGTTGATCGGCCTTCATGCATACGACGGGCATTTGCACGAGGCCGATCTGCAAGCAAGGACGATTGCCTGTAACCTGGCTTATGAGCCCGTTGCGCAATTACAGCGGGAAATCGTGGCAAAGAATTTACCTGAACCAATTATTGTGGCAGGAGGGTCGCCTACGTTTCCCATCCATGCCAAAAGAGAAAAAATTGAGTGCAGCCCCGGAACCTTGATTTACTGGGATCGCGGTTATAGTATTGTTTGTGCCGAACAGCCATTTTCGCCTGCCGCGCTGGTTATTTCGAGGGTGATATCGCTGCCGGATAAAACAAAGGTTTGCCTCGATGTTGGGCATAAATCGGTATCGGCGGAAAATGACTTAAGTAAACGCATATATTTTATCAATGCGCCTGAACTGAAGATGATCAGTCAAAGCGAAGAGCACCTGGTGTGCGAAGCCGTCGAAGGGCATCAATATAAAGTCGGCGATGTGCTTTATGGCATGCCTTACCACGTTTGCCCGACGATAGCGCTTTATGAAAGAGCGATTACTATTGAAAACCACAAGATCACCGGGGAATGGAAAAATATCGCCAGGGATAGAAAGATCAATATTTAGTTGATTGAGTTGAATGGTTGATTAAGTTGATTTGACCAACCACTCACCGAATCAACCTAATCTAACTTAATCAAAAAAATGTTCACCATCGACGCCCATCTTGACCTGAGTATGAATGCACTGGAATGGAACCGCGACCTGCGGAAACCTGTTTCAGAAATAAACGCCCGTGAAAAAGATATGACGGACAAACCCGATCGGGGCAATGCGGTGGTATCGCTGCCCGAGCTGCGAAAAGGCAAAATCGGGCTGGTGGTAGCTACACAGATAGGACGATATGTGGCGCCGGATAATCCTTTACCCGGCTGGCATTCGCCCGAACAGGCCTGGGCGCAAACACAAGGGCAACTGGCCTGGTATAAGGCCATGGAAGAAGACGGTGAGATGGTGCAGATCACCGATCTGAATGGCCTGGAAAAACATCTCGCACTATGGAAGCGGGAAACAGGTGAGGCCAGACCCATCGGCTACATTCTCAGTCTCGAAGGCGCCGACTCTATTGTTACGATAAAACACCTTGAAAGAGCATATTTGTACGGTCTGCGAGCAATCGGTCCTGCGCACTACGGGCCTGGCCGATATGCAAATGGTACAGATGCCACAGGTAAAATGGGCCGCCCGGGGCTCGATCTGCTTAAGGAGATAGCGCGGTTGAACATGATACTGGATGCAACCCATCTCTGCGATGACGCATTTTGGCAGGCGCTGGATAATTTTAATGGGCA
This sequence comes from Mucilaginibacter sp., assembly GCA_035547095.1. Lineage (GTDB taxonomy): Bacteria > Bacteroidota > Bacteroidia > Sphingobacteriales > Sphingobacteriaceae > Mucilaginibacter. The sequence goes on from DASZVE010000018.1 coordinate 10,265, forward strand.
CGTTTGGGCCAGTCATAACAACTGCCGCGCTTTGGTGAACCACAACAGGCAATACAGTGATGAGCAGATAAAGGAATTAGTAAACCGGGACGCCGTGATAGGCGCACCGCTGGACGCATGGATGATGGTGCCTGGATGGACCAGGATTAAGTCGGTCCCAAAGGAAATGAACTGTAATTTAGAGGTGATGATCGATCACATCGATCATATTTGCCAGATCGCCGGGAATACACTGCATATTGGCATCGGCTCGGACCTGGATGGCGGATTTGGTCGTGAGCAATGCCCGTACGACCTGGAAAGCATCGCCGATCTGCAAAAAGTTCCGGCATTACTGCAAAAAAGGGGATATTCGAAGGAAGATATTGAAAACCTGATGCATGGCAACTGGTTAAGATTTTTGAGGAATGCCTGGAGCGTTTAGTTTGAATGTTGAAGGTGAAATGTTATCTGTATGTTTAAAAACATTTCCCGCCGGCAACCTTACAACTTTCAAACATTACAACATTACAACAACCAATGAACGCTGAACAAACACGGTTACAGGACAACGCCTGGAAGGAGTGGGGCCCTTATGTAAGCGACAGGCAATGGGGCTCGGTACGCGAAGATTACAGCCCGAACGGCGATGCCTGGCATTACAGCACGCACGATATGGCACGGAGCAAAGCCTATCGCTGGAGCGAGGAGGGCATTGCCGGCATATGCGACGACCAGCAGTACCTGTGTTTTGCGGTTGCCTTGTGGAACAAAAAGGATCCCATTATTAAGGAACGCTACTTCGGACTAAGCAATCCCGAGGGCAACCATGGCGAAGATGTAAAGGAGCTGTATTATTATTTGGACAGCACACCCACGCACTCGTACATGAAAATGCTGTACAAATACCCCCAGCAGGAATATCCGTATACATGGCTTTTAGAAGAAAATAAGCGCCGTTCGCGGACAGAGCGTGAGTTTGAAATAATAGACACGGGTATTTTTAACGACAATAAATACTTCGACGTATTTGTTGAATATGCAAAGAATAGCCCCACCGATATCCTGGTAAAAATAACAGCGTGCAATCGCGGTGCGGGCGATGCGCCGTTGAATGTATTGCCCACCATATGGTTTCGAAATACCTGGGCCTGGGGGCACGACGACTATAAGCCGGAAATGTCGGACGGCATGAAGGGGATAATCGATATTTTCCATCATAAGCTCGGCCAGTTTTGGTTTCATGCCGAAGGCAGCCCGCCTTTTCTTTTCTGCGAGAACGAAACCAACACTAACCGGCTTTATAATTATGATGATGGTAAATTATATTCGAAAGACGGCATAAACGATCACCTGGTACACGGGGCCGCCAGCGTTAATCCGAAGCTGACAGGAACAAAGGCTGCCGCCAATTATGATATTAACGTGCCGGCAGGCCAAAGCGTCGTACTTCGTATGCGGCTGTCGCAGGATGCACAAACAAATTTTGATGATTTTGACGAAATATTCGCAACGAGGCAGAATGAGGCCGACCAATTTTATAACGATCTTCAGTCGCAAGCCCCTGATAGCGATCATAGAATGATACAGCGCCAGGCTTTTGCCGGGATGTTGTGGAGCAAGCAGTTTTATCATTATGATGTGCATGAGTGGCTTACAGGCGATCCGGCCGAGCCCGCTCCGCCTGCCGCAAGGTTAAATGGCCGCAATAGCAAGTGGATGCACCTGAATACCCGCGACATTATCTCGATGCCCGATAAATGGGAGTACCCGTGGTTTGCGGCGTGGGACCTGGCTTTTCACTGCTTGCCGCTGGCCAGCGTTGACATGGCGTTTGCCAAAAGGCAGGTGCTGCTGCTTACGCGCGACTGGTATATGCACCCCAACGGCGCTATCCCGGCTTACGAATGGGATTTTAACGACGCCAATCCGCCAGTACTGGCTAAGATAACCTGGATGCTGTACAAGCGGGAAAAGGAAGGGAATGGGGGCAAAGGCGATTTCGGTTTCCTGGCGCGCGTATTTCATAAACTGATGCTCAATTTTACCTGGTGGGTAAACCGCAAAGACGCGCAGGGCAACAATATTTTCGAAGGCGGTTTTTTGGGTCTCGATAACATCGGGGTTTTCGACCGCAACGTTCAGCTTCCTGACGGCCAGGAACTGGAACAGGCGGATGGCACCAGTTGGATGGCGATGTATTCGCTCAACCTGATGCATATTGCGGCTGAGTTGACCAACCATGATGCATCTTACGCAGACATCGCATCCAAATTCTTTGAACACTTTATTTATATTGTCGGGGCCATGTCGGCCATGGGACCGAACAATGTTGGCCTTTGGGATGAGGAGGACGGTTTTTTTTACGATCAGTTGAGGTCGTCTGACAACCGTATACAAACAATGCGGTTCAGGAGCGTTGTAGGGCTTATACCCTTGTTTGCTACGGTTGTACTGGATGATACCGACATTACAGAAAACCCGATATTCAGGGACCGGATGAAGTGGTTCACCGATAACCGGCCCGACCTGGCTTCGCTCGTATCGCGCTGGAACGAAAAGAACGAACAGGGCAAGCACCTTGTCAGCCTGCTGAGGGGGTACAGGATGAAAAGCCTGCTGAAGTATATGCTTGATGAGGATGAGTTTTTAAGCCCTTATGGCATAAGGGCTCTATCCAAATATCACCTGGATCATCCTTACCAGGTAACCGTCGACGGGCACCAGTTCAGTATCAAATACACCCCGGCCGAAAGCGACAGCGGCTTGTTCGGCGGCAACAGCAACTGGCGGGGGCCGGTATGGATGCCGATAAATTACCTGATCATCGAAAGCCTGCATCGTTTTTACCACTATTATGGCGATAACTACAAAATAGAGTTTCCAACCCGTTCGGGTAAGTTTATGAACCTGAAGGAAATAGCCGACGATTTGTATTACAGGCTGATGAAGATATTCCTGCGCGACGAGCATGGCCGGCGAGCTGTTTACGGCGACTATGACAAGCTGCAAAACGATGAACACTTTAAGGACTATATCCTCTTCTTCGAATATTTTGACGGCGATAACGGCCGCGGTGCGGGCGCATCGCACCAAACGGGCTGGACGGGATTAATAGCAAATTGTTTATTGTAGTGAATGGTGAAAAGTAAATAGTCAATAGTGAATAAGCGAGTTGGTGATGCGCATTTTTTGTGCGTTTTGCAAATGAAACGAAACACTTGCTATCTTTGGGCTATTCACGATTGTTTAATTCCGGATAGATGAACTCAAAAATTACCGCTATCAGCGTGTATGCCCCCGAGAGAAGGATCACCAACGCATATTTTGAAAGTATAATCGATACGAATGATGAATGGATAGTATCGCGAACGGGAATACGGGAGCGGAGATTCGCAGCGGACGATCAGTTCACCAGCGCCCTCTGCATCCAGGCGGCCAAAAATTTGGCGGCTGATAATAACATCGCACTCGATGACGTAGATTTTATTATCGTAAGCACCACAACCGCCGACCAGGTAATGCCAAGCACCGCCAGCCAGATACAAAATGGCCTGGGGATACAAAATGCAGGATGCCTGGACATTATGGCTGCCTGTGCTGGTTTTGTATATGGGCTCGTGCTCGCCAAAGGTTTGATAGCTTCGGGCACGCATAAAAAGATACTCGTCTTCGGAGCCGAAACACTGTCTAAGTTTACAGATTATACCGATCGGACATCCTGTATCCTCTTCGGCGACGGCGCAGGTGTGGCTTTGGTCGAACCCTCGGACAGGTCTAAACTGTTTAATGCGGTAACAGGCGCCGATGGCAGCCACGGCAAGGATCTTTACCTTTCACAGAGCAGCAACAAGATTATTAATGGCGAATATATAGAAGCCAACGGCAAAATTCATCAAAACGGTAAAGTAGTATTTAAGTGGGCGATTCAAACCGTAAGCGCCAAAATACGCGAGCTCCTCGCTAAAAACAACATGCAGCTGAACGACCTGGACTGGGTCATCCTGCACAGTGCCAACATGCGCATCATTGAAGGTGTTGCCGGCGAAATCGGCTGCCCCATGGAAAAGATGCTAAGCAGTATCGAATATTACGGTAATACTTCTTCGGCCTCTATACCGTTGTCATGGAGCATCGCGATGAAAGAGGGTAAAATAAAACCCGGGCAAAAAATATTGATGCTGGGTTTCGGCGGAGGATTAACGTTCGCAGGCATCATCGTCGAAGCTTAGTTCTGAAGATTAGCTTTGAATATAAGCCTGAACAAATTCGTCGTCACTGATGGCATGAATTATATCTCTGACGATCAGGTATTCCGGCAGATTTTGGCCGGATAGCGATTCAGCATATTTGTCGAGCCTGTTTGAGTAATCAACCGCCTCCTGTTCGTCTTCAAATTGAAGCACAACGCGGCCATTGATCTCGGAATCAAAGCCATCGTCAGGCGCGGGGATGTTATATTTTTCGAGTCCGGAAAACGTTAGGTGGGATGGACCATCCGGGGAAACTTCAATACGCAGCATAAAGTCAAAATTTATACGTTCAACAGTTCAAATATCGGTTGGTTTTTCAGGAAGGTAAATGTATGACGTCATTTTACAATTTGACACGGGTCACAAACTGCTGGTAACAGCAGGAAAAGGGCTGAAGCATGGTGCGGGAGCATTGAATGATTAATCTTCAGCCCTGTTCGCGCAAAAGTTATCTCATCGCTACGCGGTTAACCGGCGGGAAGTTGGCTTCGTGCTCCTTAATATAACCGTGAAACCTCATTCTGCCGTGATTCGTCGTACGTACCGTTACATCGGCATAACCTTCCTTGTTGACATACATGGTTATTTCTTTGATCTTGCGTACGTCCCTGGCGTATTTTTCTTCAGGTTTGATAGAAACAGCATACCTGCCGTTAGCTCCCTGGGTCATATGGTAGCTATAATGTACGCAGGTAATGCCCGCATCGCGTGCCCTGTCCCGGGTTCCGGGAGCCTTGCCGGCATCGGGCAAATAAGCAATTAGGGTGTCCTTCGAGATGTCAAGGTCGCCCGGCCGCATGGACATGCTTCCGCCTTTCTTTTCCATTTCCCTGGTCGCTTCAAAAGTGTATCTCCCGCTGTTGATCAAACTTTTCACTTCTTTAGCTTTGTCGGCCTTATCGTCCTTTAACGACGATTGGGCCATTACTGTATTTGCTCCCCATAAAACGAGAATAAATACAAACAGATTACTTAGGACTTTCATGGTAGTATCATTTAATATAGACCATACAGTCAAAAACAAAGACCATACCACGACAAATTATCGCAGGAACCTGTTCAAAACGGGGTGCGGCGGGGACAACATGTACCCCAAAAGGTACAATACCGTTATTCCTTCAGGTAGCCGTTATATGATATAAAATCACGGTTTGTACTGGTTACCGACACGGAAGCATAGCCATCGGTAGAAATATCGATAACCATACGCTGCAGATATTTTACGTCCTTCGGATCAACGATTATCTGCCAGCCTCCTTTCTTTTTCTGCTTAACGGAATAGTCAAATTTGGTCGATGTAAACTTTACGCCGCCGTCGGTGGGGTTATAAGGCACATCAAAATAAGCCTGGCCGTAATAAGGCAAAAATGAAATAACGCTATCGGGAGTAACGCGTACTTCGTAATACGTTTCGGTAAGCGGTATAGCGCCCCGTCGCTGAGGTAACATGTAGTCGGCGATAAAAGTATATTTTTTGGTTTCCACGGCGCTTTTGATAGCGGCGCGCTTTGCCGCTTTTTTATCCTGGCGATTTTGCGCATTTAGCACGTTGGCCACGGCGCAGACTATCATTGCCATGACCCCAATCTTTCTCAAAGCTTTCATATTACACGTTAGATGAAAAACGACAAACTATTCCATAAAATTACCTAAACTTAATACAATAAAAAAAGCGGCGGGTTTCAATCCGCCGCTGTATTTTCCTGTTAATAAGACAGTTTACTTAAATCAGGCTAACACTCCTGTTAACAAACTCCGTTAATTCCGGTCCGGTTAACAATCCCTGCGAAAGCAAGGCCAGGTCGAACGCCTGTTTAGCTAGTTGCGTTTGGCTGTCAGGGCTTTCCTGCTCCAATATTTTGCTCACCAGTTTGTGGTTGGCATTGATCACCACCTTGTAATTGTCGGGCATGCTGCCGTAAAAGCCCATTCCGCCGCCCATGGCCGCCATTTCTTTCATCCGGCGCATAAACTCGTCCATGGTAACCGTTACCGGCAGTTCGTCGGGGTTAAGGCTTTCCAGTTCGATCTTATAAGCCGGCTTATTGATGGCTTTTTCAAATATCTCTTTTACTTTGGCCGACTGTTCCTCCGTCAGTATGTGCTCCGGTGCATCTGCTTTTTTGATAAGCTTATCGGCTACATCCGAATCGACACGCTTCAGCGCGGTTTTTTCCAGCTTTTGTTCCAGGGCGCTGATGAAATGATTGTCGATAGGCGAATTCATCAACAATACATCATAGCCTTTTTTGTTGGCCGACTGGATAAACGCGTCCTGCTTTTCAGGGTCGTTGGTATACAGGTATACCACCCGGCCGTCTTTGTCGGTCTGGATAGGAGCAACCTTTTCTTTGTATTCTTCGAGCGTAAAATTTTTCTTTTCGGTGTTGGTCAGCAGGGCGAAATCTTTGGCCTTTTCGTAAAATTTCTCGTCGCTTACCATACCGTATTTGACAAACAAGCCAATATCCGGCCATTTTTGCCCGAAAGATTCACGGTCGCTCTTAAAGAGGTCTGACAATTTATCAGCAACTTTTTTGGTGATGTAGGTATTGATCTTTTTCACGTTGCTGTCGGCTTGCAGGAAGCTGCGCGATACGTTCAGCGGGATATCGGGCGAATCGATAACACCGTGCAGCAGCATCAGGAACTCGGGTACGATGTCTTTCACCTCGTCGGTGATAAATACCTGGCGCGAGAACAGCTTTATCTTGTTCCGCTGAAAGTCAAATTCATTTTTGACCTTCGGGAAATACAGCACGCCGGTGAGGTTGAACGGATAGTCCACGTTCAGGTGTATCCAAAACAGCGGATCCTCAGAGAACGGGTAAAGCTGCTTATAAAAATCCAGGTAATCCTCGTCTTTCAGGTCGTTCGGCGACTTGGTCCAAATCGGCGCTGTATCGTTGATCACGTTCGGTACTTCCACCGATTTGTATTTTGGTTTACCCTCTTCGTCCTCGCCATCAGGTTCTTCCTCGGTTTTAGTACCGAAAATGATCGGGATGGGCAGGAAACGGCAGTATTTGTCCAATATTTCCTGCAGGCGGTATTTGCTCAGGAATTCTTCATTGTCTTTATTGATGTGCAGGGTTATTTCCGTTCCGCGCTCGGTTAAGCTGCCTTCGCTCAGCTCAAACTCGGTGCTGCCGTCGCAGGTCCAGTGTGCCGGCTCAGCGCCATCCTGGTATGATAAGCTTTCTATTTCTACCCTGTCGGCCACCATAAATGCCGAATAGAAGCCCAAACCGAAACGGCCGATGATCTCGTTGGCATCTTTGGCTTCCTTGAATTTCTCCATGAATTCCTCAGCGCCTGAGAACGCAATCTGATTGATGTACTTCTTGATCTCCTCTGCGGTCATACCGATACCGTTGTCTGAAATCGTGATGGTCTTCTTCTTTTCGTCGAAAGCCACTTCTACCCGCAGGTCGCCAATGTCGCCTTTTACCTGGCCCAGCGAGCTCAGGCGTTTCAGCTTTTGGGTAGCATCCACTGCGTTTGATACCAGCTCGCGCAGGAATATCTCATGGTCAGAGTATAAAAATTTTTTGATGATCGGGAAAATATTCTCGGTATGTATCGAGATCGTTCCTTTTTCTTGCATAATCTATAATTGTTTTTTGGGATTGATAAATTGTCAGAATCAAAATTTGCAGAATTAAAGAATTAACAGAATCGGATTGCTTAGCATTCTGAAAATTTAATAATCCTGTGAATTCTGATCCAGACAGCTTTCATCAAGGCGCGTTCCAAAGGTCAGGATATTGTCAAATTGGCAGGGGCTGCTATTAAGTTGTAGTAATTGGAGATGTGTTCCCGGAGTAGTCAACCGGAGGCTAACAGATGCTTTAAGACCTTTTGCAATTTTTCTTCGGTTTCCTTTTCAATAAAATTACCATTAACAATTTTCGTTCTGATAAAAGAAATGAGCAAAGTAGTTTCGGGAGATAACTTCGCATTCAGGGCTCCTAATATTTTGATCATTGCCTCATGCGCATTTTCCCCGCCCGTGGAGGCGGTGATAAGCGCTACGGGTTTACCCGAAAATGATCCGCTTGAAACCGTCCAGTCGAGGGCGTTTTTTAAAGCGCCGGGTACGCCGAAAGCATATTCGGGCGTGCAAATAATTATGGCATCCGCACGCGCAATTTTTTGAAGGAACTGTACGACTGGTTCCGGCGTATTATCTAATCCGGGGTCGAAAGCGGGAATAGTGCTTAGCCCGTCGTAGACCGAATAGTTGATGCCATTTGGCACCAATCTGCCTAAAAACTCAAGAATAGTATGATTGGACGATCCTGCCCGCAGGCTGCCCGATATGGCAAAAATCTTCTTCATCGCTTTATAAAAGCAATGATAGAGAATGAAAAGTTAATTATGTGTCAAAATCGGATCAGGGTTCCTCTACCGAAACGTCCTGCGCTAATCGTGCATCATCCGGTGTTTTTGCCAGGTCGTTATCCAATGCATACAATGCATCCGGACCGGCATTTTTGCCCCCTGCAACTTTAATCTTAGAAAGCAGATCCAGCGCCAGCGTTTCTTCTTCCGTTTGTTCCTTTACAAACCACTGCATAAAATTCCAGGTCGCCCAATCTTTTTCTTCCATGCAGATATTTACAAGGTTGTAAATATTAGCCGTGTTTTCCACTTCCGATTTAAATATTCGCTCAAAACAATCGTTCACGCCGGAAGGGTCCGGACCTGGGTCGGGGATAGCGCTTACCTTTACCTTTCCACCGCGTTTGAGAATGTATTCCAGGAATTTCATCATGTGGTTGCGCTCCTCGTTGGCGTGCCTGAAAAGAAAGTTGGCTATGCCTTCATAACCCTCAGCGTCGGCCCAGGCGGCATAAGCCAGGTAAATTTGTGCGTTGTGCGCCTCATTGGTCATTTGCTGATTTAAGGCCGTCGTGATGTTTTGTGATAACCTGTTCGTGTCCATAACCTGCTTAACTGAATTTTCGGGGAATAGTTTTAAAAATGTAATAGATCAGCCAGGTGATTTTTAGATTTACGAGTTTTCAAAACTTCGTAAAATCTTTAGCGCAATTGCTATTTTTACCCTGTTTATCCCCTTATGAAACTAAGATTCCTTTTGTTTTTTGCTGTATCAGCCTTGCCTTTACTGTTGTATTCATGCGCAACTAAAAAACCACTTGCGCCGACAGCGGCGAATGTTGATGTCCCCAAAATAGTGCAGCCGGTTTCCAATATTGATGTGCCGGTAACGGTCGACCTGAAAAGCTATTTTGTGCAGGCCGAGAATTCGGTTCCGAATAAATATTCCGACAACCAGCAACCCTGCGAAGGCTTGAGATACCAATATGTGTTTACCCGGACGCCCTTTACTATTACAGGTGGCAATAACGTGGTGAATCTGAGCTTCGTCGGCAGCTATGGCTTTTCCGTTTCGTATTGCGCAAAATGTGCAACGCTATTCGGGTCGGGGCCGTCGCCTGTTGTGCCTGTTATTTCGGCGCAGTGCGGCTGGGGCGACGAGCCGCCGCGCAGGATGCAGATATCCTACCAGTCGACGATTAACATAACACCCGATTATCATTTAAAATCAAAAACAGTACTTTACCCGGCGCCAAAACCGCTGGACCGATGCAACGTGGTGATGGGTGCGATCGACGTAACAGACCGCCTGATACAATACATTACCGGCCCCTTGAACGACCTGGGCAAACAGGTTGACACACGAATAGCCGCCTATAATATTAAGCCGGTAGTGCAGCAGATATGGCAGAACCTGGCAACGGAAAGCAAGGTCGGCGATTTCGGCTATGTTTCTATTAACCCTGAGTCGGTGCAATTGAGCAATTTCAGCCTGAATGGCACGCAGCTTACTTTTTCGGTAGGCTTGTCGGCCCGGCCTGTATTCACTACGGTGAGCGATCCGCAGCCGGTCAAACCGCTGCCTAACCTGTCGCCTTATACGCCGTCGAAGGGCTTTAATGTCTATCTCGACCTGGTTGAAAACTACGACCACCTGACAAAGATGGTGAACCAGCAGGTGGCAGGCCAGAGCGCTGATGTAGCAGGTAAGCACTTTGTGGTGAATAATACCAAAATATGGGGACTGGGCAAACAGATCGTTATGGAAGTTGATTTCGGCGGTACCAACACCGGGACGATTTATCTTGTAGGTACGCCGACTTACGACCCCACAACTTACCAGCTTACTTTCCCCGACCTTAGTTTTGATCTGCAAACCCAGGCCTGGATATTGAAAACGGCCAAATGGCTGCTAAACGGAAAGATCACCGGCATGATCCGCCAGCGGGCCACATACAATTTCAAAAAAATGATAGCCGATAACAAGGCCGAACTGCAAAAGCAATTGAGCCGCGATATGGGCAATGGCATCCGCTCGGATGTCACCATACAGGATCTGAATATACAAGCCATTTATCCCACGCCGGATAAGTTGGTAGTCCGTACATTATCTGGCGGGCAGATTAGGGTGAGGGTGGTGATGTGACGACGGTCGCAAAGTCTGCTTAAGTGAAAACACAAACTTTAAATACGCAGGGTCCCGTACCGGAACCCTGCGCGAACCCAGAAGTGGTCGCTATTTTTTGCCTCCCAGCGAAAAATTGTACGCTAAGCGAACGGCAAAAGTACTGATGACATCAAATTCCGTGTAATACCGTATACTGGCATCAAATCCATTGATGGTATAACCAACGCCGATAGCCGCCGCAAAATTGGTTTGAGAGAAAGAAAACCCGGTAACTTTTGTTGTAAGTATACCTACGCCGGCCTGTCCTTCGCCATACAAACCGGATTTGAGATTATAACGATAACCTGCCTGCACCGGGATCAGGCTTAAGGTCTGGTCGCCGAATTGGGAGCTTGATTTACCGCTGAATGAATTGTAACCGGCGGTAAGTGTCAGCTGGCCGGCGTCGCCAATACCATACAAACCTTTTAAGTTTCCGCCGATGCCAGGATGATAGATGTCGCTGTAGCCGTTGGATAACAGCAAATTGGTTTCAACCCCCAAACCGATCTGGTTGTTTCCCGTTTGGGCGCAGCAGAATGTTGCCGACAGGATGTATGCCAGCAAGATTAGCAAGATTTTTTTCATGTCAATAAGATTAGATTAAGGTGAATAAATGGTTAAGAGTCACTAAAATAAGAAAATCATTTTTGTTTTAAATAAATAAATTATGTAATCCTTTGCATTATCCGCCCGTCCGGCCGGATTTCCCCGTGGCATCCCCTCCTGAACACTTCTGTCTACCTTTTAGAACAACTGGTCTTTGTTGTTAGCTGTGATATTTTTTGGCATGGTTTTGTGAACAGGTTGGTTGTCGAACTATTAAAAACAATTGTTATGAGATCATTATTGTATATCATCGCAGTCATCATGGTAATCGGATGGGCGATAGGTGTTTTTGCATATTCAGCAGGCGGTTTAATCTATGCCTTGCTGGTAATTGCTGCTATTGCATTTATACTCGGATTGATAAGAGGGGATACGACAACGACTATATAGAGAAACCGGTATAAATAAAAAAGCGGCTTTCGGGCCGCTTTTTTATTGCTGCTGTGCGTAACTTTATTTTTAATCAATTTCACGTTTGCAGTACCCGAACGTCCTATATACAATGAACAAGAAGCAGCACCCTTTCGTCCTAAATGAAATCTTCGGCCCCAATACCGGTACCTAGATGCTGATCATTATTCACCTGTTTATTCTTCTTGTTTTGGTGTTTGTTTTTCACGACATTATCGTGCGCTTGCAGGAATTCTAGTTCTTATAAAAAAGATTTACATGGATTTGGCTGTTAACCGGCGAATTGCAGCAGGAAGCCCGACCCGACGCCTTCTACGCTTTGCACCTGGATATTCCCTTTATGCAGCAGCATGATCTGCTTGCACAAACTCAGGCCGATGCCGCTGCCCGTTTTACGCGTACTGAAGAACGGGATAAATATCTTGTCAAGCAGTTCGGGGGGCATGCCGATGCCATTGTCAGCTATCTTTATGATAGTCCGGTTGTTAGCTTGCACTTCGGCCGAAAGCGTTATCCGCGGACTTTCCCGATCTTTTACCGCCTCGATAGCATTGACGACCAGGTTGATCATTACCTGTTCGATCAGGTTTAGGTCGGCCTCGATGGCCAGGGCGGGATCACGCAATACAATTTCCAGTTCGATATGCTTCTTCTCTAATGTTGGCTGCATCAGGCTGTTCAGGTTTTCGAACAAGTCACGCACCAGTATCTTTTTCAGGTCCAGTTTGGTGATCTTGTTCAGGTTGCGGTAGCTTTCGGTAAATTTAAGCAGGCCCTCGCTCCGGCGCTTAATGGTGTCGATGCCAAGCTCAAGGTCCTCCAACTGCCCGTTCATTGCGCCGACCATTTCGGGGCTTTGCAGACGATTTTTCAGCGTATCTGCCAATGAAGAAATAGGGGCGACCGAGTTCATGATCTCGTGCGTCATTACGTTAAGCAGCTTTTGCCAGGCTTTGGATTCGGTTTCGTCCAGCGCTTCGCTGACGTTCTGGAAAGCGACCAGCTTGGATACGCCTTCCTCGCTTCGCAGCAGGCTGGCCGATATGAGTATTTTTACCAGTTGCTGGTTGCGCGTTATCGTGATCACTTTGCTTTCGCCTGGTTTAAGCCGGGTTATTTCCTTGTATAGATCCTCTTCCCGTTTTTCAAGCGAATGAATGGTTTTGAGGTAGGGTATACCCATTATTTTTTTAAAAGCTTCATTCAGCCAGCCGGTTTCGCCGGTCTCATTATCGTACGATATGATGCCGGTATCTACCAGCTCGAGTATCTTTTGCAAGTATTGGTATTGTGTTTCGCGCTCGCGGCTGATGATCTTAAAGGTGCTGTTGATCTCGTTGAACCCTTTCCTTAATGGCTTAAGTTCGGAGGGGGCGCGTCTTACGTCAAAATGCCGCGAAAAATCACGGTAGTGGATGGATTCGACAAATTGGCTCACCTCGTCCTGCGCCTTTTTCTGGAAGCGTATCATCTCTATCAGTTCGTAAACCAGCAGCGGGCACGTGATCACCATATAAATATAATAGCTCGGCCCGCTTACCGCCAGTACGGAGGTTATGGTAAGGGTGATGAAGAGGATCAGCACCCGCAGCAGCAGCCGCCATTCGTATCGCTTAAATATCATATTTGCTCAGTCTGCGGTATAGTGCGGTGCGCGTCAGGCCCAATTCTTTAGCAGCGCGGGTAATATTGCCATTGTTTTTTTCAATAACGCGCAGGATGGCGTTCTTCTCCATGGTGCTCAGCGGAACGTTGTCCTCGTCCTCATTGGTTTCGGCCGATGATTCCAGGATCGAGAAGATCAGGTCGTCTGCCTTCAGTGTGTTACTGTCGGCCATGATCACCGCGCGTTCAATGGTATATTGAAGTTCGCGCACATTGCCTGGATAGTTGTAAGACCGAAGTTTTTGTATCGCGCTGCTATCCAGGTCCATGGCGGGCTTCAAATATTTATCGGTATACATTTTTATAAAGTGTTTGGCCAGCAGTATGATATCTTCGCTTCGCTTGCGTAACGGCGGCATATTGATCTCAACGGTGTTGATCCGGTAGATCAAATCCTTGCGAAAACGGTTCTCGTTCGCCAGTTCCTGCAGCGGAACGTTGGTAGCGCAGATCAGCCGTATATCTATATCGATCGGTTTGTTGGTGCCCAGTTTTGTCACCTGCCTGTTTTGCAAAACCGTAAGCAGCTTGGCTTGCTGCTGTAATGAAATATTGCCTATTTCGTCCAAAAACAGTGTTCCGCCCTGCGCCTCCTCAAAACGGCCGGCGCGGTCCTCGCGGGCATCGGTAAATGCTCCCTTTTTGTGACCGAACAGTTCACTTTCGAACAAAGTATCGGTAAGGGCCCCTACGTCGACTTTTACAAATGGTTTATCGGCACGTAAGGATCGTTCGTGTATCGCTTTAGCCATCAGGTCTTTGCCCGTGCCGTTCTCGCCTAATATCAGGATATTAGCATCGGTAGGGGCTATTTTATTTACTTTATGAAAAATATCCTGCATGGCCTCCGATTCGCCGAGGATCGACGTACTGCCAGCAGCTTTCACCGAAGACCTGGCCGGTTTTACCCCTTCCTGTTTATCCAGCAATTCTTTAATGGTGGCAATTAGTTTCTCGTTATGCCAGGGTTTAACAATAAAATCATTAGCGCCTTCCTTCAGCGACCGTACCGCCAGGTCGATATCGCCGTAAGCGGTTATCATGATCACGCACACGTTTGGCTTCCACTCTTTTATTTTCCGCAACCAGTAAATACCCTCGTTTCCCGTATTGATGGCGCTGTTAAAATTCATGTCCAGCAAAACCAGGTCGACCTGGTTGCGCTGCAGCAGCCAGTTCAGGTTCTCGGGATTCTTTTCGGTTATCACTTCCTGGGCTTCAGTTTTCAGCAAAAGCTTCACGGCGGTCAAAACGTCTACATCATCGTCAACAACCAGGACGGTCGACTTTCTTAATATCATATATGCTTGGTCATTTAATAGTTCATAGCAAAACAAGCGGTAAAATCACAGTCGCTATATTACTGCAAAATGTGATAAAGTTAACAATGAACTGCGCTATAACATCAATTTTTATGCTAAAATGGTGTAATTAAAACCTTTTGATCGTAAATTGGCATAAAGACCTAACTATGAAGGATGGACTACGACCCATAAGCCACGACCCGCAGCGCCGCTGTTGTATCATAAGCGGACACTTGCTGTAACAGAAGCGTACGCTTTAAATGTGTAATATGACACTAATGTACTGAAAAACAGTATTTTAATTTGTGGCATATCTTTTTGTAAACAATAGCAAAATATAATTTATACCGTGGATAGAAAAATTGAAAAAAAGACGTGGAACAGTAAACGCATCATGATCATTGCGGGTATCACAGCCTTCATTGCATTTTTGGTGATTTTTGTAATTCCGCAAGTAACAGGCAAAAGCAAGTATAATGTGCCTGTCGACCGTATTACGATAAGTGAAATTACCAAAGGGCCGTTTTCCGAGTTCATCCCGGTCAACGGTGTCGTTATGCCCCAGATCACAGAATATATCGATGC
>DASZVE010000019.1:0-46967 GCA_035547095.1 Mucilaginibacter sp.
TGCCAGCCCTTTATCTCAAATCTCATATCTCACATCTCACATCTAATGACTAATTTAGCCCCCGATTTACAGCTAAAATGAAAAGAGATAAACTGATATTCAAACTGCTGGATGAAGAACAGCAGCGCCAGGAAGAAGGTATTGAACTCATCGCGTCGGAAAACTTTGTAAGCCGCCAGGTAATGGAAGCCGCGGGTTCTGTGGCGACGAATAAATATGCCGAAGGGCTGCCTGGTAAACGTTATTACGGTGGCTGCCAGGTGGTTGATGAGATCGAAACCATCGCTATCGAGCGCGCCAAGCAGTTGTTCAACGCCGAATGGGTGAATGTTCAGCCGCACTCGGGCGCGCAGGCAAACGCAGCGGTAATGCTGGCTTGTTTGAAGCCCGGCGACAAAATATTAGGTTTTGATCTTTCGCACGGTGGCCACTTAACACATGGTTCCGCTGTTAACTTTTCGGGTAAATTATATGAGCCTCATTTTTACGGAGTAAGCAAAGAAACCGGTCGTGTCGATTATGACCAGCTAAAAAAGGTGGCGCTCGAACAAAAACCGAAAATGATCATTTGCGGCGCCTCGGCTTATTCACGCGACTGGGACTATAAATTCATACGCGAAGTTGCCGATAAAATAGGCGCATTGGTACTGGCCGATATTTCGCACCCGGCCGGGCTTATTGCCCGGGGCTTGCTCGACGATCCCCTGCCACATTGCCACATTGTAAGCACAACTACGCATAAAACCTTGCGCGGCCCGCGCGGAGGTATCATCATGATGGGCAAGGATTTCGAGAACCCGTTCGGCCTGAAAACACCGAAGGGCGAAACGCGCATGATGTCGAACCTGCTGGATATGGCAGTGTTCCCCGGTACGCAGGGCGGTCCGCTTGAGCATATTATCGCTGCAAAGGCGGTGGCTTTCCACGAGGCTTTGAGTGAGGACTACATGAAGTACATCGTGCAGGTAAAAAAGAATGCTGCTGCCATGGCGAAGGCTTTCGTCGACCGCGGCTACCAGATCGTTTCCGGCGGAACAGACAACCACCTTATACTGATCGACCTGAGAAACAAGAATATAACGGGCAAGACGGCTGAGAACGCATTAGTGGCGGCCGATATTACAGTTAACAAGAATATGGTTCCGTACGATGACAAGTCGCCTTTCATCACCTCGGGTATCCGCGTAGGCACCCCTGCTATAACCACCCGGGGATTGAAGGAAAAGCAAATGGAACTGATTGTAGAACTGATAGATGCAGTAATTGTTGACCCGGAGAATGAACCTTCTTTGCGTAAAATCCGTAAAAAAGTGCATCGGTTAATGGAGTCATATCCATTGTACCGGCACAAAGGTACGGATCAATAAGAAGTGAATAAGCATCAGACTGTTTTTACAAAAGATAAACGCCTTTCGGCGCTCCACTCATACCACATTTTAGACACGTCGCCTGAAAGGGAATTTGATGCGATTACCCGGCTGATATCTTCTATTTGTAAAACCCCTGTCGCGCTGATTTCTTTTATCGATGCGGAAAGGCAGTGGATCAAATCAAGTGTGGGCGTGGATGTTAAGCAGATGCCGCGTATCGATGCGTTCTGCAATCATACCATACTGGAAGATGATATATTGGAGATAACCGATGTGCTTGAAAATGAGCACTTCAATACTAACCGCTTTGTAATCAACGATCCGCAGATCAGGTTTTATGCAGGTGCACCTTTGATCAGTCCGGACGGCCATCGTTTGGGCGCTTTGTGTGTGATGGACATGGTTGGCCGTAAGCTCAGCGACGGACAGCTTAACGCTCTGCGCACCCTGGCGGGCGAGGTAATAACCCATCTTGAATTACGCAAGGCCAAACACGATCTGCATACCATACAAACAGGCTCAAGAGACTTTTTCAACTTGTTCAACAGTATGCCGGCCATCTTTTGCGTGATGGACAGGGAATATCGAATCGGCACGATCAGCAATGGCGTCGAAAAAATACTTGATCAAAGCCCTGGCGAACTTACCGGGCGTATTTTCTGGACATTGTTTACCGACGACATCAGCGTGCCGGCGATAGAACTGATAAAAAACGGCCTGGTTAAGCAGGAGCATACATTCGATATCGAGACCCCGATAATAACCGGCAAAGGCGATGTAAAATGGCTTAGATGGTCGCTTACCTTTAAAGACAATAAATGGTATGGCGGTGGCAGGGATATTACCCCGGAGAAAAAAGCAAAAAGCGAGCTGGATATATTGTTATTCGCAGCACAAAAATCGCCTACGGGCATTGTGATACGCGACAATAACAGGAACGTCGTTTGGATAAACGAGGCCCATGAAAAGTTGCTGGGATATTCGCTTGCCGATGTGAAAGGCAAGCGGGTTAGTACAGATGCCGTGGGTGAGGAAACAGATATGGAGGTATTCAACGGCGCTGTTGCGGACTTTGAACTTCAAAAACCTTACCAGGTTGAACTGAAATTGTACCGAAAAGACGGCAAGCCCGTATGGGTGTTAGTTTCGAATAATCCGCTTGTAAATCCAAATGGGGTTGTTGAGTACCAGGTGGGTTCGCTGGTTGATATTACGGCCAGGAAAAAAGCCGAGATGGAATTGATCGCAGCCAAGGAAGAAGCGCTGCAGCTAAGCCAGGCCAAGGATATGTTTATCTCGGTAATGAGCCACGAGATACGTAATCCGCTGAACGCTGTCATTGGCATGTCGCATGTGCTGATGGATGATAGCACGGGCGAATTAAGAAAAGAGAACCTTGGTATACTGCAGTTTTCGGCCGAAAACCTGATGACCCTCATCAACAATGTGCTCGATTTTACCAAGATCGAAAGCGGTAATATCGAACTGGAAAAAATGAATGTCGACTTGCGCGAATTGGTTCAAAGCATAGCTAACTCGATGCAGTTCAACGCGGGTGAAAAAAAGATACATCTCGGTTATTCAGTCGACGAGGCCGTTCCGCAATTGGTCATGGGCGACCGGACACGCCTATGCCAGATATTGCTGAACCTGGTTGGCAATGCAATAAAATTTACCGAAACCGGCAGCGTAAATATCGGTCTGCAAGTTGCTAAACAGACGGATAAGCAGGTGCAAATACGGTTTGCAGTAACAGATACAGGAATTGGCATTGCAAATGATAAAATAAATACCATATTTGAGTCATTTAAACAGGCTACGGCTGATACATCGCGCAAATACGGCGGCACCGGCCTCGGCCTGGCTATAACAAAAAAGCTGGTCGAGCTTCATAAATCTAAAATTCATGTAGAAAGTATGCCCGGCAAGGGGTCGACTTTCTCATTTAAGATTAAATTTGATAAAGAATATATCCATCTGAAAAATAATCATAGCGACGTGGAAACAGGATTACAATTGAACGTGCTGGTTGTAGATGACAACCAAATTAACAGGTTACTGATCAGCAAAGTGCTGGGCAAATGGGGCGCATCTACTGAATTTGCTGAAGACGGACAGCAAGCCGTCGACAAGATAGCGGCTAACCATGACCTGGACGTCGTTTTAATGGATATACACATGCCTGTAATGGGTGGCCTGGAGGCGACGCAGATTATCCGTTCAAAGCCGGAGGAGTTTTATCAGAAGCTGCCGATCATCGCATTGACTGCATCGGTAATGAGCAGCGACATCAGCGAGATAAATAATGCCGGGATGAACGACTATATCCTCAAGCCATTTGATCCCAAAGGCCTTTACGATAAATTGAGTAAGTTTCAGAAAGTAAGGGGTTAGTAATTAGCGACTAGTGGTTAGTTAACCAGTGATTAGTTAACCAGGTAGCAACTGCATAGAATCCTGTAAATTTTTTAATCTGCAAATCGTGTTCAGACAGCATAGGCAATAGTTGCTATGCTGAGCTTTAATCCATCGACCTTTAACAGTTCGGCGCCACAGGCTTCGAGGGTTGAACCCGTGGTAATTACGTCGTCGACCAGCAGAACGTGTTTGTTTTCCAAAGCTGCCGGATAGTTAATCTTAAATACCTGCTGCATATTTTCAAACCTTGAAAAACGTGAACGATGCGTTTGCGTTTCGGTCGCACGGACACGCACCAGGTTGTCTTCCATAACTTCGGCCGCTAATTTGGGCGCAATCCCTTCGGCAAAGGACGCCGCCTGGTTGTAACCTCTCTTTCGGAGCCTGCTTTTATGCAGGGGAACGGGAATGACATAATCGATTTCCTGGTAAAGGGGGTTCTTAACCAACCTTTCACCCGCGAGGTTGCCCAGCACATTACCGATTTTTTTCATGCCTTTGTATTTGAATTGATGCATCAGGTGCTGCATTTTGCCGCCTTTATTAAAATAGCAAAGCGCATAAGCCGATTCGACAGGTATTTTACCCCAAAATTGTTGTGCAACGATATTATCTTGTTTTAAGTGAAAATCGGTATATGGTAAATTGTACCGGCAATTGGTGCAGATCAGTTCCTCGCCCGCGACAAGGCTTTCATTGCAGGCCTGGCAAAGCTCTGGGAATAATAAGGCTACGAAATCGGCTAAATAGCCGGGTTGCAACTTCATGCCCTAAATTAAACTTTTTTATATTTCGACGGCCTTGCTCTTTTCCTTAATCGCCAATTGCCCGCAGGCCGCATCAATATCCTTCCCCCGGCTGCGGCGGATGTTGGTAATAATGCCCTGGCTGCGCAGGTGAGCGGCAAAAGCTTCGATCTTGTCTTCGGCGGCGTTCAGGTAACTCGCGAAGGCGATGGGATTGTATTCGATGATATTGACCTTGCAGGGCACATGTTTACAAAATTTTGCCAGCTCGGCTGCGTCCTTCAGCCCGTCGTTAAAATCGTTAAAGACGATGTACTCGTACGTTACGGGGTTTTTGGTTTTGGCAAAATAGTACTTAAGCGCCTCGGATAGCGCCTTCAGTGAGTTTTGCTCATTGATGGGCATTATCGTATTGCGCTTTTCGTCATTTGCGGCATGCAGCGATAGCGCCAGGTTGAACTTTACGTGGTCGTCGCCCAGCTTTTTGATCATTTTGGCGATGCCGGCAGTAGAAACGGTTATTCTTTTCGGCGACATATTCAGGCCATCTTCGGCGGTTATCCTTTCGACCGATTTAAGCACATTAGCATAATTCAGCAGCGGCTCGCCCATGCCCATGTATACAATGTTGGAAAGCGGCATGTCGTAATTCTCGCGCGCCTGCCGGTCGATCAGCACTACCTGGTCGTAAATTTCGTCAGGGTTAAGATTGCGTTTGCGCTCCATATAACCCGTAGCGCAGAATTTACAGGTAAGGCTACAACCTACCTGTGACGATACGCAGGCAGTCATCCGGTCTGGCGCCGGTATTAATACGCCCTCGATCAGGTGATTATCGTATAAGATAAAAGAATTTTTTATAGTTTTATCCGCGCTAAACTGCGAGCTATTGATCCGCACGTCGTTGATGACAAATTGCTCGTCCAGTTTTTTACGCAGTTCTTTTGAAATATTACTCATCTCTCCGAAAGAGACGCATGATTTTGTCCAGAGCCATTCATAAACTTGCTTCGCCCTGTAACTTTTTTCGCCAAATTGGGTAAAACGGTCTGTTAACGCCTCAATATCCAGGCTACGGATATCGATCTTTTTATTTACGGTGCTGGTCACGGGTACAAAGATACCCAATTTAGAATCAATGCGTTTCAGGCTAATGTCCTTTTATGATGCCATAAGAGAACATAAACGCAGTTTGTTTGTATTTGTTTTATTAAGAGCAGATACTTATAGAAGAAAAATGCCGGATACGTGTTGGTTTTAGGCTGGGTATATTAAGTTATATTTAATGAAAAGTTTTAGAGCCGATTACGTTTTTCCTATTTATGCCGATCCGATCAAAAATGGAATAGTTACCGTTGATGATGACGGTAAGATCGTTGCCGTTACCGATTCCCAGGTAGCTGCATCCAAATACGGCCCCGTCGAAACATTACAAGGCGTTATCTGCCCCGGATTCATTAATACTCATTGCCATCTTGAGCTTTCACATCTGAAAGATAAGATACCAGCTAAAACCGGGCTCATCAACTTTATAAAAGACGTTCAGCAAAGCCGTGAGGCAAGCGATACGGAAATATTGGAAGCGGCCGGCAAGGCCGACCGCGAGATGTTTGATAATGGCATTGTGGCGGTGGGCGACATTTGCAATAGCAACATCAGCATCGCCGTTAAAAACGTAAGCAAGCTATATTATCATTCATTCGTCGAAACTTTCAGCTTTCAGCCGGATAAAGCTCAGCAGGCCTTTGATAGGGCGCTTGCCTTATTAAACGAAATTAAACCGCGGCCAGGTTCAATCACACCACATGCGCCATATTCCGTATCCAAAGAATTGTTCAGGCTAATAAAAAGGTATTGCGAAACAGGTGACAACCTTGTTAGCATGCATAACCAGGAAAGCGACGAGGAAAATAAATTCTTTCGTTACCGGCTTGGCGGCTTTATCGATCTGTACAAGCATTTTGGTATCGACATTTCATATTTCAAATCACAGGCGCGTAACTCACTGCAATCGGTAATCCCCTTGCTGACTGACAAACAGGATATATTGCTGGTGCATAATACCTGCACAAACCTGAAGGATATTTACTTTATTAAACGCTTCGACCGAAGGATACATTTCTGTTTCTGTCCGGGCGCGAATCTGTACATAGAAAACAAGCTGCCCAAAATTGAGCTTTTTGTAGACCAGGGCTTTAACATAACCCTGGGCACCGATAGCCTGGCATCGAATACCAAATTGTGCATCCTTAACGAAATGCGTCTCATCCAGGAAAAATTCCCGGCAATAAACACCCGCACCTTGCTAGAATGGGCTACCGTTAATGGCGCCAGGTTCCTGGGTATCGCCGACGAAAAAGGAACTATCGAAGCGGGTAAAACACCGGGGCTAAACCTGCTTACCGGACTGGATGGCCTTAGGCTTACCCCGGATACCAGGGTGAGGAGATTGGTTTAACGTTAATTAACTTTTCACTTACTTTCACCAGCAACCAAGGCTTATAGAAGTAAAATTCAACAAATGGAAGAATTTACTTGCGTCTTAACATTGGAAAATATTTTTGTATCTTTAACATTCTATTAATTTTAATAAAACTTAATATTAACGTACTATGAAACCCGGCGCTCCCTGATAAGCCGGGCTAATGCAGCTATTGATTGTTCAATTTTGAGGAAAATGTGTGGTATGCGTGTGGGCCGGTATGCGGCCGTGGAAAAAATTGAAAGCAAACTTTTTAAGCTCCTTGTGTCCAGCGTCAATGAATGCGCGATATTTATGACCGACACGGATGGATATGTCCGAACGTGGAACGCAGGAGCGGCAGCATTAAGCGGATACATAGAAAAAGAAATTATAGGTCAGCATGTTTCGATTTTTTATGTTCCCGGCAACGAACCTCAAACGGCCTTTGAAGCAGCACTAAAAAAAGGCGAATACAAAGCCGAAAGCTGGCATGTAAAAAAAGACGGTTCAAAATTTTGGGCCTGCACCACTTTCACATCGGTATTTGATGATGGCGAGCTTCTCGGTTTCGCCATATTGGTCCATGACTTAAGCCGGCGGGCGGAGTCGAAAAAACTCGACATTGAGATTGAAAACACGTTAAAAGCCCCCTCTAAACACGCCACCCGGCCCCAGCAATGGTTCTACAAGCTGATAGAGAACAGCAACGATGGAGTCGTACTGATGGATAGCGGCTTTAACGTATTTTACCGTAGCAAATCAGCAGAGCGGATAAATGGCTGGAGTGAAAAGGACAGACGACCGGGCGATTTTGTGTCCCTTGTTCATCCGGACGATGTAACATCACTCCAGGAAATAGTCGGAAAAATTGCTGAAAATCCGGGGGCGTCGTTGCTTGCCAGGTTCAGGCTACGGCACAAACACGGGCATTATATTTGGCTTGAAAGCCGATATACAAACATGCTGCACGATACGGACATCCAGGCTATCGTGTGCAATTTCAGAGATATTACAGAAAGGAATAATGTCGAGATACTGCTTAAGGAACGCACGAAGCAGATTGACGTATTTTTGAGCCGGACTACAGACGGCTTTATATCCCTCGACAAAAACTTCTGTTACACCTGCGTGAACAAAAAGTTCTGTGAAGCCGTCGGACTTAGCCCCGACGCACTGATTGGAAAGAATGTTTGGGAGATGTTTCCGCATGCTATAGGGTCCGCAACATATCATGCTTTTCATCGCGCTTTCAACGAGCAAAAAATAATTCAGAACGAAGATCATTATGCGCCGCTTGATATTTGGTATGAGGACGCTATCTACCCATCAGAAGAGGGTTTAACAGTTTTTATCCAGGACATAACCGAAAGGAAAAGAGCTGAAAAACAGATTTCCGAAAAGCAGGAGGAGCTGGCGGAAGCTTTAGAGATGCAGGTGGCGGTTTTGAATGCGTTACCCCCATTGATCGCGCTGCTAAATGAAAATGGAAAGATCATAGCGGTCAATGATGCGTGGAAGCAATTTACGCTCGAAAATAATCTCGGGATACCTCATTTTGGCGCCGGATATAGTTATTTGACAATCTGCGAAAAAGCGGTTGGGCTTGATAAAAGCGATAAAGGCAAAATAGGGGCGGGTATAGAAAGTGTGCTCTCGGGCCGGATGAAAACATTCGAACTTGAACACCAGGGAAATTTGCGCGGAAAGCCGCGCTGGTTTAAGTTCCTTGTTTCGCCATTGCAGGATAAAAAGAAAAAGAACGTAATGGTGATGCATATTGATCTGACAGATCGAAAGTCAGCCGAAGCATCGTTGATAAAATCAGAAGCGAATCTTCGCTCGATATTTGAAAATACCGATCTTTCAATTGTGCTGCTGGACACTGACCTCAGGATAATCTCCTTCAATGCCAATGCACAGGACTTCGCCAAAAAGCATTTTGATAAAAAATTAAAAATAGGAAATATCGGCCCTGATTTTTTACCAAAAGAACGTAGGCCCGTTATCAATGAGGCGGTTCGTCGCGCTAAAAATAACGAGACGGTCGCCTATGAGGCATTTTATAACATGCCGGATGGATCAACCGAATGGTTTGAGGTAAAATGGATAGGCGTGGCGGACAATGATGGACAGAATGTCAATATTGTTCTGACCTTTAAGAATATAAGTAGAAAAAAGCATTATGAGAAAGAGCGCAATCGTATGACGGCTGAACTTGTACAGCGTAATAAAGACCTGGGGGAATATGCATATACTCTTTCGCATAGCCTGCGGGCGCTGCTTGCAAATATTATAGGGTTATCCAATATTTTAAATACTGCTGATTCTGGCAATAAATCTATTAAGGAATCAATAGACGCGTTGTCTGTGTCAGCGAACGATCTGGACAAGGCTGTTGATGAAATGAACCTAATGTCACAGACAAGCAGACGGGCTAATGATAAATACGAATGGCTATCACTCTCTTCAATTATTAAAGATATACAGGATCATTTCAATGATATCATCTCCGAAAACAAGCTCGTGATTGAAAGCAACCTCAAGGTCGATAACCTATGGGGTTACAGAGCATTTGTATATAACATATTGTTCAATTTGATATTGAACAGCATCAGGTATAAGCAACCAGGCCGGGACCCGCTGATCACTATAGAAAGTTTTCTTAAGAAGAATAGTGTTGAATTAACTTTTACGGATAATGGCAAAGAGATTGACCTGGAAAAGTATCGCTGGCACACTTTCAGAATATACCGAAAATTTGATAAGCAAACAGGAGAAAATGATGCGGAGCTTTTTATGGTAAAGTCGCAGGTTGAGGAACTGGGCGGGCATATTAATGTCCGTAGTTCACCGGGTAAGGGCGTCACATTCGTAATTGATTTGCCGGTGTTGCAGGCCGAATGAATTGTATAAAATGGCCGCCTGGTGCGAAGATTGATGTTTGTACCGGCTATATTTGCCCAAGGCAACTTTTGCAACTACCATGAAACACCTTAATATAACGGTCAGGGGCCACGTTCAGGGCGTATTTTTTCGCGCATCCACCAAAGCGGTGGCCGACCAGCTCGGAGTAAAGGGTATCGCCCGGAATGAACCTGATGGCAGCGTATTTATCGAAGCCGAAGCTGACCAAATGACATTAGATCTGTTCCTTGACTGGTGCAAAGAAGGCCCGCAACATGCAGAAGTAATTTCTGTAAATACCCATGAGAGCGAATTGAAAAACTATCGTAATTTTGAGGTTTTAAGAAAAGGCCGGTAATGAATTTCGAATTTCGTATGTTCAATTTCGAATTCGAATATTTGCCGAAGCGATAAATTCGAAATTCAAATTTCGAAATAAACATCATTCTCATTGTCGACCGCTAAAAAATTCGCAGGCCAAACCGCTATTTACGGCATCAGTACCATAGCCGGAAGAGTCCTCAACTTTTTTCTTACGCCCGTCTACACCAGGGCATACGCCGCGGGCGTCTATGGGATACTCACCACCATGTTTAGCTATGTTTCTATTCTGAATGCAGTGATGGCATTTGGAATGGAAACTACATTCTTCAGGTACCTGAATAAGCACGAAGACAAAAAGACTCAGGTCTATAATAATGCTTTTGCTTCGGTATTTGCAGTTACGATTATTTTCCTTTTGTTGACAGCGCCTTTCATCGGGCATATAGCCGATTTCGTTAATGTTAGTAATGCCGCAAAACATCATTCGGCCGTTACGGGGACAAATCACAGCGATTTTGTGACCTACGTCGATTATTTCCTGGCTATCCTGGTTATCGATGCATGGTGTGTAATCCCGTTCGCTAAAATAAGGGCCGATGGCAAGCCGGGCAGGTATAGCCTGATCAAAACGATCAACATTGGTATTTTTATCGTACTCAATCTGTTTTTTATCTGGGGTATACCGTTCTGGATACATCATCATCTTCCGGGTTATGGATGGTTCAATCAATGGTATGTGAGTGGTTGGGTAGGTTATGTATTCCTGTCAAACCTGGTAACCAGTGTGGTTACGTTGCTGCTTTTACTGCCCGAGCTATTGAAGCTCAGGTTTAAGTTTGACGTAGCAATGTTAATGAATATGTACTCATACAGCTGGCCTGTGCTGATTGCGAATCTTTCCTATCTTGTAAACGAAAACTTAGACAAGGTCTTATTAGGAAAACTTTTGCCGGCGGGAAGTCTTACAGATGTTGGTATTTACGGTGCGTGTGCCAAGATATCATTATTCCTCAGCATCTTTATAAATGCTTTCCGGTTAGGCGCCGAGCCATTCTTTTTCAATCATGCCAAAAATAAGAATGCAGGCCAAACCTATGCCAGCATCATGAACTATTTTGTGATTTTGGTATGCATCATCTTTATAGCGCTTATAGCCAATATTGATATACTGAAGTATTTTATAAAAGGACATGATGCAAGGCAGACAGCATTATACTGGACGGGACTACCGGTGGTACCGCCGCTTGTATTCGGTTATGTTGCGCTGGGCATATATATGAACCTGTCGGTGTGGTATAAACTGTCCGATCAAACCAAATACGGCCTGTATATTTCAGGCGTTGGGGCGATACTGACCATCATTCTGAATGTGGCGTTCATCCCCGCGTACAGCTACATGGCCTCGGCGTGGACATCGCTTATCGCATATACCGTGATGATGGTCCTTTCATACATCTGGGGGCAGAAAAACTATCCTATCCCGTACAGGCTAAAAAAGAACCTGGCTTATATAATTTCCTCAATTTTAATCGTTTTTCTATCGTTCTATATATTCAGGCATAATATATTTGTGGGAGACGCCTTGCTGTTACTATACGTATTAGCGGCCTGGTATTTTGAACGCAAGGACATTAAAGCAATACTCACCAGGCAATGATCATCAGGATAATCAATAACTCGAAGAATAGCCTGCCGGCGTATGAAACCATACACGCGGCGGGAATGGATCTGCGCGCCGACCTGGAAGAACCTGTAACCTTAGCGACGCTGGAACGTAAGCTGATAGCAACCGGTCTGCATATCGAGCTGCCGGAAGGCTTCGAGGCGCAGATAAGGCCGCGAAGCGGGCTGGCTTTTAAGCATGGCATCAGCATTGTAAATTCGCCGGGAACTATAGATGCGGATTATCGCGGCGAGATCAAGGTTTTGCTGGTGAACTTGTCGAACGAGCCGTTTGAAGTAAAACCGGGCGACCGGATTGCGCAAATGATCGTGGCGCGTCATGAAAGAGTAGAATGGGAAGAGGTGGATGTACTGAACGAAACATCGCGTGGCGCCGGCGGTTATGGTCATACAGGTGTTGGATAATGAAAATTAGCGGAGCGATATTTTTTGTAGGACTTTTTGCACCGTTGCTGTCGTTTTCGCAGAATGACCAGGCCGCTGGTGCAAGCAAGGTTGTGATGGTGGTTGGCCGCCCGATGACATATGACGACAGTATGTCGGTAAAACGCCTGTTCTTTTCGGCCATGAGCGAAAAAACCATCGAAAATTTCCCCAGGGCAGCAGACTATTTCAACCAGGTTTTACAGATCGACCCGCGAAACGATGCATCTATGTACCAACTGGCGAGTATAAAGCGGGTACAAAACGATTATGCGTCCGCACAGGACCTGCTCGAAAAAGCGGTGACCGTAAACCCCGACAACCAGTGGTACTGGGTGGCCTTGTCCGATTGCTACGAAAAAAGCAACCAGTTAGATAAACTCGAAAATGTGTTTAACGAGCTGCTCAGGATAGATCCCGGGCAGCCGGATTACTATTTTGACCTGGCCAACGTTTATTTTATTGAAAAGAAATATAACAGCGCGCTGGCTGTTTATGACAAGTTGATATCCCTGACCGGGCTGACGGACGATATTGTAGCCAAACGCGAATCGATATACCTGAGGCAGGGCAAAATAGATAAAGCAGCTGCAGATGTGCAGGACCTGATCAACAACAATCCATCGCAGGTGAGGTATTACCTGCTTTTAGCCGAACTGTATAATTCAAACGGAATGGCCGATAAAGCGCTGCCGGTACTGCAGTCAGCCGAAAAGGTAGCGCCGGATAACGGGCAGGTGCACCTGGCCCTTGCCGATCTGTACCGGGACAAAAAAGATAACGAAAATTGCTATGACCAATTGACTAAGGCCTTTGCGCTGCCTGATATGGACGTTGAGCAGGGAATAAAAATAATAATGGGCTATGTACCTAAGTTTCCCGATCCTAATGCTAAAGCCAGCGCGCTCGAGTTGAGCCGCCTGCTGACCGTTTCACACCCGGACGATGCCAGGGCGTATGCTTTATACGGCGACGTGCTGCTGCAAAATGAAAAATACGCCGGTGCCAGGGTAAGTTATAAAAAATCCATAGCCCTGAACGGCCAGGTTTACGAAGTGCAGGAGCAATTAGTGCGGCTCGATCTGGGTGCCAGTGATTTCGATCAGGCCATAAAAGATGGCGAGAACGCTTTATCGCTTTTCCCCAACCAGGCATGGCTCAACTACCTCGTAGGCGTGGCCTGGCAGCAAAAAAAGAATTACAAAAAGGCCATCAGCCTGATTAGTAATGCTACCATGCTTGAAACGCAGGACAAGGACTTGTTGTCGCAATGTTATTCGTCGCTTGGCGATTGCTATCATTCGACAGGCGACAACGCTAAGTCGGACGAATCGTATAGTACTTCCTTAACTTACAATCCGGATAACCCCTATACGCTGAATAATTACGCTTATTATCTTTCAGTGCGGGGCGTATCGCTGGATAAAGCTGCCGCTATGTCGAAGCACTCAAACGAATTGCAGCCGAACACTGCGTCGTTCGAGGATACTTACGCCTGGATATTGTTTAAGCAGAAAGACTATCAGGATGCCAAAACCTGGATGGAAAAGGCTATAGCCGACGATAAAACGCGCAGTGCGGTACAGGCCGAGCATTACGGCGACATTTTGTATTTTACAGGCGACGCGGATGGCGCCGTAAAAAGCTGGCAAAAGGCAAAGGAATACGGCAGCGATTCCGCTACCTTAGACAAGAAGATCAATGGGAAAAAATATGTTGAATAAGCTGCTGGCAGTGTCCTGTATGGTTGCACTGGTTAGCTGCAAAGCGCACAAACAGCTTGTCGCCACTCCTGCCAGAACGGATTCGGTGAAAACTGAAATCCCGGTGATCTCGGAAAGCAAGCTGAAGGAGATCGAAGCCGCGCAACTGGATTTCAATACATTTTCAGGCAGGGCAAAAACAACGCTTTCCATCAACGGGAAGAGCAATGATGTGACGATGAACATCCGCATCAGCAAGGGACAGAAAATTTGGATATCAATAACTGCGCTGGCGGGCATAGAAGTGGCAAGAGCACTCATCACGCCGGATAGCATCAAGGCAGTAAATAAGCTGCAGGATCTGTATCTAAAGAAGCCGTTTAGTTACCTTTACAAGTATACAGGCTCGTCGATCGATTACAATTCGGTGGAAGCGCTCTTTGTCGGCAATGCCATACCGCAATTGCTGAACCGGAATGCCAAAATACAGACTGACAGCAGCAGCGTCGCGCTATCGGGTAATCTAGATGAACTGGTATATAAGCTCGTGGTCGGCCCGAACCTGAAAGCAGAGGAAACCGATGTGAACGATCCGGGACAGCCACAGTCATTGCAGGTGAACAACAGCGCCTTCATTCCCGTGGCCAACAGAACATTGCCTTCGCAGATCGATATCTCATCGGTTGCAGGATTGAAAAAGCTCCGGATGAATATGCATTATGTCAGGGCCGACTTTGATCAGCCGCTGGAATATCCGTTCAATATTCCCCCGGGTTATGAGGAGGCTAAGTAAAATTTATATTTTTGGTTAATGAAATTTTTGCGACTGATACCCTTTTTCCTTATCCTTCTTGCGGCAGTGAAAGTTCACGCGCAGCCCGGTCAATCGAGCGAGGAGCTGAGAAGGAGGCTGAATAAATATAACGAAGAGCTTGAGCAGCTTAATCGCGAATACGAAGAAACGGCTAATAACAAAAAAAGCACACTGAAGCAGCTAAGCCTTTTAAAGGCCCAGATAAACCTGCGCGAAGAAAAGATAAATAACATCAATTCAGAGGTACGACAGCTTGATAACCAGATATCGGAGAGCAACAATAACATACACAGCCTGGAAGGGCAACTCGACATGCTGAAGAAAGAATACGCCAATATGATCCTGTTCGCCTATCGCAATCAGGGCTCGTATAGCAAGCTGGAATTTATTTTTGCCGCAAAAGACTTTAACCAGGCTTATAAACGGATGAAATACCTGCAGCAGTTTGCTGAATACAGGCAACGCCAGGCAGAATACATCGAAGGCACCGAAAAAGACCTGCATGTCAAGGTCAACGAGTTGGACAACACTAAAAAGCAAAAAAACACATTGCTGCAGGACCAGGTAAAGGAAAAGGCCACCCTGGGCAAGCAGAAAAAGGATCAGTTGGCCGTAGTTAGCGACCTTTCGCGGCAGCAGGGCGAACTGAAACAACAGCAACGGGAACTGCAGCGCAGGATTGCCCGAACGAACCAGGAGATAAGGGATGCGATCCGCAGGGAAGTAGCCGCCGCGGAAGCCAGGCGAAGGGCCGAGGAGGCGCGGGCTGCCGCAGCTAATGCCGCCAATAACAAAAATGTTACACCTCCAAAACTGACCACCAGTGCCCGAACGACAAGCGAAGCGCTTAACGCTACGCCGGAGGCGGCAAGATTATCAAATAGCTTTCTGGGCAGCAGGGGCAGCTTGCCCTGGCCCGTTACGAATGGCGTAGTAGTGCAGGGCTTTGGGCCGTATATGGAGGAAGGCATCAAAAGCGATAATCCCGGAATTGATATCAAAACCAACGAAAATGCACCTGTCCGGGCTGTTTTCGACGGAGACGTGAGGAGCGTGAATAATGTTTATGGCGCATATTTTATTGTAATCCAGCATGGTGAATACTTCACAGCCTACTCAAATTTGAAGTCGGTCAGTGTTTCAAAGGGTCAGAAGGTGACAACTAAGCAGAATATCGGCATAGCGGCCAACGAAAGCTCGACCGGGATACCCAAAGTGGGTTTCCAGGTATGGAAAGGCTTAACACCGGTCGATCCGAGGTTATGGCTTCAGCCTGATTGATAATAATTTCGGCTTTATGCTTTTTAAATACTTATATTTGTAAATTATTTTATTCGATATGTATCATTCGGTATTGTTATTTTTGAACATCGGCGGCCCGGAAATGATCCTGATCATTTTTGTGGCGTTGTTGCTGTTCGGGGGAGAAAAGCTGCCCGAGATCGCACGCGGGCTGGGTAAGGGGATTCGTGATTTTAAAGATGCTTCGGAAGGGGTTAAACGCGAGATAACGAACCAGATCAATAGTTATGAAGAAAAGAAAGCCGAAGAAAAAGCCATACAGGCATTGCCTCCGGCCGAAAACCTGGAAGGCGCCGGCAGTGAGCACGAAATTGCCAATAGCGTACCCAATACGATGACCTACGTGGAAAGCCACGCGGTTGCCGAACATACGGAGGCTGTAGAGCCGGTTGAAGAAACCAAAACTGAACCAGTTAAAAACGCACACGAATAATTAATCATTTAATAAATTTAGAAATCATGGGCTCATTAGGCGCACCGGAACTCATTCTCATCATCCTCGCGATTTTGATATTATTTGGCGGGAAGAAAATCCCTGAATTGATGCGGGGACTTGGCAAGGGTGTAAAAGAATTTAAAGACGCACAAAACGGCGAAAGTACCTCGACTACCGAAGAAAAGAAGAACTGATCTTCGCGGTCAAAGCTTAAAACCTGCCTTTTAAATAAAACTTATCTGCTGAGAGTTATTTTTCAACGGATAAGTTTTTTATTTTTAGCCCCATGACTAAATTTTATTCCTCTTTAGATGAAATAAAGGCGGAATTACAAAGCGGTAAGATAACGGTTGAGGGATTAGTGGAGAATTACCTTACCCAAATACACGCTAATTCGCACCTCAACGCATTCAACGAAGTATTCGCCGACGAGGCGCTTGCACGAGCGAAAGAAGTCGACACCCGTATCCGGGATGGTATTGCAGGCCGCTTGGCCGGCATGGTCATCGGCATAAAAGACAATATCTGTTATAAGGGTCACAAGGTTTCGGCGTCGTCTAAAATACTGGAGAACTTTACTTCTATTTATTCTTCTACCATAGTTGAACGGCTACTGGCCGAGGATGCCGTCATTATCGGCCGTTGTAATTGCGACGAATTTGCTATGGGGGCGTCAAACGAAAACTCATACTACGGCCCCGCGCGTAATTTTGCTGATACTTCTAAAGTACCCGGCGGCTCGTCGGGCGGCTCGGCGGTTGCGGTGCAGGCTAATATGTGTCACGCGGCCATCGGCACAGATACCGGTGGGTCGGTAAGGCAACCGGCCTCGTTTTGTGGCCTTGTCGGTCTTAAACCTACGTACGGGACTATTTCACGGCATGGCATTATCGCCTATGCTTCATCTTTTGACCAGGTGGGACCGATAACACGGTCGGTGGAAGATGCTGCGCGTTTACTTGAAATTATGGCCGGTGTCGATGAATACGATAGTACCTTGTCGCGCGCGAGCGTTCCTGCTTACCGCGGGAACCTGGAGGCGTCATCGTCCCGCAAAAAGATTGCGTACCTGCAGGAGGCTATTTCAAGCCCCGGGGTCGACGACGGGGTCAAGGCGACACTTATAAAATACATCGAAAAGCTGCGTGCCGAAGGGCATACCGTAACGCCGGTTACTTTTGAATACCTCGATTACATCGTACCAACGTATTACATACTGGCTATGGCCGAGGCGTCGTCCAACCTGGCCCGGTACGATGGCGTGCACTACGGTTACCGGAGCCCCGCCTCGACGGATCTGCTGACAACCTATAAACGGTCGCGCTCCGAAGGTTTCGGAACTGAAGTTAAACGCCGTGTAATGCTGGGTACCTTTGTGTTAAGCGCAGGCTACTATGATGCATATTATGCCAAAGCGCAAAAGGTCCGGAGGCTGATCCGTGAAAAAACCGACAGCCTGCTTAAAGAGTACGACTTTATATTAACGCCGACAGCGCCCGAGCCCGCATTCGAAATCGGGCGTAAAGAAAAAGACCCCGTGGTAATGTATCTTTATGATATTTTTACCGTACAAGCATCATTAGCCGGCGTTCCGGCTATATCCCTGCCCGCGGGCAGCAACAGCAATGGGATGCCTTTGGGCCTCCAATTGATTGCCAAGCGCTTCGCAGAGCAGGAATTGCTGGCTTTTTCCAAATATTTCTTAGGTCTATAATAGATTTAAACTATTTTAGTAATGCGTATTTCTGCTGCTGTAACGATGAGACTATTGATTGGTATTATTGCTATCTCTTTGCTTCAAACTGCAAATGCCGGCGTTTTAGCTAAAGATCAGTGCTGCTCGGCCCTGGTTACAATCGGCATGGCTACGGCAAGTAATAGCTCCGCCGGTAATCCGGTGATCGGTCATGCTGACAAGCCACACCGGGCCTTCGGCAATATTTTCGAGCGCCGCCTCGACTCCATAAAAAAAGATGTGCCGATGGATTACAATGAATACGTACAAAGCTATATCGATGCATACCTGGGTCACCGCGATGAACTTTCGCGCGTTATTGGGCTGGCTAAGTATTATTTCCCGATATACGAAAAGGCTTTTCGTGATCAGGGTATTCCCGAAGAAATAAAATATCTCTCGATAGTTGAGTCAAGGCTCGATCCCTATGCGGTGTCGCGTGTGGGCGCCACCGGCCCCTGGCAGTTTATGAGTAATACCGCCCAGCTTTATGGCCTGCTTATGAACGACTATGTAGACGAACGCCGCGATCCCATCCAGTCGAGCTATGCCGCCGCCGCTTACCTGAAAGACGCTTACGAACAATTCGGAGACTGGCTGCTGGCCATCGCCGCGTACAATTGCGGCACAGACAACGTAATGCATGCCATCGAAAAGGCCGGTGTTGCCGATTTTTGGGCCATCCGCGAATACTTGCCGGTAGAAACCAGGGGTTATGTGCCGCAGTATATCGCTATTGCCTACATCATGAATTATTATCAGAAATACAATATACAACCCCAGCATTTTAACTTTTCGGCTCACGCCGATACGGTGATGGTGGATAAGTGCGTGTCGCTTTCCAGCGTTTCGAAAGCCCTGGGGGTCGATCTGTCGCAATTGACACTTTTGAATCCCTCCTATAAAAAGATGATATTGAACGGGACGCCGTCTTCGCCGCAAAGGCTGATTTTGCCGCCTGCGTCGTCGGACAAATACAGTGCGCTTTATGATGTGTTGAACAACACCGCCAGCGCCTCCCTGAACGGGGTAAACGCTCCTCCGGATCAATCGTGGCTCGATGACCGGCAGCCGCTTCATATGCGCACAAGAAAATTTGATAACCTGGCATCGGAGAAGAAGGCAGCTGAAAGCCCGGTCAAAATAACTAAGAGCTAAGTACTTCTCATAAAAAAATATATGCCCGGTCTGTTTAAATAGGCCGGGCTTTTTTATGACTGCCCGAAAAGAATCGTAATTTTGATTCCTCGAACCGAACACCATGAATAAACCCAATCGGAAGCAGGATGCGCTGGACTACCATGCCAACGGCCGGCCCGGAAAGATACAGGTGGTTCCTACCAAACCGACCAATTCGCAGCGCGACCTTACCCTGGCCTATTCGCCGGGTGTGGCCGAACCCTGCTTACGCATTGCCGATAATAAAGAGGATGTGTATAAATATACCGCCAAGGGCAACCTGGTGGCTGTGATCAGCAATGGCACTGCAGTTTTGGGCCTTGGGAATATAGGCCCGGAGGCAAGCAAGCCTGTAATGGAAGGTAAAGGGATCCTGTTTAAGATATATGCAGACATCGACGTTTTTGACCTGGAGGTAAATGCCAAAAATGTCGATGAATTTGTAACTATCGTCAAATCGCTTGAGCCGACTTTCGGCGGCATTAACCTGGAGGATATTTCGGCGCCAAGTTGTTTCGAGATCGAGCGCAGGTTGAAGGCAGAGATGAAGATACCGGTGATGCACGACGATCAGCACGGCACCGCCATCATATCGGGCGCAGCGTTACTTAACGCATGCGAGATACAGGGGAAAAAGCTTGACCGTATAAAAATGGTTGTCAATGGTGCGGGCGCCGCTGCCGTTTCCTGCGCCAGGATGTATCTTTCGTTGGGCGTAAAAAAGGAAAACCTCGTGATGTTTGACATCGATGGCCTCATTACGCCCTTGCGCGCCGACCTGGACGAAATGCGCCTGCTATTTGCCACCGATCGTAAGGACATCCAAACGCTGACCGATGCTATGAAAGGCGCCGATGTATTTATCGGTTTATCGGCGGGTCACTTAGTAACACCGGATATGTTGAAGCAGATGGCCAAAAACCCCATCGTTTTTGCTATGGCTAACCCGGTACCAGAGGTAGACTATGATGTAGCCATAAAGGCAAGGAAAGACATCTTAATGGCTACTGGCCGTGCCGATTTTCCTAACCAGGTTAACAATGTATTGGGTTTCCCTTTCATTTTCAGGGGGGCGCTGGATGTACGGGCAACAGCCATAAACGAGGAGATGAAGCTGGCAGCGGTAAAAGCTATTGCCGGGTTGGCCCGAAAGCCGGTTCCCGAAGAGGTGAACCTGGCCTACAACGCCCAGAACATGAAATTTGGTAAAGACTACATCATCCCGAAACCCATGGATCGCAGGCTGATCACCGAGGTTTCGCCTGCGGTAGCCAAAGCAGCGATCGAGTCTGGAGTAGCGCGTAAAACCATTATGGACTGGGATGCATATGCCGAACAATTGCGGCTGAGGGTCGGCGCCGAAGATCGCATACTGCGCAATATAGCTAACAAGGCCAAGCAAAATCCAAAACGAGTGGTCTTCGCCGAAGCCGATAATTATAAGATACTGAAGGCCGCCCAGATTGTGAAAGAAGAAGGCATCGCTACGCCAATATTGCTGGGCAACGCACACAAAATTAGGAACATAATAAAAACGTGCGACCTCGAACTGGACGATGTTGAGATCATTGATCCACGCGGTGAAGCACCGCACATCAACGAATATGCGGATTATTTATACAAAAAGCGGCAACGTCGCGGGGTGACCGAATCGGAAGCCAGGAAGATGCTTTCGCAGCGTAACTATTACGGTACGTGCATGGTGCATTTTGGCGAAGCAGATGCGCTTATTTCGGGTTTGACCAAGGATTATGTAACTACTATTAAGCCTGCGCTGCAGGTCATCGGTACCGAGGAAGGGGTAAACCGCGTTGCCGGCATGTATATGATGCTAACCCCCAAAGGCCCTGTATTTATGGGCGACGCGACGGTGAATATAGATCCTGATGTAGCCGAATTGGTGGATATTACCGTACTGATCGATCACTCTGTACGCCAGTTCAACATAAAACCCCGTATTGCCGTGCTCTCCTATTCCAACTTTGGCTCGAACGAAGGTACGCTACCTTTCAAAACCAGGGAGACGGTGCGCATACTGCACGAAAAGCATCCCGAGATATTGGTCGACGGTGAAGTGCAGGCCAATTTTGCGCTCAATGCCGATTTGCTGGCCGATAATTTCCCATTCTCCGTACTCAATGGCGCTCCGGCCAATACACTGGTGTTTCCTACGCTCGAATCGGGTAACATAGCTTATAAATTGCTGCAGGAAATAGGCGGCGCTGAGGCGGTCGGGCCAATACTGCTGGGGCTGAAAAAGTCGGTACATGTGCTTCAGTTGGGCAGTTCCGTACGTGAAATTGTTAATATGGTGACAATTGCAGTTGTAGATGCGCAGGAAAAGGCCGAAATTGAAACCCAAAATGCGGTTTCACGTACACGCAAGGAATAACCTGGTTTAATAATGTACGCTTATATTGATGGTAAACTGGCTTTCAAAAGCCCTTCTTATGTAGTGATCGAGGCTGGTGGTGTGGGCTATCACATCAATATATCACTCAGCACATATTCCAAACTGCCTGATGCCGAACGATGCAAGTTGTTCACCTGGCTTCACGTCAAGGAAGATGCACATACACTTTATGGTTTTGCCGATGAAGGCGAGCGCCGGCTGTTCCTGCACCTGATCTCGGTTTCGGGCGTAGGCGCAAGCACGGGATTGATGATACTTTCCGCCATTACGCCCGAAGAGATACAGGCAGCAATTATTGGCGGTAACG
This sequence comes from Mucilaginibacter sp., assembly GCA_035547095.1. Classification (GTDB taxonomy): domain Bacteria; phylum Bacteroidota; class Bacteroidia; order Sphingobacteriales; family Sphingobacteriaceae; genus Mucilaginibacter. The sequence goes on from DASZVE010000019.1 coordinate 22,222, forward strand.
TGCCTCTTATTCAGCGCATTAAAGGTATCGGCCCCAAAACGGCACAGCGCCTTATACTCGAATTGCAGGATAAGCTGAAAAAAGGCGGTCCCGATACGCTTATTTCGGTGCCGAAGAACAACACCGTAAAGGATGAAGCGTTATCAGCCCTGGTAATGCTGGGCTTCGCCCGCAATGCCGCTGAAAAGGTTATCGACCAGGAATTAAATAAAAATGGCGGAAATTTAACTGTAGAACAACTAATTAAATTCGCACTAAAAAACTTATAATTACGTAGCATTTTTACTCCTTGACGCTTGAGCCGGGCTTTTATCACCAAAATTTTAGTAAGTGCATTACTTATTACCCCATTTTGCGGATTAGGGAAGGCTTTCGCACAACAGCAGGAGGCAAAAAAAGATACGGTAAAAATAACCGCGCCTTATAACGGGACCGAGTACCGAAGTATGCAATTACGGCAAGGGTATTTAACTCCCGATCCGCCCAACCTGGTACGCACTTTTGAATATGATCCCGCTACAAATCAATATATATTACACGAAACTGTCGGCGGTTTCCCATACCGTCCGCCCAGGTACCTTACCTTTAGCGAATACCTGGAACTGAAACAGCGTGAGAACGAACGTGCCTATTTTAAGCAACTAGCGGATAATTACGCCACACAGTCGCAGCAGGAGGGTTTCATTCCGCAGATAAAAGTAAGGAGCCGTACGTTCGAGCAAATATTCGGCAGTAACAATATCAGTATCAGGCCGCAGGGTTCGGCCGAGATGATCATGGCCGGCCAGATCAATAATAACCAAAATCCGCTTTTCAACACCAAGCAACGGAGCCAGTTTAACCTGAATTTTAACCAGCGCATCCAGATGAATGTAACGGGCTCGATAGGCGATAAGCTGAAGGTATCGACCAATTATAATACAGAAGCGCAATACCAGTTCGAAAACCAGATCAAGCTGGACTATACCGGCAACCCCGATGAGATCGTGCAAAAAGTTGAAGTAGGTACGGTAAGCTTCCCGCTGAACAGTACGCTGATAACCGGTGTCCAGTCTCTTTTCGGTGTAAAAACCAAGCTCAAGTTTGGCAAGTTGAACGTGACGAGCGTGTTTTCACAACAGCGGTCGCAATCCAAGACCATTACGATCACCAACGGCGCGCAGCAGGGCAATTTTACATTAACGCCGGCCGACTACGAGGCCAACCGGCACTACTTCCTGTCACAATATTTCCGTGATAACTACAATAAAGCGCTGGCCAATATCCCGATCATCAATTCGCCCATCAACATTACCAAAATAGAAGTTTGGGTTACCAACCGGACGAACAGCACCAACGGCTCACGCGATGTGTTGGCGTTCATGGACCTTGGCGAAAATAAACCGTACAATAAGACCTTAATACAGGGCGGCGCGGGCTATAGCGCTTTGCCCGCCGGCTTTTCAGGTCCGGGGTTTACACAGCAGTCTAACTCCTTGCTTAAAAACCTGCCGGCTGCGGCAAGACAGACCAACTCCAATGCTGTAGGAACATATTTCCAGGCGACGGGCGGCAACGACAACTACGCCAGGCTGACCTATGCCCGCAAGCTTACCGATAAAGAATTTACGCTGCACCCGCAACTGGGCTACATATCGCTTAATTATCCGCTTAATAACGACGAAGTGCTTGCGGTGGCTTATCAATACACGATGAACGGCCAGGTTTACCAGGTTGGTGAGTTTTCAACAGATGTACCGGTAAACAATACCACGCCACAGGTATTGTACGTAAAACTGCTTAAAAATGCCCTGCTGAAGACCAATTTGCCAATCTGGAACCTGATGATGAAGAACATCTATTCATTAGGGACATTCCAGATCAGCCCGAATAATTTTAAGCTGACTATTTCCCGGCTCGACGAAAAATCCGGTATTCAGAAGCCCATCATGGCCGAGGGCATCCATACCAAAAACAAACTGTGGATACAACTGACCGACCTCGACAATCTTAACGCGCAGAACAATAAGCAGCCCGACGGTTATTTTGACTACATCGAAGGTGTCACAATCGATTCGCAAAACGGGCGCATCATGTTCCCTGTGCTCGAGCCTTTCGGCGCCGACCTTGCCAAACAATTCGACCCCGGCGAACAGGACCTGATCAGCAGGTATGTGTATCAGCCGTTATACGATTCGACCAAGGCTATCGCGCAACAATTCTTTCCGCAGTTGAACCGGTATACCATCAGTGGTACTTATACCTCGCAGGGTGGCTCGGAATACCAGTTGAACGCAACAAACATACCGCAGGGATCGGTAGTGGTGATGGCCGGCGGAGTGAAGCTGATTGAAGGTAACGACTATACTGTGGATTACACCGCGGGTAAAATACGGATCATCAACTCGGCCCTGCTGGCGTCGGGTCAGCCGATAACCGTTAATTTGGAAAATAACGAGTTGTTCGGTGTTCAGCAGAAGTCGCTGTTCGGCACCAGGTTCGACTACCAGGTGAATGATAAATTAGCCCTTGGCGGTACTTTTATGCACCTGTCCGAGCAACCCATTACCCAGAACGAAATAATAGGCCAGGAATCGATATCAAATTCGATGTACGGCTTTGATGTGAATTATAATTCACCCTCGCGTTTCCTGACGAGGCTGGTTGACAAAATACCGCTAATAACAACCAAGGCGCCTTCATCGATAAGTTTCAGCGGCGAATTTGCGCAATTGCTTCCGGGAAACCCGGGTGCGACGAATTTTGCCGGATCAAAGAATGGCACGGCTTACCTTGACGATTTTGAAAGCAGCCAGTCCATTATCGACCTGAAAAGCGCGTCGACCTGGCAAATATCGGGAACGCCTCAAATGTTCCAGGAGTCAAAATTGTTTGATAACCTGCAATATGGTTATAACCGTGCCAGGCTGGCCTTTTACAATATCGACCCGATATTTTACGCGGGGGGAACTATCCCAGTGTCGCGAACGGAATTGTCTAAGCCTTACGTGCGGGAGGTGCTGGAAACGGAAGTTTTTCCTTATAAACAATCGGTCACCGGCCAGCCTTTGACTTTGCCCACTTTCGACCTTGCGTTTTATCCAATGGTTCGCGGACCTTACAACTACACGACCACCGGGCTGAACAATGATGGCACACTTACCAGCCCGGCCAATCGCTGGGGCGGTATTTTCAGGGGTATATCGACCAGTGACTTTGAATCGCTTAACGTCCAGTATATCGAGTTTTGGGTGATGGACCCGTTTATAAATAAACCTAATTCAACCGGCGGCGACCTGTTTTTTAACCTGGGTAATATTTCGGAAGATATCTTGCAGGACGGTCAGAAAAGTTTAGAAAACGGTATCCCGGTTAACGGCGATTTGAGCCAGGTGGACACAACAGTCTGGGGGCGGGTGGCGAAAAATCAACCGGTTGTAAACGCCTTTGATAATAATCCAGCCTCCCGTGTAGTACAGGACATTGGCTTGGACGGCTTAAATGACGCAGAGGAAAGGTCGATGTTTTCCAGCACCGTGCAACAGGTAAAAGCACAGATAAACCCGCAGGCCGGTGCCGCATTCGCGTCCGACCCGTCGTCGGACGATTATCAGTATTACCAGGGTCCGCAGCTCGACCAGCGCGGCGCGGGTATACTGGACCGATACAGCAAGTACAACGGCACGGAAGGAAACTCCAAAACCTCCGAGCAGTCGCAGGCGCAACTGGGCTTAGCGACATCGGCGTCAACGTCCCTGCCCGATGCGGAAGACGTCGACCGTGATAATAATATGAACCAGGACGATGAATATTTCCAGTACCGCGTATCCATACGCCCCCAGGATATGGTGGTGGGACAAAATTTTATCAACGATAAGGTTACCTCGCAGGTGAAACTGCCCAACGGGCAAACGCAATCGGTTACCTGGTACCAGTTCAGGATACCGATCAACAATTACCAGTCGGCAGTTGGGAATATCCAGGATTTTAAATCCATCCGGTTCATCAGGATGTTTATGACGGGTTTTGCCGATACCTCGATATTGCGTTTTGCCGCATTACAATTGGTTCGGGGCGACTGGCGCGCATTTAACACCGAAGACAACCCGGCCAATGTGATCGCAGACCCGGCGATAATAAACCCGCCACTGGACAATTCCGGGCTGGACGTGGAAACCGTGAACATAGAAGAGAACGGTAATCGTTCACCGATACCCTACGTTGTACCGCCGGGCATTACGCGCCAGCGCAACTATAACAACCTGCAGACGGTTACGCAGTTGAACGAGCAATCGCTTTCGCTTAATTTTACCAATCTCCGCGATGGGTATTCCAGGGCGGCATTCAAACCTTTCAACAACGATCTCAGGCGTTATAAACGTATCCAGATGTTTATCCACGCCGAGGGCAGTGAGCTTAAAAACAATGACGTAGACGCATTTATTCGCCTGGGCGTCGACTTTACCGATAACTATTACGAGTACGAGATACCAATGGCGGTTACCCAGCCCGGCACCGCCGATCCAAACGCGATATGGCCTGCCTCAAATCAACTGGATATAGCGCTTTCGTTGTTCACCAATGCCAAACTGGCGCGTAACGCAGCGAAGCTTAACGGGCAGCCATGGCCGTTAAATGTTCCGTTCACCCTGTCGGACGGACGCAATAAGGTTACGATCAAAGGGCAGCCCGACCTTAGCCGCGTGATCGCGATTATGCTGGGCGTGCGTAATCCATACAAAAATAATTCACCCAATGGCACCGATGACGGGCTGGATAAATCGGGTATATTGTGGTTTGATGAGCTGCGCCTTATCGACTTTGACGAACAGGGCGGCTGGGCGGCAACGGGCCGTATGGACGCCAAATTAGCCGATTTCGCGACCGTTACGGTTTCTGGCAGCCGGACAACGGCAGGTTTTGGCTCGCTCGACTCAAAATTAGAAGACCGCAGCCTGAACGATACTAAAATATATGACGTATCCGGCAATGCCGAACTGGGCAAGTTCTTCCCGGACAAAAGCGGCGTGCACATACCGCTGTATGTCAATGTTACGCACCAGGTGAGCACGCCGCAATATGATCCCGCACAGCCTGACGTTTTGTTAAAGCAAAGTTTGAACGCCGCGCAATCCGCAAAGCAGCGAGACTCGATACAAAATGCCGCCGAAGATTACACATTGCGAAAGAGCGTAAATCTGACCAACATCCACAAGGCCAAAACCAATACCAACGCGCCAAGCCATGTTTGGGATATTGAAAATTTTAACGCGACATATTCTTACACGGAATTGGATCATCATGATTTTGTAACGCAAAGCGACCTGGAAAAAACCTATCATGTCGCGCTGGCTTATAATTTTACGGTCCAACCTAAATATTACAGCCCGTTTGAGAAGGTTATCAAAAGCAACCTGCTCGCGCTGATACGCGACATTAACCTCGACCTGATGCCCACGCGGTTGAACTACAGCATTAACTTTGACCGGTTTTATTCCGAAACCACGCTGCGGAATAATGACCCAACCAACATTATAGCCATACCTACCACTTTCAATAAAACCTTTAACATAAGTTCGGTTTATGGCCTCGGCTGGAACCTCACCAAATCGCTGACGATGGATATTGACGCCACCAACCTGGCAACGGTGGATGAACCCGCCGGGCGGTTAAACGGGCTTAAGCGTGATACTTTATGGGAGAACATTTTGCACCTGGGGCGTACCACCAACTATAACCATACGCTTACACTTAATTACAATGTGCCGATAAACAAGGTTCCGTATATGGACTGGACGAGCGTAGTTGCACGATATTCGACCCACTTTACCTGGCAGGCGCAGCCACTGTTCGCCATAAATGATCCGGCCTATAACGTCGGTAACAGTATACAGAACTCACGTACCATACAACTGAACCCTACCCTTAATATGGTAAGCTTGTATAACAAATTTCCTTTCCTGCGCCGGTTGACAGCGCCGCCTAAAAAGGGAGACGAGGATAATGCAAGCGGTTTCGGTAAAATAATGCTCGGCTTGCTGACCAGCATCAAAAACCTGAGCGCGGCTTATACGCGGACAGACGGTACCTTTATACCCGGCTATCTGCCCAACAGCGGTTTCGGGGGCGAAGATTTCAACTACAATGCGCCGGGGCTCGGATTTTTACTGGGCAGCCAGGCCGATCTGCGCGCCAGGGCTGTTTCGCGCGGCTGGCTTTCCACCGATACATTGCAAAATCAGCTTTATGTGCGTACGCTGAACGAGGACTTACACTTAAAAGGTTCGATGGAGCTGTTTAAGGATTTCCGTATCGATCTGATCGCGTTTAAAACGCAGGACCATACTTACCAGAGCAACTTTAAATACCTGCCGGCCAACGGAGCTTTTGAGAACCTGACCCCAACTACGACCGGCGATTACAGCATATCGTACATGTCCATTGCGACGGCATTTTCGAAAATCAGCGGCGTGGATAATACATCGCCGATATTCAGCAAATTCGAGGCCGACCGGTCTATAATTTCACAGCGCCTTGGGGCGCTTAACCCCAATTCGGTTTCGCAGGCAGGAGGCTATGCGGACGGATATAGCCAGAACTCGCAAAACGTGGTTATTCCGGCCTTCCTTGCCGCCTACACCGGCAAAAATGCCGCTACGGCCAGTCTTAGCCAATTTCCCAGCTTTCCGGTGCCCAACTGGCAGATCACTTACAGCGGGTTAAGCCGCGTTCCGTTCTTGGCCGACCTCTTTGAATCGGTAGATATAAGGGATGGCTACAGGTCCACCTATACCGTCGGTAATTATGCATCTTTGCTGCAATACCAGGAAAGCGGCGGGCATGTGGTTTCAAGGGACGAGAATAACGACTTTTTGCCCCTGTACCAGTTTACCTCGGTAACCATTTTTGAACAGTTTGTCCCGTTACTGGGCGTCGACGTGCGGTTCAAAAACAATGTAACCGCCAACATGGAATACCGGCAAACGCGAACGCTTAACCTGAGCCTGGCCAATAGCCAGCTCGCGCAGCAGAACGAAAACGATATCGTGTTTGGGTTTGGCTACAAGACCAAAAATTTCAGGTTCCCGTTCGGCCTGTTTAACAGCGCTACGCTGCATAACGACCTGACCTTTAAGATCGACTTCTCGCTTCGCGACAATAAGACGCTGGTGTACCAGGCCGATATACCGGGAGCACAGATATCTTCCGGAGCGCAGAACATCACTTATCGGCCCGAGATAGATTACGTGATCAATCAGCGCTTTAATTTGAGCTTGTTCTACGACTCGAATATCACCAGGCCGTATACTTCGCAGACCTTCAATACAGCCTTTACCAATTTTGGGATAAACCTGAAGTTGTTGCTGCAGTAAGTGAAAAGCGGCAGTTGCAGAAGCAGTGGCAGTATTATGAGCGCTGCCGCTTCTGCAACTGCTACTAAAATCAATCGGCCCTGCTAACCCTGCCCGAACCGGTAGTATGGGCTATAATATTGGACGCGCTGCCGGTGTAAATAACACCGCCCGAGCCGGTAATGCGTGCTACAATGCTTTTGTCAGCTTCGACGTAGATATTGCCGGAACCTGTTACAGTAGCGTTAACCGAACTTGTTCTGAGGTGCTTGCAGTCCATTTCACCTGATCCGGTTATTACAAAGTCGGCATCGCCGCTGCTGCCGGAAAGCTTTATGGAGCCCGAGCCGCTGATAACAGCGTGCACATCGCCTGATTTAACCGAGGCCGACATATCGCCCGACCCGCTTAAAGTAGCCCTGAAGTTGTCTGCACTGATCATGCCGTCCACTCTAAGAAACCCCGAACCGCTATTAGTTAACGCATCAAGCGATTTGGCCTCAACATCCACTTCGATCTTACCATGGTTTTCACTATCGTCGCGGTACCAGCGATGATGATCTTTAAATCGTATTTTGAGCGTGCCGCCTTCAACTACAGTTTCGATCTCGTCGATGATGCTGGCTTCGGCGGTTACTTTAACGCTTTCGTTACCGTCGAGTTTAACATGAACATCAAACGAGCCGCCCGAGGCGATAGCATGAAAACCCGAAACCTGCCGGGTTCGGGTCTGCTGCGCGGAAGCGTTCATAACCGCGGTGAAAAATAATGCAGAAGATAATATAAAAGCTATTTTTTTCATTTCGTTGATCTTTTCATAAATGACAGCCGAAAATACAAAACGTTGCATGAGATTAGAATACCTTGTTTGTGAACGGCAACTAAACGTACACAACAAAATCTACCAACAAACTCAACTTTATGCTATGAAGCGTCGTTCAAATGTTGCACATTTGCCATAGAAATGGGAAAGTATTTCATTATCGACTTCGACAGCACATTTACACAGGTTGAAGCGCTGGACGAGCTGGCCCGCATCTCGTTAAGAAAAAACCCGAACAGGGAGCACATCTACAAACAAATAGAAGATTTTACCAACGCAGCCATGGAAGGTAAGCTTTCGTTTACGGAGAGCTTAGCCAACCGGGTAAAATTGGTGCAGGCAAACCGCGACCACCTCAAGCAATTGATCACACATTTGAAAAAGAAGGTGTCGCCGTCTTTTTCGCGTAACAGCAACTTCTTTAAGCAGCACCAGGACGATGTCTATATCGTTTCGGGCGGGTTTAAAGAATTTATCACGCCGGTTGTGACAGACTATTTCATCAAAAAGGAAAACATCTACGCCAATACTTTTGTATTTGACGAGAATGACAATATCATCGGCTACGATACTGAAAATCCGCTCTCGAAGGAAGGCGGCAAGGTGAAGCTGCTAAAACAAATGAACCTGCAGGGCGAGATATTTGGTATTGGCGACGGCTATTCGGATTTCCAGCTCAAGGAATCGGGCCTGATCAAAAAATTCTTTGCCTTTACTGAAAATATCGAACGTAAATCGGTAGCTGAAAAGGCGGATCATATCACGCCCAGCCTGGACGAGTTCCTATATATTAACAAGTTGCCGAGAGCAATATCGTATCCTAAAAACCGTATTAAATGCCTGGTGGTGGGCGATGTGGGCGAGGAAGCCGTCGAGCAGATGCGCAAAGAGGGATATAATATCAGGACAGAGTCAGGCATTGAAGACGAACATTTGCAGGAAGCGGGAGTATTGCTGTGCGACCCGGAGCACCAGCCCTCGGCCGAGCAGTTATTGAATACCCAGCGTCTGAAGGTGATCGGGTGTTTTGGCAAGGTAGCCAGCCGCAAACTGTCGGAAACGGCCTGCGAGAATGGCATCATTATTTTCGACGACCCAAAAAATAACCCGCGTAACCTGGATTTTATACCTAAAAGAGTGATCGCCTTCATGAACGAAGGTAAAACGCATATGAGCTGCAATTTCCCCTGGCTGCAGCCGCCGCGCAACAAGGGCGCACACCGCATGATCCACATCCACACCAATGTTCCGGGGATACTCGCACAGATCAACGAGGTATATGCGCGGCACAATATCAATATCGTAGGAGAATTCCTGGTAACCAATGCGCAGATAGGTTATGTAATAACCGACGTGAATGCCGGCTACCGTAAACAGGTGTTGGATGAGCTAAAGGCTATCGATCATACGATCAAGTTCAGGTTGCTGTATTAGTCCGCAAGTCTGGAAGACGGAAAGTCCGCAAGAATAACTTTCGGACTTATGCGGACTTTATTGACTTTCGGACTCCTTAAAAGGAACCACCAGCACCGGTACCGCGGCGTGGCGTATCACATCCTCAGCTACGCTACCCATCAGCAAGCGATCGATCCCCGTGCGGCTATGCGTGCCGAGTACGATCAGGTCGGCGTTAAATTGTTTGCAGCAGCTTAGAATGTTTTCACGCGCCATGCCGTACTCTGTAAAATGGGTTACATTCAGGTCGTCGCCAAAAGTTTTGATTATTCGCTGTATAATATTTTCCGAAGCCTCTTTTTGGGCGTTGATAATTTCAGGCTCGTTGATGATATTGCCATCAAAAGGCGTACCTGTCAGCATATCCGGCGAAGCGCTTGCCGGAGGCATAATGGGCTCGACAATATTTACAAGCGCCACATCGGCCCGATAAATTTTGGCTAACTCAAAGCCGTAATCGGCGGCATGTTCGGAGTACTTACTGTCGTCAATCGCGATCAGTATCTTATTTATTTTCATGGTAATCGGTTAACTGTAAATATACTTGTTTTGTTTCTCTGCAACAACCTTTATTACCTTTACAGCAAAACCCGATTATGAGCATTTCGCCCGAAATAGAACAGCGGCTTGCGCTGCTTCAGGAAAAGTACGAGGCTATGGGCCAGGACATGGTATCATACCTTGACGGCCTGCTGCACGCCGACTTTATAACCTACTGGGACTATATTCACCTGGATACTTTGCTAAGCCTGCAAAACCCGCGCACGCTCTTTCCCGACGAGGAAATATTCATCATGTACCACCAAATAACGGAGCTTTATTTTAAGCTTGTGCTGCATGAATGCAAACAGATAACGGAAAAGGGGGCTATTACAGCCGTATTTTTTACCACGAGGGTGAGACGCATCAATCGCTATTTCGAAGCGCTCATAAAATCTTTCGACATTATGGTCGACGGGATGGAGAAAGAGCAGTTTCTTAAATTCCGCATGGCGCTGCTGCCATCCAGCGGTTTCCAGAGCGGCCAGTACCGGATGATCGAGATTTACGCCACCGACTTTATCAACCTGGTGGGAAAGGATAAACGTGAAGAATTGCGAAGCGCGCCGATAGAGGACCAGTTTGATAACCTGTACTGGAAATTCGGTGCGACGGAACTGTCGACAGGCAAAAAGACGCTGACGTTAAAGCAATTTGAAAACAAGTATTCCAAAACATTGGTCGAACTTGCCAGGTCGCATGTTCAAACCAATTTTAATGCGCTGTTACAGCAATTGCAGTATGAGCAGGCATCCACACCGGAACTGGAAAACGAGTTGCGCCAGTTGGATGTGCATGCGAATGTAAACTGGCCGCTGGTTCACTATAAATCAGCCGTCCGCTACCTGGAACGGAAACCCGAGGAGATTAAAGCTACAGGCGGTACCAACTGGCAAAAATACCTGCCACCCCGTTTCCAGAAGCTTATTTTTTTCCCTTCGCTTTGGACGGAAGAACAGGAAGCAAATTGGGGAAAAAGCTGGGTGGAGGAGGTTTTAAAATCCTGACGGTTGCAATTTGAAGGTTATAGATAGAGGCGCACCTCTGCCACACCTGCAAACAGTTTAGCGGTCTCATGGTTATTATGTAGTCAACTATCTATTTAACTATGAAAACGGTCTGTCATGCCGCAAGGGCAAGGATCGGCATTATTGTGTTGGGAAAATGGCTGGGCAGGGGTATGATGCCTGTCTTATTAATGTCTTTATTTTATTCGGCGGCTTTTGCCCAAACGTTCGGATCACCCGACAGTAATTATTACCACGGCGTAAAAAAATCGGAGGTAGATAGTGTTTTCCCGGCGAAAGACCGGCTTCCGCTTATCAGCGTTATTGTACCCGCAAATGATAAAAGGCCCATTGCCGACACTGCTTATCGGGTTGCCGACTCTCTCCCGACGGATAAATACGGCGACCTGCTGAACGACGATAAGAAATATAATCCCCGGTACGCTCTCTGGAAGCCCGCCGTGCAGGTGGTTGGGATTAATACCTTTATCTGGTCGATCGACCGGTTTGTGCTTAACGCCGATTTCTCTCACATAGGCCCTTCAACCTGGAGTTATAACATCAACAAAGGATGGGAGTGGGACGACGACCGCTTCGGCATCAATTTCATCGGCCATCCGTATTCGGGGACGCTTTATTTCAATGCGGCGCGTTCACAGGGTTATACCTATTTGCAGTCTATCCCTTTTGCGGTAGCGGGAAGTGCAATGTGGGAATACTTTGGCGAAAACACGCGCCCTTCATATAATGACGTGATCAATACGCCGGTGAATGGCGAGTTCCTGGGCGAGATGTTTTATCGCTTAAGCTCGGATGTGCTCGATGACCGCACGCACGGATCAGAGCGGTTTTTCAGGGAGCTGGTGGCCGGCATTGTCGATCCGACACGCGAATTTAACCGGCTTTTACAGGGAAAAGCTTTCAGGCATACTTCCGGCGAAGTCTATCAGAAAGAACCCTTAAACGTGACCCTATCCATAGGACAACATAAGATCAATACGGAAAATAAGACCTTTTTTGGCAGCGGCCCTACCAACCTGATGGTTAATGCGCAATTTGACTATGGAGATCCTTTCGAGGATATCCACCGTAAGCCCTTTGACCTTTTCAGGTTTAAAACTGAATTCAGTTTTGGTGTAGGCCGGAAAATACTGGATAACGTTTTGGGTTATGGCGAGTTGCTGGCCGGCAATGCGCAATGGGGTAAACTCTCCGTATTATACGGCGCCTTTCAATATTATGACTATTGGGATAATAAAACCTTTGAGTTGGGCGCCATTGGTTTTGGGGGTGGACTGATCACAAAATACGCAATAAGCCCAACCATCGATTTATACACCAACGTGCATTTGTCGGGCATACCACTGGCAGGGAACAGCACAAGGTATGGCCCGGATACCTTGCAGGTGCGCGACTATACTTATAACGATGGACTGGAAGCCAAATTCGAAACCACGCTCAACGTGGGCAAATATGTGGATGCGGGCGTATCATTCTACTATTATATACTGCATACTTTCGACGGGCCTCCGGGAAACAACTATATCGGTGTTTTGCGGCCGAGGCTGAGCGTGCATTTGTACAAGGGTTTGAGCGTTGGGTTCGAGCACTTTCAATATTACGACGATCGTTTCCTGAAAAATTATCCGCCGATATATTCGGTCCGGACTGAACAGAAAATATTCCTGACCTGGTTTTTTGAGGATTCGAGGCTGAGAGGGAAAACGCCCCAGGGAAACCAATAACGATAAGCTGAACAGCACGAGCCCGGCTCATGGTTTTGAGATTTTTTCGTCATAAACAGGTCATTCCCGCCAATTTAATGCCGGCGATGACCGGTGCTCTATGAACTTTTGCACAAAATAGCTACCTTGCAGCGTTACACAACCAACACACTAAGGCCATGACTGAGACGCTGGATATCAAGATCACCAAAACCAAACATTCGCGGTTAGCGGAAACAGATTTTAGCAACCTGCCCTTCGGAAAGATTTTTACCGACCACATGTTCGTGGCCGATTATGCCGGTGGCGAATGGAAGAATTTTGAGATCGTCCCTTATGGCGAGATTGGTTTTAGCCCGGCTATCTCGGCCCTGCATTACGGCCAGGCATTTTTTGAAGGAATAAAGGCTTATAAACATGCCGACGGAACGGTGTCAGTTTTTCGCCCCGATAAAAACGCGGTGCGCTTCAATAAATCGGCTGAGCGCCTTTGCATGCCCCAGTTGCCCGAAGATATATTTATACAAAGCATAGCTACCCTGGTAGACCTGGAGCGCGAATGGATTCCGGCAAAGCCGAATCATTCGCTATACATCAGGCCGGTTATGTTCGCAACCGATCCCTTTTTGGGCGTCGCGCCTTCGGCCACTTATAAGTATATAGTGCTTACCTGCCCTGTTGGGCCTTACTTCTCCAAAACCCTGCGCGTTAAGATCGAAGACCAATATACCCGTGCTGTTGAAGGCGGATTTGGCTATGCCAAGGCCGCAGGTAATTACGGTGGCGCTATGCTTCCGGCCAAGAAGGCTGTTGAAGAAGGCTTTGACCAACTCATTTGGACGGACGGCAAGGAGCATGCCTATATCGAAGAAATGGGTTCGGCAAACGTTATGTTCGTGCTGGATGGCAAGCTGATCACACCGTCACTCGATACCCGTACCATATTGGACGGTGTAACCCGTGATACGGTGATCGCTATCGCCCGCGACCAGGGCTTCCCGGTTGAGGAACGCCGCGTATCTGTCGCCGAAATAGTTGAAGGCGCCAGGAACGGCAAACTGACCGATGCTTTCGGCGCGGGAACGGCCGCTACGATAGCCCCGGTCGGTTCGATCAGCTACGAAGGCGAGGAGTATTTCCTGAGCGACCCGAAAACCCGCGAATTTTCGCAAAAGGTATTGAACACGTTGGATGCTATCCGCTACGGCAATGCCGAGGATAAGCACGGCTGGAATTATATGGTATAAGTTGGTCAATAGTCCTGAATCTTAAGTCCGAAGTCGATGGTTGACTTAAGACTTCAGAATTAGGAGTATCTTCTATTTAACTTTCAACGAAACAGTCGCGCTTTTGCCAAAAACGATCTGCTGATTAGGGTCGGCTGGCTTAGTATCCCAAAGACATTCGCGGACGGTCATAAGTTGTGTTTTGGGGTCTATCGAAATCAATTGAAATGACAGTTGCGTTTCATCCTTCGACGAATATTTACCCTTCATAGGCGAATCGACCCTGAAGGTGTTCAGGTTGATGTCGTTGTCCGGCCCGTGGTATGCATAGAATTCATTCCAGTTACTGTTGCCGTGGAAGTAAGCTTTAATGTTCGGGTGAGCTTTTAAGAATTTAACAAAACCCCTTTGCTCAATAGCAGTCGCGCCATCATCTTTGGATGCGACGTTACCTTCTTTATAATGTTCTTCGGCAAGGTTTTCGAATTTGTTATTAACCGTCATGCTATATGGCGGCATGGGATTGGTAAAATGTTTCGATTCGCATTCAGGCTGATCGTGTGTAACAATGATCACCGGAGTTTTTGGCAGAACGGTATCCAGGTCTTTCTGCATCCATCTCCGTTCGGCAGAGTCGGCCCATAGCGTAATAAACACAAAATGTACGCCGTTGATGCTGCGTGAATAGTTGATCTTATCTTTTTTGTAGTCGTAATCGGAATTTGTCAAAGGCTTAGCCGGTTTGAGCATCAGGTTATAGATGTTGACCATTGACGATGGGTCCTTTGGCGGATCCATCGTTCGCGCATATCCGATTGCGTTAGAGATATCGTGGTTCCCCGGGACGATCAATAATTTAGCCGAGCGCCCATCGTGTCCTTTCAGGTTGAGTTGGTGCATATAATGCCGATCAAACTGCGCCCACGACGCAGCGGCGCTTTGTACCGGCGGTTCCATGCGGTTTGCAATATCACCTCCTTCGATCACATAATCGACGCCAGTTATTCTCTGGTTTGCGCCTATGCCGCCGTCGGCGGGGAGCGTCAGGCCTGGCAGGCTATTCATTTGCGCGACCATCGCCTGGTTTACTTTATCTCCCGAAACGTTACTGTCTCCCCTGAATTTTGCGCGCGTAATGCCAAAATGGGCGTCCGACGTAAAAATTATATTGACAACGTCGCTTTGAGCATAACTTTTCTGAATCGGCAGAAAAGCGAATGCAATAAAAGCCAGGAACGGCCATATTTTAAATTTGATCATAATTCGGTTTGAAAATTATTTTCTTTTATAAAAAGATATGGCAGCCAGCTTACCGGGATACCCTTTTATTTCCGTGTCGGTATAATACCCTGAACCGTCGGCGGCAAAGCCGACGCCCTCCCCTTGGGGCTCATTGTTGGCGTAAGGCGCTACCTGGGGCTGTGTAAGCAGTCCGTGCAAAATGCTTGTTCCGGCCGGCAGCTTCCAATACCAGATCAGCTCGTTGGTGCGCATCAGGATCTCGGTCCCATCGGGCGATATATCGCCGGCTGTGGCTTTATCCAAATAAAGTTGCACCACCGGCGTCATTGTAGTGGTTGCGGATATGTTCTGAGGATAGCGGGCAACATATACATGTGAAACGTTGCTTTGCTTGCTGGCGATGTAAATATCCTTGGTATTAGGGTCGACCATCAAGGTTTCGGCGTTGCGCGGACCGTCGGGATACTTTAATTGAATAGTATCCACTTTGGCGATATTGATTATCACCGGAGGAGTCCGTCCTGTAAGATCAGGTTCTTCAAAGCGGTAAACGTATACGGTCGGATGAATAGAATTATTATCGCCAATATCGCCAAGGTAGATGTAGCTTTTCCCTGCTATCGGACCGGGACCTACTGCTATGTCCTCCCAGTCGCGGTTAGCAACCGGCATGTTCAGGGTCCCGACGTCGGCGCCGGTGGCGTCGGTCATGTAAACCTGGCTTGGGTTGCCGCTATCGTTGTGGATATACAATATACCAGGGTTGATCCTGCTTGCAGCCACACCTGAAATCTCGAAGAGATCTTTCCTCGCCAGGTAGTTTACTACAGGCACGGCATCGAACGCCTTAGTGGTATCCAACCCTGAAGGGTTATAGGATGGTTTTGGAAATTGTACCTGTACCGCCGGAGGCGTATTTTTTGTGGTATCCTGCGGTGGCTTAATAGCATTAGCCTGCTTTTTACACGAAAAGGCAAAGGGTATTAAAAAACATAACAACCCTTTGCAAAGGGTTGTTATGTTGAAATTTATGCGATTCATATTCAATTAGTGCTGGTTGCCCGAACCATCGCGCTGATAGCAGCCCATGTCTTTTCCGGGCGGAGTAATGCCGCTTGAACCGAAGTTAGGATCGATAGGAATGCCGGCGGTGATCGGCGAGAACGCGGTTGTCGTACCTTTGCCAACAGCAGGCGAGCCTGCCTGCAGGTGGAAATCGTAACTGTCAACCGAGCACTGCGTTACCCAAAAATTGGCTGGTGCCGGTAGCGGATAGTTTACGAACATCGGGTTGTTTTTGCCAACCAGGGCCGAAGCGTCATAAACATCTCCGAATTTGTAATTCGAGCCCAGGAAAGAAGCCATATTCGGTATGTCGGTCGATTGCGGATGTGTAACAACGGGTTGGGCGACGCTAGTAGGAACGAACTGGCCGCATATAGTCGCATTATCGCCGTAATAGAAGTTATATCCGTAAGACGTTTTCTGGATGACGTCTGACGAATTAGTTGTAGTGTCTGCAAGGTATACCTTAGCACCACCAGGACCACCGGCAATACGTACACCAAATGCGCAATCGACAATCATGTTATTATATACCAATGCCCTTGAGTTATTTTCAACCTCAGCTGAGCTGCCGCGAGCCCCGAACACACCATCGTTCCTGAAACCGTCGTTAACATACGTATTATTATACATCGTCCATTGACATTCTCCGGCAGTTGTACCGTCGCTGGCAGTTTTTGTGCCGTTGGTAGCGCCGCCGATGATCAGGTTATAAGCCATGTTACCTACGGAACTGCCCTTTGCATTAAAACCATCGCCGCCGTTGCTGCCGCATTTCTCCATCGTGTTTCTCATGATGTTGTAGTGGCCGCCATAGAAACGGGTAGCGTCGTCAGGCGAACCGTACATCCACGAGTCTTCCATAATGAAAACGCCATTCGGGTTTTCGAAATACAGGATAAACTGTGCGCCGGTTTTCAAGCCGGTCGCATTTTGGAAAGGAAGCGCCTTTAATGCGGCACCACCAAAATCAAGGTGCGTCCATTTAATGACTACCAGATTGGATGAATTGCTGCAATAAATACCGCCCCAGCCACCAACGTAGGCCGAATCAGTGGCCAGCGTTGATGGCCCTGTGGCTTTGTGCCTGCGGGGATCTGTTACAGTAATCGGCGCGTCTTTGGTGCCTAAGAAGATAAGGTCGCCGTTAACGATAAAGTTGGCGCCGTTGGTCATGTTAATCTTTACGCCTTTTTGGATCAGCAGTGTGTCCCCGGCGTTAATGGTAATGTCGCCGCCAACGGTATAAGTTTGATTGGCAAGCATGGTGCCCTTATAGGAACCGGCCGGCAACGTGCCCGAGTTGCTGATCGGTTTCCCAACCTGGATCTGTGCCTGCGACACAATTACATTGTCCTTCTTCTTGCTGCACGCGGCAAGCGCTAAGAGAGACATTCCCAACATAATAATCTGTAGTTTTTTCATGATCGAAGAATGAATGGTTAATAATGAATTTGTTTTTGTTTTTTAGTTAAAATTGAACCTGAACCCAAGATTGTACCGTGCGTAGTATTGGTCATATTCTACGGTAGTGTAATTCGGGCTCTCCTGGTGCGGATATTTCAAAATCCCTGTATAGTTGTAAGTGTTGTTTTGCTTGATAAATAACTCGTAAGGCGTATTCAGGATGTTATTTATTTTAATGAAGATCTCGTAGTGTTTGCCGAAAGACTTCTGGGCTGAAAAGTCCAGGTTAAGGGAAGCTTTCTGCCAGGTATCAAGCCCGTAATATTCGGATACAGCCTGGATCATTTCGCCGGTGTACGACAGTGCTAACTGGGCGTCTATCCCGTTCCTTGTGTTTTTATACAACAATGAAAAGTTGCCGATATTCGGCGCCTGTCCCTGCAGCGGCCGGGTCTGGTCGCGATAGGTGGGCGCGGTCTGGTTTAGTACGTCAATCCTCTTAAGCGACGTGATCTGTGAATTAGTGTAGGTGTAATTAACCGCTGCCCCGATATCGCCGAAGAATTTCGTGACCGCAACCTCGAGCCCATAGTTATGGGCGTTGCCCAGGTTGACCGGTTTCAATTCCAAACTCTCGCCCGGACCATGGGTAAATTGCTGCTCTATCGGGTTGATGAGATACTTGTAGAACCCGCCGACCAGGAATTCGTCGAATGAGCCAGGGAAAAATTCGTATCGGAGATCATAATTGTCGACGGTCGTGTGCTGCAGGTACGGATTGCCGACAGTAATATAAGTCTCTTGTGTTACATCGGGAAAAGGAATCAGGTCAGCATAAGCGGGCCTTAATATGGACTGGTAGTAAGAGGCCCTGATCGCCTCGTTGTCGGTTAGCGAATACTTAGCATTTATACTCGGCAGATAATCGGTGTAATCGATGGTGGCCGATTTCCCGGGAAACGTAGCTGGCAGCGAGGATAGATAATACTGGTAGGTGTGTTCGCCCCGCAATCCGACTATCACATTCAGTTTGTCGGTAGCCGAATAATCGACCATGCCATAGGCGCCTTGGATATTTTCCGTAAAAGTGTAAACTCCGGGGTCGCTGTAGGACGAGCCCCGTGCATTATCCGGGGCAGTCGCAAACGTAAACGTCGAGGCCGGGATCGAAACATACAACTCATCCGAATAAAAATTCCCCGGATCCGCGCCATGCGGCAACGTGTACTGATCTACGAAATTATCTCTCGTTTTATGGCGTGCCATTCCGCCTGCCGAGAATAATGCTTTGCGGCCGAAGATAGTGGCATCGTAATGCAGGTTCAAATACCCAGACAAGTCCCTGTCGGTATTATGCGTCCATACCCTCGATTCGTCGCCTACGTAAACAGGACCGTTAATTACCTTAGGCGTCACATAGGTGGAACTGCCCGGAAAGCCGGGCGTAGGTTCGTTTTTGCCGCCATCGGCTTTAACTGTATCAGGGCTTGTATTGTAAAAGGTTTTGAACTCCGCGATATCGGGCTGTTTATGTATGGCTTCTGAATTAGCCAGCGTCCAATCGAGCGAAAACTTTTTGCTTAGCTTGTGTTTGCCTTTCAGGGTTGTGTTGTAAATACTTTGAAGGTCGGTACGGGTCTCGGTAAAATTGTCTATTTCATTAGTATAGTGATATCCCTGGTAGGAATAGCCCCCGTATACTAGGTCCTGTGTCTGACGAACCCGGTGTTCGTCCAACTGCATGAATGAGCCGAATAATGTAATGGAGTTATTATCATTAATCTTATAGTCGATCGAGGCCATGGTGCCCAGCCTGCTGAGTTGCGACGAGTACTGGCGGTTATACGAATCCTGGAAATTGGTCTCCACATTCTGGGAGTTGATATCCGGCGCCGGACCTACGGTATGCGTTTGGATAACCTGGAAAGTATTATTGCCGACATATTCGTTGCGATACGTTCCCGCGAAAACGACGCCTAATTTGTTGTTCAGAAAACGGTCGCCAATGGTCAGGCTGGCATCGGCATTTGGCGGAGGCGTACCCGTTTTGGTAACCAGGTTTTGATAGGGGAAATCGCTGATGGGTGCATAAGAAAGAGGCGGCAATGTTTCACCGGGCGCTTTGGCGCGCACGGTGGACGAATTAAAGCTGCTGAAACCCCTGTTGATGAATAACTGGCTGTAACCGGTGCCGAAATAACCATCCACACGCAGCTTGTCGGGTGCGGTTTTCATTACCATGTTAACAACCCCTCCGGACGCGTCGCCTTCCATATCGGGCGTTAACGTTTTATAGACCTCAATTTTTTCGACGAGGTCGGCCGGAAATATATCGAGGGGTACGTAGCGGTTTTTGTTGTCGGGACTGGGTATTTTGATGCCATTGATAAGGGTAGTATTGTACTGCTTATCCATGCCGCGGATGATGGCGTGCTGGGCGTCACCTGTATTGCCCCTGTCGACCGATATTCCCGATACCCGGCTAAGGACATTGGAGACTAACACATCCGGAGAAATTGCTATAAAATGGGCTGAAACGACATTAAGCGTATTGTTCGAATTCTTTTCATCACTGCGCGCCGAGCTTTCGCTTTCTTTGCTGGCATGTTCGGTTATGGTAACTTCCTTCAGTGCCGTTGAATTGTCAACCATCGCGATATTTAGCGAAGTTGTTTTACCCGCCACAGCCTGTACAGTATAGTCCTGTGTTGTTTTATATCCTACAAAACTTATATGCAACTTATAGGTGCCGACAGGGATATTTCTGAATGTGTAAGTTCCGTCCAGCTTTACGGTTGTATTGAAATGAACTTCGCCTTGTTCGATATGAACGGTCGCGCCTATAAGAGTTTCACCGCTTTTGGCGTCCGTAACCGAACCTTTGATCGTTTGCGCCTGCGCAAAATAGCAGAAGCAGGTAAGTATCAAACAGGCCGGGAGAGCTTTTAGTAATTGTAGTAAAGTTGATTTCATTAAATGGTAAAGGGTTGGGTAGTTAATAAATACAAAATGTTGACAGTCCGCGCGGAAGGAAATTTATATTATTCGCATATCGGCACGTGTCCGTTTCGTGGTAAGAGGAATTGCTTTTTCTTGGTTGATCGGAAATTCTTAGCAGTACGGCCGTTTATTGATAAACCGATATGGTAATATACCCCTGCAAAAGGGGGCAGGCAGGTAAATAGGGGCTCCATAGCGCATTGCATTTGGCGCAAATTCCCACCTGAATTTTGGAGAAATTCTGAATTTTGGAGGCTTTAGAAATTACTTAACACAATGATTTACAAAACTTAACATTACATCAGCTTTCGTGCAATCCGGTTACTTTAAGGTAATATTGCGTTTACTCTACGGTAACGGTCAATCCTTCCTGCTGCAATATTTTGCGGTAGATCTCCATCTCGGTGAACGAGCCCTCCAGCACCGCGCATTTGCCCTCATTATGTACTTTCCAGGCGATCTTTTCGGCTTGCGATTCGGAGTAATCCAGGTATTTCATCATGCAGAATATGACGTGGTCGAAGGTGTTCACATCATCATTCCATAAGATCAAGCGGTGCATTTCCTTAAGCGAGGTAAGGATCTCCTCGAGGGTTAAGGTTTCTTCCTGGGTTTCGGTAGCCATATCGTAGTCACAAAGTTACCCAATAGGAACCATAAATCAGCGGAAGGATTGTTTGCGCGTTTTAAATGACGCGGCGAATTGTTCAAATCGACAGTTTTCTAGGAGAAGTTTCATTTAGCGAAATGACCGGGCGAATTGTCAATAGCGAATAGTCAATAGGTATTCGATCCAAGTTAAACAATTCATTCACTATTGACTGTTCACCATCGACCATTCACTACTCTACCTTATACCGGTAAACCGCTCGTCCCAATCGCCCGTTTTCGTCAATACCCTCCACGATGACTCGATAAGTACCTTTGCCGTCAGCATTGTAATATTCGATCCACGCTTTACCGTCCTTGCCGGTAATTATATTGGGTTTCCAGTACACGGTGATACGATTATCGGCTGTTGAATTGCCCGGACCGGTATGATCGTATTTCGGCGAGTAAAATTCCCGTGCCTTATAGTAACCTTTTACCGTATAGTTGGCTATGTTCGGCTTGGACGTTATGCCTGAGAAGTTTCCTTTTTTGGTATTGACCAATATCAGGCCGTTGTGAGCATCATTCCCATAAATGGAGGTATAGTTGGATGATCTTAACAGCTCTACACTTTCAACTGTTTCAACCGGAATGGTATTCAGATACTTGGGATCAATCATCACACCATCCACCATAATTTTTAAAATAACAATATTACCATCCGAATACATGCAAGGGAAGTAATCGAAATTTTGGGGATCATATTTAAAAAATACACCGACTAATTTCCCTATCAGGCATTCGGCGATTGAAGGGCACGCCAGGCTTATATTTTTAAAAAGCACCACCTGGTCAGCATTGCCGGGCCCGTTTAGGTTTGAGGAATTTTCGAGCAAAGGCTTAGTGGCCTTGATCGTTACGCCTTTTAATGCTTTGGCATGCCCGTTGGCCGGAATCTTGTCGGGAATGTTGCTTACCGGCTGCCTTGCCGGCGTAGCCACCCGGATGACGATTGTGCTGTCGCCGGCGGCCGATATGCCGTAATTTGGTAGTTGCGGCAAGCTGTCATCTATGGTAACAACCACATTCTGGCCGTTTTTAGCCGTATGAGCTTGTATCTTGCACCGCAGGCTGTCGATGATCATCAGCTTATCAAAAACAAAGCGTCCGTTCTGGTCGGTCACCGTATCCAGCATCATAAAGCCGCCCTGCGAGCTGAGCAGCGACACCTTTGCTTTGGCGACCGGCTTGCCGCCGGGAGTTTTTACGTGGCCTGAAACCGTGAGCGTTTTTTCCGGCGCATAGCTGGCAGGCGTCTCATCGCCTGTCAATATCTTTTTCCATTCAAAGCGGCGGTAGCCCTGTGTCAGCATCAGTATGTCCAGGTCGCTCCTCGCCGCGCCCGTATTGCTGAAATAGTAACCCGGTTTTTCGATATATCCCTTAATGTCGGATGTTAGTAATAAAAAGCTGAATATGCCCGGATCCGTATCCGCGTCCTCGTGCAGCACGGATTCGTTTACGACCGATGCCGACAGGCTGGCTGTAAGCGGCTTCCGGCTACTGTCGGCAGCGTCAAGGCTGATCCTCACTTTCTGACGGGGCACATAGGCTCCTGCCTTATCCGGCTTAAGGGCCAGCCGTACCTGGTCATGGGGCTCAATAAATGCGATACGCTCGTTTAACGGTTCGCCATCCGCCGAGAATAAGGTGAATTGCACAATACCCGCCGGAAACTTGCTTTTGGGTACAAGGGCCACGAGCGGCTCCGATGTTACTTTGCTTCTTGCTGTATAGTAAACCCGGCCGCCGGCCTGCGCGACCAGGTTAACCTCGCCGAATTGCTGCGGATCATTCACTATGCCCCGGCTGGCAGTAACGGTTACGCGTATGGTGCTTGAATCGGCATTGTTAATATTCATCACAAAACCCCGGCCGGCTGCGGCCGGCAGGTTGACGACACACTGCGAACCATCGGCAAAAGTAACCGATGCCTTGTAGCTCTTGCCCTGTTCAGGCGTAAGGTAAAAAATCCCCATTCCCAGGTGGCTGCTCTTAAAAACGGCAACCTGCTGTCCCGTATCATCGGTTACAATGCCGTTGGCGTCAATGCCCAGGCCATTGGACGTCATCGCTTTAAACGCTACTTTGGAACGGACGCCATCGACCAGGCTGCCGCTTTCCGGAAAAAAACGGATGTCGGCCTTTTCACCGGTTCGTTTGATGCTGTCCTTCCGGGCCGACGGGGACGCGACTGGCAATACCGGGCCGGGTTTCATGATCCTGATATTCCGGTTAAAGAAATAATCTGCCCCGGCATTACGCATCCAGTTGGTGTAAGCCACGATACGGTAATTGCCCGGCGGCAAGGTGTCGGCCAACGAAATGTCTCCCCAGGTCAGCCCGCCGATAACAGGGAGCCGGTCCATCTGCCTGATCTCACCCTGACCATCCATCAGTACAACATTCAGCACATTGCTGATGCCTGAGGGTACCTGTTTGACACCCGCGGTAACGTAGGCCTTAAGCCAAATCGTATCGCCCGGGACATAGTATGACCGGTCGATCTGAAGGTAAACTTTTTCGACCGGGTTTTTGGCGGAATAATTATCAAGGGTTTTAAAGGCTTTGGTCAAAAAAGCGGTGCTGTCGTTTTGCGCTGACGACGTAATGCCGGCCAAGACCAGCCCGAAAAAGATAAGGTATGGTTTGATCTTCATAGCTAAACTGTATGATCGTTAAACTAATTTACGATAACTATTCCACTTTATACCGGTATACCTGCCTGCCGATCCGTCCCTGGTCGTCAATGCCTTCTACCACTACCCGGTATGTCCCTTTGGTATCGGCATTATAATATTCAAACGACGCTTTACCGTCCTTGCCTGTCATGATATTGGGCGCCCAGTAGATAGTTCTCCGCGCGTCGAGCGGGTCGCTGTCAGTTTTCGGATGGTCGTATTTAGGCGAGTAAAAAATCCTGGCCTTGTGGTAACCCTGGAAAGGATAGGTGATCAGCCCTGCGGGGATCTGGCTCGTTACATAATTTGGGTCGGCTTCGCGCCTGGTAGTAATCACCAATGCCCCGCCTCCCGCTATGCTATTGCCGTAAACGGATCTTGCTATGCCGCTTCGCAACACTTCTATACTGTAAATGTCACTTTTGTTAAGATCATTGAGGCTCGCAGGAGGAAGGACCATGCCATCGACGATGATCGACATTGGTCCGCCGTTCCTGTTGTTTATTGGAGTTCCGTTCGGAGCAAAGCTCACTCCCAACACCCTGCCGGTAAGGCAATCCGAAACATTAATGCAATCGCCCATCTTGTCGCCCA
>DASZVE010000020.1:0-72291 GCA_035547095.1 Mucilaginibacter sp.
GCCGTTATCCAAAAATTATTGAATCCCAGCCCTATCTGTATCTTGATGAGTTCCTGCTGCAGCATTTCGAGCATGGCGAGGAAATTGTAAACGAAGTGTACTTTATTTTCTGAACGGTTGGCTATGGCTTTAAAATCGAGCCGCTGGTTGATGATCAGCAATTCGTTAATAGCCTTTTTTTGTTCCTCAATGGTATAAGGATATTGAACAACGGTATGTTTTACCTCTTCGGTGCGGTTCATGAAGCGTTTATTCACCCGCTCGTAAACCATCATCAGCTTATAAAGGGTCAGTTCGGAAAGCTCCTCACCGGGTACCGCAGTTTTGTCGATCAATTCAAGATCATGAGCGATATTGCCCCGTTTTTCCTGGCGGAAACGCTCGTCCTCCAGCGGCCGAAGCTCCTCGCAAATCATCTTGAACTTTTTATATTCGATCAGTTTGCGCACCAGTTCGGCTTTGGAATCCGGGCCGCCTTCCTCTTCCTCAGCATCGAAACGCGGCAGCAGCATTTTAGCTTTAATACGCATAAGCGTGGCAGCTACATAAATGAACTCGCTGGCCAATTCCATATTTAGCTTGTTCATTTGGTGGATGTAGTTCAGAAAATCATCGGTAATGCGGGCGATAGGAATATCCTGTATGTCCAGCTCGTCTCTTTCGATAAAAAACAAAAGCAGGTCAAACGGCCCTTCAAATTGCGGCAACCTTATTTCAAAACTCTCTTCCGTCATCAGCCATCAAAAATATACGCAATAAACGCCGCTTGTTTATAAAAGTTATTAAGATTCGGTCGGGAAAGTGGAAAACTTTATGTTATCACCGGTGTTGAACAACGTATATTACAATGCCAAACCGGGAAGTTAATGAATGTTAAAGCGACCATAAATAATCTTTTCCCAGGTTTTTCACGTTAAAATAGCTTACTTTTGTAACCTCAGATTTTACGGACATATCGATGCAGGTAACAGCAGGCGATCTATTACAAAAAATAAACGACCCATCTGATCTAAAGCAGCTTTCAGAAGACCAGCTTGAACAGGTTTGCCAGGAATTACGCCAGTATATCATTGACGTGGTATCGGTTAACGGCGGTCATTTTGCTGCCAGCCTCGGGGTGGTTGAACTAACAGTCGCTTTGCATTATGTACTGAACACGCCGTACGATCAGCTGGTTTGGGACGTGGGTCACCAGGCTTACGGGCATAAGATATTGACCGGCCGCCGCGATGTTTTTCATACTAACCGGGTGCACGGCGGTATCAGCGGGTTCCCTAAGCGCAGCGAAAGCGAATACGACACATTCGGTGTTGGCCATTCGTCCACCTCCATTTCCGCTGCTTTAGGCATGGCCGTTGCATCGCATTACAAAGGCGAGACCGACCGCCAGCACGTGGCTGTGATCGGCGACGGCGCAATGACCGCCGGGATGGCATTCGAGGCATTGAATCATGCCGGAATCGAGAATTCTAACCTACTGGTGATATTGAACGACAATAACATGTCGATCGACCCGAATGTAGGCGCGCTCAAGGCTTATTTAACCGACATTACCACATCGAAACCGTACAACCGTTTCAGGGACGATATCGCCCATGTGCTTACAAAAATATCATCCATGGGTCCGGATGCTTTCAAGTTTGCCAAAAAGATTGAGAAAAGCGTCAAGGGAACTTTATTAAAGAGCAGCAACCTCTTCGAGTCGTTGCAGTTCCGTTACTTTGGGCCGATCGATGGTCACAATGTAAAGCATTTGGTACGCATACTACGCGACCTGCGTGACATACCCGGCCCGAAGCTGCTGCATTGTGTAACCGTTAAAGGCAAAGGCTATGCTTTGGCCGAGAAAGACCAGACCAAATGGCATGCGCCCGGATTATTCGATAAAATAACCGGAGAAATCAAGAAGACGAAATCGGAAAAGCCGCAGCCGCCGAAATACCAGGATGTGTTCGGGCATACCATCATCGAGCTGGCCGAACAGAACCCCAAAATTATGGGTATTACCCCAGCTATGCCATCGGGTTGTTCATTGAACCTGATGATGAAGGCCATGCCAAGCCGCGCTTTTGACGTAGGCATAGCCGAACAACATGCGGTGACGTTTTCTGCCGGCCTGGCTACGCAGGGGCTGGTTCCTTTTTGCAATATCTACTCCAGCTTTATGCAAAGGGCCTACGACCAGGTAATACATGACGTGGCCATACAAAAGCTAAACGTTATCTTTTGCCTTGACAGGGCGGGTATTGCCGGCGCCGATGGGCCAACGCATCACGGTGCATATGACCTGGCTTATATGCGTTGTATACCGAACATGATCGTCTCGGCGCCGATGAACGAGGAAGAGCTGCGCAATTTGATGTACACTGCACAGCAAGACAATATGGGACCGTTTGTGATACGTTACCCGCGCGGCACGGGTGTTATGCCCGACTGGCGGCGGCCCATGAAGGCTATCCCGGTAGGAAAAGGGCGTAAGATATGCGACGGTGAAGATGTCGCTATATTGACCATTGGTACTATCGGCAACGAAGCTGTAAAAGCGATTGCTGAACTAAACGAAGAGGGCTTCTACCCGGCGCATTACGACTTGCGCTTTGTAAAACCACTGGACGAAACGCTGCTGCACGAAGTATTTAAAAAATACAGCAAAGTAACTACAGTTGAGGACGGTTGCCTGGAAGGCGGCATGGGCAGCGCAGTTCTTGAATTTATGGCCGATAACAACTACCAGGCCGAGATAGTGCGTTTAGGCATCCCCGACCAATTTATCGAACACGGCGAACAGCCCGAATTGTGGGCCGAATGCGGTTACGACGCCAACGCCATAGCGGAGCAGGTACGAAAAATGGGCATTAAGCGGAATGCGCATACCATAGCCTCTTGATGTGCAAATGTGAGGATTTCAAATGTGCAGATGACCTTTAGCTGCATAATTGATTCTTCAATTTCCACATCTGCATATTTGCACATCTGCACATCAAAAATCGTTGTAAATACTCCTGAACGAACTTTTTATCCCAACAGTAATGATACCGGCCTTATTCCTGAACTGGCTGTTTGTCTCGTCGCGATAAATCCCGCCAAGTTCGAGGCGCAGGTTATATTTTGGGTTGAGGATATAGGCTATCCGGCCTTCGGCGTAATAAAAATCAGTTCTTAAGCCCTGCCCTACGTAGTTACCGTACTGGTTTGGCGCGCTGGTGTAAGGCTCAAAGATATTCTGTCCATAGTCGAGGCCATTTATATCCAGCCCGTAATAAGCGTAATTAAGCTGCCCTTGCAGGTCGAACCGGCCTATAGAATAGTTTAATATCCCGACGAATTCCCTGAAGTTCGCCGCAAATGGGTCAGCAAGGGATTGGCCGTCCTGGCTGAAGTTACTGCTTTGGTTGAACGATGCATAAGTATAGGGTCTCGCCGTGTTGAATTCGCCAAGATAATTAAGCCCTTTTACACCGAACAAATCGGCGCCGCGTAAACCGAGCTGGTAACCCGATTTATTGGTTACACTGCCGTTGCCTGCAAAGAAATTCTTCGCCTGGAATTCATTGAGGGCAAACTGGCCATAGATGATCGTTTTATCGAGTATTTTATACTTGCCGGTAAAGCCTATGATATTCTTGCCGGGGTTGTCGTTGATGTTGTCCAGCGGTACCAGAAATACAAACGGACTTGCCAGCGAAGGATTGAAACCCTGCTTCTGCCCGGTCGAGCCCTGCGTAGCTTCCATTACATTCTGGAAAAAGCCCAGCGACACCCGTTTGCTTACATTCCAGTCGAAATACTGGAAGTAGCCCCATTTATGCTGCGACGGGCCATAAGGCATGGTCGGATCGGCTGGATTGGTCATGTAAGCGTACATAGCCATATACCGCACGTTTCCTACAGTAGCCGTCGCCCTGAAAAAAGGATAATTGGAGGCAAAATCTGAGAGCAGCATGGACCGATAGCCGTCGCCGATAAAAGTCTTATCCTTACCCAGGGTAAGATTTATGTACTTGATCGGCGTGTACGAAAGCAGGAACGAAGAATAATACCAATCCCTGGCGCTGCCGCCCGGCGACTGATCCATACCCTGCCCCGGAATGTGTCCTGTGTTATTGATAAAACCGGTTACATAGTCGGGCAATTGAGCATCGGTATAATAAAAGCTGCCATAGTAGAAAAATTTTGACCCAACGGTGCCGCCGATCTGCGCGCCTATTCCGGCGGTCCACAAGGACTTGCTTGCGGCAAGATCGCGGCCGATCTCTAAATCGGGCAGCAAGTCGGCATAAAAAGTATTGCCGCTGCTGTCTTTAGTGTCAATAAGGTGCTTGTCAAGCAATGCACTTTTACTGCCGCCTATGTTCATCAATGAATCATAAGTGCGCTTAAGCAAACTGTCGTCGACGAAAAAAGGTTTTAACGAAGTATGAATACGGGTTTGGGTGGAATAGAGGTCGGCGCTGAATTTCTGATAGAACTGGAACGAATACGGTTGATATACCGACTGCGCCCGGACAAGCCGCACCCCGCATACCATAACGATTATAGTTAACAGTAATATTTTGTCTCTTATCAAAAATCTGATCTTCATTCTGTTAAAAATCACTATATAAATCCCTGAAAGTACTGCGTAATCCAAAGGTGATCAGCGCAGTTTTCTGGTCCATTTGTGCATTGCTCTCTTGCCTGAGTACTGCTCCGGCCTCAAGCCGTAAATTGTATTTAGGATTGATCAGGAGTGATATTTTACCCTGTGCGTATTTGAATGTGGTGCTCATACCCTGTCCGGTATTACCGCCAACTTCTCCGATATCGGGCGTGAAAATGTTTTTGCCGTAGTTGACGTTGTTAACATCCAAGCCATATTTTGCATAGTTTAACTGTCCCTCGAAGTCAAACCGTCCTATCGAATAATTCAAAATTCCCAATACTTCCTTGAAATTAGCCCCGAACGGGTGCGCCAGCGGCTCGGTCAGATCGGTATAATTCACCAGCGGGTATTGATTGGAATAAGTGTACGGCTTGGCTGTGTTGAACTCGAACAAATAGTTAAATGAATTTATTTTGAAAAGATCGGCCCCTCTTAAGCCAAGCTGGTAACCATTCTTGCTGTTGGACCCAGCCGATTGATCAAAAAGAACCTGGGCATAAATAATGGTCTTGTTCAGCACTTTGTATTTGCCGTTAAAACCTATAAATGTATTATCGGGTATGGGACCGGATGGGGCAATTGATTTGGCAAAAAGAATAGGATTGATGTAATTGATATCGAAACCGTGCCTTGAGCCATCGTCGTAAGCGTCGGGCGCTATCAGGGCATTAAAAAAGCCGAGCGACGCACGGTTGGTAATATTCCAGTCGATATAGTGGAATGCCGCCCATTTGGCACGGTTTGGCGCGTGCGTTGCAGTGCTGCCGAATTTAAGCGCATCCTGGTCCTGCAGGTAAGCCCACATGGCCATGTATTGCACCCGTTTACCCAGGTCGAACTTGACGCGCATCAGCGGGTAATTGGAAGCAAAGTCCGATAAAAGCATCGAGCGGTAACCGTCTCCGATAAAGGTTTTGTCGATACCGGCTTCAATGCGAATCCCGTTTGTCGGGGCATATCCAAGCAGTGAAGTCACATACATCCAGTCTTTTGTAGCGTACTGACCGCTATGGAAGTCATAAGCCTGGCCGGGAACCATGCCAGTAGTCGTCACATAATTGTTGATATAATTAGGAAAATGGCCCTGGTTCTCGAAACCGCTGGTATAGAAAAAGAATTTCGATCCAATAGTACCGCCTGCCTGGTAACCGCGGGTGTTGAGCCATAAGGTATTGCCGTCGACGAATTCCTTTCCGATCAGCAAATCGGGCAGATAATCCGCATAAAAAGTAAAATCGGGCTGCTTTACATCGAAAAGATGCTCATTGAATAACTTTCGCGCCACCCATGTCTTACGGCTAGTATCAACCGTACGGCTCATTATCGAATCGTAGCTATGTTTTAGCGAGCTTGAGTCGGAAATAATATAGGGCTTGAGCGAAGTATGCAAGTTAGTTGCAGGTGAATAAAAATCCCTGCTCAGCTTTTGATAGAACATGAATGAATACGGCTGATATATCTGCTGCGCATGCGCAGAGCCTGCAAAAAGGGCAAAAAACAGGAGGCAGGTAAAAATTTTTCTCATGTAAGCACCGGCTGTCCGAATGATAACACTAATCATTCAAAATAGTTTAAAGTTTTAAACCCTCCGCGTTTCAAATAATCGTCCTTCTTCACTAAATGCAGATCGGCCTGTACCATATCCTTTACCAGGGCCTGCAAGTCATATTTCGGCACCCAGCCTAACTTTTCACGCGCTTTAGTAGCATCGCCAATCAGTAGGTCGACCTCTGTCGGCCTGAAATACTTAGAATCAATCTTTACCACAGTTTGCCCAAATTTTAAGGCGTCTGGTTTCAGGCCCAATTCTTCCATGCGCGGCTCGTCTATGTCGATCACCACGCCTTTTTCATGCTCATCCTTCCCGCTGAATTCGATTTCAACGCCTAATTCCGCAAACGACATTCTTATAAAATCGCGCACGGTGGTGGTAACGCCTGTTGCTATCACAAAATCTTCGGGCTTGTCCTGCTGCAGCATCAGCCACATGGCTTCGATATAATCTTTAGCATGGCCCCAATCGCGCTTAGCCGAAAGGTTGCCCATATACAGGCAATTCTGCAAACCCAAGGCTATCCTTGATGCGGCACGGGTAATTTTGCGCGTAACAAACGTTTCGCCGCGTATCGGGCTCTCGTGGTTAAAGAGTATTCCGTTGCAGGCATACATATTGTATGCCTCGCGGTAATTTACTATTATCCAATACCCGTATAACTTGGCCACTGCATAAGGCGAACGCGGATAAAACGGCGTCTTCTCATTCTGCGGCACAGCCTGAACTAATCCATAAAGCTCAGAAGTAGAAGCCTGGTAAATACGCGTTTTTTCTGCCATACCCAGGAGGCGAACGGCCTCGAGGATGCGCAACGTACCTATCCCATCGGCATTAGCGGTATATTCCGGCGTGTCAAAGCTCACCTTTACGTGGCTTTGCGCGGCCAGATTATATATTTCGTCAGGCTGCACTTCCTGCACCAGCCGGATGAGGTTGGTCGAGTCGGTCAGGTCGCCGTAATGCAGCTTAAATTTAACGTTGGGCTCGTGGGGGTCGTGGTAAAGATGATCGATACGATCGGTATTGAATAACGATGAACGGCGTTTTACGCCATGCACTTCATAGCCTTTTTTAAGCAAAAATTCGGCTAAATAGGCCCCGTCCTGCCCGGTAATGCCGGTAATCAAAGCTTTTTTCATCCTGTTAAGCAAATGCGTTTACAATATTATCCAAATTAATTGGAATTGTTGGCTGCCGGCTCAATATCTTCTCGCTTTCGGCCGTTGGGGGGCAGAATGCAGGACAAGGTATTTTATTGTTCCATCGTCAAACGCTTACTTGCCGCTTACATAAACGCGAAGTCGTTTTTGCAGTTAACCGGTTTTGAATAACATGATTAGAAAACTATTGGGTAGTTCAACCCTAATTGATTTCAGTACCCAACAAAACATTTTCGCGCAGATCAAAAGACCCCCTCTAGATCGATTAATCATTGATTCTTTTAAACTGGGAAATGGCCTATATTGAGTCTTAATTCTTGTACGGATCGGTCCCTGCGTTCCGGCTTCAGACACCGGCCTTAGTGAAAATCCTTGTCAGACAATATCTGGTTAGCGGCAACTACGTCGCCCGTTTGATAACCTTTGTAGAACCACCACGTGCGCTCGTCGGCATTCAGGCCGCGGTTAGCATCCGGCATAGAAATGTTGTAGCGTTTTTGCAACTTGTCAATCTGTAACTCGTCCAATAGACTAATAGCCAGTTCCATATCTGTCTCGTCGAGCGAAGTATGACCATCGTAAGCATAATGCGCCCACACACCGGCGTAATAGTCGGCCTGTAATTCCACCTTGTTCTGCAGCTTTATGAAATCTGAGTCGGCCATCCTGGTGCGTGCGGTTTCTATTTTATTGGCTATACCCAGCAATTGCTGTATGCGGTGGCCTGCCTGGTGCGCAATAATATAACCTTCGGAAAAATGAGTAGTAGAGGGATGGTATTTCTGCAACGTATCGAACACCGCAAGGTCGACGTACATCGTATTGCAGGGAGTGCAATAGAACGAGCCCGAAAGAGGGCCCATAATACCGCTGGATTCAGCTGTTATCGTATCCTGAAAAAACTGCAATGCAGGTTTGGTGTAGTGTTTACCTTCGCGGACAAGTAATTTGGTCCACACTTTGCCCGTACTGGTAAACAATTGTTCGCACGAGGTTTTTACCGGGCTGTCGGGTAGCACAGGATGCGAGTTGATAAGCACCGCCGGTTGTTCCATCGGCTCGGTATTCCTCGGGTCTTTGAAAAGCCTTAATGGATATGCCGCAGTGAAAAGGTAAAACGCAAGTCCAATCACTACTATAATTCCTGCTATCAGAGCAACATGAGCCCTGGTATCGTTCCTGTTTATTTCGCGAGTATCGGATGCGTTATTTTTTCTACTTTTCTTCCGGGAGGAGGACATAATCATTGCTTTAGGCAACTATCAAACATTTTAGCGATAGAGATGTTCCAGGTAGCCGATGGCTCTTATAAGCCAATTTGCAAAAATAGGACTCTTGTATGAGAGTGCCAAGTAAAAATAAATTTACCTACTTAAACGTCAGTCAGTTGGATAAGCCAAGGCTTGGTTGTGGTGACGTTTATGCATATCAAACGATACGCCCGATGCAAGGCCGATACCAATATAAGGGTAGCTTTGCTGAAAATAGATGTTGTAGGGGTCCTGCCCGCGGTAACCCACCTGCACCGTGGCAGCCACGTTCTCCATAAACCCGAACTGATAGTAATATTTTATCGAAATATTCATGCGTTTGTGCCAATCGTACACCGGGTAATCATATACTTTATCCCATACGTACATCAGGTCAAATCGGATGCGCTGATGCCCCAGGTAATGGTCGTGGCTGGCGGTTTTGTCGTGCATAATGTCGTACATCCAGCTGGCATTGGTGCGAATAAAGCCGTATTTATTCTTTAGTTGCTGCGAATATCCTTTGCCGAATAGCCCGGTATGTATTTCCAGCCCGACAGAAGCATATTGGCTGCTGCCGGTAGTGGCGGTCATGCTGCGTTTGCCAAAATAGTAGTTAAGGGAATAAAAGTTGGTGGTAAACTTGCCATCGTGGTTAAAGTTACCTGCGCTGTCGAGTGTTTGGCCCTCCTGTCCGTTGGAATGGTGCGAGTAGCTGAGCGACATGAATTTGGGGTGGTTCTCATCACTGTTAAGCCTGCTGAACAGGCTGCCGCCGGGCATATAGCTGGGCGACTTTACGGGGGAATGATATCCCTGCAACAGTCGTAATTGTATACGCGGCGTAACAACAAAGAAAAAACGCGATTTGGACGTGTTAAGGATAACGACGTTGGGAATCACGTCGGCGACCAACAAGTTATGGTCCGGCTGACCGTATTCATTACCGTAGAATGCCGGCCGAAGATTCTCGCGGTATACCTGGTCGAATGCCGCATTGGTATATTGCTTCTTTTCGGCCCTGGTAATTGAATCTTTGCCCGAATTAATGTTAAATATCCGCGCACTCGCATGCAGCCATGCAAATTGCACGCATATCAGTACAATACAAAAACACAGGCCGGGCCTGACAGGTAAAAATCTCGTCATAAGGTTGCAGAGGGCGAAAATTCAGTCCTGCTAATGTAATGTTTGCACCGGAATTATTTTAGAAAGAAAAAAAATTTCACACAAACAAGTTTCACTCCGAGAATGCTTCCAACGCAGCTTCGACCCGGTGCACCATTTCGTGCTTACCCAATAAAACCGCTATATCAAACACATGCGGACCGAATTTCCCGCCAACCAGCATGACACGCAAAGGCAGCATCAGTTCGCCTGGCTTAATGCCGCGCTCGTCGGCCAGGGCTTTAAAGCGGGTTTCGAGATCGTGCGGATCGCCCAATTCATCTTCATCTTCATTACCTAGCATGGTTATAAATGACCTGAAAAACTCAGCTTTGGCATCCTTCCATTTAGGTTTCACGGAGGGTAGATCATATTCTTCAGGCGCTTTAAAAAAGTAAGCCGATTGGTGATAAAAATCCGTCAGCAAAGTGCAGCGCTCTTTTACCAGGGCAATAACCTTCAGCAGGTAATCTTCATCCGTGATAAGAATGCCTTTATCTTCTAATATCTCTTTTACCTTCTGCTTTAGGCTTTCTGCTTTCAGCTTCCTGATCCATTCCGCGTTGAACCATTTGGCCTTTTCAAAATCAAACCGGGCGCCTGCTTTATTTACGCGTTCGATGGAAAACTTCCGGATTAATTCATCCAATGTAAATATTTCGGCATCGGTGCCGTCATTCCAGCCCAGCATGGCAAGCAGGTTCAGGAAAGCTTCGGGCAAAAAGCCCAGCTCGCGGAAGCCGGGTGTCAGTTCGCCCGTATTGGGGTCGAACCAGTTCATGGCATACACCGGGAAGCCCAGTCGCGCGCCGTCGCGCTTGCTCAGCTTGCCATGCCCGTCGGGTTTTAGGATCAACGGTAAATGCGCCCAATGCGGCATATCGGCTTTCCAACCCAAATACTCCCACAAAAGCAAATGCACCGGTGCCGATGGCAGCCACTCTTCGCCGCGGAAGGCATGGGTTATTTTCATCAGGTAATCGTCGACCACCACAGCCAAGTGATAGGTAGGCATCCCGTCGGCCTTCAGCAGCACCTTGTCGTCGCTTTGATTGGTATCGAAACTGACGTGGCCGCGTATCATATCCTCAAAATGTACCGTTTCGTCGACCGGCATTTTGATACGGATCACATGCGGCTCGCCATCCCTCAGCAACTGCTCAACCTGGGCTTGCGTCAGCGTCAGCGAATTACGCAGGGTATCACGATAAGCATGTCCATATTGAAAATTGGGTATCTCACGCCGGTTGCGTTCCAGCTCCTCAGGTGTATCAAATGCGTAATAGGCGTGCCCCTGCATTACCAGGCGTTCAGCATATTCGCGGTAAAGCGCCTTGCGCTCGCTCTGGCGGTAAGGGGCGTAAGGTCCGCCAACGGCAGGACTTTCATCCGGGTTAAGGCCGCACCATTGCAGGCATTCCATAATGTACTCTTCAGCGCCGGCAACGTAACGGCTCTGATCGGTATCCTCGATCCGAAGCACAAAATCGCCGCCATGCTGTTTGACGAACAGGTAATTAAACAACACCGTGCGCACACCGCCCAGGTGCAAACCACCCGTTGGGCTTGGCGCAAATCGTACTCTTACTTTGTTGGCTGACATCGGGGCAAAGGTACTTTTTTAGTCGGGAAGTGCGAAAGTCCGCATAAGTTCGAAAGATTGACCGTGCGATTTTTCTATCTTTCGCATAACTTGCAATACTTTTATAAAATCGGCGTTATTGGTCGATAAACCAATCAGTTGTCCTTATCTTTAACTTAAACGTTATCCACATGAGAAATCCTATTAAAAATTGGTCCCGTATTTCGGCAATCACGCTTATTTTATTAAGCGCAATAGTGAGTATCAGCCCTGCCAGGGCAGCCGCTGTTATAAAAGCGAGATCCGCCGAAACGCCGCTCAGCGCTTTCGAGGGTATCTATCAGAATAAAGTCAATACATTTTCCTATTTTAAAATAACGGCCGTTAACGATACGCTGGTTGCAAAGCAGATGGATGGCGACATGAAAATTGTGCTGACCCGCAAATCGGATATGGAATTTGAGATGAAGGACGATGATGGCGACGAGAACATACCTGTTGTTTTTGCAAAGAACGATGCGGGGAATATTGCCCAGGTCGTAGTGGGTGGCAGGGATGTTTGGAACAGGGTGAAGGAATATATACCTGTGAAGGAAGTGAGCCTCACCGCCGACCAATTGAAAGCGTTTGAAGGAAAATATAAGTTTGAACAAAAGGACGACGCCTACCTGCAAATTACGGCAACAGCCACAGGCTTAACACTTAAACAACTGTGGGATGGCAAGGAAATAACCTTTGTGCCGATAGGTGATAATGACTTTTTAAACAAACAATTTGCGTTTCCGCTGAAATTTTCGAGGGACGCCAATGGCAATGTGATCAAGGTATTGGCTTTTAACCGCGACCTGTGGGATAAGGTGAAGGAATGAGGTTTCTAGTCCGGAGGCCGGGAAGTTCTGCATAAGTCCGAAAGATGCGCACGGTTTGACAGTAAAATAATTTCAAACTTTTGACGTAATTTGGACGTCGATGCCGCTATTTGTCTTTCGGACCTATGCGGGCTTTCGGACTGCTACCCACATGAACCCGTACCAACAGCGAACTATCTGGACTTATTTTTTGCTTGCATTCGCGGTGGTCATCGCCATCGGTTCGCTGCTGTATACCAGTTATTTGGTAAGAAATATCAAAAAGTCAGAGCGCACAAGGGCCGAGATATGGGCGCTCAGCATTAAGCAGATGACCTCCTCGGACGACAACGACTTCCTCAACTATGTATTTACCGTACGCGATAGCTTGTCGGTTCCGGCGATGATCGTGGATGAAAAGGGCGATATCATCACCACCAAAGGCCTTGATGCGACAAAGACCTACATCAAAATGCCCAGTGCGCCGGGCGTAAAAAAGAAAGCCACTTACGACCCCCAATATTTTAAAAATGTGCTGGATGATATGAAGTCGCAGCACGAGCCAATCATGCTGAATGTGCTTGGCAATAACTGGTATGTTTACTACCAGGACTCCTTCGTGCTCACCCAGCTCAAGATATTCCCCTATGTTCAGCTGTCGGTCATCGCTATCTTCCTGCTGCTGGCTTATAGCTCGTTCAACTCATCGCGCAAGTCGGAGCAAAACCAGGTCTGGGTTGGCCTGGCTAAGGAAACGGCACACCAACTGGGAACGCCGATCTCGTCGCTGATGGCATGGATCGAGCTGATGA
This sequence comes from Mucilaginibacter sp., assembly GCA_035547095.1. GTDB lineage: Bacteria > Bacteroidota > Bacteroidia > Sphingobacteriales > Sphingobacteriaceae > Mucilaginibacter. The sequence continues at coordinate 13,017 of DASZVE010000020.1, forward strand.
AGGAAAAGTTCAATGCCGAGGACGACCCGCTCATCGCCGAAATGGAAAACGATGTGCAAAGGCTGGAAGTGGTGGCCGACCGTTTTTCGAAGATCGGCTCACAGCCGGTGCTGGATGAGCACCCTGTTTACGATGTAGTGAAGAATTTTATCGATTACTTTAAGATCAGGGTAAGCAACAAAATCAGCTTTGAAATATCCGGTAACGAGCAGCTTAAAGCCGGGCTGAATATCCCGCTGTTCGATTGGGTGCTGGAGAATCTGTTTAAAAACGCCGTGAACGCCATCGAAAGCACCGGCAAAATTTCAGTCGAAATATCCGGCAACAAGGCCCGGGATCATGTATATATCGATGTGACCGATACCGGTAAAGGCATACCGAGGTCAAAATTCGAAACTGTTTTTAAGCCAGGCTATACCACACGCAAACGCGGCTGGGGGCTTGGCTTATCGCTCACCCGCCGGATGGTAGAAAATTATCACCGGGGGCAGATATTTGTAAAAGATTCTGAATTGGGTAAAGGCACCACATTTCGTATTATATTAAAAAGTATTAAAGATGATCAATAAACCGCAACCTGACGAATACGCCCCATACGCAGCTGGTTATGTGGGCCTGGTAAATACGCCCGACGTGATCGGCCTGCTGGGCCAGATGAAGCACTCAACTTACGCCATGTTCAACAACATGAGCGAAGAAAAAGCTATGCACAGCTATGCCGAAGGAAAATGGACCCTTAAACAGGTGTTAGGCCATCTGATCGATACCGAGCGCACTTTTTCGTATCGCGCCTTTGCCTTTTCGAGGGCAAGCGCCGAGCTGCCCGGTTTCGACCAGGACGTTTACATGGCCAATGCCGACTTTAACAGCAGATCAATACAAGAGCTGGCTTCGGAATATAAGGCTGTAAGGGAATCCACCTTGTTTCTCTATAAGGCTTTCAGCGCTGAACAATTATTGCGAAAAGGCGTTGCGAGCAATCACCCGGTGTCGGTGAGGGCCCTGGTTTACATGACCGCCGGCCACGAGCTGCATCATTTGAAGATCGTTAAGGAGAAGTATTTCTGAGAGGAGGTGAAAGGTGAAAGGAAAAAGGTGAAAGGCGCAATAATGCAAACCTTTCTCCTTTCACCTTTCAGCCTTTCACCTCTAAATTATTCCTGTCCCGCTATGTTGTCCGTTTCCTTCTTTTCGATTTTGTAGGAAGTGAACAAGCCCAGGCCGCCACAGATGGCTATCAAGCCGAAGTAAATGGCCGCATTATCATCCTGCGCAACAAATACTGTGCGATCAAGTATATAGGCTATAAACAGTCCGGCACCTGCGCCTATCAGAAGCAATCCCCATTTTAAGGTTTGATAAGGCGCGCTTTGAGGTTTATACCTGCGGGGATCCATCCCACGCTCGATCATCGCCATTCTTTCCCTTCTTTGCAGGTAAACTATCCCGAAGATCATTGCAAAAAGTCCTAAAGAGACGATTATAGCCATCATGACCGCTAAATTCCCGGTATCCATATTTTCCATGACATTTAATTTTTTAAGTTAATTAATTTTTGTTTTCATACCACCCTAACGGCGTATTTGCAAGCTATGACGACATGGTTTTTAGAGAGGTTACAGCCGTAGTTGAAAAAGTTTGCTGCAGCCGGTTTGCGGTTTGCAGTTTACCCCTGCCAACTGCTGGCTGGTAACTGCCAACTATTTAAGTAAATTTACATAAGCTGTAACCCGAACGCATAAACGGTAGTCAGAGAGGCAAGATAATGCAAAGCAAGCTTTCGGATATAGAATTGATAGAACAAACCCTGGCAGGAAACCAGGCGGCTTATGCCGACCTGGTAAAACAACACCAGCGTTTCGTGTTCACGCTTGCCTTGCGTTTTTGCAAAAACCGCGAGGATGCTGAAGAAGTGGCACAGGATTGCTTTATAAAGGCATACCGGTCGCTGTCTTCATTTCAGCGGCAGGCGAAATTCAGCACCTGGCTGTATAGCATCGTTTATACGACAGCCATGACTTTCTTGCGAAAGAAGAGGGTCGACACCGATTCGATAGACGATGAAAATACGTACATTCAGCTGGAGAGTCAGTCGTCGGGCCTGAACAACAACCTGGCAGAGAACCGTTCGAGGTCGTATTACCTGAACAGAGCCATCGAACAGTTGCTGCCCGACGATGCGGCGATCATCACCCTGTTTTACATGGGTGAGCAATCGCTGGAGGAGATAGGGCAGGCATTGGGAATCGAACCGAATACGGTTAAAGTGAAATTATTCAGGGCCCGCCAGCGGCTCAGGGAAAAGCTGGAGAAAAACTTAAAGAGCGAGGTGAAAGAACTGATATGAAAACTATGGAAGAACGTCTTTGGAGTTACATCGATGGTACGTGTTCGGAAGATGAACGAAAAGCTATCGATAACGTGATCGCACAAGATGAAAATATACGGCGGCAGTACGAGGCCCTTTTGGGCCTTGATCAGGAATTTGCCAAAATGGAACCGGATGAGCCGCCAATGGCTTTTACGTATAATGTAATGGAAGCCATCCGGGCCGAATACGCTCAGAAGCCTTTGAAGGCTGGCATAAACAAGCGCATCATTAAGATAATCAGCGGATTCTTTATACTCAGCATACTGACACTGCTTGTGCTGGTTTTGTCAAATCTGCACTTGACACCTGTCAAATTTTCAGTACACCTGCCCGGCAGTTTGAAATTGCCCGATGTAAAAAATTACCTGAGCGGACCCGTAATACAAGGTTTTATTTTCTTCGACGCCATATTAGGACTATTCCTTTTCGATGCGTACCTGCATCGTAAAAATACATCAAAACAGGGCTCTCATTAATCAAAAGTGTATGGCAAAGAAAACACTGTGTCATCAAAAAGGAACACTTAAAGTTTCCTGCTTAGGAGCCGACGCGTGTAGAATGGACACACATTAAAAAAATCGGCACGGTGTATAATTATGGTATAGTAATTGCGTTACACTATCTGAACTGGTATTCTGCCAGTTTAATTGTGATAAGGTTTAGGTTGAAAGCCCCCAAACAGCAAGTGTGAGGGGGCTTTTATTTTGCAGTAACGGCTAAGCTTTGCGCACCACCAGCATTTTTGGGCGAAGCCAATACCTTGCCGGATCAAAAACGTAAAACATTCTACGTCCGAGCTACCGTCGATTAAGTTTATTAATTCTGTGCTTGTTTAGCCTGGTTCTTCAGCTTGTCGCTGGCAATAATCACAAGCTCGACCCGCCGGTTCTTCGCCCGGCCCTCAGCAGTCGAATTATCGGCTACCGGCTCGGCGGCGCCCTTACCTGCGGTACTCATTCTGTCTGTTTCGATACCGGCCGAAGCCAGGTAATTGCGCACGGCTGTTGCCCGATTCAGCGATAGGTTTTGGTTCTGTGTTTCCAACCTGGAATTGTCCGTATGCCCGATAATAATAATATTGGTATCTGAGTCTTTTTTCAACGCTGCGCTAAGGTTGCGGAGGTCGGTTTTCGCCATCGGTTTCAACTCTGGCCTGCCCGCATCGAAAAATGAACCGGAGTCGAAATTTACAATGATTCCTTCGCTCTGGCGTACCACCCTGGCATTGGGTACGGCTTTTTGAATATCGGCCGCCTCGCGGTCCATATTTCTGCCAATAAAAGCCCCGGCCGTTCCGCCCAACGCTCCGCCTATAATGGCGCCGAGCGCCGTATTGCCGGCCGCCTTACCAATAATGGCTCCGACGGTTCCGCCTGCGCCTGCACCAATGACTGCACCTTTTTGCGTCTTATTCATGCTATGACAGCCCGACGCAGCCAGGCCCACTACAGCCCATGCGTATATTATTACATTGATCTTTTTTGCTATCATCTTGCGATTTACCCCGCTGAAAAGTCAAAGCAGGTGCCATAAAAGCCGGCTCATACTTAAACACCTTTAAACACGAAATTTAGGCACAAATAAGGGCCTGAAAAATGACAGGTATCACCGGAATGAGTATAATTTAGTACGACACCGACCTTGGCAGGCAACAAAAAAGGCCCGCAACGGGCCTTTCCACTTATTTAAAAACAACTGGCAACCATTAGTATTGACTATCTTGAGATTGATCGGCTTGCGGAGGCACGCTGGCAACACGGTAGCCTTTGCTGCCGTCAGCATCATAATCTTCGTAGAAGATGTTATCCGGCGAAACGTAATATTTCTTTTTATTCAGTGTGATCTTGCGGCAATCGTCGGGCAACTGACTTACTACATCGCCAACATGGATCTCAATGGTCTGCCCGTTATCGGCAGGCTGGCTGTTAACCGGCTGGTTATCCGTTACCGCCGGAACATTATCGTACAACGGGTCGCCGTTGTCGCTGATCGGAGGCTGGCTGGCCTGGTCGCCGGCTGTATTCAGTACCCCGTCCCTGCCTACAACGATATATACTGTTTTGCCGGTATCATCATCCACCTCTTCCTGGTAATAAATCCCATTAGCCTCATAATACTGCACCCCATCGATCAGGATCGAACGTGCATTGGACGGAAGGTTTGGCACTGCTGCACCAAGTGGAGGGGTAACCACTTCGTAGCCGCCATTATATGGCTGGTAAAATACACCACCATAGTAATAGTAGGGGTCCGAATTCCAATAGAACGGGTAGTACCCATAAGGAAGCCCCCCGCAGTAAAGGCCAATATGCGGATAGCCCCAGCCAAAGCCAAATCGGAAAGCCGGGCCGTAATCACCATGGAAATAGCCATAATACGGGTGATGGTAATATCCGCCGCGATAGTATCCACGATCGCCATAATAATAGCGTCCGTCGCGATAACCGTAGCTGCGTACACCGGCGCCGTAACCTACACGTCCGCGGTAAGCTGCACCGCCGCGATAACCGTAACTGCGTACACCGGCGCCATAACCTACCCGGCCACGATATCCTGTCGCTCCATGAAAACCAGCCCCGCCACGGAATGCCGTGGCTCCATGATTGTTAAAACCTCCACGGTACGCCGTAACGCCATGAAAACCGCCACTGCCGCGGAACCCGCCGCCTGCATGAAAGCCTCCATTAAACCCGCCGCTGCGAAAGCCGCCGCCGCCACCGTGGAAACCACCGCCGCCGCCGTGAAAACCGCCACCGCCTCCATGAAAGCCGCCACCGCCGCCTCCATGAAAACCACCGCCACCGCCTCCATGAAAGCCACCACCGCCGCCTCCATGAAAACCACCACTGCCGCCTCCATGGAAACCACCACCACCGCCTCCATGAAAACCGCCGCCACCACCACGATGCTGCGCATCGGCGCTCCCTGCCATCAACAGCGCAAATATGCCTGTAAAGGCGAGCGCCATATATCTGTTTATCCTTTTCATCTTCTTTTATGAATGATATTTAGTAGTAAGACTGCCCTGTTTACGAAAGGTTTAGTCTCCGCCGGATAAAACAAAAAGAGCCCGCGCAGGCTCCTCTCTTTCACAAGCAGATGTAAATATTTATTGCTGATGTTCGTCGGCCGACGGTATACTAACGATTCGATAGGCCTTGTTGCCGTTCTGATCGGTAAATTCTTCGTAATAGATGCCATCAACGTCCACATAATATTTTTTATGATTCAGGGTTATCTTGCGCGAACCTTCGGGGACCTGGTTCAATACATCGCCGACCTGTGGCGCAGGCGGCGCCGTATTTACCTGGTCGTCGTTGGTATTGAGTACGCCGTCCTTTCCGGCGACCACATAAATCTTTTTCCCCTGGTCATCGATTCCCTCCTGATAGTATACGCCGTTGAATTCATAATATTGCTTCCCATCAATAACAATGGACTGCGCACCCCTCGGTATCGACGGCACTGCCGCACCAACAGGGGGTGTGGTAACTTGGTATCCGCCACCGTCCATCGGCGCATAGAATACGCCGCCATAATAGTAGTAAAGGTCGTCGCCCCAGTAGAACGGGAAATATCCAAAAGGTAAAATGCCTAAATGAAAACCCACGGTAGGGTAGCCATAAAAATGACGCCCTCCAATATATGAGCCGCCACGATAGCCGAGGCCAAACCCGCTACGGAAACCTATTCCGCCGTGAAAACCGCCAAAACCAACGCCTCCGCCGATATGGACGCCGCCGCCATGGAAACCGCGCTGAGCATAAGCAGCAGGCGTCAACGCTAATGAAAGTAAGCCTGCCAACGCAAAACCGGGCACACATTTTATCAAATTCTTCATCATGTTTTCAAACAAGGGTATTAAAATTTTCTTTCCTGCTCTTTAGACTGAAAATGCTCAGAAGGTTTAAGCTCCTTTATGCTTTTTTCTGAATTTTCGGACATATGTAATAATCCCCGACAGCCGATAAACGTAAATACGACGGTAAACAGATATACCAGAAGCCGATATATCAAAAAAATTACAACGATGGCTGTTATCTGACAAAAAAGCCGTTTTCTGAGGAAAAGCGGGCCTTTATACAGGTGTGACGTTGTTATTTCACTTCAAAGGTAAAGGAACTGCTGCCAGCTTTTCCATCGGCCGTCATACCCTGTACGACTCCAACATACGTCCCTTTCTGATCTGAAGTATAAAAGACAACATCCTTTTTACCCTGCGAATTTGTGTTTATCACGGGCGCCCAGTATAATGTATTCCTGAAGTCGGGCACACGGCTTGCCGCCGCGGCATCGTTATCGTATGCGGGCGAGTAAAATACGCGCTGCAGCTGCATCCCTTCATAATCCAGTACTACGGCATGAGGATCGATCTCCACTCCGCCCAGATCGCCCTTGTACGAAGTATAGCTCAGGATACCTTCCATATCCGCCGGGCCCCAGAAATAGCGGTCACGTATTACGTTCAGCCTCTTTATTTTAAGCGGATCCAGTGCGATAACCTTGTTCATGTCGAAGATCGGGATACCGTCAAGCATTACCAGCGGATCGCCATCCAGGAACCCTTTGTCACTTATCATCTCGATATGATACTCATTTTTTGGATGAACCACGTATAATTCCCTGATATATTCACGCAAAACCTCTTCCATGGTTGTAAAACGCGTGTAGTCGTCAAGATTATAGGTTTTATAGGGTGTACCAAAAAATGCCGAGCTATCGATAGCAGGGTCGTAGTATTTCTTAATGTTTTCGTTATCGTAAACATTAAGCACCTGCATACCCAGGCTATGTCCTTCCAAGGCGCGTTGCATATCGGCGCCGATAGTAAGCGCCGGAGATACATTTTTCGAATACTGCTCCGAGAAAGGATTAAGAATATCTATGCGATACGTGCTGTCGTGTTGTGTGTTGGTTTGCACAACAATTTCTCCGGGCCCGTAAATATCCCTGGTATTAAAAAGCAGCCGTCCGAAGGTATCGCTTTTAGCGGTAAACAACTGTACCCTTTTACCGGGCACGCCCAGGTAGGCAACAACATTTTTCGCCGGCTTATTGGTCGATGGATCGACGATCTTGCCCGCTATAATATGACCGTTATACTCAGGCAAAAACGAGAATGAAGGCGCCTGGTTCTTTAATATATCTTTCCACTGGAACCTCCGCCAGCCTTGCGTAAGCATCAGGTTATCGGCTGCCTGATCGGCCTCGGCAGTCGTATTCTTTAAATAGTATTCCGGCGATTCTATATAACCCCTCAGATCGGAACTGAGCCAGAAATAACTGGCTATATCACCCTGTTCGCGTGTTTGATAATCATCGAGTTTATATACCGACATGGAAAGATTAGCATTCAGTTCCCTGCCGCCCTGTCCTTTGGCCATTAAGGAAACGCCGACCCGTTTGCGGTTGGCGTATTGCTGCTGATCGGGCGCCGCGTCGATAACAAGACCGGCCTCAGGCCGTTTGAAATAAAGGCGCTCGCATACGGGTTGCCTGCTGCTGTTAAATACCGTTAAATGCGATATACCATCGCCAAGCGCATCTTTGTCGATGGTTACCACTGCTTTACCATCGCTTAACACTCCTCGCTTTACCTGCCGTATGATCTGCCCGGTCTCGGCAAATACGTATACGTCGGGATAAGCCGGCGCTGTGTTTGTTTGAACGCTGATCTGCAACTGCCCCGATCCATTATCCGCAAGCTGCATTGCAAATCCTTGTTTGCTAACCGCCGGCATTGCGGGCATGATCGTAACGCCACCGGCCGAACGGGCAACAACCTTATAAGTACTATTGGCATTAGGCGTAAGCATAAAGCTGCCCATCCCAAACTTCAGCGGCCTGAAGCGGGCAACAGTGTCCTTGTTCTGGTCGATAATGGCCCCGTTAAAATCAACGCCTTTACCGTCGCTCCCCGTAGCTTTAAATGCAACCTTGCCTGCAATACCGTCGACCAATTCGCCGCCCTCGGGAAAAAATTGCAAATCGAAGCTGTTCGCCGCCCGTTTAGTAGCCGCATCGGGCGATTTCAGCGGGTTAACGATGGTGATGTTTTTTTCAAAGTAATAATCGGGGCTAAAGTTTTTCATCCAGTTGGTGTAAGCCCTGAATTTATAATTGCCGTTGCTGAGCACAACCGGTATGTAAACCGATCCGCTGCCCATGCCGTTCCTGAGCTCTATTTTTGCCTGAATAACCGGGTTTTGATTATTATCCAGCACCTCTACATAAGCCACTTTGCTCAGGTTCAATGGCTTGTGCGCATTAGCATCGACCAGGTAAAGTTTGAACCATATGATCTCGCCCGTCAGGTAAGCGCCCTTGTCCGTGTGTACAAACAACTTCTCCTGTATCGCGCTTTGCTGGTAGTTATTAAAACTACTTTGCACATCGCTTAGGGTTTGCGCATTGCTGGTCAGCGAGAAACATAGTAAGCCCGAAAAAATCATCGCGGCGTTTTTTAAAGTAAGGTTCATTTTCATGGTCATTAGTTATTTACCAAATAATGCTTTTAAAAACCAAATTTTTATTGATCTGTCCAGAAACCGGGCCTGATTGTAGTTCCCCTGACCGTGCAATCAACACAACTTGCATCGGAAGCCGCATACCCAAGAATATGCGTCGAACCCGGCGGCTCAATCGCATAAATAGGTATGTATATACCCGTATAAATATATAACTGCACTTCATTTATAACACTGGTAGCGCCTTCTGATCTCGCAAATAAAGCGGTATCGAGCCGGCAACCCGCATAAGGGCTATCCGGCAGCCAGGCGGGCAGATTCCTGACATCAATAAATATTCTTTGCTGTGATGAATTACCGGCTGTAACGTATCCCAGCACAGGCTCCGCAGGATTAGAAGTGCAATGAATATTTCCAGGTAATTGAGATGGCTGAGCATCAAAAATACTACCCAATTGCTCCGTGTTCTTTTGAAGCTCTTTGAAATAGTTAAATGCATCGGCCGTAAGCGCATATTGCTTCACATTAATGCTATACCTGTCAGCTATCTTTTCAGAATTGGACGGAATATATAATATGGGGTTTTGTAAGGCTATATCTTTTGATAGTTTGGCCGTTGAATTTAATAGCAGACCGGTGCTCTTGTCACCCCGATAACAAATATAAATTTGGTTAGCAGGAGGCCTGACCAATACGGTGTCGAATGGTGATGTTGAAAGGTACTCGTAGGAATCGAATGCCGAGTGATACCGGTAGGTATCATCAAAATCCCAGCGATAATACCGGGTGCTGTTTGTCGGATCATGCGTATCCGCGTAGATTTCAAGACCATTGCCCTGTATCCTATAATACACACTATCAATTGGCGGAGAATTTTTTACAGGGACTAAATCGGATTGGTATGTCTTGCCGTCTAATGTCGTGATCTTCAGCCCATACTTACCCGATGGATTCAGGCCAAGGTTGGGGGCTGAATAGTAACCCCCCGGCGTCTCAACCAGGGCATAAGCACTTCCGCCATCGCTGACAATGGATACGCTGGCCCCAAGTTCAGGTTTTGATCCGGTTGACGACGCCAAAGGAACGGTCCGGCTTAATCTTATGACGGTTGAGTCTCCTGTATTAATATTCCCTTCAACAACCAGATAGCTTACGCCGTTGCCCGTTGAAGTTATCGCAGGCGGATTGTAAAGCTTACGGCAGGCGGTAAACAGCACAATTGCTATTATGATCACACCGGGAATACGTTTTCCCCTCATCTTATTCGCAATATTTTTTCTGTAGGCGCTTATCCGAATCATATCCTATTCATTACTCATTTCCAAAAACTGGGTTTAGTGGTAACTCCATTAAGGTGATACCTGCAATCCGCGCAGAAGTAATATGCTACTCTTACCGCATACCCGGGTTTGGCCACTCCATCGAGGTTACAGGATGCGGGCATGATCGGCCCCATAGGGATAACATTTCCGGCCGACAGGTCTGAAGCAACAGGCGAGCCCCTGAGCCAGCAAACCGAATAGGAGTTGCATTGCGGCAGCGGAAATATCCATCCCGGCAGTTCCGCCCGGTCGATAAATATCCTTTTACGTGCAATACTGGATACGCTAATGTACCCAATAACCGGTTCAGACGGGTTCGAGGTGCAATGAATATTGCCCGGAATCTCTGAAGGCTGCACATCAAATATCGTCCCTATCTGCTGGGTATTCCTCCTTATGTTGTACCAAAAATTATAGGCGTCCCGGGTTAGCGCATACTGCTTTACCAGAACGCTGTACCGTATCTTCAGTCTTTCGGACGTATCGGGTATGCCTTCAATCGGGTTACGCTGGATAATATCCTGCGTCAACGCTGCAGTTGAATTCAGCAGAACGCTGGTGGAATGACGCGTTATATAACAAGTATCGATCATCTGGTCGGGCTTCCTAAGCACTGATTTCAGGGTATCAGAATATTGATCAGGGTCGAAAATAAAATAGCTGGTTAAGTCTGTATTATAAACGTAGGTTTCCATGTACTCCCAACGGTAGTAGCGTGTGCTGTTTGCCGGATCGTGGGTGTTGGTAAATACGGTCAGACCGGCATTGTCCTTGTTTATCGTGTAATAAAGTGAATCTATTGGCGGTGTTATTTTTACGGGTTCGTAGTCCGACGCGTAAGTACGCCCGTCGGCTGTGCTGATCAGTAAATGATACTTATGCGAATTATCCAGGTTCAAAGACGGAGCGGTGTACCTGCCTTTTTTCCCCTCTGTTAACGTATATTTCACCCCCTGGTCGCCTTCAACAATTACCGTCGCGCCCGATTCCGGGTTGGCTGTATTGGTACCGGATATCTTAATGGTTCGGTTTAAATTAATAATGGTCGAATCCGGCCCGGCGGCGACAATACCCTCTACAACCAGGTAATTATTATTGCCCGAAATAGCAGGCGGGGAATACGGCTTCCTGCAGGCCGAAAATATCCAGCCTGTGCCCGAAAGCAATATAAAAAACCAATATTCCCTTTTCATCTTCATATTAGTTCGAAAAAAAAGCCGAGTTTGTTATTACCGCCACGATCGTCGGATCATATGCATTGCGGTAACCAGGGCGTACAACAAGTGCTAAGCCCGATAGAAATAGTATGGCCGTTATTCGTTTCATTTTTGAACTCGCTGAAACAAGGTTAAAAACGGATATTATAGTTGATAAACGGTATAGGCTTAGCAAATATGGATAACTGGTACCCGTTAATTACGCCGCCTTGCTCGCTAAAAAAGGTCGAATAAGCATTGGCCCTGCCGGTAAGGTTGTAAACACCTATCGACCATGAGTTGTGCGTAAGCTGGTGAACCCTGTGGTTGCCCTCGATATTCATAGAAAAATCCGTTCTGAAATAATCCGGTATGCGGTAAGCGTTCCTGTCCGAGTAAAATACCCGCTCGGAACCGCCGTATCCATATTTGGCGATAGGCAGCGTTATCGGGCGGCCGGTGCTGTAGGTAACGTCCAGCGAAACGCTGAACCTGTGGCTGAACCTGTAATTGCCGTTAAAGTTAAAGTCGTGGGGTTTATCGTAGCTGGCGGGGTACCAGTCGCCGTTGTTTATCAACTCACCGGCGAAGGGATCGTCCTGCTGAAGGTAAGTACGCGAATAGGTATAGCTTACCCAACCGTTTAGCTTGCCTGCGGTTTTGCGCACCAGGAATTCCACACCATAAGCTTTACCTTTGGTATTGATCAGGTCCTGCTCGATATGCTGATTTAATAAAAGCGTCGCGCCGCTGCGATAGTCCAGGTAATTGGCTATGGTTTTATAATAAACCTCGATGGAAGTTTCGATGGTATTTGCTTTTGCATTTCGGTACCAACCGAGCGATATCTGCTGGCCAAGCTGGGGTTTAATATTCGGGTCGCTCAGCTTGTAGCTATCTGTTGGCGATATAGCCGTTGTATTCGATACCAGGTGGATGTATTGCCGCATGGAATTGTACGCTGCCTTGACTGACATATCGTCGCCTATATTGTATCTTGCCGACAGGCGGAGTTCCGGGCCCGAGTACGTATTGATGATCTTGTTTTTGCCGTAGGTAGTACTGTCCGTTACGTTCACGGCTTCCTTCGGCAGATTGGGAGCGTAGTGATCGACCGTTTGAGGGCCGAGGTACGCGTACAGTGAATAGCGTATACCCGCGCTTATGGACAGATCGGAAGTAATATCATACTTGTCTCCAAGGTAGATTGCGTCCTCCATGGCCTGTTCCTGTGCGACCACATCCGGAATGACAAGTGACTTTGCGCCGTCGGGCTGCTCATTGCCCGGGTTCAGCTTGTAGTAAATGCCGCTCAGACCAAAATCGATCGTATTTTTCGGGTTGACGTAATAACTGAAGTCGGTTTTGAAGTTATACTGGTTAATTCCAAAGTTTAACTTATAGCCATCAATTGGATTTTCGGTACTTGCTATGCTGTAGTCGTAGTGATCGATACCAGCCAAAACCACACTATAAAGCTTGTTATTAAAGTTGTGCTTCCACTTTATATTAGCGTTTTTATTACTATAAGCGTAGGTGGTGTCACTATTAAGCCTGAAATTATCCTTGCTCATATATCCCATCAGGTATATCGTGTTCTTATCGTCTAGCTGGCTGGTGATACCCAGGTTCAAATCGTAAAACGAAGCGGAACTATTCTTATAAGCGTTAGGCAGCAGGCTGAGTAACCAGTCGGAATATGTAGTACGACCGCCGAAAATGAACGATGTTTTGTCCTTTATGATCGGTCCTTCAATGTTCAGGCGGCTGGTTAACAATCCAATACCTGCCGACCCGGTAAATTTCTTGGTATTGCCGTCGCGGTCAGTAACATCAAGTACCGACGATAAGCGGCCTCCGTATTTTTCAGGAATCGTGCTTTTATACAGTTCGATATTCTTTACAATGTCCGGGTCGAACGCAGAGAAAAATCCAAAAAAGTGCGATGGGTTATATATCGTGGCATCATTCAGCAAGATCAGGTTTTGATCAGCCGAGCCACCGCGTACATTGAATCCCGTGGTAGCTTCGCCTACTGTTTGCACGCCGGGCAGCGTCAGTACTACTTTAAGCACATCGGCCTCGCCAAAGGCAGTTGGTATTTGCTTGATACTTTTTATATCCAGCTTGTTCACGCCCATTTCAACGCTTCGCACATTAGCCACCTTCTCAGCCGATATTTGCACTTCCTTTAGCGACGTCACCTGCTCCTGCATTTCAATGTTCAGCTTGCCATCCGAATACAAAATGATCTTACGGCGCGTATCTTTCATTCCCAGGCCCCTTATCAATAAGGTATGCCTGCCACGCGCCAGTGTTAATGAATAATAGCCAAACTGGTCGGTTGCTAAACCTACTTTACTATCCGGATCAAAAACACTTGCCCCGATAATAGCCTCCCCGGTTTTGATATTACGCACATAACCTGCCAGCGTAGCCGTGCCCGATTTGATATTATTCGTCCTGATGCCTATCTCATATATCTTGTTCTCGGTAGTAGCCTCAGCCACTTTCTTTTCCGTTTCATCGGTATAGTCAACGGCCGCTGTCGGCTGTTTTTCCCCTTCATTGGTTACCGCCGGCGCGTTGAAAAAGCCGACGGCCAGGTCGGTATACAAACGGCGGCCTTTTGTGAGAAATATGAGCTGATCCTTAATGGTGTAATGATAATCTGTTTTGCTGAAGGCCATATCCAACACCTGTTCAAGTGTTTTATTGCTGGCATGCAACGTCACTTTCAGGCTGTCAAATTGCGCAGGGCTGTAATAAAAATGAAACCCCGTCTTACTTTCCAAATCACTTACAAACGATTCGATTTTTGCCTGGTTGAAATCAACGCTGATCAATTTTTTGCCGGCGTCCTGGCCCGAAACCATTTTAAAAATAGCTACGAAACAAAGGCTTAGGAGATAGATTTTTTTCATCAGATTAAATTGCCTGAGTATGAATTTTTACCGCGTTGTCCGGTTGTGCCGGCATTATTAATAAAGTTTAGTTCATCGCCGGCGACCCGGCGTTTTATTATCTCAATGCTGGTCGTAATATGCGGCCAGCTGTGCCATCGCCAATTCGGGGTTTGCCCTATAATCGATCTGCTGGTCTTTTATATACCGCTGTAACTGCGCCTTCTTGTCTTTCAGCACATTCAAAAAGGACCCTTTCCCACCCACCTTATAATAGGTTTTTCCTTTGCGTACATAATATTCATTCTTTTCGACGAAATAGGTTTCCAGTTTGATGGCAGCATTTGACGAATTCTGGATGGTTTTGATTCGCCTGGCCAGCACCTCGATGTTGTTGCCTCCGTAAAGCTGATCGTAAAAGCCTGTGCCGATGCCGGACTTATCGTCATTTATCGTGTCGGCGTCGATCCGGACAAAATGATGTCCAAGCAATGTAAAATCGTGCACACGTTCGCTTAGCAGGCTGAACATGGAAAACTTGTTGTAAAGCAGTACGACCACCTCATCTTTGTAGATATCGTACATCATAGGCACTTTCTTATAAAGAAACCCCTCATAGTTCACCTCTCCCGGTTCAAGGCTTGATGCTGCCGGCGGATATAACGCGTTGCCCTGTATAGCACGGTCGTAAGGCAGATATTCGTGACCGTTATACAAGCGCGCCTGCTCACCCATGCTTGTGTTGAAATTACTAACCGTCTGGGCTAGCGCATTTTTCAGGAAAGTACTGTCGCTTTGAGCTTCCTGTGCAAATGATTCGCTGCATATTAGTGCAAAGGCAAAGACGATAAAGGTTGGTTTTTTTAGGAACACCATTCACTAAAAATTTAGGTCAAATTTGAATGAATATACTATGTTTTTAGTTACAAGCAAAAAAATTTAGAAAATACCTACCAATAAGTCTTTTCTTCGTGTAAACGCATCAAAAAAATAAGGTTCAGGCCACTGTGTAAAGTCCTTTAGCTGTACCTGAAAACAAAAAAGCCCGCGCAAAATGCACGGGCTTTCAATTTCGTGAAATTTATTTAAAGTTTTCGCTTTACCTCTACAATTTCGTAAGCTTCTACAATATCGCCTACTTCGATGTTGTTATAATTTGCTATGTTTAAGCCGCATTCATACCCTGCGTTTACTTCCTTCACATCATCCTTGAAACGTTTCAACGAAGCCAGTTCGCCGGTATAAATCACAACGCCTTCGCGTATAATCCTGATTTTGCTGTTGCGGGTTATTTTGCCGTCCAACACCATACAACCGGCTATTGTGCCCACCTTGCTTATCTTAAAGGTCTCGCGTATCTCAACATTAGCTACAATCTTTTCTTCCAGTGTCGGTGCAAGCATACCTTCCATGGCGGCCTTGATCTCATTTATTGCGTCGTAAATGATCGAGTAAAGCCGGATATCGATCTGCTCCTGTTCGGCCAGTTTACGCGCACCGCCCGACGGACGTACCTGGAAACCGATGATAATGGCATCGGAAGCCGAGGCAAGCAAAACGTCCGATTCGGAGATTTGCCCTACAGCCTTCGATATGATATTAACCTGTATTTGTTCGGTAGACAGTTTCAGTAACGAGTCGGACAAGGCTTCGATCGAGCCGTCCACATCACCCTTAACAATAATATTCAGCTCCTTAAAGTTACCCACTGCCAGCCTGCGGCCGATCTCGTCGAGCGTAATATGTTTTTGTGTACGCAAACCCTGTTCACGCTGCAACTGCATTCGCTTGTTGGCGATTTCGCGTGCTTCAACTTCACTTTCAAGGGCATTAAACTTATCGCCCGCAGTAGGCGCACCCTGCATTCCCAGCACCTGTACCGGTGTCGACGGCCCTGCTTTGTCGATCCGCTGCCCGCGTTCGTTGGTCAACGCCTTAACACGCCCGCTGTAGCAGCCCGCTAGTATCGGGTCGCCTACTCTCAGCGTACCAGCCTGCACCAGTACCGTGGTCACAATACCGCGGCCTTTGTCCAACGCTGCCTCGATAACGGTACCAATGGCGCGTTTATCTGGGTTGGCCGTGAGCTCAAGCAATTCAGCTTCAAGCAACACTTTCTCCAACAATTTATCAATATTTAATCCCGTTTTAGCCGATATTTCCTGCGACTGGTATTTGCCGCCCCATTCTTCGACCAGGATATTCATACCGGCCAGTTGCTCACGGATTTTATCCGCATTAGCACCCGGTTTATCGATCTTATTAAATGCAAAGATCATCGGCGCGCCTGCGGCCTGCGCGTGGTTAATAGCTTCGCGTGTTTGCGGCATTACGCTGTCGTCGGCCGCGATTACGATGATCACAATATCGGTCACCTGTGCGCCTCTCGCGCGCATGGCAGTAAACGCTTCGTGACCCGGGGTGTCAAGGAAGGTGATCTTACCTTTGTTATCAGGCAAAGTCACTTCGTAAGCACCAATATGCTGTGTAATACCACCAGCCTCGCCGGCAATTACATTAGTTTTCCGGATAAAGTCGAGCAGCGATGTTTTACCATGGTCGACGTGGCCCATTACGGTAACTATCGGCGCGCGCGGCTTCAAATCTTTGGGATCATCCGGCGTATCAAGGTTCGCTTCCTCATCCTGCGGCTTCACAAATTCAACCTGGTAGCCAAATTCGTCGGCCACAATGGCCAGCGTTTCCGCGTCGAGCCTTTGATTGATTGAAACGAACATCCCCAGGCTCATACAGGTCGATATGATCTGTGTTACCGACACATCCATCATCGAAGCCAGTTCGTTGGCGGTAACAAATTCCGTTACCTTCAACACTTTCGACTGCAATTCCTGCTCCAGTGCCAGTTCTTCGGCCGAAGCAGCTACATCATCACGCTTTTGGCGCCGCAATTTGGCCCGCTGCGCGAACTTGCCCGACTTGCCTGCCCCGCTTAAACGGGCGAGCGTTGCCTTGATCTGGTCCTGTATTTCCTTTTCAGACGGCTCTTCACGTGGTGTTGAAGGCGCTCCGCCGCGGCGGAAGTCGCCACGGCCATTGCCGCCCGGTGCTCCACGCCTGAAATCAGGCCGGCCGCCCTGTCCGCCTTGCGGATGGCCGCCCTGTTGTTGCTGCTGGCCCGGCTGATTGTGATCGCCGTGGCCGCCTTCTTTACGTTTCCTTTTGCGTTTATGATCGGCTGCACTGCCACCCGCATTCGATGAAGACGCTACCGGCTGGTTGCGCCTGTTTTGTTCAACAGGCAGTTGTATCTTACCCACCACGTTCGGACCGCTCAATCGTTCGGCCTTCGCCCTAATCACTTCTTCCTCTTCCGGAGCGCCGGCTTCCGGCCGCTGCTGCGGCTCACTCTTTTTTTCGGGCTCCGATTTGGCCACCGGCGCGGCTTCTTTTGGCTCCGGTTCCGGTTTTACCGGCTCTTCCACTTCTTTCTCTTTTACCGGTTCCGGCTTTGGGGCCACCGGTTGTACAGGTGCATTAAGGTCTATCTTACCTACTACTTTTACACCCGGCAGGTTAACCTCGTTCCTTTCCTCAACCTTCTGCGGTTCAGGCTTTGGCTTTTCAACCGGAGGCACAAAAGTTCCGGCACCTTTTATCAGTATTTCTTCGTTCTCAAAATCCCTTCCACGCCGCGCTTCAACAGGCCGTTCCGGAACACCGACGGTTTCCTCCTTCCGTATTTTACCGATGCTGATCTGCTTGGCTTCTTCTTTTATTATTTTATCGGCCGCAAATTCCTTGAGCAGGGTATTATACATGTCATTGTCCAGTTTGGCCATAGGGTGCTTATCAACTTTAAAACCCTTGCTAGCCAAAAAGTCGACAATGGTATTTATACCAATGTTCAGCTCCTTTACAGCCTTTATTAATTTTATGGATTTGTCTTCTGACATTAATAATTCTTTCTCTTAATGATAGATAATTGCAAAAATACGATTTTAATTTCGCATTCCGGTTTATTCAAATTCCGCCTGCAGAATTGATAACACTTCCTTAATCGTTTCTTCTTCCAGGTCGGTGCGTTTTGCCAGTTCGGAAATCGGCAACGCCAGTACCGATTTGGCAGTGTCCAAACCGATGCGTTTGAACTCGTCGATGATCCAGCCATCGATCTCGTCCGAAAACTCTTCGATGTCCACATCCTCGTCCTGCTCGTCGGCCTCGCGGTAAACGTCTATTTCATAACCGGTTAGTTTACCAGCCAGTTTAATATTATGGCCACCGCGACCGATAGCTAATGAAACCTGGTCGGGTTTCAGATACACAGCGGCGGTTTTCTTCTCATCATCCAATTTGATCGATGTGATCTTGGCGGGCGACAAGGCACGCTGAATATATAACTGCAAATTGTTGGTATAGTTTATAACGTCGATGTTTTCGTTTTTCAGTTCGCGGACGATACCGTGTATACGTGACCCTTTCATACCTACGCAGGCGCCCACCGGATCGATACGGTCGTCGTACGATTCCACGGCAACTTTCGCTCTTTCACCGGGCTCGCGAACGATTTTTTTAATGGTGATCAAACCATCGAATATCTCAGGCACCTCCAGTTCGAACAGCCGCTGCAAAAATTCCGGCGCTGTGCGCGATATGATGATCTTTGGGTTGCTGTTCATCATGTCCACCTTGCTTACCACGGCCTTTACGCTGTCGCCTTTTTTGAAATAGTCGGCCGGTATCTGTTCCGACTTGGGCAGCAGCAATTCGTTACCTTCATCATCCAGCACCAGGGTTTCCTTTTTCCAAACCTGGTAAACCTCGCCCGTTACGATCTCGCCCACACGGTCCTTATATTTTTTGAATATTTCGTCCTTCTCCAGCTCGAGAATCTTCGACACCAGCGTCTGGCGCGCAGCCAGGATAGCGCGGCGTCCAAAGCTTTCCAATGTGATCTGCTCAACAAACTCGTCGCCAACTTCCAGGTCGGGGTCGACTTTATGCGCCTCCGCCAACTCGATCTCCAGGTCGTCGTCTTCCGAAAAACCGTCTTCCATTACGGTGCGGGTGCGCCATATCTCGAGGTCACCATTGTCGGTGTTCACGATAACGTCACAATTCTCGTCATTACCATACTTCTTCCTGATCATGCTGCGAAATACATCTTCCAAAACGCTCATCATCGTAGGACGGTCGATGTTTTTGAAATCCTTAAACTCCTGAAAGGACTCGATCAAATTAATATTGCTCATTTTTCTTACTTAAATGATATTACAACTTTTGTTTCGGTTATCTGCGCCAAAGGGATCACACTTTCTATCTCTTCAGCTTTTTTACCTTTTTCTTTTTTTGTTTCTTCGATTACAATGGCGTCTTCCGTCAGACTTGACAGTTTACCTTCCCGTTTGCTGCCGTCGGTCATTTTTATCGCCAATCTCCTGCCGATGTTTTTCACATATTGCCGCGGCAATACAAGCGGCGTATCAATTCCCGGCGACGATACTTCCAGGTTATACGCATGGTCGATAGCATTTTCCTCTTCGAGGTGAAATCCCACATGCCTGCTAATCGCCACGCAATCGTCAATGCCTATCCCGTGGTCGCCGTCAACCAGGATGGTCAGCTTGTTGGCATGCATTTTCACGCTCACTAAAAACAGATCCGGCTTATCGGCGATCTTTTCCTCAACCAGTTCCCTGACGCGCTTTTCGATGTCCATATTTCTACGGGTTGACGTTGGTAAAATAAAAGAGGGGGCTTCGGCCCCCTCGCGTTCGTTTGAATTACGATGCAAATATAAAACTTTTTATTTAAAAATCAATGCTTCAGTACTTAAAAAGCAAATCTTTATGGCCCGCCGAGCCCTTTTGTTTTTGCTTGCGGATGAAATCCCAGGCATCCCTGGCGCCGCTGTAGTCGAACGCCCTTAAAAAGTAAACTTGTCCTTTCACAAATGGCGTGTCAGGCGTAAATACAACGCCGTTTCCGGTTACTTTATACCTGCCTGGCTGCGCATCCTGGAAATCCTTCATTTCCGTATCAGCCGGCATTTTGTATACCGGCAGCAGTACATGCCATGCGTCGTCGCAGCTATCGCGGCCGATGTCGTCGATAACGGCTTTGTCAAAGTCCGAAATTTGGAGGGAGTGATTGCTGTCGGCGAGGTTGGCTTTAATAGTTTGTGCATTCCGCTTGCACCCCAGGCATAATGACACTAAAAGAAGAAAGTACGCTTTTTTTTTCATTATAAACCAAGCTAAGTTGTGCTCTTCGTTTTGATTTATTTACAGTGATACTGTTACATCCATACTTCCGGTTTTTGGAGGAGTAAGAAAAGTAAGAAATTAGTAAACTGGTTATTTATTGGGGGATTGATCCCTTAAATTGCGGATTTCCTCAAGGACAATGATATCGAGCTGGTCCTTAGGCCTATTGATGGCCTTTTTATTTTGGATAAGCTGGTTTAGGTGCAGGAATGGGATACTTACCCCGTCAATATCAGCTATAGATGCCATCTGAAGACACTCGTCAAAGGTATACTCTGCGAGCCCCTTCATTTCCGTCAAAATATCCAATTCCAGACCATTGTTGAGATGAAACTGGGTCCAGCCAGGCACAAAATCCATAGTCTCGATCATTGGATAATCCCCTATGTTAAGGGTGGCCAATGTTTCGCGAAATCGACGTCGGTTATCGGGGGTGTCTTTCAGCCAGATATCCAAATCACCCGTAAAGCGTTCGTAGCCATGTAAAATTGTCGCGTACCCTCCAATCATAATGTATTTAACATTATGATCTTGCAGGGCCTTCCAGAAATTTAATATGTCTTCGTCAAAGACGTCCACGGCTATTTAGCGATAAAAGGCTGATGCGTTATTTTAGCTTTTTTCAGTGTCTGCCGGATTTTATAAAGACGGGTGGCCATTTCAAAACGTTCCTTATGTGTCCTTTTCAAACCGCTTTTTATTTGTTCTAATTCGCTTTGCGTAAGCTGATATCTTTCGTTTCTCATAAAGAGCCTGTTAAGCATTTCAAAATTACTGAAAATAAAAGGTTTTCTTTCCAGCTCTATTAGCGGTCAAACACATTTTCATCTATTTCTTCAGCGTCTCTTCAAACAGCTTAAATATCCGCTTATACTCATCCGTCCAGCTGCTGGGCTGCTCAAAGCCGTGATCCTCCACCGGGTACGGCGCCAGCCACCAGTTGTCCTTGTGCAGCTCGATCAGTTTTTGGGTAAGCCGAACTATATCCTGGAAATTCACGTTCTGGTCCACCATACCGTGCAGCATCAGCAGATTACCCTTCAGCCCATCAGCAAAATAGATAGGCGAGCTTTCCTTGTAAGCCTTCTCATCGGTATAAGGCAAGTTCAGTATTTCGGCCGTATATCCGTTGTTATAGTGCGCCCAGTCGGTTACCGAACGGATAGCCGCGCCCGAAGTAAATACATCCGGCGCGGTGAACATGGCCATCAGCGTCATAAACCCGCCGTACGAACCGCCATAGATGCCAACTTTCTTCACGCCATATTTTTCGCGTAAATACTTCACCGCATCTACGTGATCGCTCAAATCCTTACCGCCCATGTGACGGTAAATACCTGTACGCCAGTCGCGGCCGTAGCCTGCACTGGCTGTATAGTCGATATCCATTACATAAAAGCCGTTATCGGCCAGCATGTTATTGAACATATACTCCCTGAAATAGTGCTCGCTCCACGAGTAGGTGATATTTTGCAGGTACCCGGCGCCATGCACGAATATGACGGCCGGTTTGGCAGGATCCGGGTTCTTGGGCTCATAAACCCGTGCATAAACATCGCTGTCGTAACGGTTTTTAAACGTAAAAATCTCGGGCGCCCGCCACGGATACGACTTGAACTCGGCCGACATAGAGTGAGTTACCCGCGCAGGTTTTGCACCTGGCTTATTGG
This sequence comes from Mucilaginibacter sp., assembly GCA_035547095.1. GTDB lineage: Bacteria > Bacteroidota > Bacteroidia > Sphingobacteriales > Sphingobacteriaceae > Mucilaginibacter. The sequence continues at coordinate 35,173 of DASZVE010000020.1, forward strand.
GCTGAAGGTAAAGCTCGGGCAGCGTATTCTCGTATGAATGTACGATCGCGAGCCACTTTTCGTCGGGCGAGAGAGTAACCTCGTTAAAGCCCTTCATGGTGGTAAGTTTTACCGGCGTTCCACCGGTAACGGGCATTCGATAAAAATCTGTTACCCCCGGATGTTCCATGTTGGCTGTAAAATAGAACGTATGTTTATTATTCGAAAGCTCAAGCGTCTGTACTTCCCATTTGCCGCTGGTCAACTGCTGTTTGTCGCCGCTGCTTACATCGGCAACATAAATGTGCGAATACCCGCTGGCCTCGCTCTGGAAATAGAAATGCGTATCATCTATCCACCCGGCATCCCGCAGCCCGCCAATACCGGGGCCGCCTATCCATGCATCGTCGTGCTGGCGGTCGATCAGCGTAAGATGCCCGTTCGCCGCATCCAGTTTCATGATCCAGCGGTCTTTATAATCCTGCGCTCCGATGATCACTACGGCATTTTTGCCATCTTCGCTCCACAACGGACCGTAGATATTAACCACCCTGTCGGCGTTCCGTTTCAGGTACTCCTCCTGCTCCTTCGGATAATCCTTCATGTAAGCCGGCATATCCTTGATGCCGGGGATGTCGGCAATTTTTGCTGCATAAACGGTATCCTTTTGTTTATCGAATATGAATGATTCGGAAGTTGGCTGCGGCCCACCAACCTTTTCACGGTTTGGAATGTCTTCGGTCCAGCCGGATGAAGTAACATAATCCGGCACGATCGTACGTCTTTCATCTTTAGGTATCGTGATGAGCCTGTACGTAACAAACCGGCCATCCGGACTAACCGTAAGGCCCGAAATGCGCTTATCCCCGATGTTGATCTCCTTCAATTTGGGCATTTCAAGCTCTTTATTTTCTACTGAGTCTTCTTTTCTGTCTTTATCCTCTTTTTTGATGATATCGAACAGTTCCAGTTGTTCCGCTCTCAGCCATTTTTCCTGCTGGCCTGCCGCCGACGAAGCAAGACTACCGGGTTTTCCGGTTCCGCCGCCGGCCTGTTGGTTGCTCGCGGTATTATTCCGCACAAAATTGGTCAGTTGAACCAGTTCGCCGTTGCTCAATTTCAGCGCGAACAAATTATCGCCCTTTATAAACAGCACTTCCGATTCGTTGCCGCTAAAGCGCGGATTGCTTTCATGCTCGATGGTGGACGTCAACTGAACGATCTTACCTTTGGCAACGTTTTCCAGGTAGATATCGCCATTTTTCTCAAACAGTTTAATGGTATGTTTTTTATTCCATTCTCCGTATTCCGGTATCAATTCACGACGCTCATCCAGGCTGGCGTTCTGCGGATTGGTATTGCCTGTCGTGATGCTGAATAACTCATCCCTATCCTTTTTGTCGGGGTTCCAGTTAAAGTAGATCTTTTTGCTGTCATCGCTCCAATGAATATCTGAGGGAGAAACGCCCATCCATTTCGGGTCGCGCATTATTTTTTCGACCGTCAGCGGGGCGAGTTGTTGGGCAAAGCAATGAATTGAAAAACCTATCAGTAAAAAGGTAAATATTTTCTTCATAATCAATTATTGAGATATCCGGGATGCAATGTTTTGCATCCCTACAGGCAATATTACTATTTTTAGCCATCAAAAAACTATAAATGGAGCTTCAGGGAAACGGTTTTATTTTGCGCGGCTGGAAAAAGGGTGACGAATTTTCCCTGCAGAAAAACGCCGACAACCCTAACGTTTCGCGCTACCTGATGGACCGCTTCCCATATCCTTATCCTATGGAAGCGGCAGTTGCCTGGGTGAACAGCCAGGTCGGCCAAAACCCCATATTAAATTTCGCTATTGATATTAACGGCGAAATAACAGGCGGTATGGCCATCGAGTTAAAGGAGGATGTTCACCGCCGAACAGGTGTCATTGGTTACTGGCTGGCCGAACACTATTGGGGGCGGGGTATCATGACCGAAGCCGTGAAACTCTTAACTGCCTATGCCTTGCAGCATTTTGATCTTGTACGCATCCAGGCCGCTGTTTATTCAAAAAACTATCCATCGATGCGCGTGTTGGAAAAAGCCGGATACCACAAGGAAGCCGTCCTGCACAACTCGGTCTGCAAAAACGGCGAACTGCTGGACGAGCATATTTACGCGATCTTCAAATAACATTGCGACGCCAATAGGCTTTTCTCCCAACGAACCTTTTTAAGCCGGGTGCATCTACTTTAATCGTACCGATAAAAACCGGATCAGCCCGGTGAAAACACTATAAAGATTGCGTAAAAGTACGCTAATAAATACCGTTAAAACACTGACAGCGTTTAACTTATTAGAGTGTAACTTTATTGATACAATTCTTGCATTTTCTTTTGGAGTTAAGCTGAAAATCCTTGAAAGAGTAAGCGCCCTGTAAGCCGAAAAAGGGAACAAAGAGTAGGCAGCCAAATACGATTGATCATGGATAACGATTTTCACGTAAAGCTTGACGGCGTAAAATTGACCGGTAAGCAAAAAGATGCAATTGAGAGGGGTATCCAGCAAGCGGTAATGAACGCTTTATTTACTTATCCCAATCCCGATGATTCGGGCACTCCCAGAAATACTTCAGGAAACGGCGTGGTTGTCATCCCGCCAAAACATTGGCGTGGCTTTATCCTACGCGAATTATCGCCTGCAGAGGAGGGTTTGATCCCCGGGCTTAAGCCTGCTGCAAATTCCGCGACGTTTGCTGAATCTCAGGCAGGATGAAACCAAAGCAAGGAAATAAGTCATGCCCCAGTTCGACATGTCACAGTGGAGCACAATTATTAGGGGTGGTAGGCGACGATCGGAAAGTGCACATGCTTAACACCCCTATACCCGTTGATGATGTTCTTGCCCAAAAAATACAAGCGGACGGCGATGCCGAAAAAAAATTCCGTTTTGCAGGCAAGTGCGCGAAATGCGGTTGTGCGCAATGGACGGGAACGAGTTGCGGAGTAATGGACGAACTCGCCATGGCCAACCATTTACTGGAGGTTATCGAACAAAACCTGCCTGAATGCGTCATTCGAAAAACCTGCCGCTGGTATAGCCAGGAAGGTGCGAAAGCCTGCATGATATGTCCGTATGTGGTCACACAATCGGAACGTCCGGAAACGGCTTATATTGAATTATAACAAGGCGCTCGCTAAACGCATTGGCTGCCTAATTCATAACTTTCCCCGTCAGGTCAACCCGCTTTCCGAACGGGTTCAAATATTTGTTCACCAGCATGGCGAACTCCAGCCGGGTCGCCGGGCGCTTTACGTCCAGTTCGCCGGGCAGGTGCAATTGGGTTTTCCATGCATGGCGTATCTGCGGCTCAAGCGTGGCGGGGTCGGTTAGCGTATAATCGGAGATAAAATACAGCAGGTTGCCCAGAGTAATGTATTCGCCGGGCTTTTGGTTGTTGAACCAAAGGAAGGCACGGGTGTAAATCTCGTTAAATATAGGTTTTACTTCGGCCGTGCGAACGGTATCATTCGGTTCAAAATGAATTGCTACCGCGCCGCCTTCCTTTTTTTGGATTCCTTTAAGTATACCCGTAGCACCGATCTGCTGGATGGCCCGCCAGTGCAGATCGTTCTGCGATACGTCGGTAAATGGTATTAAATAACCTTTGAAGTCCAATATCTCGCCCTGGATGATACGCACCGTTAGGTGTTTAGTAGTAGTCTTGAAGAAAGCACAATAAGCAGCAGTGGCGCCTATGCCCTGGCCCAGGGTCATCTGCACGGCGGGGTTCATTGTGCTTCTGTTAACCTCAGTGGTTACCGATATAGCCTTTTCTGTAACTAATAAATTATCGGTTTCTTTAGGAACAATGGCCCCCAGCGGTATAGAAAACGCAGGGATATTTATCCCGCTGCCGACACCAATCGACGTGCGGTAAAGTTTGGATTCACGGTCATACGGCTTGGTGATGTCGTCCATTACCATACGTACATCTGTTACGACAGGCCTTGACCGTTCGATCAACGGTACCGGCGCCAGGTGATCAGGCGTGCCAAACTCATCATCCAATCCTATATTCCTGTAACCGAACTCATTTTGCAGATAATATACCAGGCCAAGCGTTCTCAGGCGGGCGGTCTTTATCAATTCATCGTAGTTGTTGCCCGAAATGGCGCCGCCCGGGCGGACCATGAATTTATCGTTAGGTATTCTGCAGCTCCGCAGCCATTGCCTGGCATCCTTGTTTTTCAAAAAGGCAAATTCCGCCTGGTTATAACCATCAGGCTTAGCTATGGTCTTGTCAGCATTTTTGCCAAAGTCTTTCAGAATGGCTACCCAGTTGATCGCTTCTTCTTCCCCATCTTCAAACTTCACCCCTGCCTTCGCCGCCACTTCGCCGGTCTCGGTACCATCAATAACCACTTTGGCTTTAACGGTTACGTTCTCCCCATTTTCGACAATAGTAACTTCCCATTCTGAACCGTTCTTTTTGATGTTCGTCCAGGGAGTCTTCATTTTGACGGTAAGGTTCTTCACTGTGTCGGTTATCTTGCGCAGTATCTCCGCGCCCACAGAAGGCTCGAACCGTAGTATCGCTGTTTTACTGGTATCGTAGCCCAGCCTCGGCCGGTAATAATCGGTCACCTTCCGCCTGAATTCGCCCCAGATGCCCGAGGGCAGGTCGCGGTTGGCGTCGAGTACGCACATGCCACCCATGGTCATGCTGCCGCCCAGCCAGGGGCCGGGTTCAACCAGCAGGGTTTTAACTTTACTCCGCGCGCTTTGTATGGCCGCCGCAACCCCGCAGGCGCCCCCGCCGATAACCAATACGTCGGTTTTAATGGTTTCAGCGTTAACAAATGAGAAAGCAAAAAGCAAAAAGGCAGGCAGAAGTTTTTTGATCATGGATATAAACAATCCTAAAACGCTAAAATAGGTTAAAGCTTATCTAATGCAAAAAGTATCAGCGTTCAGCCATCATTTTTTACCGTTAGCCTTACCCGTAACGAAAATTACATGCAAATTATTAAATTGCGAATCCGAATCAAATAAAAACCGCCATGACAGACGAAGAATTGAAATATCCCGTTGGAAAGTTCAAGCCGCCGGTATCTTATACGCAGCATGCTATAAACGGCTGGATAAACGATATCAAGACCTTCCCGGGTAAGCTCCGCCATGCCGTGACCGGGCTAACCGAAAAACAACTCGACACGCAGTACCGTACCGGTGGCTGGACGATCAGGCAGGTAGTACACCACTTGGCTGATAGCCACATGAATTCGCTGATCCGCTTTAAATGGGCGCTAACCGAGGAAAATCCGACCATTAAAGCCTATGAGGAGGCTGATTGGGCATTGCTGCCCGATTACCGCCTGCCGATCGAACCTTCGCTGAAAATGCTTGAAGGGATACACCAGCACCTGGGCGCGTTGTTTGACAGTTTTACCGAAGAACAATGGAACCGCACTTTTGTACACCCTGAAACCGGGGCCAATGTTCTGCTCAAACGTAACCTGGCGCTTTATGCCTGGCACGGCAAGCACCACCTGGCGCATATAACGGAAACGACGAAAAAGTTTTTTTGAGCTTGAAAGCCCGAGCGTTGATATTTGATCTTGATGGTACGCTCTGGGATGCTTCGGCATCATGCGCCATGGCCTGGAATAAGGCCCTGGAAAAAGCGGGCATCAACCATTTTCACATTACCCGGAAAATGACGCATGATTTTGCCGGGAAACTGCTCGACGATATCTTCAGCCAATATTTTACCTTCCTGCAACCGGGAGAGTATGCCGCAATGGCATCAGCCTATGCCGAACAGGAGGCCTATCATATGAAAGCGTTTGGCGGATCAATTTATCCCGGCGTGAAAGATGAATTGAAATCGCTCAGGAAACTATATCCGCTTTACATAGTCAGCAACTGCCTGGCCGGTTACATCGAGAATTTTCTGGAATTGCACGATCTCAATTCATTATTCTGTGATTTTGAATGTTCGGGCGTCACGGGGAAACCTAAGGCTGAGAATATAAAAGCGCTCATAGCACGGAATAATCTTCACGACGCCGTTTATATTGGCGACACGGCCGGTGACGCGGACGCTGCGCAGCGAAACCACATTCCGTTTATCTATGCTTCTTATGGCTTTGGAAAGGTTTTGGAAAGCGATCATATTATTCACGATTTTAAAGAGTTAAAAACGTTATTAGACCATAGCTTATCCGCATGAAAAAATTTACAGTCCTGTTCGTGTTTGCAGCATTGGCCGGCAGCTATACCTTTGCGCAAAATATGAACATTAAAACGCTTCCCTATCCTCAGACTAAAAAAGTTGATACTGTTGATACCTATTTCAGTACACAAGTGCCAGACCCGTACCGCTGGCTGGAGGACGACCGCGCTGCCGACACCAAAGCATGGGTAAAGGAGCAAAATAAGGTTACCCAGGATTACCTGGGCCAGATACCTTTCCGCGAAGCCATTCATAAACGGCTGGAAACGCTGTGGAACTATGAGAAATACAGCGCACCTTTTAAGGAAGGTAAATACACTTATTTTTATAAGAACGACGGCCTGCAAAACCAGTCTGTTTTGTGGCGGCAGACAGGCGAAGCTGCGCCTGAAATTTTTCTCGACCCTAATAAGTTCTCGGCAGATGGTTTGACGTCGATGACGAACATTTCATTTACCAAAGACGGCAGCCTTGCAGCTTACCAGATATCCAAAGGCGGATCGGACTGGGGGCATGCGATCATATTAAGGACCGGCGATAAGAAGCAAATCGGCGACACTTTGCGCGATATAAAATTTTCGGGGATAGCATGGAAGGGCAACGACGGCTTTTATTATTCCACTTATGACAAACCCAAACAGGGCAGCCAATTGTCGGGAATGACGCAATACCACAAGTTGTACTATCACAAACTCGGCACGCCGCAAAGCGACGATAAACTGATCTTTGGCGGCGAACAAACGCCACGGCGCTATATCGGCGCTTATTTGACTGAAGACGAGCGCTTTTTGGTGATAACCGCAGCTACCAGCACTACAGGGAATGAACTGTACATCCAGGACTTTGGCAACCCCGAAAGCGGGATAGTTAACGTGGTCGATAATTTCGATAACGAGAACGCGGTGATCGACAACGTCGGCAGCAAATTATACATCTTTACCAACCTGTACCAGCCAACTTTTAAGGTAGTCACTGTAGATGCATCGAACCCCAAACCCATTTACTGGAAAGACCTGATCCCGGCAACATCGAACGTACTTTCTGTGTCGACCGCCGGCGGAAAGCTATTCGCTCATTATCTGAAGGATGCAACTTCGTTCGTTCAGCAATATGACATGGACGGCAAATTGGAGCATACGATCGAATTACCCGCCGTAGGCTCCGCGACCGGTTTTGACGGCAAGAAGGAAGAAAAAGAAACCTATTATACATTTACCAATTACGTTTACCCGCCGACCATATTCAAATACGACATCGATACGGGCCAGTCGACGGTTTATAAAAAGCCTAAGGTACAGTTTGATCCGGCGCAGTACGAGTCCAAACAGGTGTTTTATAAATCGAAGGATGGAACACAAATTCCAATGATCATTACCTACAAAAAAGGCGTCGTTCTGAATGGGAAAAATCCAACCTTATTGTATGCATACGGGGGTTTTGGGGTTAGCCTTACGCCCGCTTTCAGCACGTCCAATATCATCCTGCTCGAACGTGGCGGCATCTATGCCGTACCTAACCTGCGTGGCGGCGGCGAATATGGCGAAACCTGGCACCGTGCGGGCATAAAGCTGCACAAGCAGAATGTTTTCGACGATTTTATCGCCGCGGCGCAATACCTGATCGACAACAAATATACATCGAAAGATTACCTGGCTATTTCCGGAGGGTCAAATGGAGGCCTGCTGGTCGGAGCAGTCATGACGCAGCGTCCCGACCTGTGCAAAGTGGCCTTCCCTGCTGTAGGTGTAATGGATATGCTGCGATACAATAAGTTCACGGCCGGGGCAGGATGGAGTTATGACTACGGCACCGCGGAAGACAGTAAAGAAATGTTTGATTACCTGTACAGGTATTCCCCTTACCACGCACTGCACCCCGGTAATTACCCGGCCACCATGGTAACTACAGCCGACCACGACGACCGCGTTGTGCCGGCCCACTCGTTCAAATTCGGGGCAAGACTGCAGGAAGACCAACGGGGCCCAGCCCCGGTGCTGTTGCGCATCGAAACCAATTCTGGACACAGCGCGGGGCAAAACACCGCCCAGGTTATAAACGGCCAAACCGATAAATGGGCCTTTATGTTCCAGAATATGGGTTTATCTTTTTAGCATCGAAATTAAAAAGGCTTCCTTACCCGGGAAGCCTTTTGTGAGAATATGTTTGCAAATTATCAGTCGTGACCGTGTCCATGACCATGACCTTCTCCGCCACGACCTTCTCTGCCATGACCGTCCCAACCCCTGTGATGGCCGTTGTCATGCCAGTGTTCGCGATAACGCTCATCACGGCTATCGCGGATCATTACCTGGTCCCGGCGGCCGCGGTATCGAATATATCTTGCCCTTATATCGTCATCGTGCATCCACGGGCGGGGCTCGTTTAATACCACTTTGTATCCGTGATAAATATCATAGTCGCGATACCGATAAGGCAGATAGGGACGGCGCACCCATACGTTGTTATACAAGTAAACGTACTGATGGGCCGGCACATCGTAGTAAACACCTATATCGGGCATGTAATAATAGTCGACATGGTCGTAGCCAACAGGTCCCCATTCGGGCTGGCTTCCGATATTAATGCCTACGCTTACATGCACCTGCGCACCGGCAGGTTTAAATAACAGGCAGCCTATAAATAAAGCCGCCGCAAAGATGAATCGTTTCATAAGATTAAAATTGTTCGGTTTACTACAAGTTAAACCCAAAAATTGTTTGGCTACTTAAAGATTATTGATCTTGAGAATTTTTCTCTTCGGCCTTCTTTGATATCATGGCCCATTGGGGTTTACCGATCACTTTGTAATTGCCGTCGCCTTTCAGTATGGCAGTTACCTGGCTCTTGTCCTGCATTGTTTTTACTGCCTGGGCGAGTTCCTTGTCGTATTTAAAATTAGCCTCATAACGGCCTTTTTCGTAATAATAGCGGGATACGATCTCGTTCTCCAGCACCTGTTTGATCTCGTCTTTATGCTGCTGCAGGTCGTTACGTTTGCTGCTCAGCAGCTTCGCCCTTAATGCGTCATATTCGGCCTGTATGCCTGAAAAGTCGTTTTCCCTGACGGCTTCTTTTTTTAGACTATCTACCAGTCGCTCGGACCCGGTCGTATAGCTATAGTTCTTGTCAGCAAGGAATTTTACAAAGTTCTCGTAATCGGCATCCGAAAGTCGGAATGACTTTGCATCAGTAATCTTGCCGTGTGTATTGCGGTAAAGCGTAGCGTAATCAAAAACGAGCAACCGCGAAACCAGCGTCCGGGTAATATTAGCGAAATGTTCCTGTTTTACATAAATGTCGGGATATACGCCGCCGCCGTCATACACCGAGCGGCCGTCTTTCGTCTTAAATTCGTGCATCAGCGAATCAGCGACTTTCACCACGCTGCCATCGTCGCGGCGGTGGGTATAGTCGATAGCCTGAACGCAACGGCCTGACGGGATGTAGTATTTGGCGATGGTGATCTTGATCAGGCTATTATAGGGCAGGTTGAATGTCTGTTGTACAAGACCTTTTCCATAGCTTCGCTGTCCTATAATTACTGCACGATCGAGGTCCTGCAATGAGCCTGCCACAATTTCCGACGCCGACGCCGAATGATTGTTTACCAGCACTACCAGGGGCAGGTCGGGTTCGAGCGGTGTATTCTGCGTACTGTAGCTGAAATTCTTTTCTTTTACCTTTCCCCGCTGCGATACGATCTCGACATTTTTGGGCACGAAAAGGTTGACGATCTTTACCGCTTCCTGCAAAATACCGCCGCCATTTGAGCGCAGGTCGAGTATAATACCATTGGGATTATTCTTTTTGATCTGAACGAGTGCATTGGTCACTTCATCAGCCGAATTTTCGAGGAACTTGTCAAGTTTGATATAGCCCATGTTGCCCTCGACCATGCCATAGTAGGCCACGTTGGGCTGCCTGATCTCGTCCCTGGCCATTTGCTTCTCAACAGGTTCGCTATTGCCGCGTTTAATGAGCAGCTTGATAGGCGAACCTTTGGATCCCTTCAGCAAAAGGCTTACCTGGTCGTTGTTCTTACCCACCAGGTCAACATCGTTTATCTTCAGCAACTGGTCGCCTGGGCGTATATCAGCTTTTTGTGCGGGAAAGCCTTCAAACACATCCGAAACGTATATTTTTTTCAGGCTGTCGCGGACGAATATACCCGCACCAATTCCTCCGTACTGGGTGCTTACATAATGCAGTTTATAGTCCTCTATTTCCGATTCGGGTACAAATTCTGTATAGGGGTCGAGGCCGTCAAGCATGGCATCCAGGCCCGTTTTAACCATTTTTGACGAGTTTATGTCATCCACATAGTTGATGTTAACCTCTTTATAGGCAGATGCGAAAACCTCTAAATTTTTAGAAATCTGGAAAAGGTCGTCCTGAAACCCCCAAATGCCGACAGCCACTAATACCATCGCAGCAACAAGACTCCACCTTTTAAAACTTCTTTTCATTTTATTTTACCGGGATTTAAAAAATTGAAACGAGATATCTCCCGATCTCAGATCATAACGAAAAACAATTCAATAAATGATAAATGTAAGTATTTGGTTTTGAATAAGTGGAGGATGAGTAAAGTTTTACATTTTCCGGAGACTGGCGACCAGTAGGTTCGTGATCAAGCTAGAGTTTGCATTAAATCAATATTCGCAATTATAGAACTAATCACAAATTAATCAATCCCTAATCACTAAAGGCGATTGTTGTCGATGTTTACGAGCGCTTTTTTGAGGGTGAAAACGACGTAGTTCCTGTCGCGGTTTACCAGCTTCATCATTGTACTGATCAGGCTTTCTTCCTGACCCTCGGTATACTGGAGTTGCTCGTCGGTGAGGCTGTTGTATTTACGCTGTAGTTTGATCTTTACCCTGGGCCAATCCTTGTTGCTGATACTGATCTCTGCCATTGCTGAAACGATTTGCAGCAAAAATATAAAAAATCTCTTTCCCCTTCGTGAATAGTTTGGCTTAAGAATTGATTAAACCATTGTTAACGGTTAACATCTAACCTATTTGTAAAACTAAATAAAAATCGACTATGAAAAAGTTTCTTTTAAGTGCCGCGCTGCTGATCGCAGTTGGGCTCAGCGCAACGGCACAGTTTAATCTTGGCATTAAAGGCGGTGTCAATTTTTCGCATATTAACGCCGACAATTTCCATAACTCAACTATTACAGGATACCAGGCCGGTATATTTGCACGCGTCGGCGGTGCGGTTTACCTCCAGCCAGAAATGTATATAAGCAGTTGCGGTGGCGATTTTGATTCGTATCAAAACAATACCGCTTATAATGCTCATATACGCTTTACTAACCTTGATGTGCCTTTGCTGCTTGGTTTGCGTTTCGGGCCAAAAAATTTGAATGCCCGGGTAATGGCAGGCCCCGTTTACAATTACATCCTGAGCAAGAGCGAGAGTTTTTCGGATAACCTGAGCAGCGCTTTCAATGATTTTGGTCATTACAATAACAGCACCCTGGGTTACCAGGCAGGCGCCGGTGTCGACATTGGCAACGTAACGCTGGACGCCCGTTACCAGGGAGGATTAAGTCACATTAACTCCGACTTTGGCCAGACTCAGCGCTTATGGGCGATAAGCGTTGGCTTTAAATTCTTTTAAACTGTACACATCTCAAAAGAAAAGCTCCCGGAAACAGGAGCTTTTCTTTTTTATAAGACCGTCCTTATACAAAATTCAATCCACTGAAATTCCTGTTCAATACCTGGCTATTGTTCACCTCCAGCCATTTATCAAGTAGTGTAGCATACACGTCCCTGAAGTCGATTTGATATTTCAGATCGCCGTTATCCAGGTCCTCCAGGTTGGGGGCATCGTTAAATATGCCTGCCTTTTTAAGCTTGCCGCCAAACAGCAAGACATTGCTGGCCGTGCCGTGATCGGTGCCATTGCTGGCATTTTGCTCCACGCGCCGGCCGAACTCAGAAAAGGTCATGACCAGCGTATTGTCTAGTTTGCCGGTCTGCTTCAGGTCCTTCACAAAGGCAGTCACGGCGTCGCCATAAATTTTTAATTGCCTCGACTGCTGGTTAACCTGGCCCACATGGGTATCAAAACCGCTGAGCGATACATAATAAACCCGCGTTTGCAGACCTGAATTAATGAATTTTGATACCGTCTTCAATTGGTTACCCAATGGCGTAGCAGGATATTCGGCGCTTACATTGTAAGTCTTAGATGTGTTTTCAATATATTCCGCCGATGAATAGGTCTCGGTCATGGTCTTATACAAATAGCCGAGGTTGTCTTCATTCAGATGGTCAGTATCATGGTCATTTAGTATGTCTTTAAAGAAAGGTTCGCGCGTGGACTGATATAATTTGTTAGGATCGCGGACAGCTATGCCCTTCATTGTTGCCCCTTTCATGGCAAGCGAAAGCGTATCATCAACCTCAATAGCTGTATGCGAATTTTTGGCGACCTGGCAGTTCGAATCCAGGTAGCGGCCTACCCAGCCGGTAGTGAGAAACTGGTTTGAATCGCTGGCTGTTTGCCAGATATCCATCGAACGGAAATGTGAACGATCAGGGTTCGGATACCCCACAGAGTTGATGATGCCCATCCATCCCTGGTCGTAAATTTCCTTTAGAGCCGACAAATTAGGGTTGAGGCCCAGCATGCCGTCCAATTTTACAACTTCCGTTGGCTTTACCGAAATGACGTTGCGCTTCTGGTAATAAATATCGTTGCCATAAGGCACAATGGTGTTTAAACCGTCATTCCCTCCCGAAAGCTGAATAATTACGAGATTTTTATACCCCGACAATTCAGCATTCGCCATCGCCTCGAAGGGCTTTAAAAAGGCAGGCAGCATTAGCGCGCCTGAAGCTAAAGCCGTGTTTTTTAAAAAGTCTCGTCTTTTCATTTTTTGTTGTACTTTGAACGTTCTGCGTTATATGCTTTGCCTAAAAGGACGTAGAACGTATAACGTCCCAACCCATTCAGCAAAGCTGGTACTCCGGTGTCGACGCTATTTCAACCGCCAATGTTTTGATATTCGGCGCACGCGCGATAGTGTTCTGCATGGCGGTGTTCACGCGTGGCTCCAGCATAAACCCGGCTATTTCGGTATTTGACCATTTTCCGGGTATATCGGCTAAAAACTTATCCCAATCGGGTTGCGCCTGCACTTTAGTATCTATCCTTTCCTGCCGGTTGCGGGCTGTGGCCAGGAAAGCTTCATCTTCCGGATCAGCTTTGCCCGCAAAATCTATCAGGCCGCCGTCCAGCACAAGCGATGGGATTTTCAGCCGATACATGAGCGACGAACTGTCGATCCAGTTTCTTCCACCGGGCCATCCTGCTACATTGGGCGGATAAAACAGTAATTGCCCCAGGGCGCGTTGAAACTGGATCTGAACCTCGGGACTTAAATAATTGATATAAAACTGCCTGTTCAACCCGACGATAAACTCAACCGGCGATTTGATAAGATTCCCTGTGTTTTTTTCGTCATAAAACCAATCGGCGGTAAACAGGTATTCCAGCAGCGGCTTTATCTCGTAATTGCTGCTGTAAAACACATCAGCCATGGCATTTACATGTGCCGTGTCAGGGTTTTCATTTACAAAGTATTGATACAGTTTGTTGCAAACAAACCGGGCCGTCTGCTTCTGCTGCAGTAATATGCCGATAATATCGTCACCAGTAAAATTACCGGTCCTGCTAAGAAAAACTTTTTGCCCGTCGTCGTGCAACTGGTTACGCATCACAAACTGTCCGTCCCTGTTAAAGCCCCATCCGGTAAATGCCCTGGCCGATTCCTTAACGTCCTGTTCCGTGTAATTGCCCCGGCCGATGGTAAAAAGTTCCATTAGCTCGCGCGCGAAATTCTCATTCGGATGTCCCTTACGGTTTTGCTGGTTATTGAGGAATTGCAGCATAGCGGGCGACTGGGATACCTGCAACAAAAGATCGCGGAAATTGCCAAGAGCGTTGCTGCGCTGGATATTATTCAGTTGCTGGGCGTACACTGCGTTAATGGTACGACAGGCAAAATGATTGTGCCAAAATAAGGTCATCTTTTCACGGAGCACGGCGTCTGTCGAATTCATCTTTTTCAGCCAGCTCAGGTTCAGTTCCTTTTCCTGCTCCACCTGCTGCATGATCGCTATCTTTTTTTGGTTCGCTCCGCCGGTCAGGAGCATCGTGTAGTCCAGTTTGGTCTGTACCAACCCAATGGGTTCGTCCGTTTCGGACGATCGTAGTAATTCATTCACCGCTTTTTTCACCGAAGCATGTTCCGCATTTTGTATATCGGCAAATCGCAAACCAAAAGCGGCCCTGGAGTATAGGTGTTTTATTTTTCTCAGCTCGTCCATAAGGTGTGTTTTTTTGACCGTTGAATGTCACCATGGTTTAAACGGAATTATTTTTAACAAGCTATTTTTAATTTAACCAGCATATTTGTTACATTAGGGCACCTGAATCAGGAAAGTGAAATATTTTTTATCCCTAATTACACTATTCTGCTTACACCTAAGTCTGTTTGCACAAACCCGAGGTTTCGGTTATATCGATACTGCCGACCTGCGGCTAACCACGTGCGATTTTGAAAAAGATGCTAATGCTATGGTGCTTTTTGATAAGGCACGTATCGCATTTACCATGTTTGGTGCGGCCATGACCCGGCATCGCAGGATAAAAATATTGAATGAAAAAGGCAAGGAACAGGGTGACGTCAAAATAGAATATCATAATATTTACGGCGTTGATGAAATATTAAACCTCGATGCCCAAACGATCAACCTGGAGAACGGGAAAATCGTGATCACGAAGATCGATCCGAAATTGGTGTACAACCAGCATACGGATAAAAGCAAGGACGCTTTGGTTTTTTCGTTTCCTAACGTTCGCGCGGGTTCCGTTATCGAATACCGCTATACCCTGGTTCGGCATATGTCGACAAACTTCCCTGCCTGGTATTTCCAAAGCGATATCCCTACCCGTTACAGCGAATTTACGGCTCTTTTCGACCCCAACATCAAGCTCAAGGCTTTAACCCGTGTTACCGAACCCTTTTTCAGGGATAGTCTTGTAGCTGATGGCCACTTATGGGCTATGCGAAATGTGCGATCGTCTAAAACGGAAGCCTATATGCGCTCGGAGGAAGACGCCCGCGAGAGCCTGTCTATATTGGTGAGCGCTGTCAGCGTCAATGGAAAAACACAGCAATTATTTGATACCTGGCAGGCAACGGGCAAGCTACTGTCCAATGAAAAGGGCTATTTCAAAGAGCTGGATCAATCCCTGAGCGACGAAAGCAGCCTGGTAAAAACAGCCATGGAAATGCCGGGCGAAGATGCCCGGATAGCATATATCTACAACCAGGTAAAGAGCCGCGTGAGCTGGAACGGGATGCAAAACTGGGTATCGAACGGAGGGATAAAAAACGCCTGGAAAAAAAGGTCGGGCAACTCGGCCGAGATCAACGCCATGGTTTACCACCTGCTCAAAAAATGCGGTATAAAAGCTTATCCTATGCTGGTGAGCACCCGCGACAACGGTGAGCTATCCCCTGATTTTGCAAACATATTTCAGCTTAATAACCTGGTTACTTATGTGCCTGTCGATAGTACCAAATATTATTTACTGGACGCATCGGACAAGTACGACAGGTATAACCAGATACCTTACAACCTGTTGAATTCCTACGGCCTTTACCTTAATAACAAGGGGGATAATTGTGATATGATCTTTATCGAGACCAAAAAGCCATACAGCGAGATCATCCTGGTATCAGCAGAGATCGGTTCAGATGCCAAAATGAAAGGTTCGACGCAGATCGTTAGCAGCGGATATGATAAATTGACCGAAGCGCAATTTTATAATACCGAGGGAGAGCAAAAATTTGAGCAATATTTAACCGGCTCGGATAATAATATCAGGATATCCGACTTGAAGCTGGATAACATGGACGTCGACACCTTGCCGCTTAAACAAAGTTTCAATTTCACCTACGACCTGAACAATTCAGATAACTACGTTTATTTTACGCCGAACATGTTCACTTCGCTTCATGACAATCCGTTCATGAGCGAAAACCGAAATTCAAGCATCGATTTCGGATACCGGAATGACAAACTTATTACCGGAAATTTCAAATTGCCTGCCGGCTACACCCTCGAATCATTACCCAAAAGTACCAGCATCGTAATGTCGGACAAAAGCATAACGTTTAAGCGGGCGCTGCAAATGGACGACGGATATATTTCATTCCATTATGAGATAGTTGTAAAGCGAACACGTTTTGCCCGGGAAGAATATCCTGCTGTGCACGAATTTTTCAAGAAAATGTATGAATTGCTGAACGAGCAGATCGTATTAAGAAAAACATAAAAAGTATGAATTTTTAGATATCTATTTTTTACATTTAATAAACCTTTAACCCTAATTACAATGAAACGCATTATTACAGCCCTGTTACTCTGCGGGACAATCCAGGCAATCTGCGCACAGACTTCGACTACCGCCGCGGCTACCGAACCCTTCGGGAAAATTAACCAGGCCGACCTTGAACTAAAAAAATGTGATTTTGAACCGGACGCCAATGCCGAAGTGCTATTTGATAAAGGCACGGTTTATTATACCGACAACCTGGATGGTATTACGATGGAGGTGCACAGGCGCATCAAGATTTTTAACGATAATGGCAAAGGTGAAGCAGATGTTCACCTGAAATACATAAGCGATAACCACTATGAATTTATAACGGGCATCCAGGCCGAAACCATTAACCTGGTTAATGGCAGTCCTGAAATAACCAAACTGGATAAAAAACAGATATTTACCAAGGCGATAGATAAACAAACGAGCGAAATTGCCTTTACACTGCCCAATGTAAAAGCAGGCTCAGTAATCGAATATAAATACAAATGGAACACCAGTTACTTCGCCCATATGCCGGTATGGTTCTTCCAGAATAAGATCCCAACACGGTATAGCGAATTCAGTACGGGGATCCCTGATGTATTCTATTTCAGGGCGCAGCCGCATATATTCAGGCAGCTTGTAAAAAGCACTTCAGGTACCGAGGCAAGGAGCTTCCAGGATATGTGGACCGACGATGATCACCATAGCCATGTCGACTCCTACCCTTACACGCTGATAACGGAAGACAGGGCGATGGCCAACGTCCCCTCATTGCCGGACGAACCTTACATGTCGTCGTTTATAGATAATGCCGAAAGCTTGCGTTTCCAGCTCATCTCGATTAAGCCTATAGGTGGTTTTGTAAAAACGGGCAGCGACTCATGGGCGAAAGTGGGCGGCACGTTAGCCGACGACGAGGACTTTGGCGGCCAGCTTAATCGCAAACTCAGCAATGAAGACGAGATCATTAATAAAGCGAAAGCCTTAAAAACGGATGATGAAAAGATCGCTTACGTCTTCAATGAAGTAAAAAACCGAATGAAATGGAACGAGCAGGATGATTGGTATACAATTGACGGGACATCCCATGCCTGGGACAGCAAGACGGGCAATTCGGCTGAAATAAACATCATTCTTTATCACCTTTTAAAAAAATCGGGAGTAGATGCATATCCTATGGCCGTAAGCACACGCGACCACGGCAGAGTGCTGCCGTACTATACCTCCACCGGGCAGTTTAACAGGGCAGTGGTATTTATACCGATCGACAGCGCGCGCCATTACGTACTGGATGCCACAGGAAAATATAACCTTTATAACGTAACGCCTGAAGAACTGCTGAATTCTTCGGGGTTGTATATTGATAAGTCGAAAAAGCTTTATGACATGGTATTTATCAAAAACGACGATCCGATAAGGCAGCTCGTTCTGATCAATGGCGAAATAAAACCAAATGGCAAACTGGAAGGCACGGTCCAGATCAGTAATGTTGGGTATGGCAGGATCGATGCAATGGAACGTTACAACAAGGACGGTGAAAAAAAATACATAGACTACCTGCGCGACAATGACAACAACCTGAGTGTATCGTCGATAAAATTCGACAACATGCAAGTAGATACGCTGCCCCTGGTCCAGACACTCGATTTCAAACTCGACCTGTCCGGATCGGACGAAAATTACATCTACCTGAACCCTAACCTGTTTACTTCGCTCAAAACCAACACTTTCCTAAACGAAAACAGGATGACCGATATCGATTTTGGTTATTTGCGGGGTTATTTTGTAAACGGCACTTACAAAATACCTGCGGGTTATAAAGTGGATGCGTTACCTAAAAGTGTAAACCTGGTGATGCCCGATAAAAGCATTACGTTTAAACGCCTGATAGCCGAACAGGACGGGCAGATAGTAGTACGCTATACAATCAGCTACACCAAAGCAATCTATTTTAAAGAAAATTACCCCGAATTTCATGAATTCTTCAAAAAAATGTATGAAATGCTGAATGAGCAGGTGGTGTTAAAGAAAGTATAAGATGATAACTCTATATAAATTCAAATACCTCGTAGCCCTCACTGGCTTTTGCCTGGTATTCATTAGGGCGTATTGCCAGGATATTCCGAAGGAAGTTTATTCTGCCACAGGCATACCTGATTCGTTGAAACAGGATGCAGGGTCGGTAGTGCGCTACTGTATGGAAGATTATGATGTAAAAGGCCCGGGAAAGGCTACGCATAAAATCCATTCCGTAGTTACTGTTTTAAACGAGAAAGGGGATCACGAGGGCTTGGTGGAGTTACCATATAACAAAAAATTTAACACCATTAACTCTTTCGAAATGCGGGTCTACGATGCCGCTGGTACTCTTTTAAAAAAATATCACAAAAGTGATATGTATGATGGTGCTGTATCAATGGAAGCGACTCTTATAAGCGATGACCGGTTCCTAGGGCTGAGACATTCCTTTGCCAGTTACCCAGAGACAGTAGAAGTAGATTATGAAGAAAGCATCAATAGTATTATCAATATTGGATCATGGGACATACAGGGAACCGAACAATCAATTCAGGATTCTTATTGCCACGTATCGATAGGTGCTGATGCCGGTTTCAGGTTTTCGGCTAAAAATACATCAGTAAAGCCCGACAAAACTTCTTCTGGAAGTACAGACAATTACCTGTGGCACGTATCTGGCCTCAAGGCCTTTAAAGACGAAGAGCGGTCGAAACCATGGAGAGTGTTACCTAAAGTCAGGTTTGCCGCCAACAAGTTCGACTTCTATGATTATCCGGGCGATTTTAGCAGTTGGCAAAGCTTTGGTAAATGGCAGCAGATGCTGAACGCCGATGTAGAATCGCTTAGTTCGCAACGCGCTGCCGAAATAAAAAAGATGACAGATACGATCAAAACTGATAAAGATAAAGCCCGCTTTTTATATAAATATCTGCAGAATAATATGCGGTACGTCAATATCGTGCTGGGCATCGGAGGTTTAAAGCCTTTGCCTGCAACATTTGTAGATGAGAAAAAATATGGCGACTGTAAAGCGTTATCTAACTATATGCGTGCTATGCTTAAAGCCGCCGGGATCAACTCGTACTATGCTATAGTAGACGCAGGAGAGAATGCGGAGCCAGAAGATCCTTCTTTTCCGTATGACATTTCAAACCATATCATACTGTGTATTCCCTTTAAAAATGATACTACCTGGCTTGAGTGCACAAGTACTAAAGCCGAATTTGGTAAACTAGGGTCATTCACAGAAAACAGGAATGCCTTGTTAATAACCGAAAATGGGGGACAATTAGTTAATACCCCTAAAACCAAAGCTGTAGACAATCAATTCAACTGTGAGCAACATATGACACTGCAGCCTGATGGCAGCGCCAAAACACATATCAGTTTAAAAAGCACAGGCGAGTACCGTCTATTGTATCTTGAAACTGAAGCAGCTAAAACAGATGAGCAAAAACAATTCTGGCTGGAGGAACTGCAAATCAAGCAACCTTCTGTCTTCAATTTCGAATCAGGGAAAGATGCAAATGGTGAAAAACAGGTTGACCTGGACATGGAATATGATAAGTTCTGTGACGTAATGGCCGGCGACAAGCAGTTTTACAGAACCTCCGTATTCAAATTATGGGGCAATACGGTACCAGTTAGCGATAGCAGGAAAACAGATTTTTACTGGGAATGGCCCAGGATAAAATCGTGCACTACCATTATCGATCTGCCGCAGGGATACGAGGTGGAATCGCTCCCAGCCAATTCAAGCCTTAAATTCACCTATGGCTCCTATGCTGTCAGCTATACTTACAATAAGGACAAGAACCAGGTTACCGGTACGGCCAAATTTATATTGAATAATGCTATGATACCGGCGGCCAAATACACCGAAATGCAGCAATTTATGGACGACATAGCCAGGGCACAAAATAAAAAGCTGGTGCTGCGTAAGAAGGCGTAAATTCGCTTCAATGATTTTCCGGCTGGACGAACGCCTGCTCTTTCCTGATCCTGCACTGGCGGAAAAAGATGGTTTGCTTGCGGTTGGCGGCGACCTTTCCATTGAGCGCTTGCTATTGGCCTATGAAAACGGAATTTTTCCCTGGTATAACGAGGACACGCCTATCCTATGGTATTCACCGCACGAAAGGTTCGTGTTATTCCCGTATGAATTGAAAATATCCAAAAGCATGCGGCAGGTTTTGCGTTCGGATAAATTTAGAATGACACGGGACGCCTGTTTCGCGAATGTCATCAGGGCCTGCTCCGCTGTGCCACGCACCGGGCAGGATGGTACCTGGATAACCGAAGATATGATAGATGCTTACATAAGATTACATCGGTTGGGCTATGCGCATTCGGTAGAAGTATGGGAGGACAATAATTTAGCCGGTGGACTATATGGCGTTGAAGTCGGCCATGTCTTTTGCGGCGAAAGTATGTTCAGCGCGGTTAGCAATGCCTCAAAAACTGCCTTGATCGGCCTTTGTCAAAGCGGCAAATATGAGCTGATAGATTGCCAGGTTTATACGGAACATTTAGAATCTATGGGCGCCAGGATGATCAGCCGGAAAGAATATATGCACATCCTGCAAAATGCCGGGGGGAAAGGTTAGTTTTGGAGAACAAAAGGGTGTCATCCTGAGCCCGTCGAAGGATGGGCGCCGGGCCTTTGCCCACATGCTTCGAGAACCTCAGCATGACGCCGCCCTTTTATTATTTGGGAATTGACGTGCAGCAAACAGACCTAAAAGAACGCATCATATTGGGCATCGACCCGGGAACCGCCGTAATGGGTTACGGCCTGGTGAAAGAGACCGGTAATAAGGTGGAACTGTTGAGCCTTGGTGTGGTGAAAATGGAGAAAATTGACGACCACATGCTGAAGCTGCAGCGCATTTTCGAAAAAACCGTCCATCTCATCGATAATTACCACCCCGATTGCCTGGCTATCGAGGCACCGTTCTATGGCAAAAACATACAGGTAATGCTTAAGCTCGGCCGCGCGCAGGGCGTAGCGATGGCGGCGGCGCTTTCGCGAAATGTAGAGATAACCGAATATTCGCCCCGAAAGATCAAACAGGCCATCACCGGCAATGGGAACGCGACTAAAGAGCAGGTTGCTGCTATGCTGCAAAATTTATTGAAGTTTAACGAAACACCGGAGTTCCTGGATGCTACTGACGGCCTGGCCGTTGCCGTTTGTCATTCGTTCCAAAAAGTCACCACCGGAAAAAGTACCGGCAAAAAATCCTATTCAGGATGGGAAACTTTTGTGAAGGACAACCAAAACCGGGTTACCGGATTGAAGATCAAAAAATAACGGGGACTTCGTTCAAATCAATATTTCAGTTTCATTGACTGAAAGATTGCTTCGTTCCTGGCAATGACGTCGTTTTTCATTCAATTTCGCTTTTCAGTGCCCCCCTGATTTTTTCAGCAGTAGCATGTAACTGCTCAGGCGTAAAGCTCAGCTTCGGGCGGGAGAAGTTCAGGTCGCTTACGTGGTTCATCGGTATCAGGTGAATATGCGCATGCGGCACTTCAAGACCTATGACAGCTACACCGATACGCTTGCAAGTGATCGCTTTGCGTAATCCTGTCGCAACGATCTTGGCAAAGATCTGCAACCCGGTATAAAGCTCATCATCCAGGTCAAATAAATAATCTACTTCCTGTTTCGGGATCACCAGCACATGGCCTTCAGCTAGCGGGTTAATATCCAGGAAAGCCAGGTAATCGATGGTTTCGGCTACTTTATAGGCGGGTATCTCGCCGGCGACTATTTTTGAAAAGATTGTCATAATTGTTATACGTTGTAAGTTTTACGTGGTACGTTTAACCTTGCTTTAACGAATAACCTACAACGTCAAACGTACAACCAATTAGCGGCTTATTTCTAATATCTCAAACTCCATCTTTCCTGCCGGAACGGTGATCTCGGTTTTTTCACCCACTTTTTTGCCGAGCAGACCTTTGGCTATCGGTGATGTTACCGATATTTTACCCGATTTCAGGTCGGCTTCGCTTTCGGATACCAGTTGGTAACTCATGGTGGCGCCGTTTTTTACGTTCCTAATCTTCACCCTGGAAAGTGCCAGCACCTTCGAGGTATCCAGCTTGCTTTCGTCGAGCAAACGGGCGCTGGCCAGCAGTTCTTCCAGTTTAGCTATCTTAGTCTCGTGGTGGCCCTGCGCTTCCTTCGCCGCATCATATTCCGCATTTTCCGAAAGGTCGCCTTTATCGCGTGCTTCGGCAATGGCTTTGGCTATTGCAGCCCTGCCCGCCGTTTTTAAATGTTGTAATTCTTCTTTTAACTTATCCAGGCCATCCCTGGTATAGTATGCTACCTCAGCCATATTCCGTGTTATTAATTCTTTAGTTTATAAATTGACACCAAAAAAAATAGTCCCCCGGTGTAAGGAAGGACGTGCGTGCATTAAAAACAAACAAGACTATATCGGCAAATGCCTCCATAGTCTTGTCTACAGTAAAACGAAGATAAACTATTTAAGTTTTAATTTCAAAATTTTTTGAGCGATTTATGGCCTGATTTGCGCCAATTTTTCGGCCATCACTTCGCTAATGCGGCGGTAAGAATCAAAGGTCCAGCCGGCTACGTGCGGTGTCAGCAGCACCCTGCCCGATTGCTTCAACTCTTCGAACCAGGGTTGCTCGCCGAGCGCCGGAAATTTCTCCACTTCCAGCACGTCCAGCCCCGCGCCGAGTACTTTTCCTTGTTTTATAGCGTTCAGCACGGCCTGCGTATTTACCACTTTCCCGCGCGAAGTGTTCAGCAAAAAGATGGGTTTTTTGAAGTGGAAAAGGTATTCGTCGTCCACCAGGCCGTTAGTCTCGCTTGTCAGCGGCACATGTAAGCTCAGCACGTCCGAAAGCTTCACGATCTCCTCCATGCTTACCTCGCGTACATGCGGTCCGCTGAAACCGGTTTTGTACTTATCATAGGCGATGACGTTCACATCAAAACCTGCCAGCTTTTTGGCAAAGCTGCTGCCCATAAAACCGTAACCGATGATCCCGACTGTCTTTTCCTTAAGTTCGTAACCGCGGTTAGCTTCGCGCTTCCAAATCCCATTTCGTATCTCGGCATCGGCGCGGTTAAAATTGTTCATCAGGCTTAACAGCATACCGACTGCATGTTCGCCGACGGCATCCATATTCCCTTCAGGCGCATTGATCAGGACAATGCCTTTTTTGACAGCATAATCCTCGTTGATATTATCCATCCCGGCGCCTGCGCGGCAAATGAAACAGAGCTTCGTGCATAGGTCGAGCGCCTTTTTGTCAACCAAAAACTTGGAGCGGATCACCAGCCCTTCATAGTTACCAATGATCTCAAAAGCTTCATCGGGCTCGATGTCCGGCCGGTAATCGCAATGGTAACCCATGGCTTCAGCTTGTTCGATAAAAAGGGGGTGTATGTCGTCGACGATGAGGATGTTTTTATTCATTACCTGTTTTGGGTGATCTTATTTGTCAAATTAACAAAATCCTGCACGCTCAGCCGCTCAGCGCGGGGATCGAGCATCGGCTCATCGGCAAGCTTTTCCTTATTGATGAGCGACGAAAGGGCATTGCGCAGGGTCTTCCGCCGTTGGTTGAAACCAGCCTTTACCACCTGCCAGAAAAGCTTTTCGTCGCATTCCAGCTTTTCGGTTTCATTCCTGGTAAGACGTATCACAGCCGACAGCACTTTCGGCGGCGGATTAAAAACGCCGGCTTTGACCGTAAACAAATATTCAACCCGGTAGTAAGCCTGCAAGAACACGCTCAGGATGCCATATTCTTTGCTGCCCGGCTTCGCGATGCAGCGCTCGGCCACCTCCTTCTGGAACATGCCAACCACTTCCGCTACCTGGTCCCGGTTATCAAGCACTTTGAATAATATCTGCGAAGAGATATTGTAAGGGAAATTGCCAATGATGCCGAAGGGCCCGGAAAAAACCTTCCCGAAGTCCATCTCCAAAAAGTCGTCGTTGATCAGCCTCTCGCCCAATTGCGGGTACTTTTTTTGCAGGAATTCGTACGATTCGGTATCTATGTCGATCAGGTAGGTTTGCAGGTCAGTACGCTGAAGCAAAAAGTCGGACAGGATACCCATTCCGGGTCCAACTTCAAGCACCTGGTGGTAGCCGACTGCCAACTGCAAACTACCAACTATCTTAGCGGCAATGTTTTTGTCCGTCAAAAAGTGCTGACCCAGATGTTTTTTCGCCCTTACCAGTGACATTTCAGATTGCAATATTTGCGCAAATTAACTCATATTTGCACTACAATCGGGAATTTATAAGCCTATTCTTTTATTTTGCATCTTTGCGAAGATTGTACGTAGGACGTTATACGTCGCACGTAAGAACCGATTGAAAAACGTAAAACGTCTAACGCAGAACGTAAAACCAATCGGTGCAATCATATTGAAATCGGTGTAATCCTAAAATAATGAGCGACAAACTAAAAATAGGCATCAGCATAGGCGACGTGAACGGCATCGGCCTGGAAGTTATCATCAAGACGCTTGCCGATAACAAGATTTATGATTACTGTACGCCTATTGTTTATGGCCAGACCAAGATCGCCTCGTTCCACCGCCGCACTACGGGGATTAATGAGCTCAATTTCCATGTCATTAACCACCCCGGACAAGCGCAGCAGCGCAAGGCCAATATGATCAATTGCTGGGAGGAGGATGTGAAGATCGACCTGGGCGAAATAAACGAAACCGGCGGCAAGTACGCCTTCCTATCGCTCCAACGCGCTACCAACGACCTGGTGAACGGCGATATCGATGCGCTGGTAACTGCGCCGATTAATAAGGACAATATTCAGAGCGAGGAATTCAAATTTCCCGGTCATACCGAGTACCTGCAGGAGCGGGCCGGCGCGACGGATGTACTGATGTTCCTGGTTAGTGAATCACTGCGGGTTGGCGTGGTTACCGGGCACATACCACTGAAAACCGTCGCCGGGAACATTACTACCGAGAAGATACTGGCCAAACTGAAACTGATGGACGCCAGTCTGCGGCAGGATTTCTGGATACGCAAGCCCAGGATCGCCGTTCTGGGCCTTAACCCTCACGCCGGCGACAACGGCCTGATCGGTAACGAGGAACAGGAGATCGTCATCCCGGCCATCAATGAAGCCAAAGCCAACGATATATTGGCCTTCGGGCCGTACCCTGCCGACGGTTTCTTTGCCAACGACTCGTACCGGAAGTTCGACGCTGTACTGGCCATGTACCACGACCAGGGCCTGATACCGTTCAAGCAGTTGGTGTTCGAATCCGGGGTGAACTTTACTGCCGGGCTTAATTTTGTACGAACCTCGCCCGACCATGGCACTGCTTATGATATTGCCGGCAAGAACGAAGCCTCGGCAACCTCCTTCCGCGAGGCGCTGTTTACGGCAATCCATATCGTCAAAAACCGCCGCGAGAATGCCGTCCTGACCGAAAACCCGCTGACTTTCACTAAACTGAGCAGGGACCGGGATTGAGCCGAATCTGACCCCTTTAGCGCACTTTTCAGCCGTTTTGCAACACTTTTCAGCGCATTCGGATCACTTTTCAGCACTCTTTTTGCAGTAATCTACTGAATATCAATGAACTTTGGCAAAATGCGGTAAATTTTTTGCCTTTCCCGGTTTGAGTCAATGGTCAATGGTGAATAGTCAATATGAGATGATCTATTGACTATTCCCTACAATATACGCAAAATTTGCGAGAATTCCGAAGGACACCCGGGCGATATTTTAACTGAAAAAAGCTTGCAATTGCCGTTTTAACAAAATATTAAATAACCGATAACGGGTTCGCGGACGTTTTTTAGGTCTTTGCCGTGAATTATTTATTTTGTTAAATTTGTATATGGAAACATTGATCATGCACCCGCACAACGAAGAGCAGGCCTCTGCATTGAAAGCCATTGCCAAGGCATGGAAAATCAGTGTTGAAACCAGCCCGTATAACCCCAACTTCGTAGCCAAAATAAAGGAAAGTAAAAAGGAGGCGGAAACCGGGAAATTCACTACCCTCGATCCCACTAAATCTGTATGGGACAATTTAAAGTAATTGTATCTGATAAGGCTAAAAAAGACTTATTACAAATACAAAGATCTGGCGATAAGGCCTCCATCAAAAAGGTAGAACAGATCATCAGCGAATTATATGTGCATCCGGAAACAGGCACGGGCAAACCCGAAAGGCTGAAATTCGAGCTAACAGGCTTCTGGTCAAGGCGCATTAATAAAAAAGACCGGCTGATCTATTCCATTGAGCATCAAGTTGTTACTGTCACCGCAGTCTCGGCCATTGGGCATTATAGTGATAAATAGTCCGCTCATGCGCCGCGAGCCTATTTGTCACTTTTGCTGGCGCCCAAAATTGCGAAGCAAAGTAACAGGAGCCCCCGCAGCAACTGAGCGGGCCGATCATGAAAGTTAAGAACACTTAAAGTCCTGACCCCTGCTACCAACTGCCCACCGCCAACTGATAAGGCCCACGCGCCGGCCTACGGCCTATACACATACTTCACCCCCTTAAACACCCCGTTACTGATCTGGTTCCTCGTCACGGCGGTAACATTGCCGAAGGCGTCGTAAGCTGTATCCGCCTGCGGGAACGTAAACGTGCCCGAGATCAGCCGGTTCGCCGTATCCACGGCCGTTATCACCAGGCTGGTGCCGGGCGTGCCGCCGGGCGTGGTATTTTGTTCGGTAAGGTTGCGGTGAACCGGCAGGATATAATAGCCGAAACTGTTGGCGCTGTTGGCGGCCGGGCCCAGCGGGAAACCACTGCCCCCGGCCGCATTGTTTTGCACCGCTATCAATTGAATCACCTTATTGCCCATCGTCCCCTGGCAGGTAAAGGTTTTACCCGCGCTAAACCCGCTATACTCCACTGTCGCCGTCACCGTCACGGCAGTCCAGGCCGTGTCGTTCACCAGCGCGAACATTCCTTGCCCGGGCACGGCGACCGGCGCATGGGCCGGCTCCTTTTTGCAAGCCTGCAGCCACGCCGCCAGGCACAGCATAGCTGCCCCGAACAAATAGAAAGGTTTGAGTTTCAGTTTCATCGCGCCGCGGAACGTCGGTTTTTTAATAATTACGATAAAACTGTGGTCGACGGTTGCCTGTGTGGTGGAGAGTCAAGAGCCAGGAGCCAATATTTTTTTCTGCCTTGATTCTTGACTCTTGGTTCTTGGCTCTAACAAGGGCGCCACGCTGGACCAATCCTATTGGTTTATTTATCATGAATTAAGTAAATTTGTATAAAAGAATGAAGCAATGGCATCAGCCGCTAACATACATACCGAACTCAACCCCTTACAGGTAAGCCTGTTACGCTTATTTGACAGGCCCATGTCGGAACAGGAAATGCTGGAGTTGAAACAACTTTTGGTAAACCATTATTCTGCCCGTCTTGAAACTGAAATCAGCAAGGCGGTAAAAGAAAAGGGTTACACGCAGAAAGACTTTGACGACATGCTCAATTCCCCGAGCTGATGATCAAAGCTGTTATCGATACCAATTGCCTTTTGGCGTCGATCCCGCCACAGAGCAATTATTATTGGTTATACAAAGCATTCAGGGACCAGCGTTTTCAATGGCTCATCAGCAACGAGATCCTTACCGAATACTCAGAACAACTTACGGCTAAATACTCCGAACGAACAGCCCACCTGGTGATATCTATCCTGTGTGTCGCGCCTAACGTTGTGTTCACCGACCCCTATTTTCGCTGGCAATTGATAGCGGCCGACGCGGACGACAATAAATTTGCCGACCTCGCCATAGCCGGAAACGCCGACTATCTCGTCACCGCCGATAAGCATTTTAATGTCCTTAAGGATCTGGAATTCCCACGCCTGAATGTTATCTCGTTAAGCAAATTCAAAGAAATTGTCAAAGCTTAAGCGGAAGGCTGCAAATCGCTTTTAGCTTTGGTCTTTATGCTTTTAGCTTAAGGCAGAAAGCTTAAAGCGGAAGGCTGCAAATCGTACGCTGCCGCAAGCCTCCCGGCTTGTGGCCCGCAGACAGGTAATCCGCATCACATGCAGCATAATGTTCGCCTGGAACCGAATCTTTGCAGCAAAACATGACCGGCAGTTGCATAGCGGGCTACTCAGCACGCAGACCACAAGCGCGGACGCTTGCGGTAGCATTTGTTAATTACTTGCGGCAGCGTGGGAGTAGCATTCGTTAATTGCTTGCGGCAGCTTGGGGGGGTAGCATTCGTTTATTGCTTGCGACAGCGTGGGGATAAAATCAACCATAGTCTGAGTATTAATCAAACAATCGATTCTGGCACATTAGACAGGAATATTTATGAGTACCGGTGTGTAGATATCAATCCCATTATCCGGCGTTTCAATATTGACAATTAGGCTATATCTAATTGAAAAATCATAACGCTTCAGCGCCTTCCGGCTTTTCCACCAACCACCAACTGAGTATACGGCAATTCTATTACGTGTAGCCAAATCCGCAGCAGAACCTTCCCAAATGTCTTTGTGCACTGAACCTTTATCTCGGATTTGATTTCCCAAGATCCAATGTTCACTTCCCTCCGGGAGATATTCCTCGTCTTCCTCTCGCGACTCTTTACTTATTCGTGCCGAAAAGGCCTCGACACTCTCGTATGTATCAATCATTTTAAAGCGCAGTCCATGTGATCGATAGCTTGCAGCCAGATCATATTGACGGTTACCTGGATTAGGTTCGATAAAATATGAAAGTGTAACTTTCAAACGTACTGGCGTATCAAGCATTTCTGATAACACATCTGTCGGCCAGGGTAGTTCAATCATATGAAACTCATCGGTTTTCACTCTACTATCTTCAAATTTGTAAGGCTTGAGAGTTTTTTGGATAATTAGGGACAAAGAGTTATTAGCGCTATATCTTGCTCTTTGGAAATCTGGCACGCCATAGCCAACCGAAGTAATTAGCAGAATTTTTTGATCGGCATTCAATTCATTTATTTGATGTCCTCCAAGCATTTCAGGTGTCCAATCAGCTGAAGGAATTATTAACGCGCGGATCGTCTCGGGCCATAAATTTGGATAAGAACTATAGAGTTGCGCTGCAAATTTAGACGCCAATGCAGTTGCTGCGCTTGTGTCGCCGAATGAAGTAAACCAAGGCCTCCCGAGTCCCCCTTTACCTGTAGACAAGAGCTGCAATGAATCTGGATCGATAAAAGAGCCTAAATGAATCCCATTATTCCCACCTTCCATTACAATCTCAGGTTTCCGCGGCCATTCTCGGAACCATGTAATAGAGGTAGTGGTCGAAGGAGACATTTCACCTCGCTGCGCAATTGTTACCGCACCTGGAAAGCGGCTTAAATCGATTTGATCTTTAATCGTATATGCTCCAACTGTTATTGCATTAAACGCCTGCGCAGGATCTTCTATCGTGGCATATTTATTGGCTTCGGGGAAATAAACCCGGTCAACAATCGGAAGGTTACCTGCTGAGACGAAAATGAGTGTATTGCTATTGCTGGAAATAATATTGCCATAACTTAACTGATCAATCGCTGCCGACCACGATGAGGGTTGACCGCGATGAACAAGATTTTCGGTAGTTACAGCAAGGCACACTATACGCTTAAAATTCGCATTAATTATTTCAGCACGTGCAACCGCTTCCTGAGTTATTGCACCGTATAAAGCTGGGTCATTCGGCCGACTCCGCTCTATGATTTTAATGCTTTCTAGTTGATAGTAAATTGTTATTCTATCACGACCAGGAAATATATCTGTTAAATCTCCAAAAAAAGCAAGGCCAGCCATAGGGGTGCCATGGCCCTGTCGATGGGTGTCTCCTCGATCCCATGAAGGATCAATCGCATCCAAATTACGTTCAGGAATTAACGGTTCCAATAAGGGATGGTGTCGATTAACCCCCGTGTCCAAAAGACAAACTGCGACGTTGCCGAGATCTTGCGCGTTATCCAATCGTGTCAGCAAATCAGTGATCCATTCTCCTTGTTCTGGCTTATCAAGAAAAGTGAAATAATCAGCCGTCTCACGCGGTTTGCGCAATTCGCTTAATGAATCTGTGTACAAGACCGTTGAAGCTAATTGCGCGGAAGTGCTCTTTACCAAAAACACAAAATTTTCAGGGAACGCCAAAAATCGTGCAGCACCGCGTTGGATATTTGCTTTTTCTATTAAATCGAAAACAGGTGTCAATTGATTCTCATCTGACTCATCCTGATTGCGGTCAATCCATAACTCCCACCAAACATCCTGATCATTTGCAGGAAAAGGCAATTCAGGTTCCGTCCAAAAACTCTCCAACGTTGCCACTCTAATCTGCTCCAAGTTAGCAATCAATGTTTGATGTTTTGGGTTATTCCCAATCGTATTTTCAGCAATATATTGATCGATTTTCTTAAGGAATTGCGCAATGGCTTTTCTATTGAGAAATACAGTCGCCTCAAATGTCTCATCGCCTGGATCGCTGTTTAACACGCGACAAGAGGCCAAGCGCCAGTTTTGACTATCGAACTTAGCCAAATCCAATAAAAAGCCGGGAGCAGACTTAAATACTACATACACAAAATCATCACTTGGAGCAGACTCTACAAACGAGTCGACGGCAGCAACAAATTCTTCCTTTACTTTATTACCTTGTTCGATCCGGTCCAGATTTGTCCTTGGCTTCACTTTGCTTCGTCCCTGAACAAGAGATGTGTAGGGTAGTGATGTAGTTGTACGCTCGTTTAGTACGATATGATCGCGATAAAATTCAGGCATATTAAGGCTCAAAAGGGATTTTTTCTTCTTCGAATGTTGTCGACGAACAGATCCTGAGAAACCTCCTCTTTACCATACACTAAAATATCCTTGGCCAAATCTTCACATAAGCGCGAGATATCCGAATAGCTTAATCCTTCGGACTCTTTCGTAATTAAATCTAAATCAAAAAATTGAAAGAGGTTAAGTTCCGTTAATTTGTGTTCGTATAGCCGTCTGATTTCCGGCTGTTCTGGTCGGTTATAAACGATTATATCATCAAATCGCCTGAACAATGCGCTGTCAAGATGTTGAGGTAAATTGGTCGCAGCAATTATTAGACTGTTTGAGTCATCTTTTTCTATTTGTAACAAGAAACTGTTGAGAACTCGCTTAATCTCACCAACTTCATTGCCGTTAGTGCGAGTGGTACCGATACTATCAAATTCATCGAAGAGATAAACTGCGCGAAATTGTTTCATTGCGTCGAAAATCAACCGCAATTTGGCAATTGACTCACCCATGTAACGACTGATAAGCCCATCTAGGCGGATAATAAATAATGGAATCGCCAGCTCGCTGGCTATTGCTTTTGCAGACATAGTTTTTCCACACCCGGGTGGACCTGTAAAAAGCAACTTCTTTTTAGGCTGCAGATTGTGTTGACGGATTAATTCAAGTTTATGTTGCTCTTGAAGAATGCGCTTAATCGACTTGATGATACCCGGTGCGAGCACCATTTGTCTTAGCTTAACATCGGGCTGAACCAATTCCAAAAGATCGTTAAGTTCTTTTTGCGCCGCATTAACGGGCATGTTACGCACCAGCCCATGCAGGCGATTTTTACCGAACTTTGCATTGTCGATAAGTTTTTTTAACTCATCTGCTAATGCTACGTGTCCTTTCTTTGCTTCCGCTGCAGCAATTTGCATTGCGGTCGCGTAAAAACGACTATCATCCCCTTCGCCAAAAGACTTGATCAAGCTTTTAATCTGTTCTGCCGCTGCCATAGTTCAGGTTACAAAATAACAATAAAAATTGTATAGGCATTACTAAATGCTCGTTGTAAATTCATCACTATATTAGTTTAAAATGATTTCTCTCTGTCGAATTGTGAGCAATTATTGTACCTGTTGAAAAACATTTGTAAAAATACTAAATAGATTAGCAAATACTCATGCAGAGTACCATCTATGTTAATCGCTCACAACAACGTTATATTTTATTCCCATTTTTTTCCATTAAGAAGAGTAGCTATTTGAGCGGCGGTCATAGTTGGACTAAATCCTTCCACTTGATCTAGCCAAATGTATTTTTTTGCTCTAATCGGATAATCGGACGCTTTGGCATAGTCGGTTTCGTAAAATTTATCGACTAAGAAGAACTTAATTCCGTGTTCAATATCATCATAGCTTGATGTGCTTTCAATTATTCCCTTAATTCGGTCATATTCTTCTTTGGTCAGCAAGTTAAGGTCATAATCTCCGGTCTGGACAAGTTTTCCATTATCATAGTCGCAAGCAACTATCTTTTTAAGTTCCCCAATAGCAAATATGTTCTTATCAGCGTAGAGACCTATATATTTAAAAGGGAGATTGTGCCTTCTAGCAATCGGGTCATAGTATATATTGTATTTCAAATTATCTTTTTGCGTTCTATTGGCCGTAAACGCTAACAGGATATTGTCGTCTTTTCGATTGGCATTCAAGGCGCTTAAAGTTTCAATATTGGAGGCCTGGTCAATTATAGGCTCTTTGGACTCTTCGATCTTTGCTTCTATTACTTGTTCAAGTTTATCTAGTTTTGCCTTAAAACCTCCCGGAAGTTCAATTTCCTTAATGTCTTTTAATCGGGCTGCAATTGGCTTTCGGAACTTCCAGATTATAAAAACAACAATCACAGGCCAAATGATTTTTCCGATAAAATCGACAATTAACTTTGCTATTTCCATAGCTTAAACTTAGATATCCTTCGATCTCAAATCAACCCGTGAAAACACCCATTTTTTTCGTTCAGAATCTTATAATCCTTTAATCCTGCGAATCCTAATTCAGACAATCTGCGTTAGCGATGGAAATGGATACCGGCCTTGTGGCTAATGCTTGTGCAGTATGAATGGACAGCGCGACCCGGAGGGTAACGCCCATCCTTCGAGAGCCTCAGGATGACACACCCCTACACCCCTCTCGAAGAGGGGAATCGCGCTTGGCCACGCTTTTAAGGACCAAGAATCAAGAGCCAGGAACCAAGTTGTAAAATCTGTCTTGACTCTTGGTTCTCGACTCTAGGCTCTGCGAAAGCCCAGTCTTCCCAACTTCCGGACTTACGCGGACTTCCTAACTTCCCGACCTTTCAACAAAAATTTTCCACATTTACAAAAATTCCCTACATTTGCGGGCTAATTATCGCTCATTGAAATCGCTCAGAACATATTCAATTCCGTTTACCGGGCTAAAATTGGGCCGGCATGAATTTGACTATGAGATAGGCAACGCGTTTTTCGACGAGTTCGAGTACTCGCTGGTAAAAAAGGGCAACCTGCAATGCCATATCGATATGGAAAAGCAGGAAACCTTGCTGATACTGGACTTTACCATTAAGGGCAGTATAAGCCTTAACTGCGATAAATGCCTGGCCGAGTTTCAGCACCCCGTGGATATACACGAGCAGCAGATAGCCAAGTTCAGCGAGGAGCCGATAGGCGAGGACGAAGAGGTAATTGCCCTGACCAAGAACGATCACGAGATCAATGTAGCGGGGCTGATCTACGAGTATGTGAACGTGGCCGTGCCTTTCATCTCTGTTTGCAGCGATGCGGGCAATACGCCATTTTGCGATAAGGATATGCTGGCCCGTTTGAGCGCGCTTTCGGCCGACAACGACCAGCACGATAAGGACGACCCGCGCTGGGACGCCCTGAAAAATATTAAGTAAAGTAATTGTAAGAGATTATGCCACATCCAAAACGGAAATTTTCAAAATCGAGGACAGCAAAGCGCAGAACGCATTATAAAGCTGAGGCCCCTACATTAACCACTTGTAAAACAACCGGTGCGGTGCACCTGCCGCACAGGGCATACACTGTTGACGGTAACGTATACTACAACGGTAAGCTCCTGATAGAAAACACTGCCAACGCCTGAGTTTAATTTTCTGCAATGAAGATTGGCTTAGATATTATGGGCGGCGATTACGCTCCTAAAGCGGCAGTTTTGGGAGCCATTGCAGCTTGTAAGGTTTTGCCTGCCGGCCAGCAATTGGTGCTGATCGGCGACAAAAACGTTGCTTTGTCCATTCTCCAGGAAAATAACTTCAGCGCCGATCACTTTGAGTTTGTACACACGACCGAGGTGATCGACATGCGCGACCATCCCGCCAAGGCGGTCATCAAAAAAGCCGATTCGAGCATCAGCGTAGGCTACCAGTTACTTAAAGAGGGTAACATCGACGCCTTTTCGTCGGCCGGTAATACCGGTGCGATGCTGGTGGGCTCGGTTTTAAGCGTAAAAACCATCGAAGGGGTTTTGCGCCCCGCCATGTCGACCAACGTTCCCAAATTATCGGGGGGCTTTGGTTTATTGATCGACGTAGGCGCCAACGCCGACTGCAAACCCGAATACCTTTACCAGTTCGGCATACTGGGCAGCATCTTCGCCGAAGCGGTTTATGGCATGAATAAGCCGCGGGTGGCCCTGCTGAACATTGGCGAGGAGGAGGAAAAAGGCAACGCGCTTTGCCTGGCCGCCTACCCGATGATGAAGGAAACAACCCAGTTCAATTTCGTAGGAAACATCGAGGGCCGCGACCTGTTTAGCGACCTGGCCGACGTGTACGTGGCCGATGGTTTTACGGGCAACGTGGCGCTGAAGATGGCCGAGTCGTTTTACGTGATATCGCTTAAGAAAAAGATCAACGACGAATTTTTCGCGCGCTTTAATTACGAGCAGTATGGCGGCAGCCCGATACTGGGCATCAACGCTCCGGTGGTGGTGGGTCATGGTATATCGAGCCCCGAGGCGATCAAGAATATGGTGTTGCTGTCGCGGGATATGGCCCAAAGCGGCCTGGTCGGCAAGATCAAAAACGCATTCCAATAGAATACTCCTGTTAACTAAATAAATGAATAAAATTCATGCTGCGATCACTGCGGTAAATGGTTACGTTCCCGACTACGTGCTAACCAACCATGAGCTTGAAACCATGGTGGAAACGAACGACGAGTGGATAACTACCCGTACCGGCATTAAAGAGCGCAGAATACAGAAAGGCGAAGGCCTGGCAACCTCGGATATGGCGGTACTCGCCGTGGAAGGTCTGCTGAAAAAACGCGGCATTTCAGCCGAAGAGATCGAACTCATCATTTTTTGCACCACTACGCCCGATATGCCCTTCCCGGCTACGGCGAATATTCTGGCCGACAAGATCGGCGCGAAGAATGCCTGGGGTTTCGACCTGCAGGCGGCCTGCTCGGGATTCCTATTCGGCCTGGCTACGGGGTCGCAGTTCATCGAAAGCGGCAAGCATAGCAAGGTATTGGTAGTAGGCGGCGATAAAATGTCGTCCATCATCAACTATAAGGACCGCGCCACCTGCATTATTTTCGGCGACGGCTGCGGAGCGGTTTTGCTCGAGCCCAATACTGAGGGCTATGGGGTGATCGACTCGGTACTTAAAAGCGACGGCGCGGGCCGGTCGTTCCTGCACATGAAGGCGGGCGGTTCGCTGAAACCGGCAAGTCATGAGACGGTGGACGCAGGCGAGCATTTTGCCTACCAGGAAGGCCAGGCGGTGTTCAAGTTCGCGGTAACGAATATGGCCGACGTAGCCGCCGAAGTAATGGAGCGCAATAATTTGGAATCGCAGGACATAGCCTGGCTGGTTCCGCACCAGGCCAACAAACGCATTATCGACGCCACGGCCAACCGTACCGGCGTAAGCGCCGATAAGGTGATCGTCAATATCGAACGCTACGGCAATACCACCAACGGTACCATTCCGCTGTGTTTGTGGGAATGGGAAAGCAAATTCAACAAGGGCGATAACCTGATCCTTGCGGCTTTCGGCGGGGGATTTACCTGGGGTTCCATTTATTTGAAATGGGCTTATTGATGTGCAGATTTTTTGATGTGCAGATGTGCAAATATGCAGATGTGCAGATTAGGAACATTAGCCGGTGTTAGGCTAAAACATCTTGTGAATTATACATGTTTAGTTCATTAAAGTATTGAAAAAACATTTGCACATTTGCACATCTGCATATATGCACATAAATTAGATATTCAATCTTCAAAAAACCAATTCCAACCCTATGGATATAAAACAGATCCAGGACCTCATTCGCTTCGTTTCAAAAGCAGGGGTGAATGAAGTGTCGATAGAACAGAAAGATTTTAAGATTACGATAAAGACCAGCCAGGCGCCGACTTATGTTACGGCAACGATACCGTCGGCGCAACCGGCCGCCGAACAGGCTCCCGCAGCATTGCCTGCAGCAGCTCCGGCTCCTGCGGCCGCAGCGCCTGCAGCACCGGCCCAGCCCGCTGCCGATACTTCGAAATACGTTACCATAAAATCGCCGATGATCGGCACGTTCTATCGCTCCGCTTCGCCCGATAAGCCCTTGTTCGTTAACGTAGGCGACGAGATCAAGCCCGGCGACGTGCTTTGTATCATCGAGGCGATGAAGCTGTTCAACGAGATCGAGTCGGAAGTGTCGGGCCGCATCGTGAAGGTGCTGGTTGACAACGC
>DASZVE010000021.1:0-26730 GCA_035547095.1 Mucilaginibacter sp.
TGCGGTTAAAAAATAAGGGAAAAATCTCTTCATGACTGTGATGCTCAGGTTGATAAAAAGACAGACCGTATTCTATCTCTGTTTCATTTTCCTAAAAATCGTGAGTCGGGTCACATAAATCGACCACAGGCGTATTATCCCACAAAGCAGTCGACATCTCTTCCAAAAGCCTGGTGACACACTTTCAGCCTTTATACGAAATGGTATTATATAAGTTTCGTTTGAATAAAAATATTTCTTTTAAGTTAAATAAACTGTGTAAATCACTGAAGTGCAGCAATATGTATACGTTTATTCTCAAGTTTATCATAATATTCGCGCCCCGGCACATAGTTTAATTGTTACAAGGCGTCGACATTGTTTTTATGTGTTCAATGCCTATATTTGCGTTCGCAAAAAATTACTTTTAGACACTAATGAGAGAAATACAGTTCAGGGAAGCGCTTCGCGAAGCAATGAGCGAAGAAATGCGCAAGGATGACAAAATATACCTGATGGGTGAAGAAGTCGCCCAGTACAACGGCGCCTATAAAGTAAGTCAGGGTATGCTTGATGAGTTTGGCGAAAAGCGCATCATAGATACCCCTATCTCTGAACTCGGTTTTGCCGGTATCGGCATCGGTTCGGCCATGAACGGCCTTCGCCCGATCATCGAGTTTATGACATTTAACTTCTCGCTGGTAGCTATCGACCAGATCATTAACGGGGCGGCGAAGATCATGTCGATGAGCGGCGGCCAGTTCTCGGTGCCCATCGTATTTCGCGGCCCGACCGGTAATGCCGGTATGCTCAGTTCGCAGCACAGTCAGTGCTTTGAAAGCTGGTATGCCAATTGTCCCGGTTTAAAAGTGGTTGTGCCCTCTAATCCTCATGACGCGAAAGGCTTATTAAAATCTTCTATCCTCGATCCCGATCCGGTGATCTTTATGGAGTCGGAATTGATGTATGGCGATAAAGGCGATGTCCCTGCTGAAGAATATTACCTCGAATTAGGCAAGGCGCATATCGCTAAGGAAGGAACTGATGTAACGCTGGTTAGTTTTGGCAAGATCATGAAAGTGGTGCATGCAGCAGCCGCTGAATTGGAAAAGGAAGGGATTAATGCCGAGGTGATCGATCTTCGCACCGTACGCCCTATCGATTATGCCACGGTGATCAATTCGGTAAAGAAAACCAACCGCCTGGTGCTGATCGAAGAAAGCTGGCCGCTGGGTTCTATCTCGACGGAAGTAGCGTTCAAAGTACAGAAGGATGCATTCGATTATCTTGACTCGCCTATTCTTCGTATTATGGGCGGAGACGTTCCGCTCCCTTATGCGCCAACCCTGATACAGGAGTATTTGCCCAACGCGGAACGGGTAGTTAAAGCGGTAAAAGAAGTAATGTACGTGACGAAATAAGACCGCTGAAGGTATGCCTAACTGTTTAGGCAGCTCGCAGTAAAATATTAAGGCTCCGTTTCCGGAGCCTTTTTGTTGTAGTCATCTTTTTGTAATACAAATCAGCTCGATGCCGGGCTCCAGCCGTCGCTCCAGCCTTTCCCTGCGGCAGTATCCGATTGTTTGATCAGTTTGTCATATTTTACGGCTTGCGTAGGAGTAAGAACCGCTTTTATCTTTTTGATAGTGGCCGTACGCAGCGGTGCAACATCCACGGCGATCTTGTTGGTATTGCCGTTGTCGGCCGCTTTGATCTTTTTGAATTTTTCAGACGATTCCTTGTAAATAGCGGCTATTCGGGTTGTTTGCGCGTCCGATAGCTTTAATTGTTTTTGCAGGCCTTTGGCTTTTTCGGCGGGATCGGTGGTCGATTTAACCTGCGCAGCCGCCGTAATTCCTATAAGGAGGCTGCATATGATCAGCAGTTTTTTCATTGTTGTTGAATTGGTGTTTGCTAAAGATAGTTGATATAAGTTAAAAAACAAACCAGCGCAAATGGCATGTAAACCAAGTGGTTGTAGTATCATAACGTCGGCTATTTTGAATTGTTTGGCATTGGCATATTGTCCATCTGGCTACCCATATTCATCGGCATATTGTCTTTGAGCTTGAAGTTAAGTTTTGCCAGGTGCATGATCTGTGGCTTGCTAATACCTTCCGTAATGACCAGGAACTGGTTCGGCATAACATTGTGAAAATGCTGTACGATATGGCTGCCTGCCCAGGTTATCTCGATATCGTCTATTAATTGCGCCCCGCCGATACCTATTTCCTGCCGAAGCGGCGACGAGCCAAAGCTTCCGCCCGAGTTGACGTCCTTATAGACACTTCGCTGTACGCCATTTTCCCTGAAAGTTACCTTAATGCGGCTTCCCATGGCGGCACGGTTGGCTTTTATTCCCTGCAGCTTCAGGGATATCCAGTTGTTGTGGCTTAATCCCGGGTTCATGTATAGCGAGCTATTGTAGGAGTCGCCTATATAAGCGCCGCCCATTACGATAAATATATCTTGCCTGCCGTTATTCCTGAAATCGGCAAAGGCAACGCCATGACCTTTCTGCAGGTTACCCATTCGTGAGGAGAGCGTAACATCCGCAAATCGTTTTCCGCCAATATTTTCGAACAGTTTATTGGGCACCAGCGACCTAAAATCCGGATTGCCCGTACCGAAATACATATCCGGGTAGCCGTCATTATCGATATCGCCAAAATTGGCACCCATGCTATAAACCACTTTGTCGAGGCCGGTCTTTTTGGTTACGTCCGTAAAGGTACCGTCATGATTGTTTCGGTACAGGAATACGTTACCAGCCTGGGGGACTGGTTTTCCCAATGCCTCAGCTGCGGCATAGTACGCAAGACTGTGGCTAAAATCATAATCGGCGACCATAATGTCGGGCCAACCATCGTTGTTGTAGTCAAAAAACCAGGTCGTAAATGTGTTTTCACGGTTATTATCGATGCCGGCTTTTACAGTAACATCTTCAAAATCTGGCACCTTTCCAGCCTTTCCCGTATTCTTCAGCAGGTATTTCTTACCGTCCATGGTGGATATAAAGATGTCCTGCCAGCCGTCGTTATTGTAGTCGGCGGAGGTAACTCCTTTTACAAACGACTGAATATTGCAATGTGCCTTGTCGGCGACGTTGGTGAAGGTACCATCGTGATTGTTGATATAAAGCATGCAGGGATGTATACCTCCCCTGTCTATATTTCCCGAGTTCTCGGTACCAATGAATACATCCGCCCAGCCGTCATTGTTAAAGTCGGCCCAGGTGGCGGTCTGTGTTGGATGGAAGAACAATAAGCCGCTGGGCATGGTTACATCAGTGAAAGTGCCATCGCCGTTATTGCGCAGCAGTGAACTCGGCTGATTTCCATAACCTTCACTATTCCACCCGCCGCGCAACACGAAAATGTCCAGTTTACCATCATTATTGTAATCTACCTGCTGGATGTTAAGACCGCCGGTGATCTCTTTCAGGCCGCTTTGTTCGGACAGGTCGCTAAAGCTCCCGTCTTTGTTGTTTTGGAAATAATGCATCGGATCGGTCAGGTCCCAGCCGGAGGTAACGATGTCCAGGTAACCGTCGTTATTAAAATCGTCGACAATTACCCCGCCGGCCCTGCCAAAAATGTCGAGCCCAAGCCCGTGTGCTATATCGGGAAAAGGTTTGACCATTAAGCCGGTATC
This sequence comes from Mucilaginibacter sp., assembly GCA_035547095.1. Classification (GTDB taxonomy): domain Bacteria; phylum Bacteroidota; class Bacteroidia; order Sphingobacteriales; family Sphingobacteriaceae; genus Mucilaginibacter. Next base: position 3,634 of record DASZVE010000021.1, read on the forward strand.
CCTGTTCAGATTCGGGATCAGGAGTTGGGGCGGAACCTTGTCGGGATATTCCCCAAGCGTCATAAAAGCAATGTTAAGCAGCCACTTCGATTCCAAGTCGTTCGGGTGTACCTTCAATATACTTTCGTATGCCTGGATGGCATTTTGCGAGCCTGTTTTGATCCGATGTACCCCGCCGTCCTTTATCGGAAAAATGCACGACGACCCGTTATGGTTCATCATGCAGTTTGTCCTTTCGCCCAGCCGCATATAGGCAATGGCCACATCGGGCATAATGTTGTCGATCGACATAAAGTCCAGTTTCCCGAGCAGGTCGTGGTAATTATTGACAGACTCTTCTTCTTTGCCCACTCTTAGCGCCAGGGATGCCCGGATTGACAATAATTGGTAGTCGGGGTCGTCGCCCTGTGTTCGCAGTAGGGAGTCGCAGTAGGCTAGTTTTACCTGCGGGTTGAATGGATTCCGGACGTGTTGATTTCTTTTGTTCAATTGTTTGAGAAGTTCGACCATTTTATCCTGTGATGATAAGGGTTTATGATGGCAGGAGGCCGCCAGGCCAAGTGTGACAATAACGAACGCCGGCCTGATATGATTAATGTAGGTTTGTATTGATCTCATTTGCTTTAAAATATTGTTACGCGCCAGGAAAAGGCAGCCTGCTTATTGGCCGCAGTTCCATTGTATAGGCAATAAATAACCGATGAATAACATCAACGTCTGCAACGTGCGGATGCCGCGAGCAGAACGAACACCAAGCGAGGGCCAAAAGCCGCCTTTACCGGGGTTAATAAAAATTATTCAGGAAATCGAGCCGCGCATTTCTGGTGGTTGCTCGGGGTTTGTCAAAGCGGGTTCGGAAATGCGGATATTAAAAGGCGCAGTGCATGTTTGTAAGATCACATAAGAGTCCGAGAACTGGAATTGCTGAACGTGATGCTTAAGTACATTGATCGTGACTGTTTTGACCAGGGGCACATGATCTTTTTTACCAATGGGGATATTGGCTATTTTCCGGGCGTTGATAATATTTTGATTGATTAGCCGGGTGGCCTCATAATTGGGAATACACATCAGGTACATGGTGTCCCTCGTCATCTTCAGCTTTACATAATTATAGCTGGCGTTGCCAAGTTTAATTTGCCCGTTTATGAATATATACTCTTTCCAATCCTCTATAGCCGGCATTTTAACAGGCAACTTCACTTCAACAAGATCGTCAACCCGGTAATGGTTTTTGCTGATCTGTTCATTGAAAAATTTGTCTGACTTATAAATAAAATATTGATAGGCAATAAAGTTGCCGTATACGCCGAAGAGGTGAAATAAAAGAAAAGCTATGGCTATTGGTCTTTTCACAGGCGACGCACGTATAAGGCTTCAATTTTTACCTAAGATACGACATCACTTTAAAAAACCAATTTTGTGCTAAAAAAAACGCCCCGGAGAGATTAACCCGGGGCGTTTTTCTAACGGTTCGCTTCGTTATTACCTTCTTCTGCCGAAGATACGGATCAGCATCAGGAACAGGTTTATGAAATCGAGGTAAAGGGTTAAACCACCCATCAGCGCCATCTTTTTCGCCGGGGCCTCGCCGTACTGAATACCTGCGCCGATGTTTTTCAGTTTCTGAACATCATAAGCAGTTAGACCTACGAACACGGCAACGCCGACATAGCTTACCAGGTAATCGAGCGCCTGGCTGTGCAGAAACATGTTGATAACGCTGGCGATAATGATACCGACCAGGCCCATGAACATAATTGAACCAAATTTGGTGAGATCTGTTTTAGTGGTGTATCCTGCTACCGCCATTACACCGAATACGAGTGAAGTGGTTAAAAATACGCCTAAAACGGATGAAGCGGTATAAGCCAGCAATATGATACTGAAGCTGACGCCGGTTACTGCCGAATAAAGCACAAATAAGAATGCCAGTACGCCGTATGATAGCCTGTTCATGCCAAAACTCATGATAAGTACGAAAGCCAGCGGTGCGAACATGAAAATATAAAATAGTCCACTCAATTGGTTGGTAGCAGGGTCGACTAACAAACGCAGAAATGCCGGGGTAGAAAACTCGTAAGCAAATGCGGCAGAAATGCCCAACGCCACGAACATCCACATAAACACGTTTGCAATAAATTTACGGGACGCGTCCGCATCGTCCATTTGGATCACATTTTGGTAAGTGTAATCCGGTGTTTGATTTTCCATTTTATTAAAACTAATTTGTTTTTACTAAAGTATAAAACTAATGCAAATTTACGAATTAATGTGCAGATGTGCAGATTTCGGATGTGCAGATTTCAGATGTGCAGATGAGATTTTAATTCTATAGTTAAACATTCTGTCATTTGCATATCTGCCCGTCCGCACATTTGCACATCAGGTAGTGAGGCGCCTGGTTAACTGCTCTTCCACTTTCTTAAAGAACTGTAAAGGTTTAAGGTTGCGCCACGGCATGTCATCCAGCGCTCCGCCGAAATTGATGTAATAGTCGATATTATTTTTTTTAAACTCATCGATCACGTGCTCCCTGAAATTTATACCTGCTATCCAGCCGTCTTCTACGTCCTGGAACCATTCCTCATAGTAACAGTCGTCCGATGAGTGAAAATTAAGCACATTCTCGCCGATCAGTACAAATTTATTGATGCCGTTGTCGGTCATCAGGTCAATCAGCTCACGCTTCAGCAGCATTACGTCGTTGGTAATGGCGTCATTCCATTCACCGATAAACTCAATGATCGCGTACTTTCGGTCGTAATCCGCAAATAACACCTTCAGGTAAAGCGTGTTTGACCCGAAGGAATCCCATTGCGGGTGCAGCAGGTAATTATATACCTGCTTATCAAATTCAAATTCGCTGTATTCCGTGGCATAAAAAGGCGACAGCTCATCCTCCGAGGCGATATAATCGTCCCGCCACCTGTAATATGGCTCTATTTCGTGCATGCCGGCCCCCTTTCAACCTCTCCGCCAGCCGGCGGAAAGCTTTTATTTTCACTAATCTAACAATTATCCGCACATCTGCGCATATGCACATTTGTACATCCGTTCATTTCCCATGCATGAACATCTCCACCGCCTTACGCACGCTTCCGTATTTAAACAATAACTCCGCAGCTTCATTTTCCGGCAAACCCGTATAATTCATTACCATGTGTGTGCCCCTGTCGACCAACTTATGGTTGGTTAGCTGCATGTCGACCATTTTATTACCTTTTACACGGCCAAGCTGGATCATTACCGTGGTGGAGATCATGTTCAAAACCAGCTTTTGGGCCGTTCCCGCCTTCATACGGGTCGAGCCCGTCAGGAATTCCGGCCCGGTTATTACCTCCACCGGGTATTTGGCTTCGGCAGCTACCGGGCTGCCGCTATTGCAGACAATGCAACCCGTAACGACATTATTTTCGTTGGCCGCCTTTAGTCCTCCGACTACATAAGGCGTAGTGCCCGATGCGGCGATACCAACCAGAACGTCCTTGTCGCTGATATGGTATTGCTGCAGATCTTTCCAGGCCTGTTCGGTGTCATCTTCGGCAAATTCTACCGCTTTACGGATAGCGCCGTCGCCGCCGGCCATAATGCCGATCACCATATCGAACGGTACGCCGAAGGTAGGCGGGCATTCAGACGCATCGACAATACCCAAACGCCCGCTGGTGCCTGCACCGATATAGAAAAGGCGACCGCCATCCTTCATTTTTGCCGCAATCGCCTGCACCAGTTTTTCTATCTGCGGAATAGCCTTTCCAACCGCATCAGCAACCGTATGGTCCTCCTTATTGATGTTTTTGAGGACGTCTGCCACCGGCATTTTTTCCAGGTCGTTGTAATGGGAATCCTTCTCGGTGGTCCTATCCATAATTTTTTTTAAATTGATATAACAAAAATCGGTAAAAATCGTCAAAAGCAAATGCAAGGGGCGTACTTTAAAAATTATTGGCTTTTGTATCAAATGTTTATGTTTGCAGTAGTATGAAAAGGGCGGCGTCGGTTATTTTCAGGTCATTTATACTGGTTTTGCTTGGAATAGCGCTGGGTTTATACCTGGCCGACAATAGTCAGCATGGTTTTCCCTTACCCTCCCATAACAAAGTCTCGAGGGTTTTACAGTTGGTGCACCACAATTACGTCGACACAGTAAATACCGATAGCCTGGAAGGTGTGGCCGTTAATAATCTCCTTCAAAACCTCGATCCGCATTCGCTGTACCTGCCCCCGCAGCAGGCGCAGTCGATCAATGAACGCCTCGACGGCGGTTTCGAAGGAATCGGTATCGAGTACCAATTACTGCGTGATACGCTGTTCATCACCCAGGTGTATAATGGCAGCCCGGCACAACTGGCGGGCATTACGGCCGGCGACCGGGTGATTGATGTGAACGGTAGAAAATTTTCCGGAACTCACCTTGACCAGGCAGGAGTGAACAAGGTATTCAGGGGTGAAAAGGATTCCGAAATAGCCTTGTCCATTCAAGACAGCCCGGGCGGCGCTTTAAAAGTGTACCATATTAAAAGAGGCCACGTTGACTTAAGTAGCCTCGACGCTTCGTATGTTGTAGCGCCCCAGACCGGCTACATCAAGATCAGTAAATTTGCGGCCACCACCGACAATGATTTCAGGGTCGCGCTAAAAAAACTCCAGGAGCAGGGTGTCGACAAGCTTATACTCGACTTACGCGGGAATGGCGGGGGGTACCTTAACGCGGCCACCGAACTGGCCAGCGAATTCCTAGATAAAGGCAAACTGATTGTATATACCAAAGGCGCGCATGAACCGCGCACGGATTATATGTCGACGGATTCGGGTTTGTTCAAACATGGCAAACTTGCCGTGCTGATCGATGAATATTCAGCTTCGGCGAGCGAGATATTCGCAGGCGCCATGCAAGACCTGGACCGGGCGGTTATAGTAGGCCGGCGCTCATTCGGGAAGGGCCTGGTACAGCAGCAGTTTGGGTTTGGCGACGGATCGGCGGTTAACCTTACCATCGCCAGGTATTATACGCCTTCGGGCAGATCGATCCAGAAGTCATATAAAGACGGGCTGGAGAGTTATCATAATGAGATAGCTCAAAGAATGCAAAAGGGTGAGCTTTTTTCGCAAGAGAATTACCTGCGCGACAGCGATTTCAGGTCGGCGGCGGTATATCACACATCGGGTGGAAGAAAAGTTTTCAGCGGCGGCGGCATCATGCCGGATTTATTCGTGCCGGCCGATACTACCGAAGACACTATGCTGGTACAAGAGCTGGATAACCGGCAGGTGTTCGGCGCTTTTGTGATCGACAGGATGCAGCCGGTACTGCACAGCTTTCCGGCCGAGGAAGATTTTATCAGGGACTACCAGGTTAGCGATGGTATTTACAACGATTTTATTGTGTATGCCTCCCAAACCTTGAAGGAGATGGATTCCAAAGAAGTGAAGGAATCCGCCAATAACATCAAACTCCTAATTAAGGCCACGGCCGCGCGCTACAGGTGGGGCGACAATGCTTATTTTGAGGTATTGAACAGTAACGACCCCACGCTTAAAAAAGCCGTTGCCGCCATCAAAGGTTCGCTCGTGGCGTATGATATAAAGGATTGACGATCCATTAAAAGCAATTACTTCTGCCGGAAAAACAGCTGCAGAGGCACCCCGCTAAAGTCGAAATTTTCACGGAGCTTATTCTCAAGAAACCGCTGGTACGGCTCCTTTATATACTGCGGCAGGTTGCAAAAGAACGCGAACATCGGCGATACGCCTTTGATCTGTGTGATATATTTTATCTTGACGTATTTCCCTTTAATAGCCGGCGGGGGAAAGCTTTCGATGATAGGCAATAGCTCGTCGTTCAATTTAGAAGTGGGTATTTTTTTAGCCCGGTTTTCATAAACCTTTTCGGCGGTTTCGATCACTTTTAATACCCGCTGCTTTTCAGTTACCGAAGTGAATACGACCGGCACATCCGTAAACGGCGCTATCTTTTCGCGGATCATATCCTCGAAAACTTTAGTGGTTTTGTTGTTCTTTTCGATCAGGTCCCACTTGTTTACCACGATCACGACGCCTTTTTTATTCTTTTCAGCCAGGTGAAAAATATTGATGTCCTGCGACTCGATGCCTTCTACCGCGTCGATCATGAGTATCACCACATCGGCTTCTTCCAGCGCCTTTATGGTACGCATTACCGAGTAGAATTCAATATTTTCCTTCACCTTGGTTTTTTTACGCAATCCTGCGGTATCGATCAGCATAAAATGGTGGCCGAACTGGTTGTATTCGATATGGATAGAATCGCGTGTAGTGCCGGCGATAGGTGTTACGATATTACGTTCTTTGCCGACAAACGCGTTGATGATGGATGATTTACCCACGTTTGGACGACCCACTATGGCAAATTTTGGCAGCGAACTTTCTTCGGCAGGCTCCTTGTCAAAATGCTTTACTACTTCGTCGAGCAGTTCGCCGGTGCCTGAGCCCGTCATCGATGAAATGTTATAGATGTCACCCAGGCCGAAACTGTAAAACACGGCACTGTCGTGCTGCAATGCATTGTTATCGACTTTGTTCGATATCACGAACACCGGCTTTTTACTTTTACGCAGTAACGAAGCGATTTCGTCGTCCAGGTCGGTAACACCTGTCGTCACGTCGACCATAAAAAGAATAACGGTTGCTTCTTCGATCGCTATCATTACCTGTTCCCGAATGGCCGCTTCGAAGACATCTTCCGAATTAGCCACATAGCCGCCGGTATCAATCACCGTAAAGGCATGGCTGGTCCATTCGGCGACGCCGTAATGGCGGTCGCGCGTAACGCCGCTAAAGTCGTCGACGATGGCTTTGCGCGTTTCCGTCAGGCGGTTAAATAAAGTCGATTTGCCTACATTAGGCCGGCCTACTATGGCTACTATGTTGCTCATTCTTTTAGAATCAAGAGTCAAGAACCAAGAATCAAGACAAAGTTTGTCTAAATTTCAGCCCTATTCCAATATTATTAAATTTAAGAGTATCAAATCCTGGCTCTTGGCTCTTGATTCTTGACTCTATTGTTCGTATCCAAACTTCTTCAAATAATTCTTCTTCTGCCGCCAGTCGGGGATCACTTTCACAAACATTTCCAGGAATATCTTCTTCTGAAAAAATTCCTCCATATCCTTGCGGGCCCAGGTACCGACCTTTTTTAAAGCCTCGCCTCCTTTGCCAATCAGGATATTCTTTTGCGATTCGCGCTCAACGATGATCTCGGAACTGATGCGGTATAATTCTTCACCTTCCTTAAACGCCGTGATGATCACCTCAGTACTATAAGGAATTTCCTTTTCGTAGGCCCTGAAAATCTTCTCGCGAATAATTTCGGATGCGAAGAAACGGTCGTTGCGGTCGGTTAAAAAATCCTTTTCATAATAGGCCGGGTGCTCGGGCAATTTATCCAGCACGAAGTTCATCACCGACTCGACGTTGTATTCCTTCAGCGCCGACACAGCAAAAATTGCCTTAGGATTTAGCTTCTTCTGCCAGTAATCGATTTTGTCCTTTACTTTCTGCTCATCCGACTGATCGATCTTATTGATAATGACCGCCAGCGGCGCAAACGAACCTTCCAGTTTTTCGATCACGTCGCTTTCGTCGTGCTTTTCGTTGATGTCGGTCACCAGCAGCAACACGTCGGCGTCGACCAGCGAGCCTTCCACCTGGTGCATCATGGTTTCCTGCAAGGCATAGTGCGGTTTCATGATGCCGGGCGTATCCGAGAAAACAATCTGGTAGTCCTCATGGTTTACTATACCGAGGATGCGGTGCCTGGTAGTCTGGGCTTTAGGGGTAATGATTGACATCTTTTCGCCCACCAGCGCGTTCATCAGGGTCGACTTCCCCGCGTTCGGCTTCCCGATGATACTAACAAACCCCGCCCGATGATTCATAAATAAATTAATTTTTATTTGGACTGCAAAGATAAAATTTGTTCCTTTGCAGTCCCAATAAAAACACCGATTTCGTTGTTTTTACATTGGAAACAGAGTGCGGGATGGAGCAGTTGGTAGCTCGTCGGGCTCATAACCCGAAGGTCGTAGGTTCGAGTCCTGCTCCCGCTACCTTAGTTAAAATCAAAAGTCTTGAGTCGAAAGTCTCGAGACTTTTTTCGTTTGGAGCGGTTGGTAGCTCGTCGGGCTCATATCCGCCAGCCGGCGGACTTAGGTTCGAGTGCTGCTCCCGCTACCAGAGTTAAGTCAAAAGTCTTGAGTCGAACGTCTTGAGACTTTTTTCGTTTGGAGCGGTTGGTGGCTCGTCCGGCTCATATCCGCCAGCCGGCGAACTTAGATTCGAGTCCTGCTCCCGCTACCTTTAAGATCAATGCAACGGAATAATGATTTCGTTGCATTTTTTATTTTAAAATGAAATCCTTTTCGCAATCTTATCAATGATCAAAGTAATTTCGGTTCGAGTCCTGGAGGGTGAAAACTATAACAGCCACTAGAACTAATCTATTTTTAGAACTTGTCAGGGGAAAAATTCAAGGAAAATTCAGGATCGGAATTTACTATTGTTATTAAAAAATAAGCGTATGAAAAAGATAGTTTTAAGTGCGGTATTATTGTCCGCAATAATTGGCTCAATCAAGGCCCAGGGCAACAAAAGCAGTACGGTACCTGCTGTGGTAAAAAAAGCGCTGATGAAAAAATATCCGGAGGCAACGAAAGTGACCTGGGAGAAAGAAAAAGGAAATTACGAAGCCAACTGGGGCGGCAAATCCGGCGAAGATATGTCTGTCCAGTTTACCCCATCCGGCGTCTTCGTGGAACAAGTGGTGGCTATTTCGCCGTCTGTATTACCATATAAGGTATCGCAGTATGTAAAAGAGCATTATAAGGGCGTCCACGTCAAAGAGGCTGGGAAAGTTACGAATGCCGATGGCTCCACTAACTATGAGGCGGAGATAAAAGGCAAAGATATAATCTTTGATGAGCAGGGAAATTATCTGAAGCTGGATTAAATACTTGATCGCTAAGGGTCGATGAGGTCATCTGTCAGGCTGTTTATATCCTGTATGACTTTATCCAGATCTTCAGCCGATTTTTTCAGCATCGGAATTATCTCGGCGTTTTGTGAATCCTTCGGGTTGCAAAGTTGGGAAAGTCCCAGTATGCTGGCTACCGGTGCACGTACCAGGTGTGAGTGGATCCAGGCGATCTTGCGCAGGCGTTCGTTTTGCTTTTCGATCTTTTGGAGATGTTCCTGAGGTTCGGTGATATCCCGCAGAAAACAGTTCACACCGATCACATCTTCCTGCAGATCGCGAATAGGATTACAACTTAGTTGCTCGAAACGTAGCCTGCCATCAACGTCCCGCTGCCTGACGACACTAAAAGCCTCCCCGTTAAACCCACGCTTATAGCTATCCAAAAAAAGTTTTAGATGCTCCTGTTCAAAATCGGCATTGGTAATGTTAGCCTCTGTCTTCCGTGTAAGGTGTTCTACGCGGTCCCAAAAAGCCTGGTTGCCGGTGATGATATTGAATTCTTTGTCGACCGACCAGATCAGGTCACGCGTATTATTAATGATCGCACGGAGGTTCTGCCCGTCGTTGTAGATCTTTTCCTCGATCCTTTTTTTTTCTGTAATATCCACGAAATAGACCGCGATCCCACCTTTCGTCGGGTACACGTTCATTGAGCCCCAAACCCCCAGCGGCGCGTATAATTCTTCAAAATGCACGCTGATCCTTTCAGTCATGGCACGTTCGTACTCAGCGTAGAACCGGCCTTCCCGGGAACGCGGGAAAAAATCCCAGAGGTTCTTGCCGATCAATTCCTCTCTTGTGCATGAAAGCGCCTGTTCGGCCGCCTTGTTAATAAAGGTCACTTCCCAGTGGCTATTAAGCGCGTAAAACCCATCGGTTATGCTGTCGAGTATATTTTCCAATTCGGCGGATTTTTCCTTCATGATCATCTCGGCCTTGACTTTTTCATCAATGTTAATGATCAGTACTTGCCTGGCAGGCCTGCCCTCGAAGATCGTATGACGGATGTAAACATGTACATAAAATTTTTGGCCTGCCTTGTTCATATGCAGCCAGCAGCCCGCGTCCACATCATCTTCCGGTAAACTATCATGGAAATCCAGAAGCCCTGGAATCTCTTCGGGGGGTCGTATATCGGTGATTTTCAGATTCTGGAACTCGTCCCGAGTATAGCCGTACTGTTCAACGGCAGCATCGTTAACGGCAAGGAATCGAAAAGTCCGATCATCATAGATATACATCGGAGTAGGGATGCCATCGAACAGGCGCTTATAATCACTCAAACCGCTCTCTCCGCTGCTCTTTCGTTTCCTTACCCGAAGGTAAATCGCATAGGCGATGATGGGTATTAAAACCGACACGATAATAGGGGTACCGACATTCATAGGTAAAGGATTGAACGGTTAATCCAGCGGATGTATTGCAATGTACGTTTTATTTAACGCTCCTCCAAGCCATGATCGATGTGAAGCAATGCAAATTAATTCGTATAATTCGAAGCTTTCTCAGATCCAACGCATTTGGGTCGGTTCCGAAGGCAAAGCTTGGTGCCACTCATTCAAGCGGTAGTTCGATGCGGTAATCATTACCACCGCCGGGTAACTTAGCGACGCTTATCGATCCTCCAAGGATTTCAACCCTTGTTTGCACGGTAGATAAGCCAACAAAGTGACCTCTTGTGGACGTGTTGAGCGTCTTGTAAGATCCGGCTTCTGCCCTTGTACCCTTCCTGTAACCACCTTTCCCGAAATTTTTGTAATGGATAATAACTTTGTCCGGCGTCTTTTCAGCGGTGATTTCAATCGCCGGCGGCCTGCCTGTCTGGTTATATGTTATACTGCTGAAAATAAGATGAAAAAAAATACTCTCCAGGTAACTTGCAATTGTAAAAATCTCGTTCACGTCATCGAAATTCGTATAAATGCGGACGGCGTCCTGTTTGGCGATCGGTTTATACCGGGAAGATACTTCATTCACTAGCTCTGTCAGATTGACCTTTGCTTTTTTCAGACTTAAAGTCTTGTCCAATTCTAAAATGCGGTTCAAGTTATAAACGACATCATTTAGCTTCTCGATGCTTTGAAATAAAAAGCTTTCGAGTTCGGGTCTTTCTGATTGGGGAACATTTGTGCCTTTAAGCATCCTGGCTAAACCAAGCATGTTGGCCAATGGCGCGCGCAGATCGTGTGATAAACTAAAAGCAAATTTATCCACGTCTTTATTGCGTTGTTCCAATCGGCCGCTTATACGCTGTAGCTCCGATTCGGCCAGTTTATCGCGGGTAATGTTGCTTGCCGCGCAACATACTCCGACAACCTTTCCATCATCATCCTTTACAGGATGAATGCTGACGCGGTACCATTCCTGGAACTCGCCCTGGTCCTGGTAGCTCGTCTCATAGTTTAGTGACTGCCCCAACAGAACAGCTTTCATCATTTCCTTGAACTTGCTTTTTCCTTCATCATTCAAAAGATCAGGCAAATAGACGCCTTTCTTCAAAGGAACTCCGAAAGACAGGATGGACCAATAATTTGCTATCGCATTAAACAACAACACATGTGAGTCACTATCGAATAATACAAACGCGATATCTGAGGTGTTTACTATTGTTTTTAAATAAAGTTCGGATTTGTTCAGGGAGAATACCCCTTTCTTCCTTTCGGAACGTTCCTTCTTTACCTGTTCGGTGATCCGGTTTAACTCACTGGTGCTTTTAGCGACTCTTTTTTTGAGCAATTCTCTTTCCTGGTTCAGTTGCCCTTTGGATGTTATGAAGTCTCGAGTTTCCAGTATTTCCCACCTGTCCTTACGTTTTGAAACGGCAGATTCATGCAACAGGGCAACATCTAACACGTCTGTTGCGGTGCATTTACTTAATTGATAACTACACGATATGATGAGCCTTTTTCCCGCTATTGTCGGATTAAGGAAGCGTTCGTATTCCATGAAATCGTGCGTAGTTCTTTGGTCCATCCAGGCTTCGTCACCATTGAGGCGTAAGCCGGCGAATCCGTTCTCAAGTGCAATTTGCAAACGCCCTAACATCGAGCGGATGACGTTATCCAATTCAAATCGCCCATTAATCAGGTACCAGTCATGGTGGGAAAGGATTTCAATACTCTTATGTTCATAATACTTATCAAGATCAGGAACGACCTCTTTTAGTGCATTCTTAGCTTTCTCCACGGTGGTTTGTTCTGAAGTCACCCATATGCAGTACTCGTTGTTTTCCAGACCGGTTTTGAAAAAAGGCACTTGAATCGATAGTAGGTCCTTTTCCGTTTGATAAAAATGACAAAAATGAGTACCCCACGGAATATTTCCGATTACCTCGATACCGGTTGGTCTAAGAGTTTGTTTCACAGACAATTCTCCTGCCAGATAATAAAAGTTATGTGCTTTATTGAATTCTAATTCAGAGAATAGAGAGCTTTAAAGGTAGTTATAAAAAAGTCGGAAAAACAAAATGCTTTAAGGGAAATAGGTTATTATTTGATTCTATTATACACATATGATTTGCATCGGCACCGCGTTTTTTAGCGGCTACGGGAAAATTTGGACCGACTTCAAATCTTCAAAAAAGTTTGACATTTGTCCTGTCTCCGCTACAAGTTGAAATCCGGCTTAATAAGTTGACCGGATTTTTATTTTCCTTTTGTTTTAAAACGTAACCAACGCGGCAATAATACCATCAGGCCAACGCTGGTGCGAGTACGCATCGATGGCAACCGCGCTGAATAGACGCGCCTTAGTTTGCATTGCTCTTTTACAACCCCTCCAACTTCTTCCTTATCGCCGCATCCTCTTTCAACGATAACGATTTTTGATAATTCGACCGGGCGTGTTTTTTGTCACCATTACCGGCATACAGGTCGCCGAGATAACTATAAGCCACGGGGCCGGACGGGTAATTCTTAATGTTCATCTTAAACATATCTTCAGCCTTGCCAAACTGTTTCTGCTGCATCATAAAGAAGCCGAGATTATTCACCAGGTCTTCAGGAGGGAGCAAGATGCGGCCATCTTCAGATTTAAATCCATACTTGGTACTGATATGCGCGTAATGTGCCTGCAGGAATGCTGCAAGGTCAAAAGTGGAATCTGTAAAATAGTTGTCCTGGAGCTTTAAGGCATAATCTTTAAAAATATAATGCAGGGCATCGTAAGTAGCGATCAAAGGTACGGAAACATGCGTGTCACCCGGATAGTAGCGAAACCCTGCGTCCAGCCCATTTTGCCGGTTCCGCATTAGGTAGTCGCGTAATAGCAGTATCGAGCGGGAATGAATAGTGCCTGAAGTAGTATCCTGCTTAATGGTGGACGTGTCCATGCCGGGCGGCAATGTATTGGCCATTGCGAGAAATAGTGACCGATCAGTATAGGAGCGTTTCTGCAGCGCCTGCTCTGTTTCGTGCAAAAGCTTTTGACGGTCCCACCACATACTCGGCTCTATGGCGAGATATGCATTGAAAAGGTTGGGGTGATGTGCCAGGCAGTCGATCACGATCAAGCCGCCTAACGAATGGCCAACCAGCATGCGGTAAGGCAAAGCAGGGTATAACGAATCAATGCGGGGTATCAATTCCTTTTCCATAAAAGCTATAAAGGCTTCCCCGCCACCTGAATTTGCAGCCATATCGGCATTAATGAACAGGCCGCTGGTTACTTTAGTCGGCGTAAGGTCTCTTGTGCGGTTGGTATTAGGAATGCCTACGATGATCATCTTCGGGCAGATATCATTTTTATAGACAGTGCTTAAAAAATCTGCCATGCCTGCAACGCTTTTGAAATTCTTTTCGGCATCCAGCAGGTATAGCACCGGGTATTTTTTCTTTTTGCCGGTAGTCGCTGATGCCGGTACGTATATCCAAATCTTTCTTTTTTCATGCAGAATTTGAGATTGAATACTGTCTATCCTACCGATGATCACAGCATTATCTTGCTGTGCGTGAACCGGTAAATAGAAAGTGCCCAATAAGCACAGGCATAGTAAAACCTTCATAATGCTATTTGTAAAATATTGATCAATATCTATAACAGGCGGCGGTAAGTCGTCATAGCCTGAACAATGGACACGGGCGAGATACATAATGTTGCAGAAAACGCAAAAAAATCAGGGCCAAATCTCCAGGGGTTTGCAGCACAGGCACTGGGTTAATCACTCATGATTTACATTCGTTAACCTGTGTTACGCACCTTAAATCCTCAGCAAAGCTTGAGATTTGTCCAGCTCGCGCTACTTTAGTCAAGTTAAAAGTCTCAGTTCGAAAGCCTTGAGATTCTTTTGTTTTAGGGTGGATGATAGCCCTTTATTTACCTAACTACGGTAACATACCCGGAGAGAACTATGCCATCCAGTTTGGTATCGATTACATAATAGTAAACACCATAAGGTACCATCTTTCCATTATAAGTACCATCCCATGGCTTTGCGTAACCGATAGAGTGATAAACTTTTTGACCGTACCGATCGAAAATATCTACTACCGCTTCACGGTAGGCTATAAGGCCCTGTATATTCCACAGATCGTTCACACCGTCGCCATTGGGAGTAAAAGTATTGGGGACGACTACCTCGGGGGATACTTTTACAAAGGTCTGATCCGAACTAACACAGCCGCGGCTATCGGTAACCGTGAGCGTATAGGTACGGTCGACATCTCCGGTAATAATGGGGTTCTTCACCGTAGTGCTGTTAATATCAATATCAGGCGACCATGAATAAGTAACGTTATTGTCGCTTACGGTCGGTGTAAGGGTAATAGTTCTGCCGTGCAGCACATACACTGTTCCGCCCGCATTAACAGTCGGCGGCGGAACAAAAGTTACTACCAGGCTATCCGACACCAGGAAGCATACACCCGCAGGAGGTATGCTCAAGGTCAGTTTAACCGAACCGGCTGCAATATCAGCGGAGCTTGGCACATAAATGGCATTGAGCTGGTTTGCCGAAGGATTGAAAGTACCTGTCCCCGACGTAGTCCATACACCCTGGGCAGCTATCAGCACCTTCCCATTTAACTGAACACCTGTGGTTTGTAAACAAACGGCCGTGTCTTTGCCTGCCTTCACAGCCGCTTGAGCCTGGAAACTGATGGTCATAGTCGAGGTAGAAATATTGCAGTTGTCCTTACTGGTGGATGCGAGGGTAAGTGTTACCGAACCTGTCGCTACATCCTGGGCAGATGGCAGATAATGGGCGTTTAGTACAGTATCTGACGGCGAAAAGGTCCCCGACCCGCCCGTTGACCATATACCCGTGGTTGTGCCGCCGGTTACAGAGCCGGCCAGTGCAACCGAAGCAGTCGTGGAACAAACAACCTGATTTGGACCCGCATTGGCCACAGGTGGTTCATCCACAGAAACATTAAGACTGGCAGCAGGGCTTTGGCAGCCATTTACGGTCACTATTAAATTGTACGCACCTGTATTTGCCGCAGACACGTTATTAATCGTGGGGTTCTGCTGGGTCGACGTGTACCCATTCGGTCCGGTCCAGAGGTATCCGTTGGCAGTCGTGGTAGTATTGAGTTGAATGCTTGTACCCACACAAACCGGTGAGTTACTGCTCACGGTGGGGGCAACTGGCTGGGGATTTACCTTAACGGTATATGTAAACGGCGCGCCCGGGCAGCCATTGTCAAGCGGTGTAATAGTATACGGAACCATAATTGCACTGGAAGTAGTATTAACCAGTGTCTCAGTGATATTCATAGAAGTCTGGCCCGAAACAGCCGTGTTACTTATGCCTGCTATAGCCGCCCTGCTCCAGGTAACAGTAGCCGTAGGCGAGTTTGTCGTAATCGCATAATTAAGAGCTGAACCTGTGCAGACTGAATCGGATTTACTGCTGGTGATCATCGGCTGATAAAACGTCACCGTCATCGTAGAGCTAGAAATTGCACAGTCGTCTTTACTGGTAGATCCAAGGGTCAGTTTTACCGAGCCGTTGCTTTTATCTTGTGCTGAAGGCAGATATTGAGCGTTTAGGGTGTTATTGGATGGCGAGAAAGAGCCTGTACCGCTGGTGGACCAGGTGCCGGTAGTAGTACCACCGGTAACCGACCCGGCCAAAGTAACCGATGTTGCATTAATACAAACGGTCTGGTCCGGTCCTGCGTTGGATAATGGCGGTTCATCCACCACGACCCGGACAGAGTCAATTTGACTTGGACATCCGTTAACAAGATCATATAAGTAATAAGTACCTGTATTGGCGGTCGTGACGTTAGCAATATTCGGATTTTGCACCGAAGAACTAAATCCGTTTGGGCCGGTCCATACATAAGTGGCACCGGGCACATTTAATGTCTGAAGACGTATTGTGCTCCCTACACATACCGGCGAGTTTGAATTGGCTGTAGGAGTAACGGGCTGGGGGCTAACGACAATAATGTAGCTAAATGGTGTTCCGGGGCAACCAAACGCAAACGGCGTTATGGTATAAGTTACCTGTACCGGGCTCACTACAGTCGTATTATCCAATGTTTCGTCAATAATCGAAGAAGTCTGGCCTGAAACAGCCGGATTACTGATACCAGGCACGGCGGGCCGGCTCCATGTAAATGTTGCTGAAGGCACATTAGATGTAATAACATAATTTTGAGCAATGCCGCCACAAGCAGTACCCCTTGCGGAACTGGTTACCTTAGCAGTTGGATTAACGGTAACAGTCAAATTGAAAGTGCCAGAACATCCTGAAGCAGCATAAGTAAATATATAGGTAACGTTTACTGGCGAATTAGTGGTGTTGTACAAAACCTCTTTGATAGTTGCGGCAGTTTGGCCTGAAACAGCAGCGTTTGTTATGCCCGGAACAGCTGCCCTGCTCCAGGTAAAACTAGCCCCGGGCGTATTAAACGCGATGGTGTAATTTACAGGCGACTGATTGCAGGCCGTGTCCGCAGCTGCACTTATCACGGCAGGCAAAGGATTAACGGTAAGAACATAATTAAAGGGCGTTCCCTGGCAGCCATTGACTATAGGAATAATGACATAGGTTACGTTTACGGGTGTTCCGCTTGTATTGATCAGTGTTTCAGTTATAGTAGACGACGATTGATTAGTGACGGCTGGATTGCTAATATTGGTGACAGCCGCCCGGCTCCAGCTAAAAGTTGCGTTTGGCATGTCCGCAGTAATAGCATAATTGTTAGGTGTGCCGCTGCAAACAACGCCGGTCGACTTGCTGGTAATGGTTGGAACGGGGTTCGCGGCAACTGTAACCGCGGTACGACCGCTTGTACAACCATTGCTAACGGCCTGTACATAAAAAGTTGTGTTAGCCGTGAGGAAAGTAGTTGTATAGGGATTACTTGTCGATAACAGGTTTCCCCCAACGGCCGCATCGTACCATTGATAGGTCCCGGTTGAACCGCTTGCTGTTAGCGTAGCTGTACTGCCCTGGCATACGGTATCTGCGGCTACCACGGGGTTGGGCGGGATTGCATTTACAGTCACCAATACGGCAGTCCGGGTACTCGTTTGGCCTGACGCTGTAGTTTGAACATAATACGTAGTATTTACAGTCAATGGAGGAGTTGTAAATACAGCTCCCGTATTCAATAACGTACCTCCGGCCGGCGCATCGTACCATTGATATACACCACCCGGCGCCGTGGCAGACAAAACCGCTGTGCTGCCAGAGCAAATACTTACGTCCTGCGCGGTCGGTGCCGCAGGAACTGAATTGAATGTTATGGTCATCTTATCCGACACGGCGCCGCATGGGCCTGGCGGATCGCTTGAAGTCAATGTTAATGTGGCAGACGTTTCACCAGGACCGGGCGTATAGGTCGCATTCAAGGCGTTAGGGTTGGAGAACGTACCCGTACCGCCCGACCATGTGCCTGTCGTCGACCCTCCGCTAATGCTGCCCGCAAGCGTAACCGGCGTACCGGAAGGCGCCGATTGATCGGGGCCTGCATTGACTATAACCTCAGGATTGATCACAATTGAAAAGGTGAAGGTTGCCACCGGACAGGTCCCGCTCGCTGGAATAGTATTAGTTATACTATGTGTGCCCGGTGAGGTTTTTTTTAGGTCGATCTCCCCAGTCGTCTTATCCACAAAAACAGCAGTAGGCGACGAGAAAACCCCTGCACTTGCCCCGACCGGAAATGCCGGCAACGGATTGGTACCGCTTTGGCATACGGGCGTTGTATAAGAAAAAGTGGCATTCGGTGTGGTTACAACAGATATCTTGGTCGTTGTTACAAAAGCACATGCAGCGTTGCTGGTGAATGAAACAGTATAGGTGCCAGGCACACTTGCCCCGATATTGATCTGACCGGTTGTCGTGCTTACAAATACTAAACCGGCCGGCGATGCGCTGAAAGTACCTCCCGCCGGATCATTGATCACCGGTGTCGGGTTAGAACTGCCTGTACAATATGTACCCGATGAATATTGAAACCCGGGGTTATAAACAGCAGTGACTGTTACGGTAACCGCTGTGCGTGTGCTGGTACAAGTACCTGTTTCATGCTCGGCATAGTATGTGGTCGTCGAATTCAAAACCGGGGTAGTAAACGAACTGCCTGTACCCAGCAAATTACCACCGGCAGATGCATCGAACCATGATATCGTTCCCCCCGTGGCTGTCGCGGTCAGCGCGGCCGACGTTCCCGCACATATAGTAACACCACTCGCCGTCGGCGGCGCCGGCGTAGGCGTAACCGTAACGGTTATCGGTGTCCGGGCGCTCATGCACCCGTTCGCGTCTGTTACTTGGACATAATAAGTTGCGGTGGATGTAAGCACAGGTGTAACATAAGCCTGGCCTGATGCCAAAAAATTCCCCCCTGCCGACGCATCATACCACTGATAGCTAGTGCCTGAAGCGCCGGTAGCGCTAATAGTGGCCGAGTTGCCGGCGCAGATACTAACACCGGCACCGGCCGGCGCAGCCGGTGCCGTGTTTACCGTAACCGTTACGGCAGTACGCGGGCTGACACACCCCCCAACAGTGGTTTGTAAATAATAAGTTGTCGTAGCTGCAAGCGATGGGGTAGTGTACGAAGCACCGGTTGCAAGTAAGGTCCCGCCCGAGGCCGCATTGTACCATTGATACACGCCGCCAGGAGCTGTGGCAGTCAACGTAGCCGAAGTGCCGGAGCATATGACTTGCCCTGCGGCAGATGGAGCGGCAGGTACCGGGTTAACGGTCACATTTACTGCGGTTCGCCCGCTGCTTGTACAACCGCCGTTGGTGGCCTGTACATAATAAGTCGTCGACGCGGTTAATACGGGCGTAGTAAACGTGTTGCCAGTGCCCAGCAATATTCCACCGGCAGGGGCATTGTACCACAGATATGTGTCGCCTGCAACCGGAGTAACAGATAGCGTAGCCGTACTCCCCGAACATGCGTTGACATCCGCCGCAACGGGTGCCGATGGTAACGGTGTAACTGTCACCGTCACTGCTGTGCGCGGACTGACGCAGGTGCCCACCGTTAAGTCTACATAATAAGTAGTAGTTGTGGTAAGCGCCGGGGTGGTATAATCGGGGCTGGAAATTAATGGCGAACCGCCCGTAGGGCTTACATACCAATTAAAAATACCTGAGGAGGCGCTGGCATGCAGATTTGCGACGGATCCGGAACAAATGGTCACATTTGACGATGAAGGCGCCTGCGGTGGCGGCGTTACCGTCGCAGTAACGGGCACAAAAGCGCTCGGGCACCCGTTAGTCACAGCCTGGACGTAGAACGTGGTTGTTGTGGTTAATACCGGCGTTGTAAATGACGGTCCGGTGCCTAATACGGCCCCTCCCGACGGCGAGGCGTACCAGGAATAAGTATCACCACCAGCCGCTTGCAAAGTGGCAACATTATTCGAGCATATAGTTTGACCAGTTCCAACGGGGTTTGGGATCAGCCTTACCCGAACTAAAGTTCTCTGGCTGGTACATCCGCCCAAGGTGGTTTGAACATAGTAATTCAAAGGACCCGTTACCGGGGGAGTATTGAAAGTTGGGCCAGTTGCAAGAAAGTTACCTCCGGTTGGGGCATCGTACCATTGGTAAATACCTCCCGGCGCTGTAGCCGTCAAGGTAGCCGATGAATTGGGACAAACCGTAACGCTCGCTGCCGTAGGTGGGTCAGGCACCGGGTTACTCGCAACCGTTATGCTTTTTTTTACCGGCGCACAACCCGTGGTTTTATCGCTTACAGTTACCGTATAAGTACCAGCTTTATTTACGCTGATGGATTTAGTGGTTTCCCCGGTGTTCCATGCATATGTATAAGGCTGGGTACCACCTGATGGCACTGCTGTTAAAACCACACTACTTCCTGAACAAATAGACGAACCTGACGCCGATATGCTTACACTTAGTGTGCAGGATTGACCATACCCCCGCAAACAAACAATTAGAAATAGGAAAGCAAGTAAACTATATTTCATAGGCATCAATAGTCACTTTATTTAAGAAGCGCCCGTAGGGTCCGGGTAGATGTACGGTAAATTTCGTTTAAAATTAAACAAATTTCGAAATATTTAATTAAGCACCCGCGCTTTTAATTAGATAACACTCAATAAGCCAAATAAGTACAAAATTGTTTTACGTCAAACCCGATATTGCACCAAATATTTTATAGTTACCATCTTTTTATTAGTTTTGCCGTCCGTTCAGCCGGCAACGTGCAGTAACTATTTAAGTGTAAACTGAAAATCGCCGGCTGCAAACTTAAAGGGGGATTAGCTCAGCTGGCTAGAGCGTTTGCATGGCATGCAAGAGGTCATCGGTTCGACTCCGATATTCTCCACACTGAAAAGCCACTCCCGAAGTTTCGGGAGTGGCTTTTATTTTTCCGCGCAGATAATTCGGGATTCGCGACCAGTCCGAAAGGTTGTGGTGGCGCATCAAAAAAGTTTACTCCAACATTTTAAGCAAATTCAACCTCAACAATTTAATATCAATCACATAATCGCCATCAAAATAGTCGTCCCTGCCTTCGGTTTCGCAGCTTTGATGAAAATAGTTTATTCCTAATGCATCAGCCATGTACCAGAATAAGGGGCTCGGGTGATTCAGTTCATTAGTTTTGTTTTTATGCAGCTCCAAAACACTCGAGTTTGCAGGCATAAATAACAGGTTGGTCAAACCCGATCCGTGCTCTCCTACCAGGTATTTTGCATTCGAAAAAATGGCTACCTGCTCCAAAAACGTAAATTTTTCCGGGTTGAAAACTGTAAATCCATGGCTTTTCAGCGCCTCGATCACTTCCGGTTCGTTAATTACCTTTCTTCGTTTGGCTAATTCGCGGCTGACATATAACTTATCGCCCAGGTTAGCCAAAATTTTTTTGTTAAGTAAGACATAATTCGTATAAAATGCTCTTACTTGCCGGATGTGCCGGGCATTATATGAGTCGCATACCGGTTTTATTTGCGGCAGGCAGATATTCCTGACCATAAGGCTTTTCCCTCCAGGTATAAAGAATATCTCTTTAATGTTAAACGGCTCAAGGGAGCCCATTATAAAGTCGGCGTCCCGGTAATAATCTGGCAAAAGGAGAACAACCTGGTTTAACCGGCGCCGAACCATCCACAGCCTGAAGACAGATTCGCAAACCCAATGGTAATAATTAAACCAGGGATGGTGTATGAGCAGGTAAGCCCGGTCATCGTCCAGAGTAATCAGGTTCTCGGGGTGATCCAACGTGTCATAATAGTAGTGAGCTACTTCACTTAAATAATCGTGGTGTTGTGACGGATAAGCATGATGGCATTCTTTTATAAGGCCGCGGCTATTCATGCAGAATCCGGAAAAGGCAACAAACACATTCCTGAATTTTTTTATTTTTTGAGGAGAAAGCTCATAATGCAAGTATGGTTGATACATCAGCAATTCGTCCTCTTCAACATTCAAAGGCAAGGGTACAGTAACCAGACTCATAAGGCAGGTTTGAAAAGTTATTCAAATATTTCACAAGTATCCGATATAAACAATGCCTTTTTAACAATTCATATAAAATACCGTGAAAATACGGTGCGTCAATTTAAGTTTTAATTTATAGTTTAGAGCGGGTTATAATTATACCAGAATTCTCCAAATCTTATCACAGTTATCTATGAACAATTCCTTTGCATCTTATCTGGGTACCGATGACTTTCTGCCGGGAGTGCTTGCATTGCACGCATCAGTCAGGAAATACAATCAAACAAATGACTTCGTGGTGCTGGTCAGTGAGTCCGTTTCAGAAAATTGTGTTGACCTACTGCGGCAGAGCCGCATAAACACCAGGATAGTTAAAGAAATTAAAAATCCGCATGATCTGGGTGCAGACGAACGCGGATTCAAGTATATGTATACCAAGCTTCGTTTATTTGAACTGACTGAATTTGACAAGATCGTTTATATCGACGCAGATATGATCGCCTGCAGCAACGTTGAAGCCTTGTTCGACGCGCCGCATATGTCGGCAGTTGTCGCCGGCGGGCTTGCACAATCAAATGCCGGCTGGAAAAATCTGAACGCAGGCTTAATGGTCATCGAACCTAACAATGAATTATTCAATAGAATGCACGCTGCTATAACACAATCACCCTCTGACGACGGCAGCGACCAGGGTTTTTTGCATTCATTTTACCCCGGCTGGCCTGCCGATCATGCCCTGCATTTGGATCATGCCTTTAATGTGCCGTTAGCTTACCTGGATGAATACTGCCGGTCGGACCGGTACAGTTTCGAATACAAAAGAAGGTTGCTGCGGACAAACATTTCTGTTATACATTACTGGGGAAAGTACAAGCCATGGCAAACGGATTATAAATCGCTCGATAGAAAAACCGCAGAAAAATGGGAGCAGGCTTTGCTATTATGGTGGGATACGTTTAACTCAGGATCGCATTAAACCATGAAAAAGGTACTTTTACTAACTGACGTTAATTTCTGGGAAGATTCATCCGGCCACCGGGCGCGGATAAAAACTTTGATCCGATACTTATCCTCGTGCGTTAGTTTAACAGTCGTCAATACCGGCCCGGCCCCCGGGGCATCGAAGAAATGCTGAAGAAAAATTTTAATGCTGAATTTCTGATACTGGAGAACGGGCAATTTTTATCGTAAGCAGGTT
>DASZVE010000022.1:0-20123 GCA_035547095.1 Mucilaginibacter sp.
AATTCCGCAAGTAACAGGCAAAAGCAAGTATAATGTGCCTGTCGACCGTATTACGATAAGTGAAATTACCAAAGGGCCGTTTTCCGAGTTCATCCCGGTCAACGGTGTCGTTATGCCCCAGATCACAGAATATATCGATGCCGTACAAGGTGGTACGGTAGAAGCGAGGTATGTGGAAGACGGCGCCAAATTACACAAAGGCGATCCGATTGTAAAACTGTCAAACACTGGTGTGGAGCTTAACCTTGCAAACAATGAAACGCAATTGTACAACCTGCAAACCCAAATGCAGATATCCAAGAACGCTGCCGAGCAGAATACGGTAAATAAGTTGCAAGCTATGGCCGACGCCGAAAGCGCTTATAAAGAAGCGGAAAGGATATATAACCTGGATAAAAACTTGTATGCGCAGAAGGCTATCGGGTTACAGGAATACCAGCAGGCTTTAAATAATTACAATTACCTGTTAAAGAAAAGGAACCTGACAAGGGAGATATTGAGGCAGGACACCGCATTGACCAAGGTACAGAACGAACAGGCGGCGGAACAGTATAAGCAAATGAAGAATGCGCTTGAACTGATGCGCCAGGAAGAAGCAGCGCTTACTGTAAAAGCTCCGATTGACGGGCAACTTACCTCGCTGGATGCCGAAGTAGGTCAGAACAAGAATGTGGGCGACCACCTGGCGCAGATCGACGGATTCGAAGGTATTAAGGTGCAGGCGCTTATTGACGACCATTATATTTCCCGTGTGATACCCGGCATGACGGCGTATTACCCGGATCCGAACGGTACCAAAAACTATAAAATGGTGGTTAAGAAAGTTTATGTGCAGGTAACCAATGGCCAGTTTAAGGTGGATATGATGTTTGTAGGCGATACGCCACCCGGATTGAGAAAGGGTCAGACATTGCAGATCAGGCTGGTATTCAGTGACGAACAGCCTGCTGTCTTGCTTCCGAAAGGCGGCTTTTTCCAGCAGACCGGCGGTAACTGGATATTCAAAGTAAGCGACGACGGTAAAACCGCTTATCGTGTTGACATACAACTTAACCGCATGAACCCGGATTATTATGAAGTGATCAAAGGTCTGAAACCGGGGGACAAAGTGATTACCTCAAGTTACGAAACCTATGGCGACATACAGGAACTCGTTTTAACCAAGTAGAACAGAAACAATTATTAACTAAAATAAATAAATCAAATCCCAAAGGGATTTAGGAGGCACAAATGATAAAGATTACTGATTTAGAAAAGTACTACCGTACCGAAGAAGTGGAAACTATTGCACTGAACAAGCTTTCTATGCATGTGGACAAAGGCGAGTTCGTAGCGATAATGGGCCCGTCGGGCTGCGGTAAATCGACATTACTGAACATCCTGGGCATGCTTGACGATCCGGACGGCGGAAGCTACATGTTCAACGGCATTGAAGTAGCACACTTCAACGAGCGTAAACGCGCCGACTTGCGCAAGCACAACATCGGCTTCGTGTTCCAGAGCTTTAACCTGATCGACGAACTGACCGTGTTCGAAAACGTGGAATTGCCGTTGATCTATACCGGCGTTCCGAGTTCTGAGCGTGTAAAAAGGGTAGAAGAGGTTTTGGACAAGATGCAGATCATGCACCGCCGCAACCACTACCCGCAGCAGTTATCAGGCGGTCAGCAGCAGCGTGTTGCTATTGCCCGCGCCGTTGTTAACAAACCTAAGCTGATACTCGCCGACGAGCCCACAGGTAACCTCGACAGCAGCAACGGCAATGAAGTGATGGAACTGCTGACAGACCTGAACGAACAGGGAACAACCATCATCATGGTGACCCACTCTGAGCACGATGCCCGTTACAGCCACCGCATTATCCGACTGCTCGACGGTCAGACCGTGGTTGAAAACATAATGATCTGATAAGCAGTCATTACGGAGCTTTATTTAGTTTTATAATATAGTTGATTAATGTGTCTCCCTAACCTCTTCCTGGCGGCAGGAAGGGGTTAGTTTGAGAGGTTTTTTCTAAAATTTTTAGGCGTCATGATAAAGAACTATCTCAAAACGGCCTTTCGTTCATTAAAAAAGAACAGGGGATTTACCGCGATAAATATATTGGGATTGGCATTGGGATTTACCGCCTCGTTGCTTATTGTTTTTTATGTGACTGACGAACTGAGCTACGACAGGTATAACACTAAGGCTGATCGGATATACCGAGTAAATGAAGATCTGAAACTTGGCGGTAACCGGGTTCAATATGCTGTTTGTATGCCGCCGCTTGCGCAAACGCTCAAAAACGATTTCCCGGATGTCGAGAATACTGTAAGAATAAAAAGAGGCGGCGGAATGCATGTGAAAAAAGGAAGTGAAAACATCCTGGAATATAACATGATCTTTGCCGACCCTTCGCTGTTCGATGTCTTTACGCTTCCGATGCTCTATGGGGATAAAGCCACAGCGCTCAAAAATCCGAATACAGTTGTCATAACCGCATCGACCGCGAAAAAATATTTTGACCGGACGAATGTAGTAGGCGAGAGCCTGACAACCGATGGTGGCCAACCTTTAAAAATTACGGGTGTAATAAAGGATATTCCTACGCAATCCCATTTTACTGCTGACTTTATCTTGTCGATGTCGTCCTTTCCTGATAGCCGCTCGAACGAATGGTTGAGAAGCGACTACAACACTTATGTACTAATGCGCAAAGGCGCCGATTACAAAAAATTGGAGGCACAATTTCCGCAATTACTTCGCAAGTACAGCGGCCGGCAAATGCAGGACGAGCTTAAAATGAATTACGACCAGTTCGAAAAAAGCGGCAGCTTTTTCCGGATGAATATGATACCGCTTACAGACATACATCTGCATTCGAACCAAACAGGTGAATTAGGCGCAAACACCACCGAAGAGTATGTTTATATATTTTCAGTGATCGCAGTATTTATACTGCTTATTGCCTGTGTTAATTTCATGAATCTTTCTACGGCCCGCTCGGCTAATCGCGCTCGCGAGGTGGGCGTTCGCAAAGTGTTGGGGTCGGCGCGCAAATATCTTGTCGCGCAATTTTTGTCCGAATCGGTGATGGTTGCGTTAGTGGCGATGATTATTGGTGTTGTCGCCGCGATAATTCTCCTGCCGGCATTCGGTCACCTCGCTGACAAGAACTTTATCATAAGCGGACATACGTTCGCCTGGCTGATACCTGCTGCTATAGGACTTGTGCTGATCGCCGGACTTTTGGCCGGCTTGTATCCTGCCTTCTTTTTATCCGCTTTTCAGCCTATCAATGTGCTTAAAGGCAAGATCTCGACCGGGTTTAAAGGCAGCGGCCTTAGGAGTTTCCTGGTGATTTTGCAGTTCTCGATATCTATTTTCCTTATAGCCGGGACGTTGGTTGTTTATAATCAGTTGCATTACATTCAAAACCGCGATCTGGGCTTTAATCGCAGCCAGGTGCTGATCATTCACAATGCGTTCGAACTCGGTAATCATGCCACGACTCTCAAACATGAAATAAAACAACTGCATGGAGTCCAGGACGCGACTCTGACCGGCTTTTTGCCTGTTCAGTCAAACCGCAGTACGGGGATATTCTTTAAGGAAGCGGTGTCAGACCCTAAAAGCTCGTTATTTCCGCAAGTGTGGGCCGTAGATGACGATTATATCGGCACCATGGGCATGAAGATAGTCGCGGGTCGCAATTTTTCCGGTCAAATTGCTTCCGATTCTAGTGCCTTGGTCGTTAATGAAACTGCGGCAAAATTGCTCGGATTTAGTGATCCGGTGAATAAAGTTATTTACAGGTCGTCCGGAGGTCCTAACCCGATCTTGAAGCCCTGCACGATTATCGGTGTAATTAAAGATTTCAACTTTAGTTCGCTTAGGCAAAATATCGACCCTGTAATTCTGCAGTTAGGCTATGACACCGGTGATGTAAGCATAAAAGTACAGACCCCGGGGTTGCCTGCTTTACTTACGAAAATCGAAAAAGATTGGAAAGAATTATCCCAGGCGCCGTTCCAATATTCTTTCATGGAGCAGGATTTTGACGCTATGTACCGGGCCGAACAGCGCACCGGTGTTATCGCTTTGATGCTCACTTCGCTTGCCATAGTTATAGCCTGCCTCGGTTTATTTGGCCTGGCAGCTTACGCAGCGGAGCAACGTGCGAAGGAGATAGGCATACGAAAAGTACTTGGGGCCAGCGTGGGAAATATAACCGCTATGCTATCGAAGGATTTTATCAGGTTGGTTTTTATAGCCATTATTATTTCTGCGCCCGTAGTCTGGTACCTGATGCACAAATGGCTGCAGGACTTTGCTTACCGTGTCAATTTTGAATGGTGGATACTGGTCATTGCCGGAGGGGCGGCTGTATTGATAGCATTCGCGACGATCAGTTTTCAATCCTTAAAAGCAGCGATAGCAAATCCGGTGAACAGCCTGAGGAGTGAATAGCTTGCGGTGTGCAGTTAGCGGTTGGAAGGATCAATGAACTAATGAACAAGTGAACCAGTAGACTAACGCGATGATAAGAAACTTCATTAAAACCGCCTGGCGCAACGTTGCAGCCAACAAGCTTTTCGCCACGTTGAATATCGCAGGACTGGCTATCGGTATCTGCGTTTGCATCACCTTATTTGCATGCGCTTCTTATGAGTTGAGTTTTGACCGCATGTTCAAAAACTCGAAGGACATTTACCGCGTCAACCTGCAAAGCGGCGCGCAGTTCAACTACAAGGTTTGGGCGCAGCAGCCAGGGTTGACAGGGCCGACTCTGCAAAAAGACATTCCGCAGGTAAAAGCTATGACCAGGCTGCTGAAGCAGGATTTCGGCGCAATAGTATCTCTTAGAACAGATGATAAGAACATTAGCGAAAAAGGCTTGTACATGGCCGATTCCGGTGTTTTTAAAATGTTCGATATCAAATTCATGGAAGGAAATGCTCAAACGGCTTTTGCCCAACCCAAGTCGGTAGTTCTTTCCGAATCAGCAAAGGAAAGATTATATGGCAAGGCATCGGCTTTTGGTAAGATCATTTATGTGGGAAACGAAGACACGCTGCACGTTTCAGGCGTTTACCAGGATCTGCCCCAAAACAGCACCATTGATTGCGACATGATCTACAATATTATGGATTCATGGGCCAAAAATGTGTATTGGGGTAATTCCAGTTATGAAACCTATGTTCGGCTGCAACCCGGCGCTGATGCCAAACAAGTTCAGAAACAAGCCAATCTCACGATCAATAAATATGCACCTGAAAAAGGCAGGTTTTTTGTCGGGGTCATATTCCAGCCGCTGACGGATATTCACCTCTATTCCGCGGATATAAGGGCCGGCTTTTCATCAAGGATAGGGAGCATAGGCACCGTAAGAGCGCTGTTGTTCCTGTCGCTGTTGGTATTGGCCATCGCCTGCGTCAATTATATGAATCTTGCCACAGCCAGATCTGAAAAACGGGCCAGGGGAGTAGGCGTCAATAAAGTATTAGGAGCGGACAGGCGTCACCTGCTTGCGCTTTTCTATACTGAAACCGCTGTACTTTCCCTTATAGCGATCACCATAGGTTATGTGGCCTGCTTTGTATTGCAGCCTTATTTTCAAAATATCACCGGCATTGAATTGAACGCAGCGGCGCTGACCTCAATGCCGATCTTATTTAGCTTACTGATAACCTGGATTGTGGTAACCTTAATGGCCGGCAGTTACCCGGCGTTCTCCATGTCCCGCATCTCGCCGCTGGTTTTGATGAACAAGCTGAAACTTAAACATTCAGCGGCCGATGTTATCCGTAAGTCGCTGGTGGTGTTCCAGTTTGCATCTTCCATCATCCTGATCATTTCAGTGATCGTGATCCTGCAGCAGATCAATTATATCCGCAACAAGGACCTGGGCTACAATCCCAAAGGAGTGGTTTCTGTTTCTATTAATTCCGCTCAGAATAAACAGCAGGTTTCCGCTTTCATCAACGATTTGAAAGGTATGGCCAGCGTGGAAAGCGCAACGCCGTCGCAATCGCTTCCTGGAGAAATGGAAAGCGGCAAATCTATTCACAAGTTGACGAACGATAAAGACGGTTACCCGGTAAGGACTTGCAGAAGCGATGGCTCGATAATTAAAACGATGCAATTGAAGCTGCTTGCGGGGACTTCCATCCCACAAACCCTTGCCGTGGGCGATACCAATTGCTATTTGCTTGTTAATGAATCAGTGATCAAATACCTTGGTTACAAATCAGCCCAGGACGCGATTGGCAAGAATGTTATTACCGAAATGCATCCCAGAGCCATCATTACAGGCGTGGTGAAGGATTTCAATTATGAAACGCTTAAGAGCGAGATCGGCGGATACCTTTATTACATCACCAACAAACGGACGGAGCCTTTAAACACGTTGCTGATCCGGTACAATACGAGCGATCTGCCTCATTTTATGCAGCAGGTGCAGGATAAGTTCAAAGCCGATCTGCCCAATTCCAGCTTTGATTTTGAGTTCCTGGATACACATATTCAAAACTTGTATGCATCCGAGCAGCATACGGCAAGTACGGCTACCGTATTTTCATTGCTGGCCATATTCGTGGCCTGCCTGGGCCTGTTTGGACTGGCCGCATCCATCGCCGAACGCAGGACCAAAGAAATAGGTATCCGCAAGGTGCTGGGCGCAAGCGTTTCGGGTATTGCCGGGTTATTGACAAGCGATTTCCTGAAGCTGGTGATCATCTCGATACTGGTCGCATCGCCCATCGCCTGGTATATGATGAATAAATGGTTGACCGCGTTCAGCTACCGGATCAATGTAAACGCCTGGGCGTTTATCGCGGCCGGCGTACTGGCTATTGTATTTGCACTGCTCACCATTAGCTCGCATGCCATAAAAGCCGCGATGGCGAACCCGGTGAAGAGTTTACGGTCAGAGTAATTGAGGACTAATAAAAACGTATAACGTACCACGTAAAACGTACAACAATATGATAAGAAATTACATCAAAACCGCGTGGCGGAACTTGTGGAAGAACAAGGTCTTTTCGCTGATCAATATACTCGGCCTGTCATTGGGTATGGCAGCCTGCCTGCTCATATTACAGTATGTGAATTTTGAGCTCAGCTACGATCATTTCAATAAGAACGCCGATAACCTGTATCGCGTGGTGAACGACCGTTACCAGAACGGCAAGCTCATTCAGCATGGTACTATTACCTACTCGGGTGTAGGCAAAGCGATGAGGGATGACTATCCCGAGGTCGCCAATAATGCGCGTGTATTGCAATTCGGTGAAACCACCGTAACCTACAAGGACAAGAAAGTGCCCAAAGGAATAGCCTACTGTGTCGATAATTCCCTTCTTTCCATGTTCACCTTCCCGGTAGTCTCAGGCGATCATAATACAGCGCTTAAAGATGTCAACACGGCTGTGTTCACTGAAACGGAGGCTCGAAGAATTTTCGGAATACAAGGGGATAATTTCGACTCGTGCGTTGGGCAGATGGTTAAAATGGGGACAGATACTTTTCCTACGAAGATCACTGCGGTTATCAAAGACGTTCCCAAAAACTCCATTTTCCAGTTTGATATGCTGATATCGTATCAAACATTGATTCACAGCTATGGATACACAGCCGCAGATTACGATTTCCACGACTCGGATTTCTGGCATTATATCCAACTGAAGCCCGGCACTGATTACAAAGCTTTCGACGCCAAAATGACTGCCTTCAGCGAGCGTCACTTCCAGGGCAATAAGGTGTCGGGCAGCGTAGAAAAATTTTATTTGCAGCCTTTGCTAAAAATTCACCTGTATTCAGATACCGAATACGAGAATATAGAAACTGCGAGTTCAAACGTAGTTTGGGGGCTGTTGATCATAGCGCTGTTCATCATTGGCATTGCATGGGTCAATTATATTAACCTGGCTACTGCCCGGGCGTCGGAAAGGGCTATGGAAGTTGGCGTGCGTAAAGTGACAGGAGCCACCAAAGGTCAGTTGATCAGGCAGTTCCTGACAGAATCGTTCATCATCAATTTAATGGCGCTTACAATTGCTGTTATATTGGCCGTGCTGTTCCAGCCGGTATTCAATACCCTTGTAAACCAGCAACTCGTGCTTAATAATTTATTTCAGAAAGGGCTGGGGGGGTATATGATCAGCACGGGGCTCGTAGCGGTAGTCCTGGCCGGAATTTTTATATCCGGTTTTTATCCGGCATTCGTGTTGTCGTCATTCAAACCCATCCTGGTATTGAAGGGTAAATACAGTAGCTCGAAAAAAGGTATTATCCTGCGCAAAGGCCTTGTGATCGGGCAGTTTGCCATTACCATTGTACTGATCATCGGTTCACTAATCGTTTACCGCCAGATCAAATACATGAGCAACCAGAAACTGGGCGTCAATCTCGACCAGGTGGTAGTAATCAATGGCCCGCAATTTACAACTCCTGATACAGCGGATACTAGGGCGAAGGCTTTTCTTGCGGAAGTGAAACAAATATCAACCGTTAAGAACGCGGCCACCTCCTTTTGGGTGCCAGGCAACGAAACAGGCCGGAACTTTGACATTCAAGACTTTCATAATCCTAATACGCATTATACGATGCGTTTCAATGGCATCAGTACTGAGTACATTCCAACCTATGGCATGACGCTGGTGGCCGGCCGGAACTTTTCACCATCCGATTATGCTAAAAGATACCAGGACCTGCACAGCACGATATTAAATGTTAGCGCAACAAAGCTATTAGGCTTTTCATCGCCGCAGGCAGCCGTGGGGCAAATTATGGCCAAGAGCAACAGCAAATGGACGATTATCGGCGTAGTTGCCGATTCGCATCAAAAGTCATTGCGGTACGCTATCGAACCCACATTCTTCAGGCCGCAATTGAGTATCGGGTCGCAGATATCGGTAAAAATGAATACGTCCAACCCAACACAAACCATTGCAGCCATTAAAGCCGTATACGAAAAGTTTTACCCCGGCAATATTTTCGATTTCGCTTTCCTGGATCAGCGCTATAACGAACAATATAAAAATGATGCATTATTCGGCGAGGCCTTTGGCCTATTTGGCGGCTTCGCCATTTTCATCGCATCGCTGGGCCTGCTTGGATTGTCCTTGTTCTCGACGCTGCAACGCACTAAGGAAATAGGCGTACGTAAGGTTCTTGGCGCCTCCGTTTCAAGCATTGTGCTCCTGTTATCAAAAGATTTTATCAAACTGGTTATCGTCGCCATTGTCATAGCCACACCAATAGCCTGGTATATATTGCATCATTGGTTACAGGATTTCGCTTATCATATCACGATAAGCTGGTGGGTTTTTGTACTATCGGGTATTGTGGCAATCGTCATTGCACTGACGACGATCAGCTTCCAGGCGATAAGGGCGGCGACAGTGAACCCGGTGAAGAGCCTTCGTTCTGAGTGATCAGGGATTGAAAAAGAAAAACGTACTGCGTACAACTTAAAACGTATAACCATGATAAGGAATTACTTCAAAACCGCATTCAGGAACCTTTGGCGCAACAAGGCGTTCTCAGTGATCAACATCGTCGGGCTCAGCGTGGGCCTGGCCTGCTGCATGCTTATCTTTTTATATGCTATGGATGAGGTGAGCTATGACAGGTTTAACGTAAACGCCGCAAATATTTATCACCTGGTAGTGGACGACCAAGGCGCCGATGGGCAGGTACATAAGTTTTCGAGCACGGGCGACATGCCCGGTCCGAATTTTAAACGGCAACTTCCTGAAGTGCAGGACTTTGTACGCATACAAGGCGCCGATTATACCGTGAAGCGCGGCAACGAAGTATTTGACCAGGATGCATTGTTTGTCGACAGCAATTTCTTTTCGGTTTTCACCTTCCCGATGTTATATGGCACTCCGGTGCATGTATTGGACGATCCGCATTCTATAGTACTCTCTGAAGAGGTCGCAGAAAAATATTTCGGCAAGGGAAACCCGGTTGGCAAAACGCTCGATCTGAAAGTGGACGATAAATTCCAACCGTTTAAAGTAACTGCGGTAACTAAAAAATCACCGCAGAATTCATCGATCAAGATCAAAATGCTTTTGCCGAAGAAAGTAAATCAAATGGACCCCCAGTGGAACAACTTCTTTGAAAATACATTCCTGGTAATAAAACCCGGCACGAATATTAAACAGCTGGATGCCAAAATCAACAAAATATACCTTACCGATGCCGCAAGCCAGATCAAAGAAAATGCGGATAAATATGGGGATAAGGATAAAAGATCATTCAGCCTGCAACCGCTGTTGGCAATGCATACCAGTACCGACTATCCGGCTGATAATGGCTTGTCGGACCAGAGTAATCCTATGTATTCTTATATCCTTTCGGGTATTGCTTTGTTCATCCTGGCGATAGCCTGTATCAACTTCGTCAATCTTACGGTTGCCCGTTCGCTTAAGCGGGCCAAAGAGATCGGCATCCGCAAGGTGGTAGGCGGTCAGCGCAGGCAGTTGATCATGCAATTCCTGGGTGAATCGTTCATTCTCAGCTTTATTGCTTTTGTATTGTCGATCGTGCTCGTTGAGGCTGCGCTGCCATTCTTTAATGAGCTGGCCAATAAGGCGCTTGCTTTTTCTTACCTGCTCAGTTTCAAATTGGTAGCCGGCTATATTGGCATTTTCCTGCTGACAGGTCTGCTGGCCGGCTTCTATCCGGCATTGGTGCTGTCAGGATTTAATCCGGTTCAATCGCTATACAATCGCACCCAATACGCTGGTAAAAACTATTTATCCAAAGGGTTGGTGATACTGCAATTCACACTAGCTACATTCCTGATCATCTCTACGATCACCATCTATTCCCAGTTCAGCTACCTGATGAATTTCGATCTCGGGTATAATGATAAAAATGTAGTATCCATACACTCATTTGGAATGGATAAAGCCAAACTACCTGTATTTAAAGCCGAATTGTTAAAAGACCCGTCCATAGTTGGCGTCACCGCCGATCAGGGCGGCCGCTGGGGGACTATGGCACACATTAATGGCGCCCAGCAGCAGATGTTCGATATGAAGCATATCGACGAGGATTATCTCCCTTTATTCCAGGTGCCGGTCGTTAAGGGCAGGAATTTCTCAAAAGCAATGGTGTCTGATAGTACCAGTTCAGTCTTGGTAAACGAAGAGTTTGCGAAACAGGCGGGCTGGAAGAACCCGATAGGGCAGGTGGTCGATTTCTTCTATAGCAAGAAGAAATACAACGTGGTAGGAGTCGTGAAAGATTATCACTTTTTGTCGCTGACCGAAAAAACGCCGCCGATTCTGTATACAATGCGGCCCGACATTGGCTGGGGCAATATTTTCGTTAAGATCAGCGATAAAAACAAATCGGATGCGTTAAACCGCATACAGAAGGAGTTCAAAGCAGATTTTCCATTCATCCCTTACCAGTACAAATTCAAAGACGCCGAAGTTGCCGAACAATACGATAAGGAAGCTAAATGGAAGCAGATCGTAAGTTTTGGCGCCGGGCTTACCATATTCATTTCATGTATCGGTCTCTTCGGCTTGGCTACTTTGTCCGCAGAGCGCCGTAAGAAAGAGATCGGCATACGCAAAGTACTGGGCGCGAGCGTGCAGACTATTGTCAAAAAGCTATCAACTGACTTTGCGGTATTGGTTTTGATCTCGGCGGTGATATCAGCTCCGGCAGCCTGGTGGGCCATGCACAAATGGCTTGAAAATTATCCGTACCGCATTAATATCAATGCCTGGATTTTCCTGCTTGCGGCGGTATTTGTGTTGCTGATTGCATTGGTAACGGTAAGTTTCCAGACGATAAAAGCGGCTACTGTGAACCCGGTGAAAAGTTTGAGAAGTGAGTAAACAATTGAAAACCATGAAGAAGAAGTTAAATACCCTCCTGTTATTCATTTTGTTAGCCGGAAGCAGTCAACTGGTAACTGGCCAAACCATAAGGTATTCCACGGATTCGCTGGTTACCATCAACCCCGGTGTTTCTGATTTTACAGAATTGAAGGTCGGAGGTCCTGTGGATATCGTTATTACCCAGGGTCAGGCCGAATCGTTAAAACTGACCTTGCCAGCCGAAGTACGGGATCGTATCGTTGCGGAGGTAAGTGGCCATACGCTTTATATCCACAACAAACATGATAACTGGAGCCAGGGCGAGAAAAGCTGGTACAGCGATAAAGGCTACTGGCATAGAACGCATGCGCGAATAATTGCCTATCTCACGGTGAAAAACCTTAATGCCATTACGCTTGCGGGCAGTGGTACTATGAAGTTTGACAATGGACTAAATGCCGACCACATGAAACTAACCGTAAGAGGCTCTGGTAGTATGCGGGGGAAGGTCACCACAAAAAACTTGCTCAGCAAAATATCAGGTTCCGGCTCGATCAATATTTCGGGTAATGCCGATCGCTCGATGGTTAATGTAGCGGGTTCGGGTAATTTTACTGCGCCTGAGCTTGTTACTTCCAATTCGAATATTAAGGTTTCCGGTTCGGGCGATGCCAAAGTAAATGCGCAGGAGCAACTGTCCGCTGCTGTAACCGGTTCGGGCGAGGTGAGCTATACCGGTTCGGCAACTAAAATAATTACTAACAAAAGCGGCAGCGGCAGCATAAGGAAGTTTTGAAAAATAGTGGTTATGATAAAGACATTCATACGTACGGCATTTCGCAGTTTTCAGAAAAATAAAGGTTTTAGTTTCTTGAACATCCTCGGCCTGGCGATAGGTATTACCTGCGCCGCCCTTATCTTTTTATGGGTTGAGGACGAGGTAAATTACGATTCGGTTAACCTTAAGAAAGATCGGCTATACATGGCCTGGGAAAATCAGAAATACGACACTTATGTATTCACTGAATCATCGACCCCCGGTCCTTTGGGCCCCGCTATGAAAGAAGAGTTACCCGGCGTAGCTAATGTGTGCCGCATGATGGAAGGCACAAGAACTTTACTTTTTTCGCAGGGCGACAAGTCTGTATTTGCTTATGGCACCTATGCCGAACCTTCGATATTCAGCATGTTTACGCTGCCTTTTGTGCAGGGTAATCCGTCTACGGCTTTGACAGGACGCTATTCGCTGGTTATTACTCAAAGCGCTTCCAAGAAGTTTTTTGGCAACGAAAGCAATGTGCTGGGCAAAACCATCCGCGTCGATAATAAACAGGATTTTATCGTTACCGGTGTTGTTAAGGACAAGCCGGCCAATTCCAGCATGCAGTTTGAATGGCTGATGCCTTTCCAGATATATTGGGATAACAGCCCCTGGCTGAAACCATGGGGGAACAATTCACTGGCAACTTATGTCGAATTAAAACCAGGAATAGATGTTGCTACCGTAAATGCGCAGTTAAAGAATTTTATACAGAAACGGGAGCCTAAATCATTGGGCCACGTATTCCTGTATGCGATGAACGACTGGCATCTGCGTAACGAGTTCAAGGACGGCAAACTGACAGGCGGCGGGCAGATATTCTACGTGCATCTGTTCAGCATCATTGCATGGATCATCCTGTTCATCGCTTGTATCAACTTCATGAACCTGGCCACTGCCCGCAGCGAAAAACGTGCACGGGAAGTTGGCGTACGTAAGGTATTGGGTGCAGGTAAGAGATCGCTCGTCGCGCAATTTATTGGCGAATCCGTATTCCTTGCGCTTGTGGCTGCTGTTATTGCTATTGTTATATTGGTTGCCGTATTACCGGCGTTCAACCTGTTGGTGCAAAAGCAGCTTTCAGTTGGCTTCAATAACCCATATCACATCGTCGCCTTATTGGCTATTGCTATCATATGCGGTGTTGTAGCGGGAAGTTACCCCTCGCTTTACCTTTCATCATTCAGACCGGTTACTGTTTTGAAAGGACTTAAATTGAAGGATAGCGGAGCCTCATTTGTCCGCAAGGGTTTAGTGATTCTGCAATTTACCGCGTCTATTGTATTGATCATCAGCACGGTCATTATTTATCAGCAAATACAGCATATCAAGGACCGCCCGCTGGGCTTTAACAAGGATAGGCTGCTCAGACTTGACCTGCAGGGCGATATGGCGAAAAACTACTACCCGATAAGACAGGAAATGCTGACTTCCGGCTATTTTGAGGATGTGGCGCTGGCCGATCACGATATCATCTATGGCGGTAATAATACCGATGGCATGACCTGGCAGGGAAAAGATCCTTCGTCAAAAATATTGATATCACAACGCTATGTCACCCCGGACTACATGCACACAGCCGGTTTGAAGATACTTGAGGGGCGGAACCTGACTGTAACCGATACCGGCCATCCGGTGCGGATGGTGATTACGAAGTCGCTCGAAAAGCTGATGGGCAACGGGAGTGCCCTGGGAAAAACAATGCACTATAACGGCGATACAACCATGGCCACCGTTGTCGGTGTTGTAAAT
Source organism: Mucilaginibacter sp. (assembly GCA_035547095.1). GTDB lineage: Bacteria > Bacteroidota > Bacteroidia > Sphingobacteriales > Sphingobacteriaceae > Mucilaginibacter. Next base: position 14,404 of record DASZVE010000022.1, read on the forward strand.
GATTACGTTTATGGCAACATGTATGGGAAGCCCGACCCGGTGATGTTCTTTACGGCAAGTCCTCAATATAATACTTTATTGTATGCCCGCCTTCAGCCAAAAGCCGATTTGCAAAAATCACTTGCCAGTCTGCAAAGTATTTTAAAAAAATATAACCCAAAGTATCCCTTCGACTATGACCTGGTTGACGACCAGTTCAACAACATGTTCCAGACGGAAGGCTTAGCCAGCAAATTGTCCAGGTTGTTTGCATCACTTGCCATCATCATTTCCTGCCTTGGCTTATTTGGCCTGGCGGCTTATACTGCTGAACGCAGGACAAAAGAGATCGGTATCCGTAAAGTATTGGGAGCCAGCGTGGCAAGTGTAACTAAATTGCTTTCGAAAGACTTTTTGGTATTGGTAGGACTTTCGTGCATTGTTGCCTTCCCACTTGCATGGTATGCCATGAACAAATGGCTGAATGGTTATGAATACCACATCAATATTCAATATTGGGTATTCGCGGCCGCGGGTATAACAGCGGCAGTTATCGCACTGATAACGGTGAGTTACCAGGCGATCAAAGCTGCATTAGCGAACCCGGTAAAGAGTTTGAGGTCGGAATAAAGTCCATAGTCGATAGACCATAGTCCATAGTAATTGCGAAGTTGGCCATGGACTATCGATTATGGTCCATGGACTAAATTTGTTGAATTGAATTCCTACACATTCCATATCACCTTCTATGATTTCGCCTTTGTCGGCGTGCTGTTTATCGGGCTGACCTTTGCTTTTCAGTTGTGGTTTGCCAAAAGCATCAATCGTTCGGCTAACCGCTTCCTTTCCCTGGCGCTGGTCGTTATGATCTTATGGATGATGCGGGTACTGGCCATTGATGTCAGGCTGGAGACCTACCTCCCTGGCTGGAATAGGCTTCCCATGGAATTTCTGCTGGCCCTGGGCCCGCTGATCTACTTCTATGTGCTGAAACTCACCCGCCCGCAATACGGCTTCAGGTGGAAAGACTTATTGCATTTCAGCCCCTTGCTGCTTGAACAAGCTATCCTTTTTTCCGTCGACCGTGAGCAGTTGAACCCGTTATTACAACTGCTGATCTTTATTTCGGTTATAACTTATCTGTACCTCTCTGACAAGCTCATTCAGGAATTTTACCGCCGGGCGCAACCTGTTTTGATGGACCGTTCCTTGCTTCAATTCCGTTGGTTACAGAAAATACTCGTCGCTACCGCTTTGCTGTGGACATTGTGGATAGGTTTTACCGCTGTCGATTATTTCGGTTACCGGAACCAGTTAGAGATACATGGTTATTATCCTTTTTACATTTCTTTTGCAGTACTCATCATCTGGACTGCCGCAGCCGCATTCCTGAGACCACAGATCCAATTGCCGACCCAATCGCCCGTAGCGCAAAAGCCCTTGGTTCCTGTCGAGTTGAGGGAAAAAGGCGCCTGGCTCAAAAAGGCGATGGAAGCCAATCGCTATTACCAGGACCCGGAATTAAGCCTGGGTTCACTTGCTGAGGAACTTGGTTTGACCAGCCATGAACTATCCCGCATTATCAATACCGTACTCAAAAAAAGCTTCAATGACTTCATCAACGAGTATCGTGTAAAGGATGTGGTGTCAAAAATGCAGGATCCGGTGTATGATCATATTACCCTGCTGGGCATTGCTTATGAGTCTGGATTCAATTCCCAGGCAACGTTTAGCCGTATTTTCAAACTAATGACCGGGAAAAGTCCCGCCGAATATAAAAATGACCTGAAAAAAGAGCGCTCAACTTATAATTTGAGAAGCGGAGCATCATATATGCCGGTAAAATTGAATCGTGAAATGCCATTACCCGCGTGGTCTCACCAGAAATTAAACCGCAATTATATGTTTAGAAATTACATCAAAACAGCCGTACGCAACCTGAAGAAAAATATGGGGTTTACGGCCATCAACGTGCTTGGCCTTTCAATTGGCCTGGCTACCTGCTTGCTCATTGTATTTTATGTTGTGGACGAGTTGAGCTATGATAAATACAATACCAAAGCCGACAGGATATATCGCGTTACTGTCGATGCCATGCTTAACGGACACGGAGGCAAATATGCCACATCAGAAGGACCGCTGGAAGCAGCTTTGAGAGACAATTTCCCGGAAATTGAAAAAGTGACGAGGATTATCGATAAACCGGGCCTGGCTGTATCCGCATCGAAGTTCAATATCAGGAAGGGCAGCTCGAATATCCAGGAAACCCGGGTGGCTTACACCGAATCGAGCCTGTTCGACGTGTTTACCCTGCCCATGATTTTCGGCGGTCCAGGAAAGTCACTGGATGAGCCGCATACCGCCGTGGTCACTGAAAGCGCCGCACAAAAATATTTTGGAAAAACAGATGTAGTAGGGCAGGTACTCACTATAAATGATACGAGCCTCTATCGCATTACCGGGGTTATTAAAGACATTCCACTGCAATCGCACTTCAACTACGATTTCTTATTGTCGTTTTCGACATTGCCCGAAAGCCACTGGAAAGGGTGGGGCTACAGCGGCGTACATAATTACCTGTTGCTAAAGCCAGGCGCGAATATCAAAAGCCTGGAATCGCGTATTGCGCAACTCGAGATTAAAAACTCGCCGGTGCAGCCGGGAGTATGGACAACCGGCGGCAATTACTTAAGAACCGAATTAACGCCTTTGCTGGATATACACCTGAAATCAAACGCCGAAGTCGAACTGGATAAAGGCGGAAGCATCCAATATGTATATATCTTCTCTTTTATCGCGGCGATCATATTATTAATAGCGTGCGTAAACTTCATGAACCTTTCCACCGCCCGTTCATCCAACCGGGCTAAGGAAGTAGGCGTACGAAAAGTGCTGGGCTCTGCGCGCTGGAACCTTATTGCGCAGTTTCTGACGGAATCGACATTGGTTACCCTGCTTTCCGCCTTTATTGCCGTTGGGCTGGCAGTGCTGCTGATGCCATTATTTAACCAGGTAGCCGGTAAACAACTGGGCTTTACCTTGCAGTCCCTTAAGTGGCTGGTGCCATCGCTTATCGTAATTGTGCTGGTGGTTGGTTTCCTCGCGGGCTCGTATCCCGCATTTTATCTTTCCAATTTTCAACCAATTCAGGTATTGAAAGGGAAATTATCGGCAGGGTTTAAAAGCAGTTTCCTGCGCAGCTCGCTGGTTGTGTTCCAGTTCGGTATATCTATTATGCTGATCATTTGCACTGTAGTGATCTACAACCAGTTGAATTATATTCACAACAAAAACCTCGGTTTTAATCGCGACCAGGTATTGGTGGTAAAGAATACCGCCATATTGGGCAAACAGGCCGAATCGTTAAAGAAAGAGATCAGGCAAATGCCCGGCGTAGTAAATGCCACTATGTCGCTGTACCAGCCTACGGGCGATGATCGCATGAAAACCGGCCTGTTCCCGGACAAGGAGATCGATGTGAAAAAGGATATCCTTTCCGAATTCTGGTCTGTAGACGAGGATTATATCAATACGATGGGTTTGCAACTGGTTGCCGGGCGCAATTTCTCCAAACAATTAGCATCCGATAGTTCCGCCGTGATCGTCAACGAAGCTTTTGTGCAGAAGTTTGGCCAGAAAGATCCGCTCAATAAATTCATTTACCGCGACTCCTACGGGTTGCAGCAGTTTCATATTATCGGTGTAGTAAAGAACTTTAATTTTGAGTCTCTGAGAGACAAAATATCGCCTTTAGTATTAGTTTATTCGCCGGATAACGGCGCAATCAGTGTAAAAGTGAACACCGCTGATCTCTCTGGCCTGGTAGGCAAGATCGAAAACAAATGGAAACAGTTTTCGCCAAATCAGCAGTTCAGCTACTCCTTCATGGACCAGGACTTTGATGCCACGTATCGTTCGGAACAAAAACTAGGCACGCTGTTCATATCCTTCAGTACGCTGGCTATCCTTATCGCCTGCCTTGGTTTATTTGGGCTTGCCGCTTATGCCGCCGAGCAACGTACCAAAGAGATCGGCATCCGAAAAGTGCTTGGTGCAAGCGTTTCAGGAATTGTAAGTATGTTGTCGATTGATTTCATAAGGCTTGTATTTATATCCATGCTCATCGCCTCGCCGCTGGCCTGGTATTTTATGAACAAATGGCTGCAGGATTTCGCTTACCGAACCGAAATGCACTGGTGGATATTGGCAATCGCGGGAATAGTTGCTATCTTAATTGCATTTGTGACCATAAGCTTCCAATCCATCAAAGCAGCGCTGGCGAACCCAGTCAAAAGTTTGCGGAGTGAATGATATTGTCAATGGTTAATAGTCAATAGTCAATGAAAAGAAATGTAAAGAATTCACCATTTACTATTGACTCATATTAGCGTAAATGAATTCCTATACATTCCATATCACCCTGTATGATGTAGCGTTCTTTGGAGTGCTATTTGCCGGGCTGACTTTTGCCCTGCAGCTATGGTTTGCCAAAAGCATCAACCGCACCGCGAACAGGTTTCTCGCACTGGCATTGGTTACGATGATCTTGTGGATGATGCGGATACTGTTTATTGACATCCGGCTGCAGACCTACCTGCCCGGCTGGGATAAGGCCCCAATGGAGTTTTTACTCGCTCTTGGTCCGTTGACCTATTTTTACGTGCTGAAAATAACCGCGCCGGAATTTAACCTTCGGCCTAAGCATTTGCTGCACCTCGGCCCGCTGTTGCTCGAACAGGTTTTATTCGTATTGGAGGCAAGGGAAAGTGTCAGGACAGGAAACGCAACCTACACCACACACATTTTTCAATTGCTGAACCCGGTACTGCAATTGCTCATATTTATTTCGATCATTGTTTACCTGTATCGGTCCGATAAGCTGATAATGCATTTCTATCGGCGTTCGCAACCCATCCTGATGGACCGGTCGCTTCTTCAATTCCGCTGGCTAAGGCGTTTGCTGGTCGCCACGGCTATACTATGGTTATTATGGATTGGTTATGCCACGGTAGATTATTTCGGCTACCGAAATCAATTGGGCATACATGCTTTTTATCCACTCTATATCTTTTTCGCTGTGATCCTGATATGGACGGCCGCCGCGGCCTTTTTAAGACCGCAAGCCGGATCGGCGATCGATCAGCCTGTTCCCTTAAAGCCGGTAGCCTCTGCTTACTTAAGAGGGAAAGGCACCTGGCTCAAAAAAACGATGGAGACCAACCGGTATTACCAGGATCCGGATCTAAGTTTAAGTGCGTTGGGTGAAAAACTCTGTGTGCATCCGCACGAACTATCGCGGATCATCAATACCGTTCTCAAAAAAAGCTTTAACGATTTCATTAATGATTATCGCGTACGGGATGTGATATCAAAAATGCAGGACCCTGCTTATAACCGGATCACCCTGCTCGGCATGGCATTAGACGCCGGATTTAACTCCAAAGCCACTTTCATCCGGGCGTTCAAACAGTCGACCGGTAAAAACCCGGCCGAATATAAGCGGGACCTCGAAAAAGAGGTTTCAACTTATCATTTGCAACCTCACTCACGAACGAGACAGATAATTTTAGCTTCCGAAATACCTGTGTGGTATCGTGGAAAATTTAATTATCATTTTATGTTTCGCAATTATTTAAAGATCGCCTGGCGCAATACCTGGAGGAACAAATTTTACGCGCTCATCAATATCATCGGCCTTACCGTTGGCCTTACATTCGGTTTACTCATAATGCTTTGGGTGA
>DASZVE010000023.1:0-200205 GCA_035547095.1 Mucilaginibacter sp.
CACCCCTTCGGGCGGTATGGTCCGCACTAAGTTGTCGGCCTGGTCGTAATAGTACAGGGTATAATGATATATCTTCTGTTTGGCGGTCAATTGCACATTCGCTCCCGGCTGCGAGCAGGTGTACACATAACTCTGCCTGAAGGCGTCTTTCACCGAGTCCACATAAACCGCATAGGCTGTTTTGCCGTTGGCCACCGCTACGGCAAGCTGGTTTTCGATACAGGCCAGGCTGTCCGTCGGCGGCGCGACGGAAATAATGGTATTGCACAGCGTTTTATTGGGGTTGGTGATCAGCGAGTCCTCATAGTTCTTATAATCTTCATAGTTCAGCGTAAAACCCCAGCGCTGGTTCATGAAGTTTTTATAGATGGCCTGGTAATTGGCATTGGTCGTATCCAAACTTCCTCCAAAGGCGCTTAGGAGCGCCGACTTGGCGGCCGTATAATCCGCCGGCACGATACAACCGGTATTCCCCGGCGTCATAAAGATAGGCAGCGATACCGGCTGATCGAGGATAAAGTTGCAGCTGCTGCACGATTTCTGCAGCGAGTCCAGTTGAGCCGAACTGATGACCATCGCATTCCCGAAGGTTTGCGACAGGTATTGATACAGCGTCAAATGTGTGCCGTGGGCGGTATTCACCGAGTCGCACTGGTGCTGGTATTTGGCTATCAGGTTGCAAATGGCCGTATTGGTATTGGCTATGGTGGTATAGTTCCCCTGCATCAGCGGCGAGTAGGGGTAGGGCATGCTGATCAGCCAGGGGTTTAAGGTTGGCGTAAACGTAGTGATGTGTGTTATGCCTTTAATAGCCGCGCCAAAATCAGCATAGCCCGACGGCCCGGTTACCCCCGGAGGAACCGAGCTGGAACCATAGGGATGGCTCAGGTCGCTGCCCAATACGCTGATGCCGGTAAAGGCAGTAACCAATGCCGTAGTGTCGCCTGCATGACCGATGGCCGTCAATCCGGGCAGCAAAGCGCTTTTCCAGCTCGGGGCTAACGAAGTAGCCGTACTGTCGGCCTGCTGTGCCAGCTGCGCCTTGCTTTGCGACACCACCGTCGCCGTATCACCCACCACCGGGCTGGTAAACGTATCGGGGAAACGGCTTTGTTTGGTCAGCAGTTCAGGCGGACAGGTGGACGGCACCGCATCGTACAGGCAGTCGAACACCCAAACATTTTGATATTTGACCGTGCTGTACGGCGTGTATACGCTCAGACAGGTATGATAAGTTGACGTAGAAGTGGTATCGCCCCCCGACGAGTTGATGCAGCTAAAGGGCGGCGGGCTTCCTGCCGAACCGGCAATTACGGTAATCAAATGCCGTTTCGGGTAGCTGCCCTTAAAGTACGCGTTTGTTCCTTGTAATGCCGTCACATGCATGGTATCCGGACTGCTGCAGGTCACATTCAGCCCCGTGCCGGCATAGTACCAGGTTTCCTGCGTATTGCCTTCCCGGTGAGTTAAGGATAGGCTGTCAGCCGATACCGCGTTCAGCGTGTACCTGATGTTATTGGCATACAGCGATAAGGTGCAGCTGTCCTGCTCCCAGCTCCCCGAATACGAGCGGAAACTGTTGACTACATTATAAGTATTGTTCGCGTTAATGGTCAGCGTGCCCTTAAACAGGTTGGCGCTGTCGATGTGAATAGTCTTTGTCGCTATCAGCGTACCGCTGCTGTTATATACCTGCTGTATAATATGGTCGTTCACCCAGGTATTGTGCACCAGCGGGTTCACCTGGCAGCTGTCGCACACCACGGATTGCACCGATATGCTTTGCGAAAGCAGGCTGTCGGGCACGCAGAACATCTTGTTCCGGTCGCCCTTGCGGAAGGTGAAAGTTTTAGGCAGCCCTGCGGTGTCGGTGCCGGCGGCATAGCTGATAGTCACCTGCACGGTTGTGCTCACATTGCCGGGCACATAGTTCAGCGTCACCAGTTTTTGCGTCGAGTCGCAGGTGTCTGTTGGCGCACCATCTGCCGAAGAGTAGTCGCCGATCACAAAGTCGGTCGCGGCGGGGCAGGCGCTGGCGGTAGGGAGGGTTTCGGGCGTACCAACGGTACATTTGTTAGCGCAGGTAGTCTGCAGGCGCAGTTTATTGTAATAATTCTGCTTCAGCTCAAAATAATAATCCTGGTAGGTATTCCACTCCCGGTCGGGTGCACGGCAGGCGCCCACAGGCGAGCAGTTGTCCCAGTTGTTGGTATTGTTGTTCAGCGTATTGGTTTTGGCGTTGGGGTCGCTGCAGTACAACAGAAAATCCACAAACTTTATCAAATCCTTTACGCTGCCGGCAGCATAGCCCGCTACGTTCTTCGAGTAATTGTTCAGGTCGTTTTCAAAATCGGCGGCCATGCCTGCGCCCGCTCCGCCGGTCTTAAAGAAGGGGTCGGCGGCCACCAGCCACGCGGCATTGTTATAGTCGTAATGCAGGCCCGGCGGCGCGCCTGGTATGGTGGGTATCTGGCTGGCCAGTAATATGCTGTCCTGCACGGTCTGGTCCCACAACTCATAGCTCTCATTATTCCAGCAGAACTGCAGCTTACAGTATTCGGGGTGATATGGTAAAAAGCGGTCGGCCCAACTGGTTTGCCAGTACTGCACCAGCAGTTTCAGCGTAAAGGTCGAGTCGTATGCCGAAGTAACCGTCCCGTCGCCCAGCGTTATCAGCGCCTGGTTATAAACCGCGGTGTCGGTAGGGGACGTAGCCGGGAACTGCGTGCGCCAATGTTTGTAAAGCACGTTATTGGCCGTATCCAGCGCGTTGCCGTTGGTATCGAACAAAGCGTACTGGCCGCCCGGCGACACATCGTCTTCCATAGGCTGCAAGTACTTCTGGCACGGCGACGAGGATACGGTATCTGTATTGCAGGTCGCGTGCAGCGAATCGCAATAGGCCTTCAGCGTGTTATATTCATTGGTAACCCAGGTATTGAACACCGACCCGTTCACGCTTGCCGAGTCCACATCCAGCGCCAGCATCTTGCTTTTTACCACGGTGGTAAAATTGGCCTGCGTCCCCAGCACCTGCAAACAGGTTGAGCAATCGCTTAAACACGATTTGAAGTCGAGACTATCCAGATAAGGCAGAATAAAATCGAATTCTTTTTTAATAGCGCCCTTGGCCTGGCCCTGCGTGATCACGCTGTCGGCATAGTTCTCTATAACCGTCTTACTGAAGTCGAATTCAAAAGTGACATAATATTCCCCAACCTGCGGGATCGTTACGCTTACCGAATCCGTTTTCACACCGGTACTGTCGCAGGCAGCGGTGGCCGAACCAACTTGGATGGGCCTGGTGATCGTATCTACTTTTTCATTGCAATCATTATAGACGCTGATATGCAGGTTATAGAAACAATTGCTGCAGATGTTCAGCGAATCGGCAGGGAACTTATCGATCAGTTTATTGACACTGTATTTGATCGACGCCGGGCCGGTAACCGAGGCAAGGTAGGTGGTTGTAGCAGAGATTTTGAGTGCAGAATTATTGAAAACAAACTTACTTGAATCCAGCAGGTTGATGGTCTGGGTAGTCGTTGGAACGATCGACGGGATGGAGTCCATCGTTGCCGGGGCCGGTCCGGTTAGCGCCGTGGCTATGGTTTTGCCGCTGGCATTGATATAGCTGATGCTGATCTGCCCGTTCGGGTCGACCACCATGTTTTTCAGGTAATGACTGGCATAGCCTACATCGTTGCCAAACAGCTGATCCAGCTCCCATTGCTCAGGCTTGCCGTAATAGTATTTGGTGGTCTTGCTCGGAAAAGAATCGCCCGGCTGGAAGGTTTTGCCTACGCCGCCCTGCAGCTTGATCCTGCCGGTATTATCGGCGGTATATTCCGTGACTGACAAAGGATAACCTTCGGCGCTGGGAATGTAGAAGTTGTAGCGTTTATAACTCGGCGAGGTAGTGTCTGTCAGAAAAGCATTATTGGGCGAATAATACTGCGAAGCGCCCGAAACGGCATTTAGCGTGTCGGGATTAAATTCGCAGGAGTCGGACGAGGTGCTGCCGCGAACGTTGTCCGAATTGTATGGCGAGCCGCTGCCATTGACATTGAAATTCTTAAAATAGTGCAGGTACGGCGTAGTCCCTGCCGGATTTTTATAGGGCGCAGGCAGGATGCTTGCGGTGGCCCGGCCAAATTCGTCATAAACATTTTCCTGCACCACGGCAACGTTATCCGAGTTGTTGATCGTCACGGTCTGCCTTCCGCGCAGCGTTCCGTCGAAATAACTTACTACCTCCTTCTTTTTCCCTTCTTCGGCATAAGCAGCCGAATACTGCCAATTCAGGTTCTGCTGGTACCAGTTCAGTTTCCAGGCCGCGTAACCGGTGTCCAGGCTGTAATCCCAGTTCCCGAGCAGCCTGATGCCGTCGCTGGTATACTGCACCCGGCGCATGCGCACCAATATGTAGTTGTCATTTGATACCAATGAGATCAGGTAACTGGTATCAGGCGTCGTAACGCGCGTAGCATTATTCAGGAATATCCGGTTCAGCGTGTCGGGATTTACCGTGCCGGCAGTACCCGCTGCCATTTTCGCTATGGTATGCAGGTAATAGCTTCCGCTGTCTGCCGTTGTCCATTCAATGTCATATTCATCGGCAGTCGAATCGTGCGACCAGTACAACTGCAGCTGGTTGCCGCCGTTAACCGTATCGCTCGATGGCTTTATACTGCGCAGCATCCGCGTGAGCGAAAACCGCTTTACCGGCGCATTAGCGACTGCACGGTGTACGCCATCGGTTACGATAAGCGCTTTAGGTTTAACAAGTACCCGCGAATCGAAATTATATTTCCTGTTAATATCGATCGTTGCGCCCAGTTCAAAAGCGGCGGGAAGGCTGCTGCCAAGCCCGGGGCTGTTAATATCAAGTATGGTGATACGCAGCCAATAGGCCGCCGAAAAGGAATACGAATCCTTCATCTTGTAAACAGCGCCCCGTTTGGTGGAATAGCTTACGGACAGGCGAACGGTCTGTGTATCCGGCAACTGCTGACCGGGTGTTTTTAAGTATTCGAGTTTGAGGGTAACCGTGCTTGTGAAATCCCTGGTTATCGCTTTCTGATCAGCGAAGCGGAATATGATCGCGTCTTTTACCCACAGGTCTTTAAAATTGCGGTTAGCTGTTTTAAACCTGTTGTCCTTCACAACCAGGGTATCACCTTTTTTCAGCCCGCCTTTCATGGCGCCCTTATGCAGCTCTATCCCTGCAAAGCAATTCGCCCCCAGCACCAGCGTGAGGATCAATGTAAGCCCAATGAATATCTTAGCCTTTAGCATGGCACGATCTTAAAATTGGATCAGTTCATAGTCCCGGTAAGCGTCGGTTAGCTCCCATTTTCCCCCCGACCTCTTTACAAAGCGTTCCCATGACGGATACGCATTTATCTCCGCCTGGTCCTTTACCTCCGTGAGCGTTACATTCATCGTTCTCTCTTTGTTCTTATCGGCGGGGCTGCCAAAATCTGTCAGCCGGGTATATATTTGTTTCAATTTCCCCGATACGGTATCGAGTGTTACCGAAATCTCTTTGCACGATATATGATGTTCGTTGATGAGCGATAAGGTCTGCATATTCCCCTTTTGCGAATGCTGAAGGGTATAATGCTCACCCTGCAGTGTCTTTTCGATCAGGGGGATATTGGTGACAGGCGATTTTATTGTAATAGCCTCGCCGGACAAAGCTATCTTGTGCTGATCATGCTGAATGTAAAGGTTGATGCCGTCGTGGTGAATGATCTCGGCGTTCCCAACCTGGTAATAGTAATTCTTACCCGACCTGCAAAATGAAAACCGCAGGTTATGAACATTATTGGTAGTATCATTGCCGTCTTCCAGGTCCACTATACCCTTGTAGGTGCATTCTGGCTGGTTAAAATCAAGCGAGCGGATAGCGCTGATAAATTTCTTCAGCAAAACCGAATCATAAATTATCGGCTCTTCAACAGATGCTGCCACTATATGTCTGGCATGCCGCTTCACCGGTGCGCCGAGATGCTTACCGATGGCTCCTGCTACCAGGGCCGCGGAGGCGAGAACAAAAATGCCGGTAATAATGAGTTTCGGTTTAAGGTATATCTTTTTCATGGTCTATAATCCTTTCCTGTAAGATGAGCGGCTTTCTTTTATCGTCATAATTCCTCGTTCGGTCTCTTTTTTCACTCTCACCAGCAAGCCCTCGCTGTCATATTCATAAAATGTGGCAAAACCATTTTCGTCTATCTCCGCCATTAGCCGCATGCTGCCGGCATCGTAAGCGTAAGTTTTCATTTGAGAATTAAAAGGATGAATACGCAGGTCATCGACGAATACCCCCGATGTGAGCGGCGTAAGCAGCAGCGTCAGTGTTTTTGCCGAACCGAGCGACCCGATATTGATCGTTCCTTCTATTAGTTTCCAATTCTCTACCAAAGCCTTGCAGGTTAGCGGCACCGTTGTGCCATTCATTTTCAGGGAGATATTGACAGACTTATTGGTAACGCTGTCGTCCCTCACCCATACGTCGAAAATGTACTTCTTGCCTGGCATCGGCTCAAAACCTACCGGGTACAAACCGGTGTCCGGCTTCAGGTTATATTCGCCCTTGGTATTGATACTCAGCAGGCTGTCGATTCGTAGTGTTTTGCTGTGGATGTTGGTGGTCAGGATATAACCTACTGTGGGCAGCGGCACCGAATAATTGCCCGAATGAGCCACGGTATCGATAGCATAATGCTTGATAATAGTATCGGTACCCGTTTTTACGAAATCCACATCAGGCTGTGCACCGCTAACCGTACCCGGCGAGAAAAAGCTATCCTCGAAGCTGGCGGCATATATCTCCCTGTTTTGTGCGTTCGATGCAACAGCGGAAGGCAGCTCACCATTGAAATCAAATTTGGCAGCGCTGAAACGGCCGAGAGCATCCTTGTTTTCGATCTGCTGGCCGTAATCATCATAATCGGTCACCGTATTGGCCGTCACCCAGCGGCTGCGGTTACCGGCCGTGTCGGTTACCCATGCAGACGAATTATAATACCAATAGGGCGAAAAATTATTGATATAGCCGGCCTGCTTCACATTGACACCTTTAACCGAAGTGTTAGCGTTGTAATGCCTGCTCTGCTGGAATACCTGGCTGCCGTATTCGCGCCAGTTGCCAAAAAAGCCGCGGACATACGGATTTATGTGTTTACGCCAGGCGTAGCTCACTGTGTCATGCTGGTATGCCCATTCTGACGACTGGAAAACCATTCCCGAACCATCATGCCCCGTGTAAATCTCCAGGGCTATCCCGCCCGGATATCCGTTCCCATTGGTTTGCTGCAGGGAAAAGTGATGATTGGCTCCGGTGGTGAAGGTCATTGGCGCGGATAAACACCAAAGTGTCGTTAAACGCTCTCCCAGCTCAACGCCGTCTATTTTATAATTATAGTTATTGTTATCGCCGCAAAATCCGATATAATAAGTGCCCGCCGGAAGGAAAATATTTTTTTCGATATCGACTGTCTGGCCGTTTCTGGGATCGTTAACTGGTGGGGGCCAGATCGTAGATCGCAGCGAACCATCCTGAAGATAGGCGTTGGTGTATACCGTGCCGCTGGCAAAATCATACACTCCATTCTGGGACCGTCGGGAATCTGGTAAAGCGGTTTCATACTTATTTGCGATTCCGGTTATGTACCTGGTACTATCCGGCAATTGGTCGTGCTGATCCATGGACCAGTTTTGGTTAAATTGCGTGGCCGAAGCGTTGATTACCTGCAAGCTGGTCAGGTCGGCATTTGACGCCAATTGCAGCCTATTGTTTTGGATCGGGTTGTTTAAACAAACGATGCTTTCAGTTTTTGAGCTGAGCATATTGCGATAGCCGGACCGGACAAGCTTAACCATGAAAGGCGAGGCCGTGACTTTAAAATTGGGCATATAAGCCCCCGTTTGGTCAACCAGCTTTTTGATTACCGTGGTTGCCGAGTCGGCTTTGTCCTCAATAATCCAGTACCGCTTATTAACGCCTGAGATGTCGTCGATCTCATCACCGCTTTTTAAATAACCGGCATATTGCGAAGGCACTGTAGCGGTCGAGTCCGTTGTAAAATTCTGCAACAGGATGCCCGAATTCTGATACGAGCCGCCCATGCCTTTATAAACCCAATAAGCAGGTATATTTACCGAATAGATGGTCTGGTTAAACTCGTTTTGGGTCGATGTAACCACCGGCTCGCCCGTCAGCCCATCAAATGCAATATTTTGCGTCGTGATGGATGAACCGTTCTCTGTTTTTACAACATGATCTATGATGCCATAGTACTGGTTTACCTTAACGGCAACCGCCGAGCGGAAAAGTTTATACTCGTTGTTCTCCGGTTGGGGGAAATGCGGCAAAGGGAATGCAAAGAAGATCAAGTCGACAATATCAAACCCGATATTATCCGAGAAGCCGCTGTTTTTGGTCTCGTATTCCCTAAAATCGGTAAAGAAATCAATGTCCCTGCCAATGACCTTATTGTGCGAGATCGTTCCGTCAGAATTGACGATATCCACGGCATTATCTAAAGTAAACTCATCCGACCCCTTGGGATCGGCTTTATAATAATACACCGTAGAGGCTATCTCGGCGCCGGTCTGATTATAAGTTCGGGTCGCTTTCTGCCTACCATGCATGTCGTTCAGCACAATATTGTAGCCCTGCGACATGGTGAGCTCATCAATGCTCTTGGCGCCCACAAATGAAAACTTATTAACAGGTTTATTCTCGTTTTGGGTAAGCGGCATAACGGTAACCTGCACGGGGAAATCCTTCGCGGTATAAAACTCATCCACTGTATAGCCAGTCCTTAGGCCGGGGTCAGGTATTCCGTTCTCGTTAAGGTCGGTTACTGTAACCTTGCTGTAGCCTACAGAAGGCGCAGGAAAAAAAGATTCGCCGAAGGGCTGTTCGAGATCAAAGAAATTGTCGAGGGCGCCCTTGATCTTTTCGACATAAGGAACAGGTTGCCGGAAGGGGTTCTCGTCGCAGCCGACGGTCGGCTCATAGGATGCCACGCCGCTGCTTATCGTTTGCCCGTTATCAACTGTGGTATAGGTGTATGCCTGGCCATAAGATGCTCCCGTAGGGCTATTATTGCCCGCCATAGCCTGCCAGCTATCCGATATCTGTATCTTTTTCACACGTACCCCTCCGCCGAGCTTGTGACCATCCTGTTTAACCACCCTTGCAAAACACTTGCTGAGCTGGATACTGGAAGCAAAACCTTTTTTATCGGCTTTTTGGTTGAAATTCTCTTTTAATTCGCTAAGGTTGCTGATCGATGCAAGTACCGCCTTAACGGCAGAACTTACCGCCGAACTGGTCTCGCCATCGGCTGTTCGCTGGTCAAAACCTGGGTATGCATAGCGCGGATATTCGTTCCGTATGGTTTGCCAGGCTGAAAATATAATGGGGTTATCTGATACGCCACCGTCGCTCCGGTTCTGCAGAAAGACATTGGCATACCCGCCGGAAATAGTCACATGATCGACCGGCGAATAAGTGGACACGAAATCGTAGTCAAAGCCACCGCTGGGGCTGTAATTGGTGGAAACTTTGACGTAAAACTTGGAATAAATATAGTCTGAGCCGTTAAGATAATTCTGCTTAAACCAGGCTGTCGGATCACCGGTTACCGCTGTATTGGGTATCTTAATTTGAAAACCGGCGGCGTTTTGCAAATGATTCGTGTCTACCGGCGCTCCCGACGAATTGATCAATGAATTGATGCCGGACATGACCATCGCCCGCTTATCCTGGACGTAGGCGTAGTCATCCGACTCGTAACTGACGTTAATGGTACCGCCCGTGGGCAGCGCGATCTTGTTCAAATGCCAGAGGGATGCGTTCTGGCCGACTCGTGATTTGGCGGTGGTATCATTATCCTGCACATCCTGGTTAGTATAGGGAAATTCGTCATTGGTCAAGGGCTGCTGGTTCTCCACCACTGATTTGTATACTCCCCAGCGGTCGGTGCTCAAGTCGGCATAATTCACTGCGGTATCCAAACCTGTATGCGCGTTGCGGATACTGTCGATATAGCTGAACTGATAAGGGAAGTTCGCACCCTTGGGACTGTTCTGATATTCAAAATATACCCGTTTCAGAGTTAGTTTTCCGCCCAATGCAGGGTTGGTGCTGTACTGCAGCGAGTCGCCCGACACATGGTTGTCCGCATTGTTTGGCAGGTGCCTGCATAGCTCGTAGGTATACTCGAATTTTATAACTTTAATCGGCTTGGTTGTATCCGCCTTCGAGTAGAGGCGTATTTCTTTAAGGCAGCGTTGCTTGTTGGTCGTATCGCGGGTAAGGCCGGTAAAGTCAGTCACGCCAAGCGCGTCGCGCCGGTCTTCGGTAATAAAATAGGCGATTTTGGTCTTCGATTCAATGGAACTGAGATACCAAATTTCCTTTTCGCCGTAAACAATGCTGGCTTTATCATCATCTTTATCGGCCAGCAGACCTTTGTTCAGCGTGCCACCCATATAAGGCGCCCTCCATTTAAAAGGAGCTGAAAGCTTTGCATAGTTGAATTTGATGGCCGTACCCAAATCATCGTCGGTGATGCCGTTACCGGTTTTATCGACATAATCGGGCGACAACACGGCGGTCAGCAGGAAACTGGAGGCATAAGCGGGCACCGTCTGCCGGTGATAATAATAGTCGATTCCTTTATTGTGATTGATGCTGGCCCGTGGCGTGCCGGGGTTGTTAACAGAAAGCTGCACCAGGTTATTGGTTTGCTTAACCTTGCTATACGAGGAGCCGACTGCAAAACTGTACTCGGCCTGGCTGATATTATAAACCGGCAGGCCGTAGACCATGCGTTTTCCCGAACCGTCTGTAACAGTTATTTCAGATAAATGATGCGGTTTGCGGTAACTGCTTGTCCTGCCGATGCTATCTGTCTTAAGCGGTTTATTGTTTACCGGCACCTTGAAAGTGGAAACATCATAAAGCGGGTAAACATTGATGAGTTTGTCCAGGCCTGAGTTACCAGCTTCAGAAGCGGTAAAATACGATACCTCCGTTTGGTTAACCTGGCGCTGACTTTTTACCAGGTTAGTCAGGCTGGCGTTGGTAAATGAGGCATTAGCGGTTTTACCAGTAATACTCACTTCCAGCGGTTGTGTGTTGTGCAGTTTGGCAACCATCGCTGAATCCTCCAGGGTTTTTTCACCTACTATTTTAAAATACGCATGCTGTTTGGAGGGATTGGTATAAGAAGCATCCTGGAAATCGGCTTTGCTGAGGTAGTTGTTATTGGCGGTCCATTTACGGGTATTATTTTGTGTGTGTTGTTTAAAAAGCGTTACACCGCCGTGGCCTATAAAGCCATAGCCTATATCGCCTCCCAATGAAGTTACTCCATCATTATCGCTAACCGCACTGTCGAAGAAGGCACCTGACCCGCCACGGTAAAGCCTGAACTGTCCCGAGCCCATTTGGCTCGTGAATGTGAACATATCTGGTGTGGGCACTGGCACCGCAAGGTTGGGCAGTTCGGGTATTACAGGATTATCCTTTTCACGGGTAAAATCCATGGCTGCGTTTGGCTGGCTCTTGCCTCTTTCGGCATAAAGAAAGCCGTACGCCGGGTTGAATATTTGCTGCGAAGCTACCTCCCTGACACTTTTATAACCCGTTAACCCAACACCGCCATATACAATCTCTAAAGAAGGCCCCACATCAATGCTAAATGACCCGTAACTAGTGCGGTAAGGTACCTGCAGGTTGGGATTAATGGGTTCGGTATTAAAGCTGATGGCAGAGCCCGATGCGCCTCCGCCGGTACCGTTACTTGCGGTGCCCACCTGTATGTCAGCAGCATAGAACCCTAATGAATTTACCCTAATCTCAGCCGTAGTTTTTGATACGTCAAAACTTGATCCAAGCGTCAGACTTTTCAAACCAGACCTGGTGTTATATCCCAATGACGCGCTTAATCCTGCGGAGGCAGTGGTAGCAGCAGCCACATGTTCGGTTATACCAAGATTCATATACGGACTCAATTCTACACCACTGGCAGTATTTGATGTTATTCCTAGCCCCATGCCTGCAGTAAATGTAGTTTCATTCGGGCCTGCAAAGGATATTCCCGCGTTGGCGCCTATTTCAGCTCCAATCCCGGTATAGTTATCATTAAAAATGCCCAGACTGAATGAACCATTAGCGCTTAAAAGGTTCGTTCCCAAGCCTTTTACTTCTATCTTGGCCGATAACTTTCCGCCCACGGTCACTTTAGGCTTGGTATAATGATCCACTTCAATATTATCACCGGCCATGTCATCGGGTATTCCTCTCACTTGCCGGTTAATAGCGCCAACGTTCACATTCCAGCCCAGGCCCACCCAACTGGCTTCGTCGTCTATGCTGGTACCGGACTCATAATTCAGATTTACCGGATAGCCATCAACATCCAGCAGTGGGATATTGTATTTGAAGTCGCCTGAAAAAAGATCGACCATATCGGACACGCCTGCCGGCTGAAACGACCGGGCTTCGGGTTGCGTGGGGCCCGACGTCAGCGCATGACAAACGGGCGGCGCGATGATGTCGGTCAGCCATAACGCTAATAGCCCGATTGCAACCTTTTTCCTGTATGTTAGCCTGATCTTCATATATAATGCATTAGATGTCAATTTAATTTTAATATATACTGCTTCCTGTTGATAAAGCGATCGTCATATACCAGTTCAATATGTTTCAGTTTTATACTTTTTTCGGCATTGAAATAGAGCAGATATTCATAGCAGTTCGCAATACCGTTACTTACCGGCTGCACGATAACCGGTGAAACACTTGATGTCCCGGCCCTGATGCTGAAGCAGCTGCCCATATGGTAAAAGAAATCTATAGATGCACCTATGCCCCGTGCTTCCAGCCAGGTTTCTGAAGGATATATCCTTACCTGGTAAC
The DNA here is from genome assembly GCA_035547095.1 of Mucilaginibacter sp. GTDB lineage: Bacteria > Bacteroidota > Bacteroidia > Sphingobacteriales > Sphingobacteriaceae > Mucilaginibacter. The sequence goes on from DASZVE010000023.1 coordinate 12,947, forward strand.
CAAACGAATTAGTGTCAGCCTGCTGCGGGCGCATTTTCATCACCTGCAACGACAGCGTTTTATCATCCAACTCCTTGAAATCGGTCATCTTTGCAAGCCAGCGTTCTGTCGCCGTTTTGCAGGATTGCAGCACGAACAAGGTCAAAATGACCATTGGGCGCAGGATATTTATTCGCTTGATTTTATTTGTCATGGGGCGTAATTGTCAGAGTGAAACGGTTATTACCTTTTTGTTTATAGGTATTATCTATTTTGAAATTGTACCTGTTATGCTTCCTTAGGTCGAGGGTCGTTTTTGTCAATTGGTCGTATAAGCTTATTGCATAACGCATCGGAATATACGCGGCGGAATACAGGGAAAGTGCATAGGTTCCGGTCTGCAAAGCGCCAATATATAGCGGTATACTGGTTACTTTTGCGGGCAGGGCCATGCGGTTCGATACCACTGGTGTTCGGGTGGCCGAGAAGGTGGCCAGCAGGGTTTGCGGGACTGCGCCTCCATCCAGATCCATTAAAGGTACCACAGGATTTCTTATTACTTTCGCTGACCCGGAAAAGCTGATCAGCGCCTCGCCGAGAGGAATTTTTTCCTGCAGCAGCCGCAGTTCAATAGACCGATGTTTTGGCGTTGCCACTACTTTTTGGACTTTAGCGACCGCATTGGCCCTTGTACCGGTTTTCAAAGCTCCGGTTTTGCGCGCCATGCTCCTGCTTCCAGAGACGGTCGGCGGATTAAACTTTGCTTGTTCCCTGAACCGTAAACTAGCGGTAAGCTTGTTTGGCGAAGTCGGGTCGACACGCACAAAAAAACCCTTGCCGCTGGCGATAATATTGGTTGCCGAGCCCGAACCATTATAAATACTATCGCGGTTGTGTGCAGGATTTGCAACGTAGGTATCAAATACCTTCGTTACAGGATTATAAAAAGATATAGTATCGCTTAAACCAGGTCCGTAGATGCTGGCCGTACTGTCTGTCGCACTGAAATTATCCCAGTTGATAGCTGAAGGATAGGGGTTCCCAACCATATTGAAACCACGAACCTGGCTGTTACTGACATAGGCCGAATCCGTATAGGATAGATAGTTATCGTTCCTGAAATATATGCGTACCTGGACCTGCCCCTGGTTGACAGTGCCCTTATTGGTAAAGGTGACGCTTTCCGGGTAGTTATAAGGCTGTGTTGTTTTTGTCCCGCTGGTCGTGCCGTTTGGGTTAACCCTGTTTCCTCTGAAGAAAAAAAATGCACCGTTACCGATAGGCAGCCGAACCGTTGTGTCAGCCAGCGCCGAAGTCGTAAACCTCTTCTGGGTTCCGATATCATTGAGGTCGGTATTGTTGATCTTATTCATGCCGCGGTAATTCCCCGAGGTGAACGCGCCATTGTTGTAGTTTACATCCTCCCGGTACAAATAAATCGTGGGGCCGCCGTTAAGATCAAAGCCGTTTGCCGATCCGCTGGTACCTGTCAGGATAGCGCCGTCATACAGCGTTGTTCCTTTTAGCCAGTTCAAATTGTAGTCGCCGGTTCCGTCGGTTTTCGAGGTGTGATTTACAGCGGACGACATGAGCCGGTAAGTCCTCAGGCTGGTATTGGTCCAGCTCCCCTGCACAAACCACTCGGCATTAACTATACCGGTAATCACCGACCCAGAGGGTATCGCGGTAATGGCAGCTGTGCTCAGGCTGTCGGACCGCAAAATGAATGTTGCTGTGGTATCAACCGTTACGGTCACATTATTTGACAAACTGACCCTGCCGCTATCGATAATGGCAAAAGTACCGCGATGAATATGCTTGATACCCGTGTCGGCAAAAACAACCATCCTTAGGTTTGTTCCAGCGGAAGTGCTGTCGGTAAGGTTTTGCGTGCCTCCCGAGAAGGTGACGAGTGCATTGTCGTAATTGAACTGATTTGAATTAAAGAAGTTGGGGCCCTTAAAAGTGATTCCCGGGGAACCCACCCTGGTCACCGCTCTGTTCGTATAATTTCCGTAAACGGTACAAGCTGCCGCGTATGTTTGCAGATCAAGGGTACCGGATGTCACGCTGAGATCGCCACCGACATTGAGGCTATTACCTGTTTCCAACGTACCGGCAGTCTTGTTGCCTGCGGCCGTCACTAATAAGTTTTGATAGGTGTAAGGTAAGGTGTCGATACCGTCGGTGTTGTTGGTATATAATATTTGGTTGCCACCTGCGTATTGAACAACACTTTTGCCAGTTCCCGCGACATGATTATAAAAATCTATCGTATCACAGCCGCTGTGCGTACTAACCACGGAGCTGGAATCCGATAATACCAATGTGGCATTTTGAGAAGAATTGATGTTTATTTGGAATTTCGCCAGGGGTTTGCTTTGTGGCAGGGATGCAACGTAAGGTGGTACTAAATTATCGAGGACTATACGGCCGGCGAGTGTCAACTGACCGCCTTCGAGAGAAAACAAGCTGTTGTTATTGGCGACTCCGCCGGATAACAGGTCGATCGTACAGGAGCGGACAACGAGGTTGCCGCTGATATTCAATGCCGCGATTGTTGAGGTCATGATTGCGGTTTTTGTGACCACGATCCGCGGCAGAACGTTGTTTCCCACGATCAGTGAGTCGCAATAAATACTGCCATTTCCACGAAGCAGGGTTTTAGGTATAGCGCTGTCGAAGTTGTGGCCCTGGACGATACTGCCGCCTACACGAAGCGTGTCACCCGCATTGATGGTAAGCGTGTCCGGAATGCTGCCACCGAACAGGACATAAGCCACCCGCACGTTGCTGCTGATGACCGGCTGACGGGTGTAAGAAACGAAGCCTATCTTCACACTGTCCGCACTGTCGGGAACCGAATTAGTGCTCCAGTTGCCCGCGTTTGACCAGTCTGCACTTACAGCCCCGGTCCAGTTGACGGTTGTTGTAGAACTGTTTGCATGCAGCATGTTTGAGCTAACAAAATCAGCAAGATGCTCCTTTACCGGTCTGGTCACTGGCGCATATTTCAATCTACCGAAGTACACCCGGCTTTTGGAGAAGGACGCTTGCAGCATAATGGTCCCGGCCAATAAGGATAAAGCCGATAGCAGGAGACTTCTATGTAAGATCGTTTTCATTTAAGTTTCGCCGGGTAGGTTCAATAACTAAAGTGTTGTCTTGGAAATCCCCGATATTTCGATAAGGTATATAAGGGACGCCCGTTCGGATAAAAAATATCACTCCAAGGCGACGCAGAAACCTGCATCACTGAAAGGTTCGAATTCTTGCGTTACCTAAAACTTATTGGCAAAGACTGCATTACATCAATCCCGGACATTAAGAGCCATTAGCGAGACAGCGTCCGTTCGGGAATGATAATTGACGTCACAATTGCAAACTTACCGCAACATAGTGTTCATCACGACAGGATAAATTGCAACGCTCGCCTAAAGAAAATAACTGGCTTGTTTTCATAAAGGTTAAGATTAAGGTTAATGATTTCTAATGTGAATTTAGAAAAAAAATGTCTCTCTCCAAATTTTTATTAAGATATTTTTTTGAAAATCAATAGATTAATATTATATAAAAAGGCCAATAAGGCTAATTGTTAGCAAGTTGTGATCAAAACTATTCGTTAACTTTAATTAATCAAAAATTAATCAAAATTAACAAATACCAAATCATGCCGATTGTGCCGAAGCGGGTCACCGGAATGATGCGATTTTTGGGTGTATTTTGGTGGAGGCTACAAATGAAAAACGCCGTAAATCATTAGTTTACAGCGTTTTTGGTTTCCTTCGAAATATAACTTGCGGAGAGAGAGGGATTCGAACCCCCGGACCTTTAACAGTCAACGGTTTTCAAGACCGCCGCAATCGACCGCTCTGCCATCTCTCCGGGCGCAAAAGTACAAAACGGTGCCGAATTGCCAAAAACGATGTTCAGATTTTTATAATGGATTCAACGCGCTGTAAATCTGTCTGTTGCCGTCGGGTCTGCTGTTTTATTAACTTATTTGGTTTTAAGGCCATAACGGTCGGCACACGCGCTATACAGTTCAGTCCGGCAATAACCCTCGGTCTGCGTTATCAAAAACCCGGAAATGATGTAATATTGCACACCGCTATCAATTACCTCAACCGAAAGATAAAACGACGCTATGAGCAATAAAACGAAGATCAACTTCGCCAGCGAAAACTATGCCGGTGTTCAGGCCGATATGATGCAGGCCCTAATTGATGCCAATACCGGCAGTATGCCTTCCTATGGCAACGACCGCATCACAGGGGAGGCCGCAAAGGCGATCAAAGGCCACTTTGGCGATGACATCGAAGTCTACTTTACTTTCAATGGCACAGGCGCTAACAACTTCGGCATCGGGTCGGTAACCGAGCGTTACAATTCAATCTATTGCTCGGATGTGGCGCATTTGTATGTCGACGAATCCACCGCGCCCGAATCGTTTACCAATTGCCGGTTGTATCCGGTGGTGTCGGAAAGCGGCAAGATCGTCTTGAGCGAGCTAAAAATTGCCATCAAAAGGATAGGGGATGTACACCACCCGCAACCAGGCGTTGTGTCGATAACGCAACCCACAGAGTATGGCACCGTTTACACCATTGACGAACTTAAAGCTATCAAAGCGCTTTGTGTTGAAAATAACCTCATGCTGCATGTGGATGGGGCGCGTTATTTTAATGCCGCTGCCCATCTGGGCAAGTCGCTGAAAGAAATGACCCGCGATGCGGGCATTGATGTTTTAACCCTTGGCGGCACCAAAGCAGGCATGATGTTCGGCGAGGCGGTTATCTTCTTCGGGCCCGATCCTAAAAAAAACCACAAATACAACCTTAAACGAAGCATGCAGCTGGCCTCCAAAAATCGTTTTATCGCTGCACAATTTGCGCGGATACTGCATGACGACCTTTGGCTCAGGCTAGCTGCGTATACCAACAACCTGGCTAAAGAATTTGAAAGACGCGTTGCCGGCATACCAGGCATAGCCGTTGTTCATCCGGTTGAAACTAATGCCGTGTTCCTGAAAATGTCGCCGGAAACCCACGCCAAAATGCAGCAGCACGCTTATTTCTATTACTGGAACGATCTGAAGGAAGAAGTAAGGCTGGTGTTTTCATTCGATAACACCATCGCGGAGATCGATGAATTTATCGGGCTCCTGAAGGGCTATGTTAAATAGCCGGTTTATTTGTTGTGATTTGCCGGAGGCGGCGTAGTCCTGAACGTATTGAATTTGGGCTTGACGATCTTGATGGAACGCTTGGAAAGCTCGATGCTGGCGTTCAGTTCAAAGCCGATCAGAATGATCAGCGAGTTAAGGTAAAGCCATATCATTACTACGATAAGCGTGCCGATAGATCCGTACACCTTATTATACGATGAAAAGTTATCGATATAATAGGTGAATCCCAGCGAGATCAGCACAGCCAGCAAAGTTGCCAGGATGGAGCCCGGGCTAAGAAATTTCCAGCGCTGCTTGTGGGCGGGGCCATAGCGGTAAAGCAAGGATACGGTTGTAAAGAAAATGATGATCACTATCGCCCACCGCGACAGGGCGATCACCGTATACCAGGCATGGGCACGACTGGCAATGTGCAGCTTAAGAAAGGTCAACAGCTTATCACCGCCGATCATGATGGCTACGGCCACTAATAACGAAAGACTGATCACAACGGTAAGTACCAGGGCTACCCACCGGCGACGGAAATATCCCCGGGTTTCGGGCTGAAGCGATGATTTATTGAAGGCCTGCATCAGGCTGCTTACGCCGTTGGTAGCAAAGAACAGGGTCGTGAGAAAGCCGAAAGAGAACAGGCCGACGCTTTTCTTTTTTACGATCTCGATGATCGTGTCATGAAACGCGCTAAAGGCGTCCGCCGGCATAATCTGCGACATGATGGTCAGGAGGTTATCCTGGAAATGCCTGATGGGGATATAAGGAATCAGGGTGAACAGAAAGATCGTCGCCGGAAACAGCGCAAGCATAAAGTTGTAAGAAAGTGACGATGCCTTATTGGAGACGGTGCCCTGGCTGATCTCCTCGAAAAAGAACACGAGGACGGTGTATAAGGATATGGGTTTAAAACCGGGAAAACCGATGTATTTGGTACATTCGACGAGGTACCTATAAAAAACAAACCGCCGTAAAAACCGGTGAAGCCATTTCATTCAACTCAAATCTACTCAAAAAAAGGCTTCAGCTTATCTATAAATTCCTGCGGCGGCAGGCAGGGCCGGTTAGTTTTCATGTTAACGAACACGAGTAGCGTGTCGCCTGTATTGATCAACTCCTGCTTAGGATTATACAATTCATATTTGAAGTGGATCTTTACGCCGGGCATCTTATCCATTATCACTTTCACGCTGATTTCTTCATCATATAGCGCCGGTTTCAGGTATTTGCAATGCATTTCCGATACCGGCATCATAATGCCCGACTCCTCCATGCCGCGGTAAGTCATACCTAAACTACGCAGCATCTCCACGCGGCCCACCTCGTAAAATTCCGCATAGTTGCCATAATACATGTAACCCATTTGGTCGGTTTCGCCGTAACGCACTCGTATTTTGGTGGTATACTCAAACATTACTTTTTGATATTTCGTTCGTCAAGAGCCTTTTGGTATTTGCGGGCATTAACCATATGGTCGGCCTGGTTGGTAGCAAAGGCGTGGTAACCCGAAAAATCGGCTTTGGCACACATATACAGGTAGTCGTTCTTTTGGTAGTTCAGCACTGAATTTAATGCATTCACCGAAGGCATCATGACCGGCCCTGGCGGCAGGCCCTTGTTTAAATAGGTATTATAAGGCGAGTTATACGATAAATACCTCCTTAATACCCGGTGTATGGTAAAATCTTTCAGCGCGAAAATCACAGTCGGGTCCGACTCCAGCTTCATGCCTTTCTTCAGCCGGTTCAGATAAAGACCGGCAATGGTAGGCATCTCATCATCGTGCAAGGCCTCAGCGTCGACCAGGGAAGCTAAAACCGATACCTGGATCGGCGTAAGGTTAATTGCCGCAGCTTGTTGTTTACGCTCGGGCGTCCAATACTTCTCGTAGTTGGCGTACATCCGCTTAAAGAACTTCTCGGGTGTAGTATTCCAGTAAAGCTGGTAGGTGTTCGGTATGAACACGACATACACGTTGTCGGGTGTAAAGCCGTATTTTGATACGAAGTCAGTCGAATCGAGCAAATGAATGATCGATGCCGAATCCGGCTCGATCTTTTTTGACACAAATCCGGCAAAATCTTCCTTCAGGCGTAAATTGTGGAAAGACAGGGTAACCGGCTCCTGCGTTCCCGATGCAAGCATATTAATCAGGCGGCGATTAGTCATGCCTTCTTTTAAACGGTAGCGGCCTGGCTTTACACGGTTTACATAGTTCATGTGCCGTGCCGCCCAATCGAAAGATGCGGCATCTTTCACAATTCCATCGTCCGTAACGGTCTTCAATACATCGTTATAATTTGCGCCGGTATGGATGTACAAGTATTCCTGCTTATTTGTAACGTTTGGGCTAAAGTATTTCATGTAATAAAATACGCCAGCGCCGCCCAGGGCGATAATTATCACAATCACCAGGACGATAATTAATCTAAACCTGCCCAATGACTTTTGTTCCTTAGCCATATATGCTGCTTTTAATAGGGATAAATGCTTATTGTGTCTTTTTGCCCTGGGTAACCATCAGGTTAATACGCGTACCGATACTGGTTTTACTTGCCGAATCAGTACGCATGGGCATCTGCGCGACCACCACCAGGCCCGTAGAGTCGGTTATCCTTCCCAGGTAAGTTATGGTGCCCACGGTTAACCCGGCTCCCTTAATTGCAAACTTGGCGGCATCCAGGTCCTGGTTAGTTACGTCCGGAATTTCCACTTCGGCAGCGCCCGCACCGTCGCCGAGTACGAGGTCGACTTTGGATCCTTTGGGTATTTTTGTGCCTGCGGTAATGGGCTGGCCAGCGAAACGCACTTCCAGTACGTGATCGCGGGCTATATCCGGTTTGTAGGTCGTATCGCCGATCTTTAACCCCGAATTGGATAACGTTGCCGACGCCGATATGTAGGGCGCGTCCATAACATCAGGCAGCGCCACATTTGGCGCCTGGTTCTTAACGATCTTTATATAAATAACGCGATTTTCCTTCACACTTGTACCTGCGTCCGGGTCTTGTTCGATAACTGTGCCCGGGGCCTGGTCCAATACGTAAACAGAATCTATACTCGCACCAAAGCCCTGGTCTTTCAGCAGGCTCAGCGCTTTATCGACTGGCATGCCAATAATTTTCGGTACAGGTATAGCCGAATCATGGCGCGTGTAAATTCCGAGGCTGTAAAAAGCGATCAGGGTAACGACGATAACCGAGAGAATAGCTAAAATGATGGTTCTGCGGAAATCTTTTGTTTTTAAGTAAGAGCCAAATTTACTCATTGAACCTGCGGCGATATTCGGTACCAAACATAAGCTATAATTTCGGAATTCGGAATTGTGTTTTCGGATTTAGCGGACTTTATGCTTAATTTCGGTCCCGATTGTTGCCGGCACGTATACGGCAATCGAAACCGAATATGGTGAAAAAAAACATCGCCCTTATAGCCGGAGGTTTTACCGGTGAATATGAAGTATCAGTAAACAGCGCAAAATATATTGCCGAAAACCTGGATAAGACAAAATATAATGTTTACACGATTTTCGTCACGCGAGAAAAGTGGTTTTATCAATCGGGTAACGAGCAAATCGTCGTCGACAGGCACGATTTCACCTTAAACCTGGAAGGAAAAAAAATAGAGTTCGACTTTGCTTTCATTACCGTTCATGGCTCGCCCGGCGAGGATGGCAAATTACAGGGTTATTTCGATATGCTGGGCATACCATACAATACCTGCGATGCTACAACGTCGGCTATCACTATGAACAAGGCTTACACTAAAGCCATTGTACACGGAATTCATGGTTTAAATACGGCAAAGTCGCTGCAATTATTTAAGCGCGACCTGCACGATGTTTCGACCATAGCTGCCAATTTAAAATTCCCGCTTTTTATTAAACCCAACAACGGCGGCAGCAGCGTTGGGATGAGCAAGGTGCACAATGCCGCCGAGTTGCCGATGGCTTTGGAAAAGGCTTTTCATGAAGATAGCCAGGTATTGGTGGAAGAATACATCAAAGGACGGGAGTTTAGCGTAGGTATAGTACGGCTGAAAGGACATATAACCGTTCTGCCCGTTACTGAAATAATCAGCTCAAAGGAATTCTTTGACTATGAGGCAAAATACACTTCAGGGGTATCCAGGGAGATAACGCCGGGTGATCTGACTGCTGCTCAGCGTGAACTGGTTGAAAGCGTAGCTACCGAAGTTTATCTGCGTCTCAATTGCCGGGGTATGACACGTATGGATTTTATCTTCGAGGAAAACACAGGCAATTTTTACTTCATCGAGATCAACACCACCCCGGGTCAAACCATGAACAGCCTCATTCCGCAGCAGGTGCGGGCGGCCGGCATGAATATTACGGAGTTTTACGACGAGTTGATTGAGGGGACTATGTGATTTCGGATGTCGAATTTCCAATTTCGGATTTTAATCTAAGTTGTGATAGACTATGATAAATTAATCGGATTGCCTATTACAATAGGTACAGTAGGAGCCGTTGTAGTTGCTATGATAAAGAAATTAACTACCGCAATGGATTTCCTAAGTTTGAAGAATTTTATTCGCAATTAGAGGACCTAAAAAAGGAAATAGTTCTGAAGATCAAACTAAAATAATACTTCGTCTGGAACTAATCTTTAGATATATGTGCAAATGCCTATTCATTTGCATATTTGCATATCCGCATATCTGCACATCAATCATGAACCTTTCAGCAAAGCAGGTTGAGCTTTTCAACAAAGCAAGCCAGGCGCTTTGTACCGAACTTTGTGCCGACAAAATCATAAAAGAAATGACAAAAGTTTGGTTTATTACAGGCACTTCCCGCGGATTGGGAAGAAGCCTCACAGAAGCAGTATTGGCAAACGGCGACAAGGTTGCGGCAACAGCCCGCAATCCTGACCAATTAAATGACTTGATTGAAAAATATCCTGAAAACATTTACCCCATACCATTGGATGTAACCGACCACGAGCAGGTCAAAACCGCTGTTCGGCAAACGATAGACAGGTTCGGCAAGATAGATGTACTGGTAAATAATGCCGGTTTCGGCATCATAGGTGCGGCCGAAGGTTATACCGATGAACAGGTACGCAGTCAATTGGATACCAATTTTTATGCGCCGATTGAAATAACCCGCCAGGTGTTGCCGTATATGCGCAGGCAGCGTTCGGGGCGAATTTTTCAGATCAGTTCTATAGGCGGCAGGGTAGGAAATCCCGGGCTAACCATGTACCAGGCTGCGAAATTCGGTTTGGCAGGCTTTAGTGAGGCGCTTGCCAAGGAAGTTAAGCCGCTGGGCATATTCGTCACCAGTATTGAACCGGGAGGTTTTCGAACAGATTGGGCCGGGGTATCGATGAACTTCGCGCCTGAAGTTGAAGGCTATGAACAAACTGTCGGCGCCCGGAAAGCCTTATTCACCAGTGACAAATTTGTGCCGATGGGCGATCCGGCTAAAGCGGCGAAAGTGATGATCGACCTGGCCAATAACCCAGAGCCGCCCGTACATTTGCTGTTAGGAAGCGAAGCTGTGGCTATGGTAAAACAGGCTACCATCCTGAGAAACGAAGAAATGGAGAAATGGCTGCCGGTAAGTACCTGGACCAATGCCGATGATGCGATCGACTTTACGCAAACAGAGCTAGGCAAATCATTTTTTGGTGCGAAGAAGTAATTCCTGATATTTTTAACCACAGAGAACACGGAGTTTTTCACAAAGGACACAGAGAAGAAGCAAGCAGCAGTTAAAACTCTCTGTGCACTTTGCGTCTTCTTAGTGTCCTCTGTGGTTAATACTGTACGGATGTTTAAATTTGAAAAATGCCTGTAAAAAACGATATAAAACCATCTATCGCCTATTCCTGCTATGTAACCCGCAGCAGGGAAGGAGAGCAGTTCATACCGGATCACGTGTTTACGTACCAGGTGTCGGGAACAATGATCATGAACGATGGTACGCGCGAATATTTTTTCCGGCCGGGCGATTTTCGTTTTGCCAAACGTAATCATCTCATCAAATTCAACAAGTTGCCGCCCGAAGGAGGAGAGTTCAGGTCTGTTTCCATTCATTTCGACCAAGCCTTCCTGCGGAACGCGAGCCTGGAATTGGGCAATCAGGGTGAAAATCATGTAAGCGGCCCGTCGGTACTCTACTTGAAACCCAATTCATTGTATAGGAATTATTTCGATTCACTGATGCCATATATGCAGCTTAACGGCATTGAGGATCAGGCCCTGCTTAATTTGAAATTGCGCGAGGCGCTGATGCTGTTGCTGAAAGTAAATCCCGAAATGAAGGACATCCTTTTCGACTTTAGCGCACCCGGGAAGATCGACCTTGAAGGCTTCATGAATAAGAATTTCCACTTTAATGTAGGGCTTGACCGTTTTGCATACCTGACAGGCAGAAGCCTGGCTACTTTTAAGCGCGATTTTGAAAAGATATTCCATGTTACGCCAAGCCGCTGGCTGCAGCAGCGGCGCTTGCATGAAGCATATTACCTGATCAAGGAAAAAGGCAAAACCGCAACCGACATTTATCTTGAACTGGGTTTTGAAGACCTGTCGCACTTTTCGTATGCTTTTAAAAAGCAATATGGACTGGCGCCATCGAGAGTTTAGCCAAATTGGTTACCGGTAAATAACAAGCGCCCGCCATATAGTGGAAGTTCGACCAGAAGAACGCGTTGGGCTGGAAATTTCACTCTGAATTCAAATGTTTTTTATTTGATGCATAGAGGTTATGAGGTCTTTAAACCTTTTTTATTCACATTGCTTTATACTGTTACCGATAGGTGACTAACAACTTAAAGGTGAAGAAAATGAAACAGCGCATCAATATCTTAACCCTCGGTGTAAACGACCTTGAAAAGTCGCTGAGATTTTTCCGTGACGCGTTTGGCTGGAAAACAAAGGGTATAATCGGAACTGAATTTGAACGCGGTGCTATAGTGGTTTTTGACCTGGACGGCGGAATAATGCTGTCATTGTACGAACGAGCGAATTTAGCGTGGGACAGCGGATTGGATCTGCAGCCTGAGAGCGCAACAGAGTTTTCGGTCGGCCATCTTGTAAATACCGAAGCCGAGGTCGGCCAGATAATGGAACGAGCCGAAAAAGCCGGCGCGAAGATCATTAAACCGGCGCAAAAAACTTTCTGGGGTGGTTACGGCGGTTATCTTAAAGATATCGACGGGCACCTTTGGGAAATCATACACAACCCGGCCTTTACGGTTGATGAATGAATTTCTAATTTCGAAATTGAATATTCGAAATCAGATCAAATATTGTTCAATAATATCCTCCGGCACCTTAGCTGCCCGACCCGTCGCCATATCGATCATGGTATAATCGAACCAGCCATCGCAGCAGACTTTGCCGGTACCTTTGTTGGTGATGGTGAATTTTACGCGGCAGCCTGTTGGGTCGATACTTTCAATGCCGGTTTTAACGATAAAATAATCGCCCATGGTTAAGGCGCGTTTGTAATCGACATGGGCAGTGCGCACTACCCAACCAAAGCCGCGTTCCATAAACTTTTCCATAGCCATGCCATAGCATCGCTCCATCTGGTCGTAACGGGCAGCCAGTACATAATCGAAATATTTGCTGTTATGCACGTGGTGGAACATATCGATATCATCCGGCCGCACGCGGAATTCGGTTTCGAAGGTGGAGTAAACCATTGTTGTAAAGTTGAAATGTTGTAAGGTTGGAAAGTTACTGTTTTGGTTTGATTTTCAGGTTTGCCGTTATCATATAACATTACAACTTTGCAACCTTACAACCTTCCAACAAAAAAGAGAAAGTATTGTGATTATTCCGAAATTAACATACCTTTGCACCTCAATTAACAAAAACGTAAACGCTTTAATATTATTCAAGTAATGTATTTAAGTAAAGAAGCAAAGGCAGAGATCTTTGCAAAACATGGCAAAGGCGCAACTGATACCGGTTCGGCAGAAGGGCAGATCGCGTTGTTCAGCACACGCATCAATCACCTTACCGGGCACCTGAAAGCCAACAAAAAGGATTTTTCTACGCAGCTGTCGCTGCAGAAATTAGTAGGTAAACGCCGCGCATTGCTGGCTTACCTGTATAATAAAGACATTGAGCGGTATCGTGCCATTATCAAGGCGCTTCAGCTCAGGGATATTATCAAGTAAAATCTTTCCAGTTTTTTATCAAAAGCCATCTGCAAGTCGGGTGGCTTTTTTACTTTTGCATAGTAAAAAATTTACATACACACCGGTGCGCTCCCGAAGATGAAAAGCGCATAACAATACAAAAAAGATGAGTTTAAATGTAATCAAAAAGGTTATCGATTTAGGTGACGGCCGCACCATTGAGATCGAAACCGGTAAACTGGCCAAGCAGGCCGATGGGTCTGTAGTTGTTAAAATGGGCGACACGATGTTGCTCGCCACTGTCGTTTCCTCCAAAGAAGCTAAGGAAGGAGTTGATTTTTTGCCCCTATCAGTCGACTACCAGGAAAAATACGCCTCTACCGGCCGTATTCCGGGTGGTTTCTTACGCCGCGAGGCCCGTTTGTCCGACTACGAGGTTTTGATCTCGCGTTTGGTCGACCGCGCTTTGCGCCCTTTGTTCCCGGATGATTATCATGCCGATACACAGGTAATGATCTCGCTGATCTCGGCCGATAAAAATATTATGCCCGACTGTTTGGCCGGTTTGGCCGCTTCATCGGCATTAGCCGTTTCCGATATTCCTTTCAACGGGCCGATTTCCGAAGTTCGTGTTGCGAAGATTGACGGTAAGCTTGTGATAAACCCAACCGTGAGTGAACTGGAAAACGCTACGCTTGAATTCATAGTAGCCGGTTCGGAGTACGACATCAACATGGTTGAGGGCGAAGCCAAAGAAATACAGGAAGAAGAAATGGTTGAGGCGCTGAAATTCGCGCACGAAGCCATTAAGATACAGTGTTTGATACAGCGTGAGCTGACCCAGGCTGTTGGTAAAACCGAAAAGCGTGTTTACAGCCACGAAACGCATGACGAAGAGCTGAAAAAACAGGTATATAAAGATACGTACGAAAAGGTATACGCCATTGCAGGCTCTGCTTCTTCAAAAGACGAGCGTTCGCAAAAGTTTAAAGAAGTATTGGATGAGTTTATCGCTTCTTTAGGCGAACTGGTCGAAGATACCACCGTTGGTCTTGCCAAAAAATATTACCACGATGTGCAGTATGATGCTGTACGTAACCTGGTGCTTGACGAAGGCAAACGCCTCGACGGACGCAGCACTACCCAGATACGCCCAATATGGAGCGAAGTGAATTACCTGCCTGCAGCGCACGGTTCTGCTATATTTACCCGCGGTGAAACGCAATCGCTTACTACCGTTACGTTAGGCAGCAAGGATGACGAGCAGATGATTGACGGCGCGTTTTTCAACAGGTACGATAAATTTATTCTTCATTATAACTTCCCTGGTTTTTCAACCGGCGAGGTTCGCCCGAACAGGGGAGCCGGCCGCCGCGAAATAGGTCACGGCAACCTGGCCATGCGTTCGCTGAAACAGGTATTGCCTGCCGGCGATGATAATCCATATACTATCCGGGTAGTTTCTGATATTTTGGAATCAAACGGTTCCTCATCAATGGCTACGGTTTGCGCAGGTACGCTGGCGTTGATGGATGCCGGTGTGAAGATAAAAGCGCCTGTATCGGGTATCGCCATGGGTTTGATCACCAACGAAATGGGTACCAAATATGCGATCCTGTCGGACATCCTCGGCGACGAAGACCACTTAGGCGATATGGACTTTAAAGTAACCGGTACCGAAAAAGGTATTGTTGCCTGCCAGATGGACTTAAAGATTAACGGCTTATCGTACGAAGTGTTAACCAAGGCTTTAGACCAGGCCAAAGCTGGTCGTCTGCATATCCTGAACGAGATCAAAAAGACCATGAGCGAGCCACGCGAGGACTACAAACCTCATGCACCGCGTATCGTTAGCTTCAAGATCGATAAGGAATTTATCGGTGCTGTTATCGGTCCGGGTGGCAAGATCATCCAGGAAATGCAGCGCGAAACAGGCGCAACTATTTCCATCGAGGAGATCGATAACATGGGTGTTGTCGAAGTGTTCGCCGCTAACAAGGCTTCTATCGATGCTGCCGTTGGTCGTATTAAAGCCATTGCCGCGCGTCCGGAAGTAGGCGAGATCTACGAAGGCAAGGTAAAATCCATTATGCCTTTCGGTGCATTTGTGGAGATATTGCCAGGCAAAGATGGCCTGCTGCATATTTCCGAGATCGACCACAAACGTTTTGAGTCGATGGACGGTATCTTCAAGGTTGGCGACGAAGTACGCGTAAAACTGCTGGATGTAGACAAGCAAGGCAAACTGAAGCTTTCACGTAAAGCCCTGCTGCCAAAGCCGCAAAGACCGGAAGGCCAGCAACAACAGCCGAAATAGTGATTTGCAATTATTAGTAGAGATACAATGCATTGTGTCTCCACGTTTTTAAAATATGAGCCCCCGAAGAAATTCGGGGGCTTTTGTTTTATGCTAGAGACGCAATGCATTGCGTCTCTACGTTTTTACAAAATTCCCTTCACCACGCCGCCATCCGCACGCAAGGCCGCCCCATTGGTTGCCGATGATAGCGGGCTGGACAGGTAAACCACCATATTGGCCACCTCATCCGTGCTGGTGAAGCGCTGCAATAGCGAGGTTGGGCGCATGTGCTCAAAAAACTCCTTTTCCACTTGTGAGACTTCTTTTCCCTGGTCTTTAGCAATACTTTTCACAAATTCACCCGCGCCTTCGGAGAATGTTGGTCCGGCTAAAACAGTATTGACCGTGACGCCGGTGCCTTTCGTTAATTCGGCCAAACCGCGGGAAACTGCCAGTTGAGCTGTTTTAGTAGTGCCATACTGGATCATTTCAGAAGGGATATGCACTGCCGATTCGCTCGATATAAAGATGATGCGGCCCCAGTTCTTTGCAAGCATTTTATCGAAATAAGCACGTGATAGCCGTACACCGCTTAATACATTCACTTCAAAGAACTTAAACCAGTCGGCATCAGTAATGTCCCTGAATGCTTTTGGTTCGAATATACCAACGTTGTTTACTAAAATCTCCACCTCGGACAATTTGGCGATCAGCTCTTCAACCTGTTTGGCATTGCTGAAGTCGGCTATAAGGCCATATACGTTCTGATTGCCGGTTTCATCTTTTATTTGTTTGATGGCCGAGTTGACGCGCTCGTTGGTGCGGCCATTTACATAAACTTCCGCGCCTTCTTTAGCCAGGCCTTTGGCGATAGCGAAGCCGATACCGGCGGTAGACCCCGTAACCAGTGCTTTTTTGTTTTTTAATTGCAGATCCATACATGTTTGCGTTTGTCACAAATCTACAAGGCATTTTAAATAATTCGTCAGCAGGAACAAAAGATTGAAGCTGTTTGACATTCCAAATAATATTGCGCATCTGACATCTGATCATCTGACCTCCGACATCTGACCACCGACATCTAACCACCGACATCTAACTAACAAATCACTATATTAGCCCCATGAACCACCTGGTGTCTCCATCCATTTTAGCGGCCGATTTTGGCAACCTGCAGCGTGATATCGAACTGATCAATCAAAGCAAGGCGGATTGGATACACGTGGATGTAATGGACGGTATGTTCGTGCCGAATATATCATTTGGGTTCCCGGTAATGGAAGCAGTGAAGAAACATGCTACGAAACCTTTGGATGTACACCTAATGATCGTTGATCCGGACCGGTATATTAAAGAATTCGCCGACAGGGGCGCCAATGGCATTACGGTTCATTATGAAGCCTGTACGCATCTGCACCGCACCGTTCAGTCGATCAAAGAATTGGGCTGCAGGGCAGGAGTGGCGCTTAACCCGCATACGCCTGTAGCTTTGCTGGACGATATTATCCTCGATCTCGACCTGGTGCTTATCATGTCGGTCAATCCCGGCTTTGGCGGCCAGAAGTTTATTAGCAATACTTATAAAAAGTTCGGCGACCTGAAAAAACTTATTTCGGGTAAAAAAGACGACCTTTATATCGAGGTCGACGGTGGCGTTGGCGAGCACAATGTGAAGGACCTTGTAAACGCAGGCGCGAATGTGCTGGTTGCTGGAAATTCCGTATTTTCGGCGGCTGATCCGTCATCCGTTATTAAAAATTTAAAATATCCAGTCTAAAGCAGGATTATTCTAAAAATACCTCCCTAATTTCATCCCTAAATTGAGCTTTTGATATTTATTGATTAAGTGATGCTAATTAAATCACTTGTCTTGATAAAAAAATTGCAAATATTCTTATAAATCGTTAACAATTTCGCTAACTTCGGGGCGACCAAATATAAAGTTGTCAATTTGACTATTTTTAATCAATCCATAATATTATGAAACATAATTTTGGTGCCGGACCAGGCATTTTACCCCACGAGGTACTGAAGCAAGCAGCTGAAGGCGTATTAAATTTCAACGGAACAGGTTTGTCCATCCTCGAAATATCCCATCGATCGGCTGACTTTGAGGCGGTACTTGACGAGGCCGTAAAACTGGTGAAAGAACTGTTGAATGTACCCGAGGGCTACTCGGTGTTGTTCCTGCAGGGCGGCGCCAGCACACAGTTTGCTATGGCTCCGTACAATTTACTGCCCCAGGGCGGTAAAGCCGCTTATGTTGAAAGCGGCGTTTGGGCCAAAAAAGCTATTAAGGAGGCAGCTTATTTCGGCGGCGTGGAAGTAATAGCTACCTCTAAGGAAAGCAATTTCACCTACATCCCGAAAAAATTCGAAATTCCAAAGGATGCGGCTTATATCCACATCACTTCCAATAATACCATTTATGGTACCGAGATGCACGAATTTTTCAAATCGCCTGTTCCGGTGGTTTGCGATATGTCTTCGGATATTTTCAGTCGTCCTGTAAATGTTGCTGATTTTGGTCTGATCTACGCCGGCGCACAGAAAAATATGGGTCCGGCCGGTGTTACTTTGGTGGTCGTTAAAAACGATATCCTGGGTAAAACAGGTCGCCAAATACCATCGATGTATAACTACCAGGTGCAAATAGAAGGTGGCTCAATGTATAATACGCCTCCATGTTTTGCCATTTATGTATCGATGCTTACCCTGCGCTGGCTGAAAGCCAAAGGCGGTGTGGCGGGCATCGAACAGGAAAATATTGCTAAAGCCAATGCGCTATATACCGAGATCGACCGCAACCCGCTGTTCAAGGGTGTTTGCGTTCCCGAGGATCGCTCGCGCATGAACGTTTGCTTCGTGACGGAGAACCCCGAGCACGAAAAACCGTTTTTGAAGCTTTGTGACGAGAAAGGTATAGTAGGCGTGAAGGGCCACCGTAGCGTAGGCGGTTTCAGGGCATCCATTTACAATGCATTGCCCATCACCAGCGTCCACGTGCTGATCGACGCTATGCAGGAATTCCAGGAAAAGAATAAATAAGATTGTGATTAGTGATTGGTTGACTTGTGATTAGTTGTCACTGGTTAACTAATCACAGATCACCGGTTAACAAATCACTAAACAAAATGATCAAAATATTAGCTAACGACGGTATCGACCCGATTGGGAAGAAAATGCTTGAAGATGCCGGGTTCTTTGTAGATACGAATAATATACCGCAGGATGAACTGCCGGTAAAATTGCAGGGATACGACGCTATAACCGTGCGCAGCGCCACCAAGGTGCGCAAAGCGCTGATAGATGCCTGCCCTAATCTGAAACTGATCGGTCGCGGCGGCGTGGGCGTGGATAACATCGACGTGGAATTTGCCAAAGAAAAGGGCATAGGCGTGTACAATACGCCGGCTTCTTCATCGCTTTCGGTTGCCGAACTGGTATTTGCGAGCTTATTCGGCTGCGTGCGTTTTCTGCCCGACAGCAACCGTAAAATGCCGGTTGAGGGTAATACCCAATTCAATAACCTTAAAAAGGCTTACGCCAAAGGCGTTGAGCTGCGCGGCAAGACTCTGGGCATCGTGGGCTTTGGTCGCATCGGTCGCGAAGTGGCCAAAATAGCCATAGGTGTGGGCATGGACGTGATCGCTTATGACCTGTATCCGTTCAACCCTGAACTGGAATTGGTTCTGGGCGGCGGCATTCACGTGAAAGCTTCCGTAACGGCAGTTTCCCTTGAAGAAGTGATTACTAAGTCGGATTTCATCACGCTGCATACGCCGTTTATAGACAAAGCACTGCTGGGTAAGGAGGAACTGGCGCGGACTAAAAAAGGCGTGGGACTGGTAAACATTTCCCGAGGCGGTTTAATAGACGAATTAGCTTTAGTCGATGCGCTGAACAGCGGCCAGGTATCTTTTGCTGCACTGGATGTTTTCGATAATGAGCCTACGCCTCGTGAAGAAATATTGAAGCATCCGAAAATTTCCTTAACGCCGCATATCGGTGCCGCAACCAACGAGGCACAGGAAAGGATAGGGGTTGAGTTGGCGAGTTTGATAATAGGGCATTTTAAAAAGTAACAGAAAGGGTGTCATACTGAGGGTCTCGAAGTATGAGCGTGAAGGCCTTTGCCCACATGTTTCGAGTGCCTCAACATGACGCCCTTCCCATATTTTTTATAAATTGTACGTTACTTCCTTCTCCGGAATCGTCACCCCAAAACCGTCTTCCTCCAAATGCTCCCCCAATGCCTGCATGCTGGCGTCTTCGCCGTGAACCAGGAATATTTGCTTCAGTTTAGTCTTGTCCTGCTGCCGGGCAATGGCCATCAGGTCGTCGTGATCGCCGTGGGCGCTTAGCACATCGGTCTGTTTGATGGTAGCGTAGACAGATAATTCACGGTCCTTAATATAAACAACCGGGTCACCTCGCAACAGCCGGTGGCCCAAAGTGCCTTTGGCGCAGTAGCCGATAAACAGGATGGTGCAATAGTAATTCTGGATATTATCATACAAATGGTCCTGTATGCGGCCGCCCTCCAGCATACCCGCCGAAGAAATGATAATGCACGGTTCGAAATAGTTGGAAACCTGGCGGCTTTCCTTCAGGTTTTCGATATAAACCAGGTTTTCGAATTCAAACTCGTCGCCTTTGGTTTGATAGAACTCGCGGGCATCCTCATTGACCAGGCTATGGTGCTTGCGAAAAATTTCGGTAGCTGCCACGGCCATCGGGCTGTCGACAAAAACCTTTACAGGCGGCAACAGGCCCTCGCTGAAGATCTTGTTCAAGGAATAGACCAGCGATTGTGTCCTGCCGATGCTGAACGCCGGTATGATCAGGCGGCCCTGCTCTTTAATGCAAGCCTTTTCAATGGTTTCAACCAGCGCCTGCTCAACGGTCTTATCTTTGGTATGGTAACGTCCTCCGTAAGTCGATTCGCAAACCAAATAATCTACCGGCGGCAAAGCTTCAGGATCATTCAATACAGGGTAATTATTGCGACCGATGTCGCCGGTGAAAGCGATGGTTTTTTCTTCGCCGTTATCATTTACCCTGAAAACAGCCGCAGCTGCGCCCAGTAAGTGCCCAACGGGTATAAAGGTTAGCTCCGCCTCGCCATTTAGCCGGAACGGCTTGTTAAAACCGATGGTTACAAAACGATCCATCGTATCCATCACGTGCTTTTGCAGGTACAAAGGCTGCTGCGCAAAGCCGCCGCGTTTACGGTTGTGCTTGCTCTTTTTTTGTGCTTTGTTCAGGAATATACTTACCGAATCCAGTAATAAAAGTTCGGTCAGATCGGCTGTGGCAGGCGTGCATAATATCTGTCCCTCAAAACCCATTCGAACCAGGGTAGGTAAATTACCGGAATGGTCGATATGTGCATGGGTCAGCACCACAACGTCGATCGTAGCCGGATCGAAGGGAAAATTCTCGTTGGACTGCATGCTGCGGTCCTTCTCGTAATCCAGACCGCAATCGATCAAAATTTTATAATGGCCGACCTCAAGCAAATGCATGCTGCCGGTTACCTGGCGCGCCGCGCCGTGAATTGTCAATCTCATTCGTTAGGTTATACGTATTACGTTGGACGTTTTACGTTTATGTCTTTTATCAAATCAGTACGTACAACGTATCACGTCGAGCGTACAACGTTCTCACACTTCAAACTGCAACTGGCTCAGGTAGCGGTATAAGCCTTTCTCATTGCCCAGCAGTTCATCGTGGCTGCCGCTTTCTATTACTTTGCCCTTCTCCAGCACGATAATATTGTCGGCTTCGCGGATAGTGGACAAGCGATGTGCAATAATAATAGATGTACGGTTCTTCATCAACTCCTCCAGCGCTTCCTGTACTAATCTTTCTGATTCCGAATCGAGCGATGAAGTTGCCTCGTCCAGGATTAGTATGGAAGGATTCTTTAACAAAGCCCGCGCAATGGCGATGCGCTGCCGTTGTCCGCCGGAAAGCTTTACACCGCGTTCGCCGACAATGGTATCATACCCTTCGGGAAACGACATGATAAACTGGTGCGCATTGGCGCGTTTGGCTGCTTCGACGATCTCATTGTCG
This sequence comes from Mucilaginibacter sp., assembly GCA_035547095.1. Taxonomy (GTDB): domain Bacteria; phylum Bacteroidota; class Bacteroidia; order Sphingobacteriales; family Sphingobacteriaceae; genus Mucilaginibacter. Next base: position 34,605 of record DASZVE010000023.1, read on the forward strand.
GTTGCCTTTAATTTGCCGTAGGCAATATTTTCACGGATCGATCCGCCGAACAGCAGCACGTCTTGCGGCACAATGGCCACCTGGTTGCGGATATCAGTCAAACTGTATTCATCAGCAGGCTTACCGTCAAATAATATCGTTCCGCTTTGCGGATGATAAAATTGTAAAATAAGGGCCGCTGTAGTCGATTTACCGGACCCGCTGGGGCCGACGATGGCGACCCTTTGACCTGTTTTGGCCTCGAATGAAACGTCCTGCAGCACTTCTATTTCAGGCCGCGAAGGGTAGTGGAAGCATACATGCTTAAAAGTAAGATGACCGTTTATTTTTTGCCTGACGTTGTTTTCGTGTTCAACAATAGAAACTCCTTCTCCTTTTTCGGCTAATATTTCCAGCACACGCTCGCTTGCGCCGACGGCCCGCTGCACATTAGCGTACATTTCGGGGAAACTGCCCATGGCGCTGCCTACAAACGCCGCGTACAAGGCAAATTTGAACAACTCGCCAACGGTCAGTTCGTGGTGGCTTACCAATAAGCAACCATAAGCTACAACAGCAACAATCGCCCCAAACATGCCGAAGACAATAAATGAAGCGAACAGCCCCCGGTATTTCGCGCCTGTGATGGCGATATTGGCAACTTCGCGGATATTGGTATTATAGCGCCCGGCTTCGAAAGATTCATTAACGAATGCTTTGACATTGGCAATGCCCTGGAGAGTTTCCTCGACGATGGTATTGGACTCGGCCAGCTTATCCTGCGCCTTGCGTGATATTTTCCGGATAAATCGCCCGAAGAAAATAGCAATAACGATTAGCACCGGCAGCACAGCCAGCAGCGACAACGTCAATTTGATAGATATGATAGCCAAAAAAGCAATACCGCCTACCAGCAGTACCAGTTGACGGATCATCTCGGCGAGGGTAGTGGTCAGTGTATCCTGTATTTGCGAAAGGTCTGCTGAAATACGACTGTTCAATTCACCCACCCGGCGATTGGAGAAGAAATTCATCGGCAGAGTAATAAGCTTGAAATAGGTATCGCGCCGGATGTCGGCCAGCGAACGTTCGGCCACCTGTACAAACCATAATATCCTGAAAAATGATATAAAGCCCTGCGCAAACAATACGATCAGCGCCAGCAGTCCAATACCCTGTATGGTCGAAGGCAGGAAAGTTTTTGTCGGCTTGCCTTGTGCGGCGTCGATCAATGCGCCGATAAATGTAGGGAATGCCAGTCCGACGAGGCTTGAAATAAACAGGAAGAGCATGGCAAAGATGAATTTGCCCCGATAGGCCCTCAGGTATGCCAGCAACTTGGATATATTCTTTAAGGTTTGCCGGTTGAGTTTTGCTTTGGGTAATTCTTCTTTTTGTTTTCCGCCGCTATTCAAACTGCTTCTGCCTCTTGCCATGGTTTATTCTAAACCCGGCAAAGTTAAGGTATAACACGGCGCTTGCGGAACAACAGCATTAAAATTGACGCGAGCATGAGAACAAAGATGAGGACATGAATACGCTGGGCGCTGTCGTGCTGTTTTTTTAATGTCTCCGCATCTTTCTTCATCCGGTCGATCTGGTCGCGGAGGCGGTTGATGGTGTTCATGTAGCCGAGATTGTAATTTTCAGCCTGTACCGACTTAACCTGTGCCTGCTGCTGCTGGCTCATGCGGAAGTTTAACAGCACTTTGATCTGTACAAAAATGTCATCGTCAGTCCGGTTGATATCCATCAATATTTGATTGGAGCGGCGTATATCTTTCCTGGTTTGCCAGCCGAAAATACCGGTGTGTTTTTTCAGGCTTTCTTCGTACTGGCCAAATTTCCGGGCGCGGGCGTCCAGCATACCGTTGATTTTCTGCCGCTGAAGTTCGTAGGCGAGCGAATCGGGGTTGGTCTTTGGTTGAGAAAAATTATAGGTATAGCAAAAACAAAAGAAGCATAGAAAGAACAGCTTTTTCATAACACGATCGGCAGATATTACTCAAAATCAATAATAACAGTATCTCCGAGGCTTAAACCCAGCAGGCCGCTGGCATTGCCCTTGTTAATGGCTATTTCCAGGTGGTCGCTGATGCCGAAAAGGCAAAGTTTTTCGCCTTCGGGAACTTCGTTATAATACCAGCTAAGCTGGTTAATTGTTTCATTACGCTTAAACGAGAGTGTAAAATGCCGTCCCTGCTGCACCTGGTTGAAAAATTCTTTGGTGATATTGGTGATCACATTTTGAAATGAATCGATATAGATCACGGCGCCTTTGATCAGGTTCTTTTCGATCACCGGCTGCAGGTTCATTTTCTTTTCGGTGCCGGAAACAGGCAGCCCGATATCTTTCAGCTTTCCTCCGCTGGCCAAATGGCAGGCGGCCTTTACGAAAATATCGGCCAGTGGGAAATGCAGAAATTTAAGGTCCTGCATAATGTTTATCTCCACCATTTCGTCGGGCTCGGAGTCGAACATCAGCGAAAAAATCCCGTTATCCGAGCCTACAAAAAAATGGTTTTTGTACTGTACCGCCAGGTATTTGGTATCCTTATTAAAAACAGTGTCGATGCCGATGAGGTGAACCGTATCTTCGGGGAAATAATGGAAACTGTTCTTTAGGATAAAAGCGGCTTGCTGTACGTTAAAAGGAGAAACGTTATGCGTAATATCCGCGATATTAGCGGTTGGCAACAATTTTAAAATACTTCCTTTAAGGGCTGCCTGGTAGATATCCTTGTCGCCCAAATCAGTAGTTAAAGTTATAATTGCCATTAATTATTCAAATATTTATTGCTAATCTTGTGCAAGAGTTAGAAGCTACAAATATTCAATTTTTAATTCATAAAAAATCTGCAACTAAAAAATCTGTTACTGCTTGAACGAACTAAAAATTTCTATCGATAATGTGAACCCGGCTGTTCTGTGGGGGCCCAATAACGACCACTTTGAGATCATTAAAAAGCAATACCCCAAGCTAAAATTAGTTGCGCGCGGTAACGAGCTGAAAGTTTTAGGCGACGACCAGGAACTCGCCGTATTTGACGAAAAATTCAGCCATTTGCTTAATCATGTCGAGAAATTTGAGAACCTGAATATTACCGACCTGGAGCGGATATTAGGCTCGCGCGTTCCGTCAGGTCCTGTGTCTGAAAATAACGGGGATAAATCGACGACCGGCGAAGTTCTGGTGTTCGGCCCAAATGGTATCCTGGTCAAAGCACGTACACCCAACCAGCGCAGGATGGTTGAGGGAATAAATAAAAACGATATACTTTTTGCCATCGGTCCTGCCGGCACGGGTAAAACCTATACGGCCGTCGCACTGGCCGTTCGGGCATTAAAGAACAAGGAGATAAAGCGAATTATATTGACCCGCCCGGCGGTTGAAGCAGGGGAGAACCTTGGTTTTTTACCCGGCGACCTGAAGGAGAAGATCGATCCGTACCTGCGTCCCCTATATGACGCGTTGGACGACATGATACCCGCGGAAAAACTGAAGGTTTATTTGGAGAACCGCACCATAGAGATCGCCCCGCTGGCCTTTATGCGCGGCCGTACGCTGGATAACTGCTTTGTGATACTGGACGAGGCGCAAAACGCCACTGACATGCAATTGAAGATGTTCCTGACGCGTATGGGCCCGTCCGCCAAATTCATCGTAACCGGCGACGTAACCCAGATAGATCTCCCGAAGAAGCAGCAATCAGGTTTACATACCGCCTTGCGCATTTTAACCGAGATAAAAGGCATCGAAATCATATACCTCACCGGCGAAGACGTAGTGCGTCATAAATTAGTGAAACGCATACTCGAAGCATACGGGGACATTCAATAGATGTGAGATATTAGATGTGAGATGTGAGATAAAAAGACGTATTAACTTTGAACATTCGTCTCATATCTCAAATCTCATATCTCAAATCTGAAAACATGGACGCAATAAAAGAAACACACTTTCATTTTCCAAAGCAGACCGGTTTTTACAAGGGCAAGGTGCGGGACGTGTATACTATCGATAATAAATACCTCGCGATGGTGGTTACCGACCGCATCTCGGCGTTTGATGTGGTATTACCTGAACCTATTCCCTACAAAGGGCAGGTGCTGAACCAAATAGCAGCCAGGTTCCTGGATGAGACGAAAGACATTGTGCCGAACTGGGTGGTTGGCGTACCCGATCCAAGCGTTACCATCGGTCGTATTTGCGAACCGTTCAAGGTTGAAATGGTGATACGCGGTTACGTTGCAGGCCATGCTGCAAGGGAATATGCAGCGGGAAAAAGAGAGCTATGCGGCGAAAAGCTGCCCGATGGATTGAAGGAGAATGACAAACTTCCCGAGCCGATCATCACCCCGACCACCAAGGCATCGGTAGGGCACGACGAAGATATCTCCAGGGAGCAAATACTGGCGCGGGGCATAGTTTCAGCCGAGGACTATGCGCAACTGGAAAAATATACCAAAGCATTGTATAAGCGCGGTACCGAAATAGCCGCAAAACGCGGACTGATCCTGGTCGACACTAAATATGAGTTCGGCAAGGCGGACGGTAAGATTTACCTGATCGACGAGATTCATACCCCCGATTCGTCGCGTTACTTTTATGCGGCCGGATACGAAGAACGCCAAAGAAATGGTGAGCCGCAAAAGCAGTTGTCAAAAGAATTTGTGAGGAAATGGCTGATCGAAAATGGGTTCCAGGGCAAAGAAGGACAAAAGGTACCGGAGATGACGCCTGAGATCGTCAATTCCATATCCGAGCGTTATATCGAGCTTTATGAGCAAATAACCGGTGAGAAGTTTGTAAAGGGCGACAATAACCAGGTATTAAGCCGCGTCGAACGCTCTATTAACAAAATGTTAAGCAGCTTGTAATTTTTTATTGTCGATAAAAAAATTATATCTTAGTAGCATAATTAGCAAAAAATGAAATTCTCTGTTGACAAGCACGAAAAATATGTACTGGTGAAACTGAACGAATCCAAATTGAATTCGCTGGTTACGCCACAACTGAAGTCAGAGCTGATATTGATGAATACGGAAGGGCAGAGGAATATCATTATGGACCTCTCGCAAGTTAAATATGCCGATTCATCGGGATTAAGCAGTTTGCTGGTTGGACACCGTTTATGTAAAAACTCGACCGGTGTTTTTATACTGGCCGGTTTGAACGACGCGGTTTCACGCCTTATAGCCATATCACAATTAGACAGCGTACTGACCATTGTGCCGAGCCCTGAAGAAGCGATTGACTTTGTTTTTATGGAGGAGGTTGAAAAGCAGCTGAAGAAAGAAGTAAAATAAACCAAGGTATGTTTACCCTATATGAGATTTGAGGTAACAATACTTGGCAGCAGTTCAGCAACCCCCATCTTTAACAGAAATCCATCCGCACAGGCACTAAACATTAACGAACATTTCTACCTGATCGATTGCGGTGAAGGGACGCAACAACAAATGCTGCGTTTTGATGTAAAGCCCGGCCGTATAGACCACATTTTTATCAGCCACTTGCACGGCGACCATTACCTCGGTTTGGTGGGTTTGCTGTCGTCCATGCACCTGAACGGGCGCAGCAGGGAGCTTAAATTGTTTTGCCCGCCTGAATTGAAAGAGATCATCGATCTGCAGTTGAAGTACTCCGAAACCACACTGCAATTTCCCATCAACTATATTTTTACCAACGCCGGCAGGAAAGAAAAAATATTAGAGAATGCCGACATAATCGTCGAAAGCTTCCCGCTCGATCACCGCATTGCCTGCACCGGGTTTGTATTCAGGCAAAAAAAGCGGATGCGCAAGATCATTAAGGAGTGCATACAGGAATTGGATATACCCGTCGAATACTTTCCGGCTATTAAAAAGGGCGCCGATTATACGGCGCCGGACGGCCACGTTCACCTGAATAAGGACATTACTACCGATCCGGGCGAGCCGAAAGCCTATGCCTACTGCTCGGACACGCTTTATAACGAAAATTACTTACCGTATATAGAGAATTGTGATATGCTCTATCACGAAGCCACCTTTATGCAAAACATGGCCGACCGTGCGGTGATAACCCACCACACCACAGCGCTGCAGGCGGGCGAGATAGCGTTAAAAGTTGGAGCGAAGAAGTTGCTTATAGGCCATTTCTCAGCAAGGTATAAGACGCTGGATGAATTATTGGCCGAAACACGCAGCGTTTTCCCCGAAACGGACCTCGCGATTGAAGGGAAGACCTTTGTTATAGCGTAAGTTTACAGTGGGCAGTTGGCAGTTTACAGTTGGCAGTGGCATCTATGCAAACTGCAACCGGTAGCGGCTTCTGTGCAAACTGCAAACCGGCAACTGCAAACTACTTATTCTTCTTCCCCCCGCCGAATACCGAAAAGCTGACATAACGTTTTGGATGTGCCTTTAAGTCGATCAAAAGGCTATCGAGGTGTTTTGATGAGCTGTTTAGATTGTCATACAGTTGCTTGTCATTAATCAGCAGGCTTAGCGAACCCTGTCCATTATTGATCTTGGCTACGGCCGCCTGGAGATCAGCTATGGCCTTGTTGGCGTTTTCAAATGTCTGTTTCAGGTTTGAATTGGAAAGGTCGCGGCTAAACTTTTGTACATTGCCCGCAATGCTGTCTAAATGAGAAGTACTGGTTTTTAGGTTGTTGGAAGTCGATTCGGCGTTGCTCAATATCGCGTTAATATGGCCTGTTTGCGAACCTATCAGTTGGTCGATCTTTTTAGTTGTGCCCTCAAGCGTCTGAAGAGAATTGGCTATGCTCAAAAAGCTGCGGTCGACATTCTTCTGAAAATCGGGGTTCATGATCCTATTGATCGATTGCAGCGACGAATCCAGCTTCGCGATCAGATCTTCGGCCTTTTTCTGTATTGGCTGCAGGCTTTCGGCCAGGCTGCCCTGAACGTCGGCCTTTAAGGTATCCTTATCATCAAGGTAATTCTTGCTATTGCCCATGGCAAAAACAATAGCTTTAGAACCCAGCAGGTCGGTACTTACCAGTTTGGCGACCGTATTATCGGGAATATTGTATTGCGGCTCGATTTTCAGCTCGACAACCGTACGTCCGTCGGGACGAAGCCTCATATTTGAAACATGACCTATCGGAAAGCCGTTAACCAGCACAGGTTTGGACACCGAAAGTCCGTCGACGCTGTTATATACGGCATAAAACCGGTTGGTGGCCGAAAATACATCATTGCCGCGTAAATAACTGTAACACAGTATTAAAACTGCAATTGCAATAGTTGTAAGTACACCAATCTTGGTTTCGTTTGATATCTTCATTGTTTAGATTTGGGATGTGAGATTTGAGACAGGAGACGGGTGAAACCATTATCAATATTCTGGTGAACTAGTATTTCATATCTCATGTTAGTTTGTCGTAACGTTTGAACGGTTTTTATAAATTTAACAGGACTTACATCTCACATCTCACATCTCACATCTCACATCTCACATCTCATATCTCACATCTCATGTCTATTTAGCCACCTGTTCTACTTCGTCTTTATAATTTTTAAGAGCCCGTACAATTGACTCAACTATTTCGTCCTGCCCTTTTTCCGAGTTCAGGTAAGCCTCGTCGTCAGGATTGTTGATATAACCCATTTCCACCAGCACTGCCGGCATGGCGCTGTGACACAGTACCAATACGCCTTGCTCACGTATGCCTTCGCTTGGCCGGCCGTCAGTCTCAACAAATTCATTGTTGATAAGGTTTGCCAGGTGCAAACTTTGTGTGCGGTACCGGCGCAGGTATTCGTTCATCAGGATAACGGCTTCCGGGTCATTGGGATCAACGGCTGTATTCATTTCTGAATCGCCTCCCTCGTCGCCGCCTTCTATCCGGGTTTGCGTTATTGCTTTGCTTTCTTCTTTAGTACGCCATGTGCCATAGACAAGCATCAGCACGCCTTTGCCTGAACGGTCGGGCACTTCAACTGTCCGGTAAACCGGCTTATGATGCCTGTGTCCAACCACTTCTCTAATGCGTCTGTCCGCCAGTGAATTACAGTGAAGCGAGATAAAAAGGTCGCCTTTATTCTCATTGGCGATCTGCGCGCGCCGTTGCCACGAAACATCGTCGTCCGTGGTGCGGGTCAGCACAACTTTCACCCCGTTAAGTTCTTTTTCTATGGCGTCCTGCAATTTCAGCGCGACGGCGAGCGTTACATTTCTCTCTAAAGAGTATGAACCCCTGGCCCCGGGCGAATAATTTCCGGGCGCGCCTGCAGGATGATAGCCGCCATGCCCCGCATCGACGATAATGGTGCGTATTTTAAAGCCGCTGTTATTCGCGGGGACGGTGTCGGTTGCCGGGGGGGAAACCGACTTGAACGAAAAAAGAGTAAGGGAAATAATAACTGTTGAGAAACCACTAATCAATCTTTTCAATGCCTTATTTTTCATCAATTTTATTACTTTTTTTATTGTTAATGAAGCTGTCTGATTATTCATTACGGATTGTAACGAATAATGTTATGGTTTCATTATTTTTGAACGCTGTTAACTATACTGCAAAAATACTAATCAGTTTTGAAATCCGTTAGCCTGTTTCTTCTGCTTATTTCTATCGTACTGGCCAACGTAACAGCAACTGCAAGCACAGGCAGAGCATACGTAAATAAGCCTTTAAAGGATACCATTATTAAGCTGGACACCATTAAAGACAAGAAACTTCTTAAAGGTAACAAATCAAAGCCAAAACCGGGGGCAATAGCCAATACTAATGCAAATAATGACACTACCAAGGGACTTAAATCCCTGGTAACGGCCCATGCCGAGGACTCGACCCGTTACGACGACGCACGGCACATGCTGTACTTATATGGAAAGGCCCGTGTAACTTACGAAGATTTTGAACTGGACGCCGACTACATCCAGGTGGATGAAAAAAACAAAGTCATATTTGCCAGCGGCAGGATCGACCCGTATACGCACCGGTACATCGGGCAGCCTATTTCCAAGCAAAAAAATGAAAAGCCGGTAGTTTCCGATTCGCTCCGCTTCAATTACGAAACTAAAAAGGGTAAAATTTATAACGCTTCAACCAGCCAGGATGAAAACTATTTTTCGGGCGGACAGGAAAAAATACTAAATAAGAACGAGATCGCTTACCGCAACGTGATATTCAGTACATGCGACTTGCCTTATCCCGAAACTCACTTCGGTATCGTGATCACTAAGGGTATCGGCGAAAAGAACCAGATCATATCCGGACCGGCATATCTTGAGATAGAAGGCGTGCCGCTGCCATTGGCTATACCGTTCGGCTTTTTCCCAAAACCTAATTCACGGTCCTCGGGTGTAATGTTGCCAACATTCGGCGAAGATGCGCGGCTGGGATTTTATTTGCGAAACATTGGGTATTACATGGTGCTGAATGATTATGTCGACCTGACCAATACCGCTACGATATATTCCAAGGGTTCGTATGAAGTGACGTCATCCGCCCGTTATTTGAACAGGTATAAATATTCGGGCACAGTGTCTATAAGCTACAGCTCGACGAAAAATGGGCTCCCTGTCGATCCGGCCAACAAAGACTTTCACATCGACTGGTCGCACAGCCAGAATCCGAATGCCAATCCCGGTACGAACTTTTCAGCATCGGTAAATGCCGGTACGTCGGGTTTCTTTGCGCATAACGCGCCGACGGAGGGTTATAACCTAAACACCCTGACATCGAGTTCGCTGCGGTCGAGTATCTCGTACAGCCATACTTGGGAAGGCACACCGTTTAACTTAACTGTCGACTTGTCCCACAGCCAGGACCTGGTGAATAAAACAGTTACGCTGGAACTGCCGACGGTAAGCTTCAACATGTCGACCATTAACCCTTTTGACTCGAAGGAACGCGTAGGCACGCAAAAATGGTATCAGAAAATAACGGTAGGATATAGCCTGAGCGCCACTAACAAGCTGAACGCCATACCCGAGTCGCAGCTTTTTCAAAGCACTACGTTTTCAAAACGGCTGCAGAACGGGTTTCAGCACCAGATACCGGTCGGCTTCAATCAAACGATATTGAAATACTTCCAGTTTGGGGCAAGTTTCAACTACACCGAGCGCTGGTATTTTCAAACCGTACACGAAAGTTTTGCCAGAGGCAGCATACCGGGCAGGGACTCGCTGGTTTACGATACGCTGAGCGGCTTTAAGCGGGCCGGTAACTATACCCTGAGCGCAAACCTGTCGACCAAAATATACAGTACCCTGACTTTCAAAAACAGCAATATAAAGGCTATCCGCTACGTGGCTACGCCTAACTTAAGTTTTAACTACACGCCCGATTTTTCGGACCCGAGGTATGGATATTACCAAACAGCGGTAAGTTATGCCACAATACCTTACCAAATCAGTTATCAGCGATATTCCATTTTCCAGAATGCGGTTTACGGCGGGCCGCCCATTGGTAAAACAGCGGGCCTGGGTTTTTCGCTTGATAACAACGTGGAGATGAAACTAAGGCCGAAAAGTACAGATACGTCCACCACCGACAGGAAGATAAAAATACTGGAGGGCTTCAGCCTGTCCACCTTTTACAATTTTGCGGCAGATTCGTTCAAGCTGTCGGCAATCAACCTGTCGGGCCATACCTCGCTGTTCAAGCAAAAGCTGAACCTGACGTTTGGCGGCAGCCTGAACCCCTACGTAACGCAGGTTCGTGACTCGATAACAAACGGGCAAATCCTAAAGTACAAGGTACTTCAGAACAGGTATACGTTCCAGGATGGCAAGTTCCCGCAACTTACGTCGATTAATATATCGGCAAGCGCCACCTTAAATCCGGCTGTTTTCCACCCGCATCCGCAGGCGCCCGCGCCGGGCACCACGCTGCAAACTATGAATCCGGAACAGGCAGCGAAACTTGCCTTACTGAACAGCGATCCCAGCGCCTACGTCGACTTCAATGTGCCCTGGAACTTATCGCTTAATTATAGTTTCAACTACACCAATAACTTTATATCGACGTACGTTGCCAATACCATCCAGATGAGCGGCGATGTCAGTGTCACGCCTAAGTGGAAAGTGCAATATACCACCAACTATGATATAAGGGCGGGAAAGCTGAGCAGCGCCACTTCATTCGGCATTTACCGCGACCTGCATTGCTGGGACCTGTCGATACAATGGCTGCCGTTTGGGTATTACAAATCGTACAATGTTACCTTACGCGTAAAAGCTGCTATATTGCAGGACTTGAAACTGACCAAAAGGAGCGATTATACCAGCAACCAATATTATAACCCGTACCAGTAATATAATGCACGCAGAAATAATAACCATAGGCGACGAGATACTGATCGGACAGATCGTGGATACCAATTCGGCCTGGATTGCGCAAAAGCTGAACAGCATCGGTATCCGTGTAAAACAGATCACTTCAGTGTCAGACGACCGGCATCATATCCTGACCGCACTGAAGGAAGCGCATGAACGGGCCAACATTATCCTGCTAACAGGCGGACTTGGCCCCACCAAAGACGACATTACTAAAAACACGCTGGCTGAATATTTTGGCGTGGGTTTGATCGAAAATAAAGAGGCGCTGGCCAATGTCGAGGCCATATTCAGGCGACTGAGGGGCACACTGACCGAATTGCTTGAAGTAAACAAACGCCAGGCGTTGGTTCCCGAAAATTGCGAAGTGATATTGAATAAGAACGGCACCGCGCCGGGCATGTGGTTTAATTACGACGATACGATCTATATGTCAATGCCGGGCGTTCCGCACGAGATGATGTATATGATGGAGGAATCTGTCATTCCCAGGCTGAGAGCGACATTTAAACTGCCTGTCATTATTCATCACACCATCCTTACGGTGGGCGAAGGGGAGTCGTACTTAGCCGAAAAGATAGCCGATATTGAAGACTCGCTGCCTCCTTACATTAAATTAGCCTATCTGCCAAAACTCGGGCAGGTACGTTTGCGTTTAAGTGCATACGGCGAGGATGAAAATTTTTTGCGCCAAAAGGTAAATGATTTTGCTGCAAGAATCACCGCGAGGGTTGGAAATTCAGTAGTGGCCCAGGAAGATATACCGCTCGAGAAGGCTATCCTGAATTTTATGACAGCAAAGGAACTGACCTTATCGGTTGCGGAAAGTTGCACGGGCGGCTATATATCGCACCTGCTTACGCAGCACGCTGGTTCGTCCAAAGTGTTTTTTGGCGGCGCGGTATCGTACTCGTACGAGTTGAAAGAAAGCATTTTAGGCGTGAAGAATGAAACGCTTTGGCAACACGGTGCGGTAAGCGAGCAAACCGCAAGGGAAATGGTTGAAGGCGCTTTACTGAACTTTAGGTCGGATTACGCCATTGCTGTAACCGGTATAGCCGGGCCCGACGGAGGCACTCCTGAAAAGCCCGTGGGCACCGTTTGGATCGCGGCGGCAAACAAAGAGAAAACCGTGGCCAAAAAGTTTTTATTTGGCAGCAAACGCTTGCAGAACATAGAAAGAACGGCAATTGCAGCCTTGAACATGCTGAATATTTTGCTGAAGGAATTAAACTAATTGACTAATTTTGCCGGGTAATACCTGAATAAGTATATGGCCAGATACCAATTGTTGCTGCCAAAAATGGGTGAGAGCGTTGCCGAAGCCACCATAATTAAATGGAACAAGGCTCCGGGCGACCGTATTGAAGCCGACGATACCGTAATGGAAATAGCGACAGATAAAGTCGATTCCGAAGTGCCATCGCCTGTATCCGGCACGCTGGTGGAACAGCTTTGCAAGGAAAATGACGTGGTGCAGGTGGGTGCGGTGATCGCCACTATTGAAACCGGCGACGGCGTAGTTGAAGAACCAAAACAGGAAGAGAAGCCTGCAGAGGTTGAACAACCGGCTAAGGTTTCGAGCGCTGAACCTGTTAAGGAAGCAGCCGAATCGCCTGAACCCATTCCCGGACTGGAACAATTGCATTCACGGCCTGCGAACGGGCATGGCAATGGAAACGGCAACGGTAATGGCAACGAATATAAAAATTCATCGAAGTTTTATTCACCCCTGGTAAAAAACATAGCCGCGCAGGAAGGCCTTACCGTCGAGGAATTAGACAGTATACCGGGAACAGGCGCCGAAGGCCGTTTAACCAAAGACGATCTGTTGAATTACCTGCAAAACCCGTCGGCAGTAAAAACGGTATCCGCTCCGCGTGCTACTGAATCGCGCATAGACGAGCCAAAGCCCTTATCCGCACCGGAGCCGGCAAAAGCAGAGCCTGCGGGAAAAACTACGATACAAGCCGAACCGGCATCCCAATCGAAAGCCGCCCCTGGGCCGTCGGCAGCGTCCGTTTCGGGCAGCGACGAAATCATAGAGATGGACCGGATGCGCAAGCTGATCGCCGATCACATGGTGATGAGCAAGCAAACCTCGCCGCATGTGACTTCGTTCGTAGAAGCCGACGTAACGCATATCGTGCAATGGCGTGATAAAGTAAAAAGCGCATTTGAAAAGAAAGAAGGAGAAAAGATCACCTTCACACCGATATTTATCGAGGCGGTTGTAAAGGCGATCAAGGATTTCCCGATGGTCAATGTCTCGGTCGACGGCAACCAGATCATCAAAAAGTCAGCCATAAACATCGGTATGGCTACGGCCCTGCCCAGCGGCAACCTGATAGTGCCCGTTATTAAAAAGGCCGACTATTTAAACTTAACAGGTCTCACCAAAACGGTAAACGATCTCGCTAACCGCGCCCGTAACAATAAGCTGCAGCCCGACGAGGTAAAAGACGGCACATTTACTATTACCAATGTCGGCGGATTCGGTAATATAATGGGCACGCCGATCATCAATCAGCCGCAGGTGGCTATACTTGCCGTAGGCGCTATTAAAAAGAAACCGGCCGTACTGGAGACGCCGGAAGGCGATGTGATCGCGATCAGGCACATGATGTTCCTGTCGCTGTCATACGATCACCGGGTAGTCGATGGCGCTCTAGGAGGTTCATTCCTGCGCCGGATAGCCGATTATTTAGAGGGCTGGGACCCGGAAAGAGCAATTTAGTTTGAACTATGATTTTAATGATTAAATGAAAACTATGATTGATTTGGCATGGTTTTCGAAAAAATCATAGTCAATCAAAAAATCAATTAAATCATAGTTCAAGACGAAAAATACAAAAGGCTCCGTTAGGAGCCTTTTGTTTCATAAACAAAACCTTAGTTAAAAAACTTCGGCTGCTTGTTTTTTTGCCGGGGCTAAACTGACCCCTTTTAGCTGATCGGCAAAGGCTATGAAAGCCTCATCAGCCAATATACGATGCTGGTTGTCAATCAGTTTTTGCAAGTTGATTTTTCCGATCACGAACTTGTAATTTCCTGAGTAATAGCGTTCCTGTATGTATTCAAAGCCCAAATCTTCTACCAAATCATCGTCCTGGTACCGTAAATAGATATTGATCTCGATATCGTTGGTGAAATTCAGATCTTTCTTCGACTTGGCTTTTTTGTACTCATATTGATAGTCATAGCGCAATGCGGCAATATCCGACAACACCGCCGAGCCTGTCGGGTGGCCGCCGGCGCCTTTACCAAAAAAGAATTGCTGGTCGGCAAAGGCAGCCTGCACGATTACACCGTTGTATTCATATTCCACATTGTACAGGAATTCGCTTTCGTTCACAAACTTGGGCAATACGAACAGGGCGACATGCCTGTCGTCCAATTCTTTGGCTACCGGAACCAATTTTATCTTAAGATTCTTCTCGCGGGCATATTGCAGGTCGTATGACGACAATGTTTGGATACCCAGGTTGAATACTTCCTCGGGCTTAACAACCACGCCGTACGCGTGGGCTGCCGCGATAACTAATTTAAACTTGGCATCAAATCCGCCCACATCCATTGTCGGATCGGTCTCAGCGAAGCCGAGGTCCTGCGCTTGCTTTAAGGCCGACGCATAATCAAGCCCCTCCAGGAAACCTTTGGAAAGGATATAGTTGGATGAACCGTTAAAAATGCCACAAATAGAGTGCAGCAATTCATTGTCGTAATATTCCTCCAGGTTGCGGATGATCGGGATGCTGCCGCAGACGGCGCCTTCATAAAGCAGCGATGTGCTGTACTCGTGTTGCAACCGAAGTAATTCTTCAAGATGGCTTGCGATCATCTTTTTGCTCGCCGAAACCACGTTTTTGCCGCTTTTTAAGGCGCGGGAAACGATTTCAAATGCGGGCTCGGTTTCATTGATCAGCTCGATGATGGTATTGATCTCCGGGTTATTTAGCAGTTCGTCGCGGTCGGTTGTAAAATAGTGTGCCGGGAGCGAGCGTTGCTTGCTTCCGTCCTTGATACATATCTTAACGATCTCGATATTCAAATTTTTGGTCCGGATGATGTCATACAGGCCCTGGCCCACTACGCCGAAACCAAATAGTCCTATGGTTAATTTTTTACTCATTTATGCGGATTGTTGCAGTTCTATAATTTTTCCTTTTACGTCTGTTTTAAAAAATGATGTGATCACATTGGTCAGCAGTTCGGTTTCGATCAGGAAGCCATCGTGCCCGTAGAACGAATCAAGCTCAGCGAAGGCCGCTTTAGGGATATGCCTGAACAGGTATTGCTGCTCCTCGAGAGGGAACAACAGGTCTGATTTAATGCCGATAACCAATGTTTTGGCTTTGATCAGGCTCAGCGCCTTTTCAACCCCGTGCCTGCCGCGGCCCACATTGTGCGAGTCCATGGTTTTGGTGAGGTACCAGTAGCTGTAAGCGTTAAAACGCTTCACCAATTTGTCGCCCTGGTAATTTTGGTAGGATGAGGCCTTGAAATTGTCGACTATCTTGTCACTATCTTCCTGCTGTGTTACACCATAGGCCTTATACCCGCGGTAGGATAGTAAAGCAATGCTGCGCGCGGCTTTCATGCCTTTTGCGCCGCCATCGCGCTTGTTCGCGTAAAAGCTGCGGTCGGTGGTGATGGCCAGGCGCTGCGACTCGTTAAAGGCGATGCCCCAGGGCGAATGACGCGCGTTGGTAGCAATAAGGATCAGATTCTTGATACGCTCAGGTTCGATGATCGACCATTCCAGCGCCTGCTGGCCGCCCAATGAGCCGCCTATGATGATCTTAATATCGTCAATTTCGAGGTGATCGGCCAATAATTGGTGCGCCTTTACCATATCCCTTACCGAAATTTGAGGGAAAGACAGATAATAGGGCAGGCCCGTAACCGGGTTTTTACTCAGCGGGCTGGTAGTCCCGTAGTTCGAACCTAAAATATTGGCGCAAACGATAAAGTGTTCTTCCGGATTAAAATAATCGTTATTGCCGAATAGTCCTTTCCACCAGTCGAATACATCCGAATTGGCGGTAAGCGCATGGCATACCCATACCACGTTGTCGCGGTTCTTATTCAATTTACCGTAAGTATGATAACCGATCTCCAGCTCGCGCAATTTCTTACCCGACTCGAGTTTCAGACCCGGCTTATATTTAAAAATTTGCAGACTCATTTTTGTTCGTATTCGTTATTTCGGGTGGCGATCCGCCAGTTGGCGAACCACCGCCCGGATAACTTTATTTATCACTTATAAAAAACTATTCTTTCAATCCCTCTTATCCTTCTCAGAAAAGTCCTCCCTTTCGGGGGAGGATTTATGAGGGGCTTATACTAATTAATTGAGGCTGAATGCTGACTCTGCTATTTTAGCAAAGGCTTGTTCAAAATCGGCTTTGATATCGTCAATATGTTCGATGCCTACGGCCACTCGCAATGCATTTGGTTTAACGCCGGCTGCTAATTGTTCTTCGTCGCTCAACTGCTGGTGCGTAGTAGCCGAGGGCTGTATGATCAGCGTTTTTGTATCGCCCAGGTTGGCGAGGTGGCTTACCATTTTCAGGCTGTCTATAAAACGCGTGGCATTTTCTTTATCGCCTTTTACCTCGAAAGAAAGCACAGCGCCAAAACCATGTTGCAAATACTTTTTGCCAAGCGCGTTATACGGCGATGATGCCAGGCCCGGGTAATTTACTTTATCGACCTGCGGATGCTGTTCGAGCCATTGGGCCAATTCGAGTGCGTTATCCACGTGGCGCTGAACCCTCAGCGACAATGTTTCAAGCCCTTGCAGGAACAGGAAAGAGTTGAAAGGCGCCAGTGCCGGACCGAAATCACGCAGGCCTTCCACACGGGCGCGAATAATAAATTGGATATTGCCAAACGGGCCGCCTACGCCAAATACATCCGAGAATACCAGCCCATGATAACCTTCAGACGGCTGGCTGAATTGCGGAAATTTGCCATTACCCCAGTTATAATTACCGCCATCGACAATAACGCCGCCGATGCTGGTGCCATGCCCGCCGATCCACTTGGTAGCCGACTGCACCACAATGTGCGCGCCATGCTCCAGCGGACGGAACAGATAACCCGCCGCACCGAAAGTATTGTCGACTATGAAAGGCAGGTCGTATTTCTTTGCCACGGCTGCTATCTTATCAAAGTCGGGTATATTGAAGCCCGGATTGCCGATGGTTTCAACATAGATGGCTTTGGTTTTGTCGTCTATCAGTTTTTCAATCTCTTCGGCAGAATCGTCCTGGGCAAAACGAACATCGATGCCAAGCCTTTTGAATGAAACTTTGAACTGGTTGTAAGTGCCGCCATACAGGAAAGGGGAGGTGACGAAGTTTTCGCCCTGCTGAAGAATATTGTTCAGCGCAAGGAATTGCGCCGCTTGTCCCGAACCTGTCGCCAGTGCCGCTACTCCGCCCTCCAAAGCCGCAACGCGTTTTTCGAATACGTCGGTCGTCGGGTTCATGATGCGGGTATAAATGTTGCCAAACTCCTTTAATGCAAACAGGTTGGCGCCGTGTTCGGCATTTTTAAACACAAACGAGGTGGTTTGGTAAATCGGCACAGCGCGGCTGCCCGTTGTCGGATCTGCTTCCTGGCCGGCGTGCTGCTGCAGGGTTTCAAATTTTAATGCTGACATAATGGTAGTTTTTTAATGCTTTTAATATTTCTTGTTTCGTAAAATGACATAGTGGAGTTTATCGATCCCGGCGGAACACGCTTACTTTTCAAAACGAAAAACACGGCGTGCGGCGGATCAGCAAATGCAAATGCACATGCACATGAGGCCCGAAATACAGCCCAGTGAGTACGTGAAACCTTCGAGAGGTTTAAAGATTGCTTGACGGATGTTAAAAAGACTTTTCATGGTTATTAATTTATATCTCCCGGAGATCCATTCTCCGGGCCAGGATTTGGCACCTTCTTCGTCACCGGAGGGTTGCCAGCGGGTCGTTGAGCCTGATCTCTCGCCGCTTCTTTATAAATCACAACCTTTTGAGAGGTAATGATCGATTGGTATTGCTACCAAATAATGTTGCGAAGATAACGGATATGAAATCAATTTTCCAAATAAAATTTTTATTTATGAGGTGAAAGGTAAAAGGATAAAGGCGAAAGGTTTTTAAATGAATGCAACGATTTACCTTTGGCCTTTCACCTTTGTCCTTTAACCTCTATAAGGCATTTCTTATTTATGAGTTAAAAGGATAAAGGCGAAAGGTTTTTAAATGAATGCAACGATTTACCTTTAGCCTTTCACCTTTGTCCTTTAACCTCTATAAAGAATGGCGCACGGGACCCTGAAAGTTGGCGCATTCACACCCCGCGTGTCCGTGCTTTTACATCTAATTTTGATCAAAACCAAAATCATCATGTCAGCAAAAAAATTACTCTTGGCGCAGTACGACCTGCACGACGTACTGTTTAACAATGTGATCGCCGGTATCAGCGATGAAGAATCGAATTATACATTAAAGGATCCGACCAATTCGGTTAAATGGCTGGCTGGGCACCTGCTGTGGGCCAATGCCAATTTTGCCAATATCGGCAAGGTGCAAATAGAAGTTAAATGGCGCGATCATTTCTACACCAAAGAAGGCGGCGGCCCGGCGGATTTCAATGCTCCTGCAAGCCCGATGCCAACACTGAAGGAGATCCAGGATAAATGGAACGCCGACAACGCTGTATTGCGCCAAGCGCTCGAAAACCTGCCCGAGCAAGCGCTCGATACGGTTATTGAGGTGAAACACCCGATAGCTCCGTTCGACAATACTTTAGGCGGGTTGTGGGCATTTATTAATCATCACCAGGCGTACCATCTTGGGCAGATCGGGTTGCTGAGAAGGGCGCTGGGGAAGGAAGCAATGAAATATTTTAGGTAAGAGGTAGGAAGGCTGAAAGGTGTTCTAAATTGGTTCAAAAGCGCTCAAAAACGGTCCAGATGTGCTGCAAACTGGTTCGGAACGGTACTTAAAAGGCGCCAACGTTTTCAACGGAACACCAACTTTTCAACAATCCCCGTAACACCCGGGCAATCGTTTAACTTTACCCGTTTAACGAAGTATACCGCTTGGCTAAGGATACCAAAGAAACCCCTTTAATGCAGCAATACAACCAGGTAAAGGCCAAATACCCGGGTGCGCTGCTGCTGTTTCGCGTCGGCGACTTTTATGAAACCTTCGGCGAGGATGCTGTAAAAGCCGCTGGCATTTTGGGCATCGTGCTCACCAAACGCGCCAACGGTGCGGCCACGCATATTGAGCTGGCGGGCTTTCCGCACCATTCGCTTGAAACGTATTTACCCAAACTTGTGCGTGCGGGGCAGCGGGTCGCCATCTGCGATCAGCTGGAAGATCCAAAAGCCACCAAAAACATCGTAAAGCGCGGGGTGACGGAACTGGTAACGCCTGGCGTGGCCATCAGCGATAATATACTGCAGCAAAAGAGCAATAATTACCTGGCCTCGCTGTATTTTGAAAAGAACAACATCGGCGTGGCGTTTGTCGACATTTCAACCGGCGAATTCCTGACTGCACAAGGCAGCCCCGAGCATGTCGACAAGTTGCTCCAGGGGTTTAGCCCCAGCGAGGTAATCTATCCTAAAGCACGTCACCATGAATACGCGGCGCTTTTCGGCGAACGCTATTATACCTACAAACTGGACGAATGGCCTTACAGCGGCGACTATGCGGGAGAAACATTGCTGAAGCATTTCGGTGTAAAGTCGCTCAAAGGTTTTGGCGTCGACCGGCTGAATTTAGGCATCGTGGCCGCTGGCGTGGCGCTGCATTACCTGAATGAGACCGAGCACCGCAATTTGCAACATATCTCGGCCATCAGCAGGATAGACGAGAGCCGATATCTTTGGCTCGACCGGTACAGCGTCCGCAACCTGGAATTGATCAGTTCGGCTAACGAGAATGCGGTAACGCTGGTAGATGTGCTCGATGAAACCTGTTCGCCTATGGGTGCGCGACTCCTGCGCCGGTGGGTAGTGATGCCGCTTAAGGAATTAAAGCCGATCAACGACCGGCTGGGCGTGGTGGAATACCTCGTTGGCAATGAAGAATTGCGCGAAGAGTTGCGGCAGCATATCCGCCACATCGGCGATTTGGAACGGCTTATTTCGAAGATCGGTTTGCAACGCGCTAATCCCCGCGAGGTGGTACAGCTTAAGCGGGCATTAAAGTCAATCGAGGCTGTTAAAGCCCTGTGCCTGGCAACCGGTAACGAACCTTTGCGAGCCATCGGCGAACAACTGAACCCTTGTGTTACCATTAGTGAAAAGATAGAAAAGGAACTGAACCCCGAGCCGCCCATCCAACTGGTAAAAGGCTCGGTGATCAATGCGGGTATAAGCGATGAACTGGACCGGTTGCGCAAGATCGCTTTCGGCGGCAAAGGTTACCTGCTCGAGATTCAAAAACGTGAGGCGGAACAAACGGGTATACCATCGCTTAAAGTGGCTTTCAACAATGTGTTCGGGTATTATCTCGAAGTGACCCATGCCCACCGCGACAAGGTGCCTTCCGACTGGATACGTAAGCAGACGCTGGTAAATGCCGAACGTTATATTACACCGGAGCTAAAAGAGTACGAAGAGCAAATACTGGGTGCCGAAGAAAAGATACTGGCGCTGGAAACACAGCTTTACAACGATCTGCTTTATTCGCTGGCTGAATATATTAAGCCAATACAGTTGAATGCCCAGCTCATCGCACGATTGGATGTGCTGCTCAACTTTGCTACTATATCCATCAAAAATTATTACGCAAAGCCCGAACTGAACGATGGCCGTATTATCGATATTAAAGGCGGTCGCCACCCGGTGATTGAGAAGAACTTGCCGCCGGGCGAGGAATACATCACCAACGATACTTACTTAGACAGCGAATCGCAGCAGATTATCATCATTACGGGACCGAACATGGCGGGTAAGTCGGCCCTTTTACGCCAAACGGGTTTGATTGTATTGATGGCGCAGATGGGTTGCTTTGTTCCGGCAAAATCGGTCTCGATAGGGCTGGTGGATAAGATATTTACGCGGGTTGGGGCATCCGATAACCTTTCGCTCGGTGAATCGACCTTTATGGTGGAAATGAACGAGACGGCCAGTATTCTAAACAACTTGTCAGACCGCAGCCTGATTCTGCTGGACGAGATTGGCAGGGGTACATCTACGTATGACGGTATTTCCATCGCCTGGGCCATCGCCGAGTTTTTGCATAATCAGCCCAATGCGCGCGCGAAAACCTTGTTTGCTACGCATTACCACGAATTAAACGAGCTGAGTAACTCGCATCCACGTATTAAAAACTTTAATGTGTCGGTGAAAGAAGTGGGTCACCAGGTAATTTTCCTGCGCAAGCTGGTGCCCGGCGGCAGTGAACATAGTTTTGGTATCCACGTAGCCAAAATGGCCGGTATGCCGCACAAAGTGGTGTCGCGGGCCACCGAGATACTCAAAAAGCTCGAAGCCGAGCGCACCGGTGGCGAGCACATCAAGGAAAGCATCCGCAAGGTGCAGAAACAAGCCGTGCAAATGCAGATGTTCAGTATCGACGACCCGGTGCTGGTTAAGATTCGCGATACACTGAACAATTTGGATGTTAATACCCTAACACCGGTTGAGGCCCTGATGAAGCTGGACGAGATACAGCGGGTGATAAAGGGATAATCGGGGAGTCAGAATGTATGCATAAGTCCGGAGGTTAATTCAGCGGACGACCAATCACTAAGATGGACGTCTTGGCGATCGATCCTGCCTTAACGCCGGTTAGTGTTGAAATGTGCAAAATCAGCCGTAACCCTTGCGGCATCATTCCCGTATTTTTAAATAATGATAAAGCGCTACTCCGTACTATTATTACTTTTTACGGCTATTATTTCTTCTTCCTGTCACTCCAAACGGGCGGTGATGAAGGGCGAACCCGGCGAAGTGGTTGCGCCTCAACCCTCCATCGCCGAAAAATATGCCCAGTTGTTAGGGATCGACCAAAGCCAGATACAAAACGGCAGGCTTTACGCCTTCATCGATAACTGGATGGGTACGCCATACCGTTTTGGCGGGCTCGACCATGACGGGATAGATTGCTCGGGCCTGGCCTACCTGCTGGAGCAGCAGGTTTATGGTGTCAATATTCCGCGTATGACAAGCCAGCAGGTGCAGGTGATCAAACGAAAATACGAAGACGAGTTACAGGAAGGCGACCTTGTATTTTTTGATTACGATGGCAAAAAATTCAGCCATGTGGGTATTTACCTTCAAAACGGCTATTATGTCCATGCGAGCTCGACAAAAGGGGTGATCATTGTTAAACTCCACGATCCTTATACCTATAAATACTTCTCGAGATGCGGTTCGGTAATGAACCTGCCGGACACTACGGCAAGTAAATAGACATTCCGTAAGTCGTGATATCCGATACCGTGGCTAAATACGCTAACCAGGAAATTTCCCGGCCGGATGAAACGGTAAAAATCAGTAATTTTGCAGCATGGCCGAAAAGGAAAAAGAAAGTTACGGGTTTTGGACTAGGTACAAGCGCTTCGCAACCACCGAGATACTGCTGTATGTAATTATGATTGTGGGCATTATCCTCGGCATCATCATTTTCAGCTGATCAATTCTTCACCAGCGCTACGTTGTAAGTGTCGGCATCGGCGATGGCCTGGAAAAAGTCGATCATGTCGTCATAAACGTCTTTATTATACATCCCATCCCTGATCTGAAATTTTCGTTTATAAACCAACTGATCACCGTTCAGCGTCATTGTTGCGGTGTAATTGCCGAAAGGTTTGTCAAGTTTCACGTCGAGCAGATCCGATGACAGGTGGTATCCCTTGGGAATGGTGTAAGTTATTTCATCCTCGTCGGTGTAACCACGGTTGATGCGTACTGGGTTCACCCTGTTGCGCACCCTTGGCGGAACCGATATGCGGCGGTCGACCGAATTAATCGAAAAGTAGAATTTACCGTTAACCAGGGCGCCATATTCGCCGGCGGAGAGTGAAATATCTTCGGTAGTTACAGGGCTGGATCCTTTGTCTTGCTTGTACACCAGCTTTTTTACGACCATATTGTTGATCGGATAAGTTTTTTTAACACCTTTCTCTTGTTCGGCCCGGGAGTCGCCGATCTCACTTTCGCGGTCTTCATAATCAACTCCTCTAAATACAGTTTCCATTTTGCCGTCAAGCTCGCCCGACTCACTGATCGTGAAATTTGCAGTGCGCTTTTCCAGATTGTTATCAATGGTATATTTGGGCGTATGCAGCAATTTACCCCCCTCCGGTGTGCAGGCCAGTACCAAACGGTCGTCGGTAAAATCGCCCAGAAAGCCAAAAGGTATGCGCTGGCTTGTGCACTCCATCCAGGTGGTATCGTTCTTCAACGGAAGGCATAAGATAATGTGATCCCCCTGGTCCATACTGGCGAAGTCGTGCTGCAGGCTTACCTTGGGGCTGCCAGCCTCAACAACACAGTAGTAGGAGTCGATCCCAACAGCGGCCAGCAATGTTTTCGTGTAATTTACCAGTGCTTTGCAGTCGCCATAACCGTTCAAATCTACTTCCGATGCAGGAAAAGGTCTAAACCCGCCAATACCCACCTGCACACTTATGTAGTGGGTTTTTTGCTGCATGTACTCGTATATTTTTTTTGCCTTTAGCTTCGGGTCACTGATGCCAGCGGTTAGTTCTTTGACATATTGGACCGTTGCCGGCGGTACCGTTTCCTGGTCTTTGATCAGTTTATCATATTCCCACTTTCCAAGTTGCTGCCAGTTGTTAAACGAGCCGTTTATGCCATAATAGCTGAATTTTTCGGGCGCAATACGAACGCTGATCTCATTGGCCGCAATAAACGGGCTGAACGGCTCATATCTGAGCGCCTTTAGGTTCTTAACCTGCCAGGTATACACTTTTTTCCCCTCGTGATTGGTGCTGCAAATTACTTTTTCCGGGACGTTCGCTTCCTTATAGCGTATATTAAAATCCGGGTCGCAAATGAAGTTGAATGAACTGTTCTGCACCGCCAGACCGTATTTCAAGTCAGGACGCCATGGATCGTTGGAATTGGGTTCCCATGGCTTAAAGGTTAGCGATTGCCGGTCGCGCAGCTCATACTCATATTCGATTGTGTAAGGGTATTGTGTTATCGATGGAATAAAGTGTTTTACCCTTTCATCGCCAAACAGGTTCTCTTCGCCGACCGCGCTTTCATCTAAAAAATCGTGTTCGCCAAACTTGACGATCGGCTTACCGTATTCGTTATATCCAACGCCTTTAACAGACCTGATCGTAATGTTTTTATTATAAAAGATCACGATACGCGCCAGGTCGTCGCCATTATGATTCAAAACGGTGATCGCCTTTTTTACATGGTATATCACATTATCCATGTCCTTTACCTCGATGGTAGTTTCCGCATCCCGCACAACGGCGCTGGCATAGGGCGTCAGCTCCTTAGGGATAAGGCTTGCATCGTAAATATTTTGCGCTCTGCTATCCAAAAAAATGAAAAACAGGCAAGCGGCAATTAACAGGGGCTTCATGATTTTTTCTTAAACACCAGTTCGTTTTTTTCCGACAGGATGATCTTGTTGTACAATTCTTTCAGATACGGATACTCGTCGGGGCCGTATACCGATTTATTGAACTGGATAACGTTGGAAAATACAAACAAACCATTATCTCCCTGGTAGTTGATAATGAATTTTCCGCCGTTGTCCGGCATGGCAAAGGCCAAATTTTGCGGGGGATTGTCAACCTGGAACTGCTCGGGAAGGTGCACCGTCAAAATATAACGCTCGTCCGAAGGCATACCCCAGTCTACCGGGTAATCCCTCTCGGCAAGTTTAAAAGGGTTGGTGAGCATCCTGTTAAACAGGAAAGGATTGAAAACGAGTTTATTGTGATCGAGGTTATCAAACGCACTTATCTCGATCTCGTAAGTTTCGCCAAGGGGCTTATTTAAGCTGTCGAGGTTATCAAAAGACGACTTCAGGATCTTCACCTTGTCCAGTTTTCCTTCCAGGTTTTCGATAAATTCATCCTCGGTATTGAATTTTTTTATCTCTTGCCGCATTTCATAGGCGCTGTAACCGGTTGAATACCTCGAGAACGTTCCCTTAAGCTTCCCGTTGTCAGAGAGCGTCAGGTCAAGCGTATAAGTTGTACCTTCTCGCTGCCCGGTATTCATGTCAATCCAATACGACGGCTTATCGAGACTGAAAACGCGTCCTTTGTCGTTCAGGCAACGCATAGGTAATACGCCGAAGGGCAATAGCTGGTCCGTAGCATCCAGCAGGTAGGTTTTGCCGCCAATGTTGGTTTTAGCGATCACATAGTTAAAATTCCCCAGGCCCGGATAAAGGTAATTGATTGCTCCATGCTCACGGGTTGAGAGCATGACGGCCTCCGTGGGGATGCCCGCCGCATTCAGCGCCGTCACCAGCGTCAGGTTAATATCGGCGACGTCGCCGGTATGGCTGTCAAGCGCTTTTTTTAATCCGTCGTCGCTGCCGTAGGCATAAAAATCATTCCATTTGATGTTTTTCTGTATAAAAGCATAAACCGCCTTTGCTTTTGCCATACTGTCGGTCATGCCGCCAATAATGGGTGCTATTCTTTCTTTCAGCAGCTCTTTTCTCTTCAGCTGTCCACCAAACCAGAACTCGGTCTTTAACTGGTAGTCCAGGTCTTTCCATTCTTTAGTATATTTAGTTGTGGCGCCGGTCTGGAAGTTCTGGTACTGCACAAGCTCGAAATTAACGGACGAAATAAAATTCTTCTTCGACGTCATGTATTCTTCGCTCACAAAGGCCGGAATGTCGCTCATACCATAGGTCATGTGGGAGCAATCGGCCTTTGCCGTTCCGAAGGTAAAGCATTCATGCTCCACCTCTGCGACGTTTTTGGTCAGCTTTAACGATCCTTTCAGCGATGCGTTATAGGTCCAGAAACCCGGGATATGTACTTGGTATTCAGAATACATTTTAGGTATGTCCGACTGGAACTCCCATGAATGGAAATTATCTATATGAGGTGAATATATGGTATATTTATACTCTATGACACAGCCTTCGCGAACGGCGGGCATTGCAAATTTCAGCGTGGTCCAGTACTTATTTTCTTTTGTACGGAAAACCTGTTTGGGGTCGAGCTCCGCCTTCTGTTCCAAACCTTTTTCATCCTTGTAAAAAGTGGTTCCGGTTATGTCGCGTATTTCTTCATAAACATTATTGTCGCCGTTGTAAATCGGTATGGCGATGGTTCCTTTATCGAACTCGCTCTTGTCGAATATTTTGATCCTTACATGATATTCGAAAACCACCTTGGTATAATCGTCGTTGTCCAGGATGATTCTCGATGTCCCGTATTCCCGTAATACGACAGCATGCGCCGACGTGTCTTTGTCATACTTTTTCATGTCGAGGGCGTTATTGTCGACCTCGCCGTAGGGAAAATCCTGCGCTGATACTTCGAGCGCTGCCAGGAATAATGAAAGAACTAGTAGAATTTTTTTCATGAATGTTAATAAAATTTAGGTGACGTCAATTTTCAGGTATAAAAATCGCAAATTAAATCACAGAAAAAAATTTATTGTACTGAAAACTTTTAAGACCTTTGCGGCCTTGCTATATTTAAGGATGAAACTTAAACTGAAACGCCCGCTTGCTTTTTTCGATATCGAGTCGACCGGGACCAATGTTGGAAGCGATCGTATTGTCGAGTTGTCTGTCATCAAAATATTCCCCGATGGCGCAGAGGAAGTGAAAACGTGGCGGATTAATCCTGGTATGCCGATACCACCCGAGTCGTCGGTGCTGCACGGGATATATGATGAACATGTAAAAGATGAACCGAAATTTGAAGCGCTGGCGTTATCTGTAGCAGAATTTATAGGTGAATCAGACTTGGCCGGGTACAATTCCAATAAGTTTGACATACCAATACTGATGGAGGAGTTTCTGCGATCGGGCGTGCCTTTCGACCTGGAAAATCGCTTTTTCGTGGACGTCCAGAATATTTTTCACCAAATGGAACAGCGCACCCTAAAGGCCGCTTACCAGTTTTACTGTAACAAACAGATTGTGAATGCACATTCGGCCGAGGCCGATACCCGCGCCACGATGGAGGTACTGTTGGCCCAATTGGATAGATACCAGGATAAGCAATGGGAAGATAAGGATGGAAAACTGAGTAAACCTGTTGTTAATGATGTGGAGGCCCTGCATAAATTCACGAATCTGAACAAACCGCTCGACTTTGCCGGACGGATGATCTATAATGAAAAAGGCGAGGAGGTGTTCAATTTCGGCAAGCACAAGGGCAAAAAAGTGGAGGACGTATTCAATGCCGAACCCAGCTATTTCTCGTGGATGATGCAGGGCGATTTTCCGCTGTATACCAAGCGTAAGCTCGAAGAAATATATAACCGGTGGAATGCCAAAAAAACTGCTGAACGGATGGCCAAAGGGGCACAGCCAAAAGTTGACGGACAGGAGAAGACGGCGCAACCGGGACCCACGCAACAGTACAGCACTAACAAACCTGCACGACCGCAGGGAGACAGACCCCGCCATGATTACTCCAGGCCGGCAGGTAATACATCATACCCCAAAAAAGATTTTCATCGGCCCGATAACCGCAATCAGCAGGAAAGCAAGCCTTTTAAGAAAAAGGATGATACACCAGCCCGGCCCGTCGACGACGATATGCTGAATTTGCTGAAGGAGAAGTTTAAGAAGGGTTGATTGGTTAGTGATCAATTAACTGGTGATTACTGAATAGTCAATAGTGAATGCTAACTGGCTAACCAGCCACAAGTTAACTGATCACAACCCACTATTCCGAAGGAACTCGATATTCCTCTTTAAGCCCAAATATTTTGTGCGTTTTACAGGTGAGTCTTTGAACACTTTTTGGAACACCTCTTCAGTTATCTCCTCCCAATCGCGTTTGTTCATCCCAAGCAATTCATTTTTAGGCTGAAAGACGGGTTCGCGGTTCAGCACCGAAAAGCGGTTCCAGGGGCAAACATCCTGGCACACATCGCAGCCGAACACCCAGTTGTCCATTTTGCCTTGAAATTCTGTCGGGATATTATCCCTCAGTTCGATAGTGAGGTAGGAGATGCACCTGCTTCCATCGACCACATAAGGCGTCACGATAGCCTCTGTCGGGCAGGCATCAATGCAGCGGGTACAGGTACCGCAATGATCGGCGGTCGAGGGAATATCGTATTCCAGTTCCAAATCGACGATCAGCTCGGCGAGGAAGAAAAACGAGCCTTTTTTGGTGTTGATCAGGTTGGTGTTTTTGCCAACCCAGCCCAGCCCGGCCTTTTTGGCCCAGGCTTTATCCAGTACGGGAGCCGAATCGACAAACGCCCGGCCATTCACCTCGCCTATCTTTTCGTTAATGATCTCCAGCAATCGTTTTAGCTTGTGTTTTATCACATGATGATAATCGTCGCCATAAGCATACTTTGATATTTTGGGGGCCGCCGGATCATTTGGAACCAGGTCTGTATAGTAATTCAACCCAAGGGAGATGACGGATTTTGCGCCGTCAACCAAAAGGCGGGGGTCAAGGCGCTTATCGAAGTAATTCTCCATGTAATGCATCTCACCCTGCATGCCCTGTTTCAGCCAATTTTCCAGACGCGGCGCTTCTTCCTGCAGGAAACCTGCCTCGGCGATGCCGCAAAATATAAAGCCCAGGTTTTTCGCCTCTTTTTTGATCAGCTTGCTGTATTCCTGTAAGTTATGCCGCACGGCACAAAGATACGACAAATGAGCCTTGGGTTTAAGTGCTTAAAGTGAAACAGAACCGTTTTGCCGCGTGTTATAAAGACATATAATTAATAAAACATAAAATGTTACAGTTTATAAAAGGTCTGCCTGACGACGTTATCGGCATACGTGCCACGGGTGAGGTAGACAAAAAAGATTACGAAGAAGTGCTGATACCCCGTATGGAGGAATTGGCACAGCGCCAGGGTGAGATAAGTTACCTGCTTGTCCTGGAAACTGAGGTTCAGAATTTCAGCATAGCCGCATGGTGGCAAGATTTCAGACTCGCCATAAAACATTTCCGCAAGTGGAAAAAGGTAGCTATTGTTACCGACCAGGCCAGCGTAGAATGGTTGACCGATGTCGCTAAGCACTTTATACCCGGCGAATCAAGGGGGTATAAGCTAACTGAATTGAACGATGCGATTGACTGGGTATCGAATGAGGAGTCGCACGAGCCCGCGGAAATATCGATCGACAAGGTTAAGGAACAGAATGCTACGTGGTCGTCTAATAAAAACCAGGGACCAGCGGGCGAAAATCTTTGATTATGGAAAATAACGCGTTGAATGCCCCAAAGGATGATCGGATCACCAATAAGGATGAATCGGTAACTAATGCGGACGGCGATAGTTACCTTGAAAAGGGTAAACAACCCGGTGAACAGAAGAAACCTGACGAAGTGCGTGTACCTACAGTAACGCCCGACAACGAAAATGGTGATCCCGGTCCGCCGGACCAGGATAAGGAAGCTGAGGAGAAGGAGCGCTTAAAGCATATCCTTTAACCACGTTAATGGTTTTGGTCAAAGAAGCCAACCTGCCGCAGAAAGGCAACCTGGTCGAAATAGTTGGTTTCTTTGACTATTTTATTGTCTTTTAGCACAAATACGGCGCAGCCTTGCAGCGTGTATTTTTTGTTTTTCATATATTCGGGCGTGCCGGTTTCGGGAGCGCTTAATGTTCCGGTAAAGGTATATTCAACGACCTCCGAGTTACCCGAGGTAATCGTATTATTCACGGTATAGGACAGGTCGGGGGTCGACTTAAAATATCGGCTAAAAGTATCCATTGCCCCGTCAGGCCCGACTTTGGCGCCCTGCCAGTTGGGCGAGAATGCTTGAGCGTCGGCGGCATATTCTGCAGCGATGGTTTTTACATCGTGATTGTTAATGGCTTTATAATGCTCGTCGATTAGGTTTGGCGTTTGCCCGTATGTGTTTTGAATGCCTGCAAGCAATACCAAAATACCGCAAGCGAGTGATACTGTCCTTCTATTCATGGCTAAAGCTAATCATAATCAGGTTATTAACGAATAGCTCTGATGTCGTAATATCACACCGGTTTTGTCAGGATCACCCTGCAGTTTTTAAATTTTATATGATCAAATTTGGCTAAAAATCGACTCATGGATAAGATCGAGATCAAAGAAGCATGCAAGGTAATCGAGGCGCGCAACGCGATACTCAATAATTCGTATTTCAACGATGTAGCGATGACCAATGTAACCATTATCAATGCCAACCTGAGCGACCTGGAAATAGAAGGCGCACAAATCGGCGGGGCCTATATTCACAACATCGGCGGCCCGCCGCCAGGCCATCCGATGTTCGATCCCGGTTTTAAGCAACGCCCGGTACGCTTTGAGAATTGCGACTTGAACAACAGCACATTTACCAATTGTAACTTGAGCGGCGTGTCAATCACTCAAAGCAACCTAAAGGGGATGCGGATCAACGGTGTTGATGTGGAAGAGTTGCTGAAAGCGTATGAAAATAAATAGTGAGATTACATTAATGAAAATCCTGGATGATGTTGTTGCTCAGCGTTTTGGCCGACCAATACCCGCTTCCTAATATCCGGCGGACAGTCATCAGCGGATCATTAGGGTCGCGTTTTTCGGAAAGCTGGAAGGCTATTTTAAATCCGCGTTTATGCAGTTGCGGTATATTCTGCGCGCTCCATACACCAAAGGGATAGGCAAAATATTTAACAGGTTTACCCGTAATTTCTTCGAGCTTTTTGGTTGGCTTATCCAACTGTATCTCCCAGTCTTTGTCGGTCGACAGTTTTTTAAAATTGCTATGGTTCCAGGTATGGCTGCCAATTACGTTTCCTTCATCCGAAAGCTGCTTGATCTGCGCTGTATTCATGTAATGTTTTTTGCCGATTGACACGGTCATGATAAAAAACACACCTTTGAAACCATATTTCTTCATCTCTGGTCTTGCGATTTCGAATTGATCGAGGTCGGTGTCGTCAAATGTGAGCATGATAGGCTTGCTGGGCAGGGGAGCACCCTTTGTCAGGTAATCGTATAACTGATCGGGCAAAATGGTATGATAACCTTCATCGGCCAGCATTTTCATGTGTGCTTTAAATGTCGCGACAGGAATGATATAATCCTTATTTGTTTTGGAGTCGGTAGGCCTCCAGTCGCGTATCTGGTGATAGCATAATACAGGAACCTGCTTCCGCGCCATGATCTGGGCTTTATTGATTTGCGCCGAAGCAGTGACAAATGCGGTTAAGCTTACAGCAACAAGTACAGACGTGAATTTTGACATCATAATGGGGTAGTATTTAAAACGGCGAAATTAAAATAATTAGCTGCTCCACAAAGGTTAATTATCAACAATTAAACAACGGGCTGATTTACAAAACAATTCGCTTGCCTTCTTTCGCAGAACGTTTTGCCGCATCCAGTATCTGCATCACGATCATATTGTATTTTAAGGAAGCCTGGTCGTCGGTGCCGCGTATCTGGCTGTGCAGCACAGCCGCGAGGTAGACCAATGGATCATTGATCGGTTCGGGCAACGGCTCCGCTTTAACCGAGCTTCTTCTGTTTTCACGCATGCGGATATCGATATCGGTGCCGTTAAGAGAGTGCAGATAACCATGGTCGCCAAAAATCTCCAAGTCCTTAATACCGTAGGGCCAGTTCCATGAAGCTTCTATCTGTCCCATGGCGTTAGGATATTCAACAAGGATAGTAGCGTCGTCATCCACTTTCGGGTATTCATTAGGCTTGTATTGATGGGTTACCGCCGTTATTGCAATTGGTTTCTGCCCATGCATCAGCCAGGTCATCAAGTCTGCTCCATAACAGCCAAAATCGTTCAAAGCGCCCGCGCCATTCAGCACCGGGTCAGTCAGCCAGGCCAAAAATTCCTTACTGCAGCCGATCTCTTTCGGACCTTGGTGCCCGTCATGCACCACCATTTTTTTGATCGGCCCGATACTGTCGGCAGCTATTTCATCATAAATGTATTTCCCGGACGGATACCACGTTGTTTCGTAGTTAGTTAGCACCTTTATATGATATTTATTAGCTAACTCTTCAATTCGTTTAGCCTGCGCCAAGGTGGCTGCCAGGGGTTTTTCGACCATTACAGGAATGCCGAGCGGTGCGCACACTTCTACGATATCAACATGATTGGCCACCGCATTGTAACCTAAAACGGCATCGGGCTTTTTGCTTTTCAGCATGGTTTTAAGGTCGTCATAAAAAACACCGTCCGGCAGGTTGAACATTTTGCCATATTTCGCCCAGAGTTCGTGGTTAGGCTCGGCAATTCCGATAATATCCACCTGGCCCTTTTTATATGCATTCAGGACGTTGTAAATATGATCGTGGTTCAATCCTGCCACGCATACTTTTAATTTTTGAGCCGACGCCATGTTGAAACTAAATAATGCGGCGCAGACAAATGCCGTGAGTTTATTTTTCATTGGATAACGAATAAGGGAAGTCGGCGATTTTTATGCCTCGTTTGGTGTTTGGCTTCGCCGTCATATCAAAGTTAAGCACTGCGCCCTCCATCAATGCCTTGTGATCAAGGTAATTTTTGTCGTAAGGTTTGCCGTTGTAAGTCAGCTTACTGACATACTTATTTGCAAAGCCGTTCTTTGGCGCATTGATAACCACTTTTTTGCCGTTCTCAAGATTCACCGTAATTTTATTGAATAGCGGCGCCCCTAAAACGTATTGGCCTGCCGCCGGGCATACCGGGTAAAAGCCCAACGCCGAGAAAACATACCAGGCTGAGGTTTGACCGTTGTCCTCGTCGCCGCAATAGCCGTCGGGCGTAGCTTTGTACATGCGGTTCATGGTCTCCCGGGCCCAATATTGAGCCTTCCAGGGTTCGCCGGCATAATCATACAGGTAGATCATATGCTGTATCGGCTGGTTGCCGTGCGCATATTGCCCCATATCGGCTATCTGCATTTCGCGTATTTCGTGAATCACTTCGCCATAGTAGCTGTCGTCGAAAATAGGAGGCAGGGTAAATACAGAATCCAACTTAGCCACAAATTTCCTTTTGCCGCCCATCAGGTCGATCAGTCCCTGAATATCGTGAAACACACCCCAGGTATAATGCCAGCTATTGCCTTCAGTAAAGGCGTCGCCCCATTTGAATGGGTTGAAAGGCGTTTCCCACGAGCCGTCCTTGTTTTTGCCGCGCATCAGGCCGATTGATGGATCGAACAGGTTCCTGTAGTTCATACTGCGTTTCCGGTAGATATCGATCGAATCTTTTGGTTTCCCCAGCGCCTGGCCAAGTTTGTAAATCGCGAAATCGTCATACGCATATTCGAGTGTCCTTGCAGCGCTTTCATTGATCTTCACATCGTAAGGGACATAGCCTAATTTATTGTAGTATTCCACCCCCTTGCGGCCGGTTGCACGCGGGCCTTCATGGTTTGCGCCGTGTACAAGCGCATCAAACAGCGTATTGATATCATAACCGCGCAGTCCTTTCAAATAGGCTTCCGAAACGACGGAGGCAGAATTGTTGCCAACCATCACATCCGCATAACCCGGGCTCGACCATTCAGGCAGCCAGCCGCCTTCCTTATAGTCGTTGATCAGGCCCTCCTGCATTTCTTTGTTGATCGACGGGTAAACGAGGTTCAGGAAAGGATATAAAGCCCTAAAGGTATCCCAAAAACCCGTGCCGGCAAACATATAGCCCGGCTCGGTTTTCCCTGTATACGGGCTGTAATGCACCAGTTTGCCCTGCTTGTCGATTTCGTATAGTTTATTCGGGAAGAAAAGCATCCGGTACAAACATGAGTAAAACGTACGTTTTTGATCGATGGATCCGCCGTCAACAGTTACCCGGTCAAGTGTCTTTTCCCAGACATTTTTGGCCTTCTGCTCGGTCATGTCGAAACTGTCGCTGCCTTGTTCGCGCTGCATGTTCAGTTCGGCCTGCTCCTGGCTGATGAATGACGAAGCAACGTGCATAAATACTTTCTCGTGCGCTGCTGTCTTGAATCCGATCACAGCTGTCGCATGTTTGGCATGCAGCTCGGTCGAATCGCTTAAAGTGCTGTCGCTGTAGGTATGATATACCGTAAAAGGTTTATCGATATAGATGACAAAGTAATTCTTAAAATTCTTAAGCGGCCCGTGTGAATACCTGGTTGAATAACCGATGATCTCATGTGCTTTCGGCAATATTTTAACATAAGAGCCACGGTCGAAAGCATCGATCACGATAAACGAGCTATCGCTTTTAGGAAATGTAAAACGAAACTGCGCTGTTCGTTCCGTAGGCGTAATCTCGGTAGTTACATTATGATCTGCCAGGTAAACGCTGTAATAGTAGGGCTTTACGATCTCGGCTTTGTGTGAAAACCAGCTTTGCCGGGCATTCTGAGACACTTTGATATGTCCTGTTTCCGGCATTACCGCAAATTGACCGTAATCGTTCATCCAGGGCGAGGGCTGGTGGGTTTGCTTAAAGCCGTTGATCTTATTGGCGGCATAAGTATATTGCCAGCCATCACCCATTTTGCCGGTTTCGGGCGTCCAGAAATTCATGCCCCAGGGTAAGGCAATGGCCGGGTAAGTGTTACCATTGGACAACTCATATTTGGAATCGGTACCCATCAGGGGATTGACGTAATCGACCAGGTTGGCGGTCGACTTTTTTGCTTGTGCAAATGAATAAACAGGCGCGGTAAGTAGTAAAAATTGGATTAGTCGTTTCATAGAGGTGTAACACGTTGGACAGCGATGCGTTTGAAAGCCTGTCCCAATAAATATTAAAACAACGTGGGCGAACCACCTGCCCGCGGTTTGCCTAAATGCCTGAAGGCATTGTCCGTAGCTTCGCGGCCTCGGGCTGTACGCATTAAAAAGCCTTCCTGTATCAGGAACGGCTCATAAACTTCTTCTATCGTGCCTTCATCTTCACCCACGGCCGTTGCAATGGTCTTTAACCCAACCGGGCCGCCTTTAAATTTGTCGATGATGGTCAGCAATATTTTATTATCCATCTCATCCAGACCGTGCTCGTCCACGTTCAGCGCATTCAGCGCATAGCTGGCAATGGCGGTGTCGATATGTCCTTCGCCTTTGATCTGGGCGAAATCACGCGTACGGCGCAGCAGCGCATTGGCTATGCGCGGTGTACCGCGGCTGCGCCGGGCTATCTCGAAAGCGCCCTCGTCGCTTATCGGTGTTTTCAATATTGACGCAGATCTTAAAACTATGGTAGTCAATAATTTGGCGTCATAGTATTCAAGCCTTGAATTAATTCCAAAACGCGCACGCAGCGGAGCGGTGAGCAAGCCGGACCGGGTTGTGGCACCAACCAATGTAAAAGGGTTAAGCGACAATTGCACCGAGCGGGCGTTGGGGCCTGTCTCGAGCATGATGTCGATCTTAAAATCCTCCATCGCTGAATAAAGATATTCTTCGACCAGTGGGCTAAGACGGTGTATCTCGTCGATAAAGAGAATATCACCGGGCTCAAGATTGGTCAGAAGGCCCGCTAAATCTCCGGGCTTGTCTAACACCGGACCGGAAGTGATCTTGATACCAACACCCATCTCGTTGGCAATGATATGCGAGAGCGTTGTTTTTCCTAATCCAGGCGGGCCGTGCAGCAGCACGTGGTCAAGCGCCTCACCACGCTGGCGGGCGGCCTGCACGAAAACCTTCAGGTTGGCTAATATCTTATGCTGACCGGTAAAATCCTCAAAAGCCTGCGGGCGAAGTACTTTTTCGATGTCGCGCTCGACAGGAGAGAGGCGCTCGCGGGCCGGATCGAGATTTTCATTCATTGCCGCTAAGTTAGTGATTTGTGATTGGTTAACCCGCGATTAGTGACCAGTTAATTTGTGATTAGTGACGCGTTGGCTTAATAAGAGAAAAGAGCCGAATCACAAGCTAACAAACTACTAATCACTATCCCTCAGGATACTTCCGGAACACCGAATTGATCCTCATTTGGATAACTCCGAAGAATGCTTCACGGAAGATGCGGGTCGACATTTTGGAAGTGCCCTCGGTGCGGTCGGTAAAAATCACCGGTACCTCCGTGATCTTGAAGCCATGCTTGATCGTAGTATATTTCATTTCGATCTGGAACGCATAACCGACAAAATGAATTTTCTCAAGCTGTATGGTTTCCAGTACCTTGCGCTTATAGCACATAAAGCCGGCGGTCCAGTCGCGGATCTCGAGACCTGTAATGAAACGTACATATACCGAGGCGAAATAACTCATCAGCACACGGCTCATCGGCCAGTTTACCACGTTAACACCCTTGATATACCGTGAGCCCACAGATGCATCGGCGCCATCCACACAGGCCTGGCGCAGTTTGCGCAGATCGTCCGGGTTGTGCGAAAAGTCGGCATCCATCTCAAATATGTAATCATATTGATGCGCGATAGCCCACCGGAAGCCATGAATATAAGCCGTACCGAGGCCTTGCTTGCCGGCGCGTTCTTCTATAAAAAGCCGCCCGGGGAATTCAGTTTGAAGCTTTTTTACTACCAATGGCGTCCCGTCGGGCGAGCCGTCGTCGATAATCAGGATATGATATTCATGTTCGAGTGAAAATACCTTGCGGATGATACGCTCAATATTTTCGATCTCGTTGTAAGTTGGTATGATTACGATGCTGTCGGGCACAGGGGTGTTAAATTACTATAAAATAAAAGCAGGCAAAGTTAACGTATTAACTTGTTGCCTGAAAATTGTAGTGCAAAAATTAGGGTTTTTAACAATTTAGAGGTTGTCAGTGTCTGCAACAATCTTATTATGATCGGCAGCATCTTCCGGGTTCTCGATGTAATTATGCTCTTTGATATGCGGCGAAACGAACAGGAATACTATGATAAAAACGACAATTGTCGCCACATCGAAATTCCAGTAAAAGTTTGCGCCTATCAGGTATTTCGCAAGAATACCATTGTCAGCCCGATTGCTTTGTACAGCTGCGGTTACCAGGTTGCCCGCTGACACTACCAGCAGCCAGACAGCTGTCATGGTGCTTTTCATCGATTTTGGAGAGTGGGTATATGCGTATTCTAAACCTGTAATAGAAACCAGTACTTCGGCTGCGGAAAGTATCACATAAGCGAATACCTGCCACCAGATGGTAGGATGGCCGCCATGATCAATGCTCGTTTGTATTACAGCAATAATGACGAATGATAGAGCAGTTAGGATCAATCCGACTCCAAGTCTTCTGAGCGGAGTGGTTTTAAGACCGATTTTGTCGAACCAGGGATAGACCCAATAATTAAACATCGGGATGAAGATCAATAAAAATACAGGATTGAAGGTCTGTACCTGGCCGGCAAGGATTTCGAATTTGTAGAATCCCAGGTTAATAACGCGATTCATCTTATCAGCCTGTAAAACCCATTCTGAAAGATTTTGGTCCCACACTATCCAGAAGGCAAGCGCAAAAAAGAAAACGATCATTACACGGTAAACGGCTTTAATGCCTTCCACCTTTTCCCGGTCATAAGGACCTTTAGCCACGTCCAACCACGATTGCCCTTTTTGCTTTTTTCCCAAATGAGTTAGGGCATACCAAGAAATAAACACGAAATTATTTCTATTTACACCGGCAGGTTTTATCCTAACATACATTTTACGTCCCGAGAAGAAGATAATAGTAGCAAGCGCCATCAGGATACCAGGCAAACCAAATGCCAGGCTTGGCCCATAGTGTTTATAAGTCCAGGGAATCAATATTGTAGATACCATTGAGCCGGCGTTGATGCTGAAATAAAACCAGCCATAAACTTTCGATAACAGGTCCTGGTTGGATTTATCGAACTGGTCGCCAACATTTGCCGATACGCAGGATTTGATCCCGCCTGCGCCTATCGCTATCAGAACTAACCCCATCGAGAAAAGGGGCAGACTGGTTGTAAATGATGATGTGAAAAAGTTACCCAAACAATATACCAGCGATATCCATAGGATCACTTTATACTTTCCGAAGAACCAGTCGGCCAGGATGCCGCCAACAAGCGGCATAAAATAGGAAAGGGTTACAAATAAATGTGTGATCTCATTCGCCCTGGCTTCGGCTCCCGTTGACAGCGATGCGATTTTAAGCGGATTATAAAATTGCGCCACAAGGAAGGTCACCAGGATTGACCGCAGCCCATAATAGCTGAAGCGTTCGGCGGCTTCATTACCAATAATAAAAGGGACGCTTTTAGGATATTTGGATTTGGTAACAGCAGGCGTAACTGCAGCCGCTGCATCGGGGCTTTGAGTCATGTTAATGTCATGAGAAATTTGACTAAAATACTACTATTTCGTCAAATCAAAATTTTATGCGGAAATTATTACAAACCGGTTTGCAGATGTTTGGCCCGGACTGACGGACTTGACTAAGTTGAACGGTTGAATAGAGTTTAACGAATCGACGCTATCGATCCACCCACAATATTAATTGCCGCCCGCTGCCGCTTTATCTATTTCGGCCTGCTTCTTAGGATCGATGTAATCGTTATCGCCGCCTTGTGCTTTATTGCGCATGTCCAGGTTCTCGACGTATTCCCAGCGGCCGTTGTTAAAGCGATAGCCGTCGTAGCTCAAGTCGGGGCCATATACATCAAAATGGCCTTTTTGCTTCTTGTCAGGAGGCGCCAGATGGTCGAACACGATCAGGTGCTGCTCGGGCACATAGTTCAGCAGCATGGAGGTTTGCCGTGTATATTCAAAAACCACGCGTTTACGGGTTTTCATATTACCGTCGAACACGCTGCGGCCGTAAACCGGGATCCCATCTCGGTTGAATGAAAGTACGTCGATGACTTTTTTGGTGGTTTTTACATTATTTCCCTTCCAGCCTAACAACACATAGTAAGGGTTTTGTTCGGTATAGACCGGGATGATCTTATAATATTGCGCACCGTACCATTTGCGGCTACTGGTAATCGTATCCTCGGGGTTTTTGATGAACGGCGAATAGTCATCCATCGGGAACATCAGCAGTTTGTCGCCCGTGTTCATCTGTACGGTTCCATAAAAGCGGTAGCTGCCGTCGTCATACTGGATATGCCAGGTAAATATGCGGAACCGGCTATCGGGCGAGTTCAAAACGGTCATGTATTTAACCGAGTCGAACGAAAAATTAAAAGAGTGTGGCACTTTAAGGGCCTTTACCAGCGTTTTGATAAAGCCGGCATTGGCGTTCATGCGTTCCACATCCGTGTCGTCGTTGATCAGTTTGTCACCCCAGTAAAGCAAGCTATCGCGGTACATCCGCAGGTCGGCCAGGCCCTTACTATCGTCGGAATGCTGCGCATGGCAAAAGACTGGAAGCAACGCCGGAATAAGCAGCAGGATAAATAGTTTTTTCATCGATAATATTAACGCAAATTTTCAATAACCATTGCGCTGGCCCCGCCGCCGCCATTACAAATACCTGCTGCGCCGTATTTACCTTTATTTTGCTGTAATACGTGCAGCAAAGTCACAATTATGCGCGCGCCCGAAGCCCCTAACGGATGACCAATTGATACCGCGCCGCCATTTACATTTACTTTGTCCGGGTTTAGGTTTAGTTCTCGGTTATTTGCAATAGAAACAACGGAAAAAGCTTCATTTATTTCAAACAGATCAATCTGATCTGCTGATAATCCCGCGCGTTGCAAAGCTAAAGGTATAGCTTTTGAAGGCGCCGTAGTAAACCACTCGGGGGCCTGCTGCGCGTCGGCATATGAAACGATCCGGGCCAAAGGCTTAATGCCCAGTTCTGCGGCTTTTTCTTTG
Source organism: Mucilaginibacter sp. (assembly GCA_035547095.1). GTDB lineage: Bacteria > Bacteroidota > Bacteroidia > Sphingobacteriales > Sphingobacteriaceae > Mucilaginibacter. The sequence goes on from DASZVE010000023.1 coordinate 74,757, forward strand.
CTCATCAGCACCACCGCTGCGGCGCCGTCATTAAGGGTCGACGCATTGGCCGCGGTTACCGTTCCTTCTTTTTTAAAGACGGGTTTCAGAGCCGGGATCTTTTCGAATTTCACAGCCTTTGGCTCTTCATCTTCGGCAAAAAAACTAACCTCGCCCTTTTTATCCTTCAGTTCGATAGGGGTTATCTCATCCTTAAATTTGCCTTCAGCCTGTGCTTTTTGCGATCGTTTATACGATTCGATGGCATAAGCATCCTGATCTTCACGGCTGACATGACATTCAGCAGCACAAAGTTCGGCCGCCGAACCCATGTGATAATTATTATAAACATCCCATAAGCCATCTTTCACCAAGCCGTCTATCAGTTCGCCATTGCCAAGACGGTACCCATTGCGCGCCTTATCAAGGTAATAAGGAACATTGCTCATGCTCTCCATACCACCGGCAACGACAATATCATTTTGCCCGGTGGCTATACTTTGAGCCGCCAGCATAATAGCCTTCATGCCCGAAGCGCATACCTTATTTACGGTAGTGGCCGGCAAATAAGGCAGCCCTGCAAAAATAGCCGCTTGTGTCGCAGGAGCCTGGCCGATGTTTGCGGACATGACATTGCCCATATACACTTCCTGTATCTGTTCGGGCTTTAACCCGGCTTTCTGAACAGCCGATTTTATTGCGATGGCGCCAAGCTGTGTAGCAGGCAGGGCAGCGAGGCTTCCACCGAAGCTGCCGATAGCCGTGCGCGTGGCCGAAACGATATAGACTTCTTTCATGAACTTCAATAATTGGTGGCGCAATTTAGGGTTTTTGTCAGAAGAAAATATTATGCATGCATAGTTTTCGGAAAGTTGTTTAGGCTTAAATCTATTGATTGAGTAGTAGGAAATGGACGCCACACCTTATAACTATTCAACGCAATAAACTCAATCGACATAAAAACCCTATTTTTGAAAACTGATACGTCCCATGGCGCAATTCACTCCATCACGTAAGAAAGCTATACTGCGCAAATATGCCTTCAACATCAAATACCTGATGATGCTGGCCAGTATCTGCGTAATTGTTGCCGCCTTGCCCAAGCAGGCTAAATTCAGGTACGAATTTGACCTTGGCCGGGTATGGACGCAAAAGGACCTCGTGTCGCCTTACAGCTTTGCCATTTTAAAAACGCCCCAGGAAATAGAAAGCGACCGGCAGGCCGCGTTACACAGCGTTACACCGATTTACCAGCGTGATACTGACGTGAGAAAAATACAGATGGAGGGCTACAAAAGTGATTTTGAGATTAAATGGCACAATGCGGGATTAAAAGAACGTCTTAAACAATCCTATTTTAACGCAGACGAACGGTTGCTGAATGAAGTATATGACCGCGGACTTTTATCGCTCAATCCCAAGTATCAGCAGAATCAAAAGAACTATGCGATAACCATCTTAAAAAACAATGTAGCGACCGATAAAAATACGGCTGACCTTTTTACCAAAGAAACTGCGCTTAAATATTGCAGCGATGCGCTGGACAAACGTAAGGACCTGGATAAAACATTTTTGCTCGACCTGTTGCAAAACAGGCTGCAAAACAACCTGAAGTACGATGACAGGTTAACCACCCGTCTTGAAAACGAAGCAGTTGAAGGTCTTTCACTTACCCGTGGAATGGTGCAAAAAGGAGAGGTGATCGTGGCTAAAGGATCGGTAATCAACGATAAGATATACCAGGAGTTACAATCGTTCAAAAAAGCTTTTGAAGACAACGCCCGTATCAATGGCGACCCGCGGCTGGTACTGCTCGGCCAGTTTTTGCTTGTATCCATCGTTATCTCGCTCCTCACAGTGTTTCTGTATCTTTTCCGCAGGGATATATACCTGGATAATCGCCTTGTCGGGCTCATATTACTTGTGGTCACTGCAATGCTTGCTTCGTTGTCGTTTGCCATACGGCTGCAACTGCCGAATCTATATTATATCCCGTATTGCATAGTACCGATTATCATCCGAATCCTGTTCGATACGCGCCTGGCGCTTAATATCCATGTGCTGGTGATCCTGGTGGCTGGTTTTTTTGTGCCCAATAGCTTTGAATTTGCCTATTTCGAGATCACGGCGGGCATGGTTTCAATTTACAGCATAAAAAATCTGATCCGTCGCGAACAATTTCTTGTCTCAGCGCTCATCATTACCTCTAGTTATTTTGCTGCGTTTATAGGAATATCCTTTATTCGCGAAGGCAGTTTGGTTAGTATCGATTGGATGGATTTCGTACCTTTCGTAGTAAGCGTTCTACTGACCTTGCTGGCTTACCCGCTTATTTACGTTTTCGAAAAGATATTTGGCATTACATCTGATATTACGCTCATCGAGCTGACAAATACTAACGCCGCGCTGCTTCGTAAGCTGGCATTTGGCGCCCCCGGTACGTTTCAGCACTCGTTACAGGTAGCTAACCTGGCCGAAAACGCCATTTATACCATCGGAGGGAATGCCCTGCTGGTGAGGGCAGGAGCTTTGTATCACGACATTGGCAAGTTGGAGAATCCGTTATATTTTATCGAAAACCAGAGTTCGGGTTTTAACCCGCACGATAAGCTCTCGTACGAAGAAAGCGCACAAATCATTATCAGGCATGTGAGCAACGGAGTCGAGACGGCGCGTAAATATAACCTGCCCGAGGTGATCATCGACTTTATCCGCACACACCATGGCAATACGCGGGTGGACTATTTCTACCAGTCGTTCCTGAAGAATTTCCCTGAAAAGTTCGTCAACGAAAACATATTTCGCTATCCCGGGCCTATCCCTTTTTCGCGTGAGCAGGCTGTACTGATGCTGGCCGATTCGGTCGAGGCGGCATCGCGCTCGCTCAGGGAGCCCGACGAAAAATCCATTAGCGACCTGGTGGACCGTATTGTTAAATACAAGCTCAACCAGGACCAATTGAAAGACAGCGCCATTACGCTGAAAGATATCGAAACCATTAAGGATATATTCAAAAGAATGCTGATGAGTATCTATCACGTGAGGGTCGATTATTGAGCCATCTGATCAATCACCAAATTTTTTTTTGACGGGTTACGTGTTTTACTATATTTGCAGTCCCTAAAAACAGGGTCCTTGTTAAACGAGGGGTGAGGTGCCTGAGAGGCCGAAAGGATCAGTTTGCTAAACTGACGTACGGGAAACTGTACCGAGGGTTCGAATCCCTCCCTCACCGCCAGATAATCAGTCAAGATCCTTCAAAAACCTGTAAATCACATGATTACAGGTTTTTTCATTTAGGCCAGAACATCCAAAATATGCCCAAAATCGCATAATTCCATTGCGACATCCATTGCGTCTTTTTTTGCTATAAAAAAGACGCAATGGAAAGGTGTTAAATGATTGATTTACAATATGTTCAATCGTTATACACCTTGCGGATTTTTTGCATCATTTCGATATTTATTCACCCTTAAATTATGTCGTTATGTTAGAAAAAGTTTTGGGTTGTTATTCTTTCTGAAACAACCAAGGAATTATGAAGGCGGCGAAATGTACGTTTACCTTAAGGTTACGGTAGATGACGTCCCTAAAGAAATGTCGGTTAAGTATTCGGTATTTTATTTGATCGGTGGCACACACGTTCATGCTCATTGTTCGTCGCTGCCGGCATCTGGGCCGTTGGTGTCCGGACGTTTAATTATTACGGGCATGGACATGGTAAAAATAAACAAAGGGAGGGGGTCGACTATCATCGGGAAGATAAATCAATCAATCAATTGTGGCCGGCGAATGGCACAACAATCATTATCTTTACCCTAAAAGTGCACCGAACGGCTTTAAAGCCTACCAACTGGACATGGCCTGGCAATATATCCGGCTCATGCACCGCCTGGGTGCTGTACGCAGTTTTAAAGATTACAAAAACGCTTTTATATCCAAGTATAAAACCTAACACAACCAATTTTATCAATGAGGCAACTTCGAATCACCCAGTCCATCACCAATCGCGATAGTCAATCGCTTGACCGGTATTTAAATGAGATCAGTAAGATAGCGATGGTGACGCCCGCGGAGGAGGTGACACTTACAAGACTCATCCGGGAAGGCGATCAGCAGGCATTGCATAAACTGACACAAGCTAACCTCCGCTTCGTGGTATCGGTATCCAAAAAATTCCAGAACCAGGGCTTAACGCTAAGCGACCTGATCAGCGAAGGAAACCTCGGTCTCATCAAAGCAGCGCGCCGCTTTGATGAAACCAAAGGGTTTAAATTCATCTCGTACGCTGTGTGGTGGATACGGCAGGGAATGATGGCGGCTATTGCTGAACAATCCCGTTCCGTGCGCTTACCGCTTAATCAAATCGGCTACATTTACGCTTTAAAAAAGACCTTCTCACAATTGGAACAGCAATTTGAACGTGAGCCGTCAATTGACGAGTTGGCCGAAGCCCTGGAAAAGTCGGTAGATAGTGTCGCTGACACCCTAAGCAAATCTCGCAGATCGTTGTCGCTTGATGCGCCCTTCGGTTTGGAAGAAGGATCACTGGTGGATATTTTAGCGAACGGCGAACATCCTACCGATGACGCATTGCTACGGGAATCGTTGTCTGATAGTGTTGCGGGCGCGTTAAAGAGTTTGCCTGAAAGGCGGAGATCGATCATTGTTCTTTATTACGGAATAGGTCAGCCGCAAGCCTCAACGCTTGAAGATATAGCCAACCGGTACCAGCTCACGCCCGAGCGGGTAAGGCAGTTAAAGGGCAAGGCGTTGCATTATTTGCGCCAGCATGCCGGCAAAAACGATTTGCTCAAATGTATGGAGAGCTAACAATGATGCAACTCAACGGGCGATCAAACTGACGCTCAATGGGTATCGCGGGACAGGCTGTGTAATTTCGTATCTGAATATGTGTTTTACGTGACAATTGCGAGTTCAGCATACCTTAGCTTTACATCATTCATTATTAGTGTGAATAATGTATAATATTTCCTACATCTAAATATCTATTAGCGATTGGAATATCGTTCATTCTTTAAAAACTTATCACAGCTTAGATATTGCCCCAACTGATTCAGGTAATCTTTGAGATTAAATTTTTCCGGGTCAGATAAGACAAAACGAATGAGCAACAAGCGTTTATACGCGCTAGGCAACAAGGCTCTTTCACGAGAGGAATCCTTTTTCTATTTGATCGCAATCAGCAAACACGCTACGCAGCTGACAAACAATGTCTGGTGAGAAATGGAGAATTGATAGTTAGCTATCCGGAAGAAGGCGTCCGGCGTTACCCTAACGGAATTCTGATATGCGGATCACCAAAAGTAACGGATCAGCGCCATCAGAAGAGCGGCTCGCTGACTTCAAAAAAGGTCCAATTAATTAAAAATATAAGATCATGAGCAAAGACAAAGGCGGAAAAAATGTAAAAAAAGCGCCGACGACCAGCAGTAAGAAGACTTTATCTGACTACCAGGCAGGCAAGAATTTAACAAACAATAGTTTGATCACTAATAAAAAAAGACCATGAGCGAACAAAATATTATTCAAAATGCCCGGAAATACGTGTATAACCTGAGAAATGCTGGAAGCGAGAACGGCCTCAAGGATAGCGATGCCTGGCAGCTTAGCCTGGTGAGCAGGGCAGAGAGAAATACTTTAAAAAGAAATTATCAAATAGCGATTGTTATTGAATTGATACCGGAGGTTATTAGAGCCTTTTTAACAGAGGTTAAAGCAGCTATGACCCGTGCCGGGGGCACTTTCACAAGAATTGGCAATTTGGATTTCAAAACAAGAGAAGTGCAATATCTCGTGGCCTACAGCAATAAGCGAGGCAAGTGATGGCCATTTATTTAGCTTATTTAATTGATTACTGTCAAAACGCTAATACATCAATCATAGCCCACGTCGCGACTATCACCGCCTTAATTAATCAAAGATCATGACATATTGCTCTTTTAACGTGACTGATCCGCAGCATTTTAAGGCCACGGAATACCCTCATGTGATAGCGGAAATGGAATTATTACGCCAGGCAGTAGTTGATATGCCGGAAGCTTACAAGGCCGATATATTTATTTCATATCTTAAAGATCATTGCATCAACAGCGCCTGGGTTTCCGGTAATCCGGTCGTTACCAGGCAAGCGCTTTCGGGAAACCTTTCTACAACCCACATTGAAAGGCTTTTTAACTCGTGCCGGCAAAACACTGGATTTCTTAGGGAATTTGAGGATTATTTCAAAAATGTTATGGCTGGAAAACAATGACCAGCAATCAAGGACATGGCCAATGGCAAGAAGCCGGCTAGCCTCGGTGTTTAACAAAAGGTTACCGCATTACCGCACTTCTTTGTCGAGCCGGCTCAACGGACAACTCTCTCAATGCAAGGCGATAGATAAGAACTAGGTTTTCCTTGATCATACGCACGCCTGTCTCACCGTCCGAGCCCATGCCCGACAGGACCACGCCAACGGCATGGTTCCATTGATCGTCCGCCAGGGTTTGGAAAAAGTAATCGATAGGCTGTCTGAAGCCGTTATGCCTGGTTATGTTTAATAGCAGGAGCTTACGGTTATGAACGCCCATATCCTTATTAGGCGGAATGACATACACATGATTCGGTTCTATTGGCATGCCGTCGACAGCCTCACGCACCGGCATGGAGGTATAGTTCCGTAATACGTCTGCCATATGGCCTTCATGATCTGGTGAAAGATGCATAATGATAACGAAACCTATGCCGCTGTCGGCAGGCATATGGGTAAAAAAACTCTCAAGCGCAGGAAAAGCGCCCGCAGAACCACCGATACCAACAACCGGAAAATATTTTGTTATTTGTCTCGCCTGCCCGGTCGATTTTTTTACGGTCGTTTTCCCTTCCAAAAGTTTTTTCTGCTGCTTTTCCGGCATGATTATTTTAGGTAACGATATACAAGATGGGGGTAAAGTCAAATCGTAAATCCCTTATGGTGCGCCCAATTCACTATACAGATTATTAGCAGTCCGGCAACTACCGATATAAAAGTCCATAAAATTATGGTTGAAATTTTTTCCCACATCCAGTTGAGTATTTTTAATGATAATGTTCCTGCTCTTTTATTTATAGCTTGGAGTGTAGTTTGCCTTTTAACTGGTATGGTTGTTGGTTTTTTATCTAAGGATAAATCTTCACGAAATTGATTTATTGGCTTTACTATAAATTTGCCCGTCATATTATCAAACCATCTTTTATGCAATTTATCACCTTTGGGTATAGTCCAGTTATTTATCTGTTCGATACTACCATCATCATAGTTGATTAGCTTTCTGAATTTAAGTTCTTTTAAAAATACAACCCCGTCATCTGTTTCATGGGTTGTATCTGGTGAAATGTCATTGGGTTTTATAAAATTAGCAATCATAAAATCTCTAACATCCCGTTCTTTTATTAGATACCGTTGCAGACTTTCTTCCAGTTCCTTATCCTTCTCTTTAATGAAGTTGTCGCCCTTATCGGTTAGTTGTAATTCCCATGGGTATGGGTTTAAGTGTACGTAGCCACCATGCCATAATAAGTCATGAAAATGATTTTGCTTATAATCGTCCCAATCTTTCCAAAGTGTGCTAAGTATATCAACGTGACCGCTTTTATTATATTTGGTTTTGCGCTTTATAAACTTTAGGCTGTGGAGTATTATTCTTTCTTCTTCAGTCATAAAAAAAGCTACTGGTTAGGTAGCTTTAAAGTTATGATTTACTTTTCGTCTTTCGACTTTTTTGATGCTGCTTTCGACTTGACAAAAAACACGTTCATGGCTTCATCAAACGTACCGTTAATGTTAAGATTACTCTTTTCGTAATGCTCAGGTCTGCCCTTAGCTTCTTTCTTCTTTGCCATATCCAAAATTACGAAATTAACTTCTCATAAGTCAAACGTTTGTTGTCGATGCCTTTAAAAGCGTTCTCAAAACGGGTAACATCGGTTATTTTACGGTTATTGTAGCGATAGCCAAATTCATGGCAATAACGGTGCAAATGTTTGGGACTAACTTGATGATAAATACCTATAATGCCTCTTTTTAGTTGTGACCAAAAACCCTCAATACAGTTAGTGTGATCGTCACCTACAGTAATATAATTGCCTTCTGTATGTTTGATAGCAACGTGGTTGTAAGTCTTATCTAAGCCATTATATGACCTGTAAGCATCGGTTACTACTTTAGCTTCCGGCTTAACGTTTGCTAACATAATTCCTTGCAGGGTGTCAGCGTTGGTATTTTCAACCACGAAAGTCTTAACATTACCGTCACGCTGCAATAACCCAACAACGGCAGTTTTATCAACATGTGAGCGTCCCTGACTTTTGGGCGCTTTACGCTTTGCGTGGCGATTTTTGTTTTTTCCACCTACAAAAGTTTCGTCAATCTCAACTGTACCATCTAACATTTCGGGTGCGCTTTCTTTGAACATTTCACGTACACGGTGAAGTAAGAACCAAGCGGTTTTTTGTGTGATGCCCAAATCCCTTGATAACTGGTGACTGCTGATACCCTTTTTATGGGCAGTTGCCAAATAAATTGTTGCAAACCAATAACGTAATGAAATCTTAGTGTTCTCTAAAATTGTACCTGTAGTAACGGTAAATTTCTTTCCGCACTCTTTCGCAGCACAAGTAAAACCCCTGTTAGTTTTCCATGCTTTAGTGTTGCCACAATGAGGGCAGCAAGGGGTATCACCCCAACGTTGCTGTGCCAAATATTGCTTGCAAGTCTCTTCTTCTTTGAAGTGATCTAACACGTGAAGCAGGTTTTTGAATTGAGTTTCCATTGTTACTATTGTTTGATGAAGTAAAGATAAAATAATTCCCAACAACTTCCAAATTTATTTAAAAATAAATGCAATAATTTGATTGGTAATTAGTTATATTATTTGTATATTTATAGTAGATAATAAAAACGGATACATATATTTGATTAAAATGGAAGAAACCGATATTATAGAGCTAAAATTCGAGGGCGATATAAAACCGTCAAACGTAAAGGCATCAGAAATTGCTGATCTCATAATTGCGTTTGAATCTGCTATTGAAGAAATCATAAAGGAGCAGTTCCCGGCCATTTCCGAAGATCAAATATTAGTCAGTTTTGAAGAAATAACTGGCAATAGTATAGGGTTAAAATCATTGGCGCATTTCACCAAATACGTTATCCCAGCATTTGTATTGGTGACCAGTTCTTTTCAGAATAAGAATTTCAATTCTATACCAAACAGCAGCATTGAAAAGTTAAGAAAGTTTACTGCATTTGCTAAGAAATATAATTGTGACGGGGCATTTTATAGAAATGGCGTTCGGGAAGCTACGTTTACGAAAACTACCGAAGTCGCATACAATGACAAAGGAACATCAAAGGGAGAAACAACCCTTTACGGAGAGGTTCAGCGAATAGGTGGAGAGAAGAAACCCCGCGTTCTTATAAAGATTAATAACGATTATAATATATCATTTGAAGTAAAGAAATCCATTGCAATTCAATTAGGTTCATATCTGTATAAGTTTGTTGGTATAAATGGTTTTGCTCAATGGGATAACAATACCTATAAGATATTAACCTTTTCAGCGGACAGCATAATTGAAACAGGTCAAAAATCACTTGTATCAACATTTACAGATTTAGCGAATCTATACAGTAATCACCTAACCGATCTCGATTCAATAGTTCAATATGAGTAACTTAGTAATGATTGATAGCCAAATATTCATTTGGGGTATCAAAGGCTTTGCTACTGCTGGTCAAGAACATAAAGTAGAACAAGCAAAGGCGTTTGTGGAATGGCTATCCGAAAGCGATTATAGGATTTTACTGCCCACTCCAATGATGGCTGAATTACTTTCGGCGGTTCCCAAAGAAGAACAAGCTAAAATCAAACAATATTTTGATAAGAACTTTGTAGTTGCTCCATTTGATTCGCTGGCATCTGAAAAGTGTGGCGAACTCATTAATCTTAGTCTTACAGAAGATAAGCGAATGAAGGCGGCAGGAGAGCAATTATGCCCACGAAATGAGATAAAGTTTGATTGCATGTTGGTTTCAATAGCTATAACTAAACGGTGCAGCAAAGTGTATAGCGATGATAAGCATCTAAAAAAATTTGCTTGCGGACAAATCGAAGTTTTGAATATGCCTATTATTGCCAAGCAAGCCACGCTTGACTTGAAAGTACGGCAAATTGAAAGAGGGGTTGAAGCAAAGCAAGAAGAACAGCAACGTAATTAAAACCTTTTACCCCCAACTCATATATCATTACCTTATTTTAAATTATTGAAGGTTTGATTGGCGAACGTAAATCTAAAGATTAACCGGTTAAATGTGGCGTGGTTAAGAATTTATTTGACACGCATCTTAAATATGAACCGATAGGGCAAAGGATAATGGATTCGTAACCATAAACAACACCCTGCAACCGAATTGTGAATAGCTAAGGACTCTCAGCTAATGTGTGAATAGCGTGACAAACTAAGCAGAAATAAACGGTAGGTTTACTCATTCTTCAAACGATGCCAGGCAGTCAGCCATTCAGCACGTTACAATTCTACTAAATTAACATCATGAAATTTATTAATTATGCCCTCAGTACCTTAGTACTCATTGGGTTCGGTCTGTCCGTTTCTGCACAGAAATATAAAACGCCGGCCGATACGGTAAAACTTAACCAGGAATATGTTAATGTAAGTAACGACATTGCGAATATCAATGCTCAGTTGACTATAGCACAAAACAACTTACCCGGTTATCAAACTAAAGCTAGCACGGCTACCGCAAACGCCCAAACGGCCGCAAGCACCAGCAGCGCCGGCGCTGCAAAGGCAACCAATGGCAATATCGGCGATGCGAAATCGGCAAAAAACGATGCGGATGATGCTTACGATAAAGCCGAAGACTCCAGGAATGCAAACAACAATGTAGGCAGGCAGGATGAAAAGATCCGGAAGCTGAAAGCAAGATTACATAAGAAACAGCAACGATTGAAAGACCTCGATGTAATGCGGAACGCTATTTACGCGCAAATACCATCTAATCAATAAATATCAAACAACTACTAAAATTAACAATATGTTTTCAAGATTAAATTTTTCTCTGCAACAACAGTTTCACCTGCTTATTCACATGTTTGATGGCGAACATGCAATGGCCATTTTACCAGGCTGCAATGGCCGTTTCCTGGTTATTGACCAAGGGAATATACTTGGCGAGCTGAGCTTTGACAAGCAATTCGTATGTATTTCCGGCCAGGCAGATTGGAATATCCATTTGATGGAACAACTCCGTGCCGGGATAAAAAATTATTACCGGAAGTCTTAAGCCATTGTTTATCATCAGAGCCATGAAAAAGCATTTTTTTATTAAATATTATCGCGTTTATAAAAACGATACGGCGGTTACGGAAGTTTCTGTAAATGATTTTAAAAGGGTGCCGTCCAGACACCTTAAAGGAGGCTTTGCTACCGCCAGGCTTGCTGATGTCCTCTGTTCAATCCCGTATCTGGAATATTCCCTGCCGCCGGATGAAAGCATGTTCTACGGTTACCTCGATAAGGCTACGGCTATGGAAAAAGCAAAGGCAGGTGCACTGGCGTATATTGCCCGGTTGGTCAAAGAGGGGGAGGCAGGCGCTAAAAAGCTGGCACAATATCGTGCCGAACACTACGAAGATCTGAATATCCATCTGCTGGATGCGAATATTCGTAAATTTAGAAAAGAAATGAATTTAAAGTGATCACGGCCGGCTTATGTAATACGGCTGGCAGGAATCTGTAATTATGGAATCCGCTGAAATCATATTGCAAACTTACTCGTTAATTAAATCTGCGCTTACAGAAAGATTCGGGAATCTTGGGTATATCCTGATAGAAGAAAAAAATATCGACGCTGTTTATGAGAGTAAATTCACTATCTGGTCCGATAACAAAGATGCCCTGCGCTTAACCTGGGACGGCAGTGAAAATGTTTTTTTGATTGAAATCTCCAAAACTTTTCCGGTGTCCGCATCGGCAAAATGGTTGTGCATGAGCAGAACTGAGTTTAACCCGGCTTATTCAGGCAGCGAATATATTCATTCAACAGCCAGGAAAGTAGTTAATAGTTTCAGGTAGCGAATATTTTAGCGTCGTATATCCATTAGTGGCACGTATCCGACAGGTCCTAATGAATGGCTTTGAAAGGAATTCTGCCTGCTATGCCCATAATGACGTATGTCAAATTCATCTTCATCAAGGAAGGCCATAGTCTCGACGTCGAATACCGGCATCGACTGTGGACTTTGATGGAACAGGTTGCTGTATCGTTTTTCGGATCGGGCCAGTCGCATTGCTGAAAGCCTACTGTCTGTGATGTCCCTAAAATATACGGATGAGCTTGTTGATATAACAGCGTTATTTGATTAAAGTCCAACTTTTTATGTTCGGTTTCGTATTTTATTTTATTATATTACCGTCTATTTTTAGCCGTTCGCATAATGCCATTTACAATCCGTTCAAATGAGCATAATCTTAGGCCCCGAGATTTGAATCAGCTTCATTTCAAGCTGATGAACCAACAATGCCCTGTTCATTTTAAAACACCTAACGTTGAAATAAACGAGAAAGGCGACATTCAATATAGTTGTTGCTGTGAGAAGTTGAAAAATCTCTGCTTACTTGTCATAAAACAAATCAAGAAAATTCCGAATGAGATACGATCCGCTGCTGTAAATCTTTAATTTAAAAGTTATTTGTTGTATATTGCACTTGATATGACAGCAAAATAATCGCGAAAAAATGGTTGCGACATTTATTGCGACTTGTTTTTGAAGTGGTCTTAGTTGGCTGATTACCAAAAATATACGAGCGAGTGTTCGAATCCCTCCCTCACCGCAAATCAATTTTGTTGCCTGGCGTTAGCCGGACATCTTTGTTTTTATAACGCCCAAATTTATTGGCAGAGGGCTTGTGATTTAACCAACATTGAATGGTTTTTCGATAGAGCGTTTGCATTTTCGGGGATTTCAAAATACCTTTAGTTGCAATCAACAATCTAATTATTTGAAAAGACTGTTTGCCGTCATAATGGTCGTTGCCATCCTGTTCAATACCGGGGGCTATGACTTGTTTTTTAAATTTCTGATGTATCAGTCGGAAAGTAAGATATTCGACAAGATTAACAACAATCGTTATAGCGCTTCTGATCTTATCGAAATAAAGGTTCCCGTGGCTTTTCCTGAACAGGCTTCCCCGGAATGTTCGGGAGAGTACGAAGCAATTGGCGGCCAAATTCAGATCAAAAACGCCAAATACGATTATGCCGAGATAAGAATCACACAAGATACCCTATATCTTCGCGTAATACCCAATCCTGCATTAAGTAAACTGGTTAAAGCCAATGTTCTATATGGCAAACTGGTCAATGACCAGCCAAACTCCAGCACCAAACACTCCAATAACACTTTGGCCAAAAAAGGTTTAAGCCAAAGTATTCTTGTGAATTTTCCGGGTAATCAATCGCTTTCAGCTGGCGTTATCAAAAAAAGCTATCATAATTTTACAATTGACGGCATTCTTAAGCCATCTCTCGAAGTGGGCGCGCAGCCACCCGAAGCCTGATTTTTAGCCTTCGTCTTATTACTTTACGGTCCGTGGGCAGCAACCGGTAATACCGCAATTACTTGCCGATATTGTTAATCGCCGAATTGGACGAGCGCGGACCGGGAAGGCTAAACGCTTTCACAAATTATTTTAATTAAACTCAAAGAAGTTAATCATTATAGTTCGCCTTTACTGGCGACATTTAAAAACAGATAGATGAATAAAACAATACGTTATAAAGAAAATTCGCTTCTTAAAAGCAAAGGCGCTTTTTGGCTGGGTTTTTTAGTTGTTGCAATTGGCGTTGCGCTGCAGCTTCCTATGTATGTGAACTCCGCAGATATGGGCTACAGGATGGTAGGAATGCCTATGAGCATAACCATGGATATCGGCATGGGACTCGTTGTTCTCGGCCTTTTTGGTACATTATACAGCCTGATTCCTACCTTAGCGACAAAGGAGAATAACGATTACCAACTGAAGGTTCGCGCGCTGGATGACGCACCTATCAATTTTACGCATGTAGGTTTATTAATAGTAATGGCGATTGCAATAACGCTTGATGTAATGAAACCGACCATTCTATCGTTTGTCGTTCCAGGCGTGGCAAGAGAATATGGATTGAAATCACCGCTTAATCCGCATGGCACTATCCCCGTTGCCTTACTCCCGTTGTCCGGAATTACGGGAACAGTGTTAGGATCCTTCCTTTGGGGCTGGCTTGGAGACAGGATCGGACGCAAATCTTCTATACTCATGGCTGGCATTACTTTTATTGCCACCAGTTCCTGCGGCTCTATGCCCTCGTTCTGGATGAACTGCATGATGTGCCTTATAATGGGATGGGGCGTAGGCGGCATGCTGCCGATCATGTTCACGCTTATAGCAGAGAGCATCCCGGCAAGGCATCGCGGCTGGCTGATGGTACTTTTAGGCGGCGATATTGCCGGAGCCTATATTATCGCCAGCGCTTTAGCTTCCTGGCTTGTGCCGCATTACTCATGGCGCATTCTCTGGCTGATCGGTTTCCCGACAGGCGTCATGCTCATTTTTTTGAACCGATGGATTCCCGAATCTCCCCGGTACCTGATTAACCATGGTCGGCTAAAAGAGGCGCAGGACGTAATGAAGCGCTTTGGCGCAGTGGCTATTAAAGAAAAAATATCGACAGCAATAGCCGAAACCAAGGTAAGAGACCAATTCCGCCAGCTTTTTCGTCCGCCTTTTCGCGAAATTACACTCACAGTCGCTCTATTGGCGCTCGGCGGCGGCTTTGTGCAGTTTGGGTTTCAGCTATGGATACCCTCTAACCTGCAGCGTATGGGATTGAGCGAAGCGGGTTCGTTTCAATTATTGCGCAATGCCGCACTTGTCGGTTTTCCGCTTAACTTCCTGATCGCTTGGATGTACGGATTCTGGAGCAGTAAATGGACCATCGTGGGGTTAACCCTGCTTACCGCTGCATCTATGGCGGGGTTTTTGTTTGCCGGAAATTCTATTATACACCATCATGTACTGCTTTATGCGTTGCTTATAGTGCCCATTTGGGGCATAAGTTCGGTCATCTCCATTCTTTCTGCGTATGCAGCCGAGATATACCCCACACGAGTACGTTCGCGCGGAAGCGGCCTGGTGGCCGGATTTAGTAAATTCGGCGGCGTTCTTATCATCGCCATGGTTGTTTTAGCTATAGCTCCTCCGTCTATCGCAGCCACAGCTTTGATTGGCGCTGTTCCATTGGTGTTGGCAGCAGCGGCGATAATTTTTTATGGCATCGAAACGCGGAAACGTCAATTAGAGGATATCACGGCAGAACAGCTTACCGGTACGCAAATGGCAACGGTGGACGTAGAAGCAAAATAATTTAAAGCAAGGCCGGGGTGTTTGCCCGCTCTCATTACGAAATGCGCTATATTTGATGGTCGCTGCATTTACGGCTACCTATTACATCAAACAATATGAATAACCAAACGCAAACAGTAACAGATTTTGTAAATCTTTTAGATTACAGCAACAATATTATATTCAACATGACTGCCGATGAAGTGTCAGCGGCTATCACGTCCGGCGATGCATCCCGCGTGCGCCAGATCGAAGGTCAATTTGCCATAGTAGAAAAAGTGGGCAGAGAAGTATTCATGGCTCGTTCTATCGGCCGCCCGATGCGATACTTTTTAGCTAAGCAGGTATCCGGCCCGCTGTTGATCGTGGCCGAACGTATCGACGAGATATTTGAGTATTTAAAATCGAAAGGCTTACATAAACAGTTTCACCCGTCCTATACCCGTATGGTACCTGCCCACTTTGTGGTGCGGCTCGAGATCATCGGTTGCCCGGATCCCAACCCGGTATATACCCGGTTCTTCGAGCCCAAAAGAAATGCATTGACCAACGACCTGGACCAAATCGGGAAAGCCTATATGGAAGCGCTGGCAGCCGAGTGCCGCAAGTGGCTGCTGACTATTCCGGATAATGAGCCGATCGGCGTTCTATTTTCGGGCGGCATCGACAGCGGTTCGGTGTTCCTGGCATTATATGACCAAATGCTTAAGCTCGGTATGTCGCCGCACCGGTTAAAAGCATTTACGCTGTCAGTTAATGACGGCCCGGATGCAGAACAAGCCCACAGTTTCCTTGATCAACTGGGTATGTCTATGTACCTGGAAGTGATTGACGTGCCTAAATCTGCCGTCGATTATAGAGAGGCTATCAAAGTGGTTGAGGATTATAAACCGCTCGACCTGGAATCGGCTACTATGGCGCTCGCCCTTTGCAAACAAATACGGGAATTATATCCCGAATGGAAATATCTTGCCGATGGCGACGGCGGCGATGAAAATCTGAAAGATTATCCAATTGCAGCGAATACGGAACTAACCATACGCAGTGTTCTGAACAATACGATGCTTTACCAGGAAGGGTGGGGCGTGGACAAGATAAAACACTCACTTACCTACTCGGGCGGCCAAAGCCGCGGCCACGTACGTTCTTATGCGCCGGGCCGCAAACTCGGATTTAAAGGGTTTAGTCCTTACGCGCTGCCCAACGTCATTGAAGTGGCCGAAGGCATCCCGTTTATTCAGTTAACCGACTGGAACGAGGAAGCGCTTTATGCATTAAAAGGAGAGATCGTTCGGAGAGGAATAAAAGCTTTGACCGGGATGGATATGCCGGTGTTCGAAAAACGCCGGTTCCAATTGGGAGCTGCAACAGAAAACACGTTTAAGCAATTGTTCCCACAGGGAGAATTTGCATACCGTACTTATTTTCACTCGCTTTATGCCGCACAGCCGGGAAATTGAACGGTTACGACCGGTGAAAAACCGCGTTGACCCGGACGTTCCCTATCATTTCCTGCATGAAACGGAGCCGGACGCCAATGGCTGGCTGCAAAGGGTGAATACCATTTTTCTGACGGGAAAGGAATGCGCGTTCAAATGCCTGATGTGTGACCTGTGGAAGAACACACTGGATGGACCTACGCCCCAAGGCGCGATCTTAAAACAACTGGATTACGCTCTTTCGCACTTACCAGAAGCAGATGTAATAAAACTCTACAACAGCAGCAACTTTTTTGACCCCAAAGCCGTTCCTCCGGAAGATTACGCCGGTATCGTTGAACGTGTAAAGCCATATCAAAGGGTAATCGTCGAAAATCACCCCAAACTCTGTAATGAAACCTGCGTTGATTTTGCCGGGCAATTAGATGGAAAACTGGAGATAGCCATGGGGCTGGAAACCATCCACCCGGATGTGCTGCCTTTGTTAAATAAACAAATGACGGCCCGCGATTTTGCCCGGGCCGCGTCTTTCCTGGTAAACCACGATATAGACGTTCGGGCATTTATCCTGCTTGACCCGCCTTACCTTACCGGCATCGACGAAAATATCAAGTGGACTATAGCTGCGATCGATTTCGCATTTGAAAGCGGCGCAACCTGTTGCTCCATCATTCCTACGCGCCCGGGTAACGGCGTGATGGACCTGCTGCAAAAAGAAGGCAAGTATGTATCACCGTCGCTGGACATGCTGGAAGAAGTTGCAGAACAGGCCATTAGATTAAAAAAAGGGCGCGTTTTCGTCGATACCTGGGACATCGGGTTCTTGTCAAAATGCCCCATGTGTTTTGAAATCCGCAAAAACCGCCTGGATGCCATGAATCGTGATCAGCAGGTCCAACCGAAAGTTAATTGCACTTGCCAACCCATTTATGCCTGAACTTCCTGATACCCAATTTGATATTGTTATTGCCGGCGCAGGTTTCGCCGGATCGATCACGGCCCTGATCCTGAATAATCTCGACTTTAAAGTTTGCCTGGTCGAAAAGGGCAAACATCCCCGTTTTGCTATAGGTGAATCATCTACTCCTGTGGCCGACCTGATGCTGCGCGAATTATCTTCAAAATATAATTTGCCCTGGCTGTATGACTTTTCGCGGTACGGAACCTGGCAGGTATCTCATCCCGAGGTTGTTTGCGGGATCAAACGTGGCTTTAGTTTTTTTAAGCATTATCCTAACGAAGATTTTACAACGGATGCCAACCATAAAAACGAGTTGCTCGTTGCCGCCAGTATTGACGATATGCAATCGGATACCAATTGGCTGCGGGCCGATTTTGACGCGTTCCTCGCAGACAAGGTAAAGGAGGCCGGCATCACCTATCTTGATCTGGCAGAACTGGAAGCCGCTGAATGGAACGCCGACTGGAACCTGACTATCTCGCGTCTGAACGATCGTGAAGTTATCCATACTTCTTTCTTTATAGACGCTACCGGGGGCGGCGTATTAACGAACAGGCTGTTTGGTGTCAGATCATCAGCTGATGGATTTTTGACCAACTCGTTTGCCGTATTTTCTCATTTCGACAACGTTCCAAGGTGGACGAGCACACTTCGGCAGAATGGTATCCCGACTGAAGATTTTCCCTATGACGCTGACCATTCGGCACTACACCAGGTTTTGGACGAAGGCTGGATGTGGATGCTGCGATTCAACGACCGGCGCACCAGTCTGGGATTTGCGCTGGATAGAAATAGGTTTTCTTACGCGGGTTTAACCGGCGAACAGATATGGAACAATACTTTACAAAAATATCCCGGCCTTGGGACATTAAAGGGCATTGCATTATCAGCTCAACCGGGCAGGATCATCAAATCAGAAAGGCTCCAGCGCCGGTTGGACAAGTGCTACGGTACAGGGTGGGCCGCACTCCCGCACACGGTTGGATTTATCGATCCCTTATTCAGTTCGGGCATTGCCCATTCACTCTCAGGAATTGAAAAGCTGGTTAATATCATCAGGCAAAACTGGAATGATAGCAATTCGATGGATTCCGCTTTGGCACAGTATGAACGTGCCGTTCTAAAAGAATTGTCGCTGATCGACATGCTCGTTGCCGGCTGTTACCAAACCATGGACCGTTTTGAACTTTTCAATGCTTGGTCGATGCTTTATTTTGCGGCGACCATCGCTCATGAGCAAAACCTGATGAAGAAAAGAATGGAGGGTTACTTTCTATGCGCAGATAATGAAAGTATCCTTGAGATAGTGCAGACGTCCTACGCCGACTTGCAGCAAATGATCAATGGCCATGTTCCGGCGACAAAAGACATTAAAGCATTTACGGATACTATCCGCGAAAGGATAAAGCCGTTTAACACTGCCCGCCTGTTGGACCTGTCACTAAAAAATATGTACGAGCATACCGCAGCGCGGATATAGCAGCGTCACGACTGCGGTTTTGATATGCCCGAACGCTGTTTCGGTTTCAATGCATTCCTGAATTCTTCAGTCGTTACCTTCCTGGTATTGTATTTTTGGCGATAGGCGCGGTGCTCCTGGTCATTCGGATAAACAATCTTCTTTCCATAAGGGTAGGACGGCATAGCATGGAAAGGTAGCGGCTCGACGGTTTGGCCATTAGCTGTATTAAGGTCACCATCCTTTACCCACCCTTCGCTATAGATCAGGAAATCGCGTTTCCAGCCTTTGGGTAAGGCGGGTAAATTTCCGGCATCAAAGTCAATGCTTACCTCGTCGCCGCCATCACAAATAATATACTCGTCATCAGCTTTTTGCAGCAGCGGCAGCACGTCACCGTACCGGGTATAATAGCCGGTCAAATCGCGCCATTTCTGCCCTGTCGAAGGGTTATCATAGTCAAACCATTCCGGGCCATAGGGGCCGCCTTTACGGTAAGTAGTGGAATACCCCCTAAAATTCAATGCTGCGTCGGCCATAGTCAGGTCGGTCATCCTCATGGGGGCCTTCGTCTGTCCATTGGCAAAGAACACATGGTCCCAATAGATCTGCATGTTGGTGCGGATCCGAACGCGACGGTCAGTTTTGCTGAGAAACTTGCCGGAAAGATTGACAACCACCATTTTATCCCTGCCCATCGGGAAGCCGATATTCGGAATAACGGTTTTCCATTGTCCTTTGGCATCGATTACCTGCAACTCCGGCGGATGTTGCTGGTATTTATCGCTCTGCGTCTCTGCCGTGTTGATACTGGCATCACCGGGGAAAACCCATCCACGTAAAAATAAATATAAGTCATCCGCACGCGCCTCCGGACCGAGGTTCAAAATCAGATCATGTTCCGCAGCAAGACCCTGATATTTGCCAAGCGTAAAGTTCGAGGCGTATTGAAAATCATACCTGCTCAATTGCGGCAAAAGGTTCGTTCCGCGGCCGTCGGTTGCCGAAACTGGCAAATGTTCTTTACTTACCCGGTATACTTTTTTACCAGGGAAAGGCGGCGGCACAAACCGCTCGTCCGCAAAAACATTAACCGAATCGGGATGATCCACTGCAGTAAGGCCCGCCTTATCTACATACACAGCCTCCCATAGCTCTTCGGTTATTTTCAGGCTGTATTTACCGTCCCGGGGCGCCAGTTTGTCGCCCGGTATAAGGAGGTACTCTTTTGAGGCGTCAGAAAAAGAATAGGCAGTGTCTTTGCCGTTTATCGCTACAGGCATACCCAGCGCACTACGCCACAGCATATCTTTTACGAATTCATATTTCCTGCCATTCCAGGTAAAAAGGAAGGGGCAGGAACCTTTTAGCTTTTCCAGTTCAAGTATACGGTTAGTTTTACTTGGGTCGACAATAGTTTGCGGCGTACCGTTTGGCCAGATGATCCGGATAGCGTCTGGCTTACTTCGCGCACCCATGCCAAACTCGGTTACCGGCCCGGTAACCGTCTTCATCTGGTAAAGATCGCCCACTTTCAATTCTACCTGGGCGCCAATACCCAGCCTGTTGTTTTTGCTGTTGCCGTAAGCCAGGCCCTGCAATTGTACCTGGATATTGTGGTTATTGCTTCCTCCGTCGTTTCTAAGCAGCTGCGTACCCGAAGGCCCCGACAAAAAGATATCTTCATCCCCGTCCTGGTCGAAATCGCCTGTCCTGGCGCAATAAGCCTGGGTGGCTGACTTAGGCAACAGGAACGAAACGTCGCTAAAGCCCTTAGTGGTATCGTTATGAAACAGTTTTATTCCTCTTTTGGAGTTGTCTTTATTTATACCGGCGATAAGCAGGTCCTGGTGCCCGTCGTTATCAAAATCAATAAAGGCCGCATCCTTTACATCTATTCCTTTTAGCGAATTAGACAAAGTGGCCGACGCAGGGTCGACTGTAAATTTCTGCCCCGAATTTTTAAGCAGTGAGCATTTGCCATTCTCGCCACCGGCTACAAATATGTCGAGCAAACCATCATTGTTGTAGTCGCCCAAAGCCAAAGCGCTGCCCGAAAAGGCCGGATTTTGCAGGCCGGCCGGGCCGGTCATATCGCTAAAATGAGAATGACGGTCATTATTCAACAGTTGCAGATGGCCGGTTTCGTTGAGCATAACGATATCCAGGTCGCCGTCCGAATCCCAGTCGCCAAAACGCATATACTCGGTACCGCCCGGATTTGCTGTCAGCCCCATTGCCGCCGCGTTTTCAGTGAAGGTGCCGTCACCGTTGTTGCGGTAGAATTTATTCGTTCCTTTTTCGGCTACGTACATATCCAGGTCACCATCCTGGTCAAAATCGGCAAACAATAATTGGCGGGCCTGGCCCGTATTACCCAAGCCTGCATTATCAGTTAGTTTGGCAAAGGTGCCGTCGCCCTGGTTTTTGTAGATAATGGTGCCTTTGTCAGTTGCAACAAATAAGTCCTGGTAACCATCGTTGTCGTAATCGGTAAAGGCTGCGGCCAGGTCGTGGCCTTCATGCTCAATTCCGCCTGAAACTGAACAGGATTCGAAACCGCCGATCTTACTTACCCACAATTTATATTGTCTTTCGCCATCAGGCTTAACAAAGCTGGCATATACATACAAATTTCCGTTGGCCTCGCGGTCGGCGACAGCTAACACGGAATTAGTCGCATTTAGCCCTTTATCGAAAGGCAGGCCGACATGATCCACATCTGCAAAGGTTACGCTTTTGAAATTCCGGCTATCGGCCTCAGTTATTTGTTCATCATCGTTGACGATAATGCCGGGCGAACCGGCAACCATTTTTGGAAATTCGACCGCATCATGGTCCGAGTCATACAGAGGCGTTATTTTCATCAGTTGGTGAAATTGCCGAATATAAGGCAGCGCCTGGGGGCCCTGGCCGGCTTGTAAAAGAGAAAGCGCGTGGCTGTAAAACTCATTTGCTGACGATGGAAATTGGGGCGATATCTTTTTAACGCCCTCTAAAAAATATCGTGCGGAATCGGCCTGGTTATTGCCTGCAAATATCTCCGCCAACTGTAAACGGGTAACGATATTGGCAGGCAGCAGGTTGAGTACCTTTAGCAGGTAGGGCTTTTTCCAGGTTGCGTCCGATCCTGCCGGGCCCAGGCCCGACAATTGATATAAAGCCTTTACATTTTTGGGATCGGTCTTTAATACGCCCTGTATCTCGTTAATTGCGCCCTGCCGGTCCTGTTTGCCTTCAAGCGCTTCGGCCAGGATCAACTCCAGGTCGGCGTTGCCGGGTTTAACCTTAAGCCCGGTCCTGGCCTCTTCGGCTGCCTTGTCGTAGTTTTTCTGAAGAATGTAAAGCTTAACCAGGTCGATATAATTGAGGATCTCATCCGGGTTTACCTCGATTGCCTTTTGAAAAGCGGCCTCTGCTTCGTCCAGGTGGTTTTGTGACATATACATCAATGCAGCTAATCTTGGATCAGTTTGATTGTTAGCGGTGTTGCCAGGTTTGCGTTTACATCCTGAAAACACAACAAAAAGCATCAAAAAACATATCGACGGAAGATGGTAAATGAGTGTCTTTCGGAAATGGGCAGAGGTAGTCATAGTAAAAGATTGCGGTTAACCGGATGCGGCCAACTAAGTTATGAATAATTAGCATAACTCCGGCCGGATGATAATTTCGGGTTATTGGATATTTTGCGATATATTTACCATCGGCAGCGAAATTGATATAGTGACCCAGCCAAAATGAATAAACCAAGACGCATACCCCAGATAATTACTATCATCCTGTTTATTATTCTGCTTACCGGCAGTGCATTGATTTCCAGACAGGATCTGTTGCCCGGAAGCAGCAACTCGTTACAACGCGAAGATTCGTCACTTTCTCAATACGGATTTTTCCTGAAACCAGTTAATGAGGAGGCGAATATTCATTTCAGGCACACGCCGCCAACGGTTGACCCAAAGCTGAAACCGATTGAGCGCCAAATCGCATCCATGGGCGCCTCGGTATCTATTGCCGACTTCGACAATGATGGGTGGAATGACATTTATTTCACCAATAGCCGGCCCGGCAGTCATAATGCGCTATACCGGAACCTGCATAATGGCAAATTTGAAGAAGTAGCAGAACAGGTTGGTTTGGCCGACTTAAATCGGACGGGAACGGGTGAATGTATGGGTGCCGTTTGGGGCGATTTTGACAATGACGGTTATGAAGACGTGCTCGTATATAAATGGGGCAAACCCGAATTATATCACAACGACGGCGGTAAAAAGTTTACTAATGTGACTGAAGGCAGCGGCCTGCCGGGGTGGGTTAATGCCAACTCGGCGATATGGCTCGATTTTGATGGCGACGGGATGCTTGATCTCCTAATTTGCGGTTATTATAACGAAGACATCGATCTCAGCCATTTAAAAGACACGAAGATAATGCCCGAGAGCTTTCGCTACGCCAATAACGGCGGACGAAAGTACCTGCTTAAAAATATGGGTAACGGCAAATTCAAAGACGTAACGGTCGAATATGGTATCAATTCCACCAAATGGACCCTGGCTGCAGCATCGGCCGATCTGAATGGCGATGGGTATCCGGATCTGATACTGGCAAACGACTATAACGTCGATGAGCTTTATATCAATGACCACGGGAAACGGTTTATAGAAAAGGGCCGCCAGGCCGGTATTGGCTATATACCTAAGAGCGGCATGAGCGTAGCGCTAAGCGATATTGATGATAGCGGCCTGTTGGGTTTCTATACAACCAATATTACCGAGAAGGGCATACTGATACAAGGGGACAACTATTGGAAACCCATAAGTACTGCCGGCAATGACCTCAAGTTTGCCAACCTGGCTCAATTGGCAGGCATTGAAAATGCAGGCTGGGCCTACGGGTCTCAATTTGGCGACCTGAACAACGATGGATACCCTGATCTGTATGTTGCAAACGGATTTATCTCCGCAAAAAAAGGCACCTCTTATTGGTATGATTACTCGAAAGTTACCGGCGGTAACGCAGCCATTATAGGTGATGCCAGGAACTGGCCTGATATGAACGGTAAAAGTCAATCGGGGTACCAGGTAGACAAGATTTGGCTGAATAACAGCAGTGGCTTGTTTGAAGATGTTTCTGACAAGGTATGTCCTTACGAGGATTACGATGGCAGGGCGGTTGCTATGGCCGACTTGTGGAACCGCGGTGTGCTGGACGTCATTGTGGCCAACCAGGACAATATTCCGCTGGTTTACAAAAACGAGCAGCATAACAACAACCATTGGATAGACTTTGATCTGCACGGCACGATAAGTAATGCCAGCGCTATTGGTGCCAGGGTTGTGTTGGAGTGGAACGGCAAAAAACAAGTGCAGGTGGTAACCGCCGGAATGGGTTTCTCCGCCCAGAACCAGCACCGGCTTCATTTCGGTTTAGGTAAAACCGCAAAGGTTGACCGGGTAATAATTTACTGGCCATCCGGGCAGCGGCAAGAGTTGACCAGCCCCCCGGCCGACCAGCTGCATGTCATTAAAGAAAATAAAGCGAAAGTATGATGGAAGCAGTTGAAGAGAAAAATATAACTACCGTGGCATCGCGATCTCTATTCGATAAAAGCTATTTTTCTTATTTGCCGCCTGCTTTTATCACATTGATATTGCTGATCGGCCAATTATCGTTCGGCATTCTCGATAGTTATATTAATGTTATAGGCGCCATTGTTACATCGGTACTGGCGGAGATGCTGTTGGGCAGGTTTGTGCTTGGAACCAGGAAGAATCTGGCCAGCGCTTATATTACGGGCATAAGTGTCGGTATCCTGATTCGCTCCAACGTATTATGGCCGTATATCGTCACCGCGCTGATATCGATCATGTCTAAATATGTTTTACGTTATAAGGGCCGGCACTTGTGGAATCCATCCAATTTCGGGGTTTCCTGGATGCTGCTGATGGCGTCAACCTATGTCGCAGGGCTAAGTATGCAATGGGGGAGCAATTTGGCGGCTATGGTAGTGATATGGGTTTTAGGGTTAGGTATTGTTTACCGGGCAAAAAAACTCCATGTGACACTCGCCTATGTAATAAGCTTTATCCTGTTTGGGTATATTCGCAGCCTCATCACCGGTGATACTTTTCTCGCTGAAATATCGCCGCTTACTGGTCCGATGTACCAGTTGTTCATATTTTTTATGATTACCGATCCCGGCACTACCGTATCTAAAAAGAATTGGCAGGTTGTAGTCGTAATAGTTGTTGCCCTGGTAGAATTTCTGTTGAGACTGGATGGGGTTATCTACGCCCCGTTTTATGCGTTGTGCGTCGTAGGGCCGGTTGCCAAATTTATCGATCTGAAGGTAAGTTCAGCAGCAGTGAAGAAAGCAGCTTAACAAGCGCAAGTAATTTATTGACAGGCGCAGCAGCCTACTGCCTGACACTGTAAGGCATGCGTTCGCAATGGGTGAGGGAACGTGCAATTCAGTGCCTGAAATATTAAATATTATTTCTTAGTCGCTTTTTGTGCGCTATGTTTTATCGCGCCATTTTTGGCTGTTGGCTCGGGCTTTTTGGCATCAGATACAGCTTTTTTTGCGGGCGCTGCCACGTTTTTTGCTGATTTGGGCGCCGGTGCTTTTTTAGCGGCTGGTTTTGCCGTAACCGGAGCGCTCTCTTTTACAGGCGCCGTGACTTTTTCCTTTTCTTTCACCGGTTCCTGTTTAATGATCAGCCCTTTAACGATCTTCTTGGCGAGCTTTTTTGATTCTTTCTCAATATCTATGGACACATTTTTTTCGTCCTGGCCCAATTCGCTGGTGATCGATCTGAGTACTTTGGCCAATCGTTTGTGGATCGAGTCTTTCGTTTTTTTCTTCAGGGCTTTTACCGGTGATTCCTGCTTTTCTGTTTTCATTAATACGGAGTTTAGTATCAAATGTAGATGTTATGCATATAAAGTTAATATTATTTTTATGTTAACTAATGGCAAAAAGCCTATATATGATATAAATCACTTAACATTAATCTGTGGTCTTATTTCGCCAAGCTCTGTTTTGCTCTGCAGCAAAGTTTTAATGTTTGATTATCTTATTAAGAAATTTGACGTAATTTATAAGCTACTAATTTACAATGTTTTGAATATTTTATTTGAAGTACAAAAAATAGTTTTTTAACTTTGGAAAACGACTATTTTTGTGCTAAAACGTCTATTTTCACTCGCCTTATTTTGTCTTCCGGGTCAGGTCTTATTGGGTCAATCTATTGACAACGCCGCTGTCTTAGCGCGTAAACAAGTGCCTGTATTGTGCTACCACCAGATACGTAATTGGCGGACAAGTGACAAGCAAATTGATAAGGATTATATTATACCTCCTGCTACATTCAAGGCCCACATAAAAATGCTGTCCGACAGCGGGTATCATACCATTCTACCGGATCAGTTATATGATTATTTAGTAGATGGAACGCCATTACCGGATAAACCCATCATGATAACCTTTGACGATACGGACGGAGATGGATTTCAGACCGGCCGCCCTGAATTAATGAAGTATGGTTTTAAGGGTGTTTATTTTATCGTCACTACCAATATCGGTAAGAACAAGCATTACATCGACAAGGAGCAAATAAAGCAGCTTTCAGACGAAGGCAACGTGATTGCCTGTCATACGCAGGATCATGTGAATTTTAAGAAAATTAAGGGAAATGGTTGGGATATCCAGGTCGATAAACCCACAAAGAAGTTGGAAGCTATTACGGGTAAACCTGTTAGATATTTTGCTTTTCCTTACGGCTTGTGGAATTCGCAGAACCTGCCCGAACTGCATAAACTTGGTTTCGCCGCCGCTTTCCAGCTAACCGATTTACGCGATCCGACGGATCCGCTGATGACCATCAGGCGTTTGATCGACTGCGGCTACTGGGATACGGGCACACTTGATTACAATATCAAACACGATTTTGGGCGGCCGGCTAAACCGGCTAAGGTTACGGCTCAGTTGTCGTTAAAGCGAAGCCCGATCGCTGTTAAAACACATAGAGATACGCCGGGGAATTCACGTTGAACTATTTTACAGCCAAAAAAAAAGTCTTTAGACTTACGACTAAAGACTTTTAACTTGAATTGATGTACCCAGAGCCGGGGTCGAACCGGCACGGCCTTGCAGCCATTGGTGTTTGAGACCAACGCGTCTACCGATTCCGCCATCTGGGCATTGTTCTTTCAGAACCGGGCTGCAAATGTATTTAAACTTTCCTTTATCCGCAATAAATATTTTTGCCGGTAATACAGGCTCAGTACCTCGTTCAGGCGGCTTTCTTTAGCTGTATCATCCAATGTTTCGTAACCTGATGTAAGTTCTTTCAGTTGTGCGCTGATGTCGTCATCTGTAGCCATCACTTCATTGTTAATATCCCCCAGTTTTTCCGCATTATCCACTTCCATCAGCCGCTCGTTGATGTCCATCATTTCCATCAGGAAGTCGGACGGCAATTGCGGCTTCGCGCCGTCGACCAGTAATTCGTGCTGGCGCAGGATATATTCCAGGCGTTTGGCTGGATCGCTTAAGATTTGCCAGGCTTTATTGTTAATGGTAGAAAGTTCCAGTATTTCCTGCTGCTTTTCTTCGGATTCGTTAGCGTAAAAATCGGGATGATACTGCTTGCTCAGTTCATAGAATTTCTTTTTCAGGAAAGCCGTGTCGGGGTTAAATGATTCCGGTATGCCGTAGAACTCGAAGAAATTGATCATAATGGACAAAGTTATACGTTTTACGCCGAACGTAGTAGGTTTTATGGTCACGGCAATCTAACGTATAACGTACTACGTCTAACGTAAAACAAAAATTCCCATCTTTGCGCATGACTTTGTTCGAACAGATCAGCCAAAAACCATTTTTTATTCTGGGGCCCTGTGTAATGGAAAACCAGGACCTGCTTTATACGGTAGCCGAAAAGGTAGCCGAGATAGGGCAGAAGTACTCTATCCCCGTCATTTTTAAATCCTCATTTGATAAAGCTAACCGCACATCTATTTATTCCTACCGCGGACCGGGCATTGACAAGGGTATGGAAATGCTGCAAAAAGTCAAAGAGCGCTTTCAACTGCCGGTAACAACCGATATCCACGAACCGGGGCATGCTGCGATTGTTGCGGATGTAGTTGATATCATACAAATACCTGCGTTTTTATGCCGGCAGACAGATCTGCTGGTTGCTGCGGCTAAGACGGGAAAAATTGTTAATGTGAAAAAGGCGCAGTTCCTGTCAGGCCAGGATATGTTTTACCCTGCGCAAAAGGTCGTCGAGGCCGGTAACGGGCAGGTGATACTAACCGAGCGCGGCAATATGTATGGTTACAATAATTTGGTAGTCGACTTCCGCAATATTTATGATCTGAAGAAATTTGGCTACCCTGTGTGCATGGACTGTACACATTCGGTGCAGCGACCGGGCGGGGCCGGTGGCAAGACTGGCGGCGACCGTACTTTTGTTCCAATGATGGCTTTAGCAGCCAAAGCTTTTGGTGCCGGGGGGTATTTTATGGAAACGCATCCCGATCCGGATAACGCGCTGAGCGATGGCCCTAATATGGTCCGTTTACAGGAACTGGAGGAAGTGATTAAACCATTGTTGTCATAGAAGTTGTACGTATTTGATCAGATAATAACCGTAAAACGCTTGACGTATAACGCCTAACCCAAATGAAAGACATAGCCAGGAGAGTATTTGACATCGAGATCGAGTCGTTAAAACATGTAGCATCATCCATAGGCGACGAGTTTACAAATACCGTGGATGCAATACTTCACTCCAAAGGGAAGCTGATCGTGGCCGGCGTGGGCAAATCCGGGTTGATAGGCCGCAAAATTGCTGCAACGCTGGCCAGCACCGGTACGCCGAGCTTTTTTCTGCACCCCGGCGAAGCGTTCCACGGCGACCTGGGAATGGTTGAGCCGAACGACCTCGTGATATTGATCTCGTACTCCGGCGAGACTGACGAAGTGCTGCGGATCATCCCGTTTTTGAAATGGAACAAAAACAAGATCATCAGCATTACAGGAAACCCTGATTCGACCATAGCCAAAAACAGCGATCATCATCTGAACGTTTGTATCACCCGCGAGGCCTGCCCGCTCGAACTGGCGCCTACATCATCCACCACCACAACTTTAGTGATGGGCGATGCCCTGGCCGTTGCCCTAATGGAAGCAAGGCAATTCCAGCACGAGGATTTTGCGCGGTTCCATCCGGGAGGCAGTTTAGGCCGCAAGCTTGTTGTTAAAGTAAAGGATCTGATGCGGTTGGATAACTTGCCATTCATACGTAAAGACGCATCTTTTACCGAACTGCTTCTCCGCATGTCGGAAGGTAAACTGGGTATGGTGATCGTTGGCAATCCGGATAGGATAGAAGGCGTTGTTACGGATGGCGATCTGCGCCGTGCGTTGGTGCGTAACCCTGACACTTCCTTATTGCATATTAGCGAGATGATGACTGTGAATCCCGTCATAGTCAGTCCGGAGGAATACGTCAACCGGGCCGAGCAATTGATGATCGCGAAAAAAATCACCACAGTATTGGTAGGTTCGGTAGATAACAGGACGGTAGAAGGGGTTTACCAGATATACAACGGCTAATTGCCGAATGCGTTGTTGCAGCAGGGGCCTCTGCAATTTAACAATACAACATTCAATAATTCTATATCGCCACCCAACCCTTTGGATTATCAGCGCGTAATTGTTGTATGCCTGCCAGGATATTCAAGAGGTCATTCGACATTATTTTTTCGCTATTCATTATCCTGTTCATCTTTAGCTGGCTTTGTCCAATAATTGTTATATTAATAAAAATGGAGTCGCCCGGGCCGGTATTTTTTATACAGGCGCGCACAGGCCGGGACAACGTTAATTTCAGATGTTTCAAATTCAGGAGCATGTATGTGAACAGCGAGGCCGATAGAAAGCAAGCAACACGCGGTGATAGCCGGGTCACCAGGATCGGAGCATTTTTACGAAAAACCAGCCTGGATGAATTGCCGCAATTTTTCAATGTGCTGATAGGCAATATGTCTATTGTCGGTCCAAGGCCCCACATGCTCAGTCATACTGAAAAATTTTCCCGTATTACCGAACAATACGTCGTAAGGCACACTTTGCGCCCCGGTATTACTGGCTGGGCGCAGGTTCGCGGCCTGCGGGGCGAGTTGTCAGATCACGAAGCAGTATTGCAGCGTGTGCATGCCGACGTTTGGTATCTTGAAAATCGGTCGTTCCTGCTGGATGTTAAGATTATTCTCCTTACCTTTTGGATCACTTTGAAAGGTGATAAGAACGCCTATTGACACACGAATGCCAACATTTATCGACCAAATGAATCGTTCTATAGACCTGCCGTATGTGCCGCGCCGGATCGTTTCACTTGTGCCGTCACAAACAGAACTTTTATTTGACCTTGGGCTGGATGAGGAGGTAATTGGCATAACGAAATTCTGCATTCATCCCACAGGGAAAGTTAAACGAAAAGTAAAAATAGGCGGGACCAAACAACTTGACATCAACCTTATAAAAAAATTAAACCCCGATCTGGTTATTGGGAACAAGGAAGAGAACGAACGCGGTCAAATTGAAGAACTGATGCAGCATTTTCCGTTCTGGATGAGTGATATAAGCGATTTGGATCATGCGCTTGATATGATCAGGAAGGTAGGCGATGTTGCCGGCCGAAAGGCTGAAGCCACGATACTTGCAAACAACATAAGCCAGCAATTCAATAATTTAGATATTCACCGGTCCGGCGAGCGAGTCGCTTATTTCATATGGCGCAAACCTTATATGGTAGCGGGGCAGGGCACATTTATTAACGGCATGCTGGGACGATGTGGCTTCGTGAATGCCTTCGATATCCAAAGATACCCACAATTAACACCAGAGGAAATTACAACAGCAAGTGCCGATATCGTATTGCTTTCATCCGAACCTTATCCGTTTGGAGATAAACATATCCCCGAATTCGAATCTCTTTTTCCGCACGCGAAAATAAAATTGGTCGACGGCGAAATGTTTTCCTGGTATGGCAGCAGGTTGTTGCGCGCTCCTGCATATTTCAGAGAGTTGATCAGCCAATTGATTGGTGAAATCAAAAATTAATCGGTGAAATCGCGGCAAAATATTATCTTTGCCCGCTCTGAGAAAATCCTAATGCGGAAGTGGCGTAATTGGTAGCCGCACCAGACTTAGGATCTGGCGCCGCGAGGCGTGGGGGTTCGAGTCCCTTCTTCCGCACTGAAACGTTCGCAAGTTCCGAGATACTTGCGAACGTTTTTCATTTAAGTTTCTATCAGCGATTTTATTTTCTTGAAGACATTTAAAAATCGTCGTAGCTACAGGCGGCAGAAGGTATCGAAATCGTACGAATGGTTGCCTTCACAAGGCGATTATCATCGGATCAACAACGCATGTTATCGCTAAATCGGTCACCGGAAATAACCAGCACTATACCGGTTCCGATACGGCATCGTTGGATCCCAGGTATTTTAGACCCGGACTGCATAATAACCAAAATAAAAAGTAATTTTACGTCAAGGTTAAAAAAATAATTTGCAACTTTAAATATTAAAGCAATGCTAAAAATAAACCTGAAAACAATAAAGTATGGCAATAACCAATTGTTAAGAAGGAGTTTGCAGATGAGCAGAAAGGGAGGCACGCTATGAAGGCGATCATTGTAACGGATCAGGCTGCGGGAAATGCCGGAATGAAACTAACGGAACAGCGCGAGCCGCAACCATCCATAAATGACGTTATCGTCCAGGTTCATGCATCGGCAATTACAGGGGATGAATTGTCGTGGCCCTCGACCTGGATCGATCGTGCCGGTCGTGACAGGACGCCATCAGTCCCTGGCCACGAACTCGCTGGCGTAGTCAGCGCTATCGGCTATGGGACAACTGGACTGTCGGTCGGACAGCGGGTGTTCGGCCTCACGGATTGGTATCGCAACGGTACGCTCGCGGAGTATGTAGCTGTTGAGGCACGCAACCTCGCGCCGCTGCCCGCTGATGTTAGTTTCACGGCGGGCGCGGCCCTTGTGATGCCAGGCTTGACCGCATGGCAGGGGCTGTTCGACCACGGCCACCTTCGTGCGGGACAAAGGGTGCTCGTGCACGGTGCGGCCGGCATAGTCGGTTCGATGGCGGCCCAGCTCGCACGCGAGGCTGGCGCGTACGTCATCGGTACCGGACGGTCGACCCACCGTCAAAAGGCGCTCGACTTTGGAGCACATGTATTTATCGACCTCGAGAATGACGCCGTTGAAGACGTTGGCGGGGTCGATCTGGTATTCGATGTTTTGGGTGGCGAGATCGCGAAGCGGTCTGCGGGCTTAATTCGCGCCGGAGGAATGCTGGTTACCGTCACAGGTCCGACCGACGTGCGGATCGCCAACGGCATTGTGGTCGATTTTGTTGTCGAGGCCGATCGCGCTCAACTGAGTGAACTCGTGCAGCGGTTGCGCGATGGACGCTTGCGGACTAGTGTTGGCGCTGTGGTGTCCCTGGATGAAGCCGTGGCCGCGCTCAATTCCACCTCCCGGCCAAATGGGAAGACGATCATCCGTCTTCGCCCCTGAGGATCCGCCAAGGTCGATCGGTGAGGAGCAATATTTTTACTATGAAAAACAGTTTCACTCCCGAACTTAATAAGATCTATGTTTTTGAAAGACATAGTGTTTTGTTCATTAACGCCGGGTGGGGCTCGTTCCAGGTGGATTTCAGAAATTATCAATTTGCCGCCGGTAAAGTTATATTTCTGTCGCCGGGTCAATATTTTCAGTTGACAGCGGGTAGTTTCGATATGAGCTTATACGAGTTTTCAAACGAAAATATCAGCGCTTTAGAAAATTCGAGGTTCCTCTTTAAACACCTGATCAGCCTGGCGCACGTTGACCTGGTGCTACCTAAGCAATTTCAACTCAGTCAAACTCAGTATATAAATATGCCCGAAAATTTGGGAACGCTTTTAACGGCAGCTATTGACGACTGGAAATTACAAAATCCGTTTCGGGCTTCGGAACATGAAATAAATATACTTTTTGATGTTAAAGATATTATTGATGAGCGTTACCGCGAACCTATTCTGCTGGTTGATTATTTAAAAGCCTTAAAGGAAAAGCCATACCGGGTACAAAAGATCACGAAAAAGAAATTAAACGCGACGGTGAATTTTCTTGCTAATAAAAGACTGTTGCTCGAAGCAAAACGAAAAGTTGTATTTACGGGCCTTTCTACAAAGGAAATAGCCTACGAACTTGGCTTTAAAGATCCGGCTTATTTTAATCGCTTCTTTAAGCTCAGTACCCAAAAAACCCCATCAGAATTCAGGACCGAATTTGACTACGAAACGGCTGACCCTATGTTAAATGACTTGTTCGAACTGATTGAACAACATTACAAGACCTATCATTTCGCCGAATTTTATGCGGCAAGGCTCGCCATAACCGAAAAAACCTTATCCAGAAAAATAGCTAATAAGCTGGGTACTACGCTAAATTGTTTAATCAAAGCGCGTAAGCTTCGTGAAGCCTTCATCATGCTTCAGCAGCATATCCCGGTGCATGAAATATCTATAGAACTGGGCTTTGCCGAACCCAACCATTTTTCAAGTTTTTTTAAAGCCAGGACGGGTAAGACCCCTACCGAATTTTCAATCCATTTTTAAAAAGTACATTCTTTTGGGACTTTTTTGTAGCAGCCGGGCCGGTTGGCCGGGGTAATTTTGTCCTATCAATTAAAATTCAAAAAGATGAAAACGGAATTAAATGAGATCTTCTCGGCAAAAAATGAGATGGTCAAAAATGGACAAGTTGTTGAGGCATCGCAAAAGTTTTTTGCGCCAAACGCCATAACGGTAGATTTTGACGGCACGGTAACGAACAACAAAGCCGAAATCGTAGGCAAGATGCAGAATTTTGCCGGTTCCATCGCCAAAGTAAACGGTATCACGATGCATAACGCCGCGCTGAACGGCAATGTATCTTTTGCGGAGTTTACGTTTGATTTTGACATGCAGGATGGAAGCAGGGTTTACTGGCACGAGATACTCCGTACGGTATGGAAAAACGGCGAAATTGTACATGAGCAGTATTTTAAAGGTTAACAGAAAGGAGTAACACTATGAAACTGAGATTCATTTCACCAGCAGTTCACGGATTGGTCGATTATGCGGCTGCTGTAGCATTAATCACTGGGCCGTTCCTGCTCAAATTGGGCGGCTCTTCGCCCGCAGCTGTCAGGTTATCCGTGATCACGGGCTTTGCTGTGATCCTGGTAAGCAGTCTTACTGATTACCGGTACAGTCTTCTAAGGCTGATCCCGTTTAGCGTACACCTGGCCATTGACCTTACGGTCGCAACGGCATTCATCGCCATACCTTTTATATTCGGTTTTACGGGTTTAGATGCCGCTTATTATTGGATAAACGCTGCCGTAGTTTACCTGGCGGTGGCTTTTACCGCCGAAAAACCGGTGGTCCTGGCTTAACGGGAGGATTTGAAACCAAGGTGGTTTGCAGTTTTCTTGACTGCAAACCGCCTGCTTGGGGAATGTCAGGCTTACTATCTATGAAAAAAATATGTTTATCGTGTCTTTTATTTTGTCTTTCCTGGCGCCCTGCCCGCAGGCCAGTCTGGGTGAGCGCGGATAGACCAGTAAAGCACCAGCAGTTTATCCTGTCCCATGTGGTAGCCGATACACCGGCAATCAAATTGCAAATTAAGCGCCTTATTGAAGCCGGCAACGTTGCTGCACGGCGCGTGGAAACATTGAAGCGCGAACGGCTTTGGCTCATTGCATGTGTCGTGATTATTAGCTCAATATCGATAATCGGCGCAATTTTCTACCGCAATATGAGTCAGAAAAGACATTTTGAAAGACTGCTATTTGAAGCTAAACGGAATGAACTGGCTTTTATCAATTCACACGAAGTGCGCCGCCATCTGTCCAATATTTTGGGAATCATCGATACCATAAGGAGCAGTGACAACCGGTATGAGATCTATATCGAAGTCGAAGCCCACTTGTTCAAAGCTGCGATAGACCTCGACCGTAGTATCCGAAATATCGCAGATAAGCTTAACGGTTAGTTCCCCAAGCAGCTCCTGCACAAACACCGGAAATAACTACTTAAAAACCCCGCGAACAATATAACCAAAAAGGTATCTTTAACTTTTTTCTTTTAAACCCCACAATAACCGGCCGGGATACACACAGACAGCAATAATTCTAAGAGTTAAGATACTGAATTCTCTTCGCGCTTTATTTCTTTGACTATCAGTAATATATTTTCAAGGTGTTCAAATGCAGTCCCGTGTGGTGCATTTTTATTTAACAGAACAATGGCTGTCCGGTCGAACAGTATGGCGCAATCTATCGCCTTTACCCACCATGGTTCGACAGGCTCACAATGGCAGCTCCCTGGTCATATTTATTACAGATATTCTGAGAACTGAAACCGCCTAAATATGCTGTACAGCCTGCTTCATCGCCGTATTATGCTTATACCGGAATACAAACGGGAAAATACACGCAATAACCAACGCATAGGATGCAAAGCAAAGCCAGATGCCATGCCAGTTCTTGCTCCCATCGGCCAGCGTAAAAAAATTGTCGATAATAATGCCGCTGGCAAAGCTGCCGAACAAAGCGCCAAAGCCGTTTACCATCATCATAAATACACCCTGCGCGCTACCCCTTATCTCGGGTGTGGTCTGCGTTTCCACAAACAGCGAGCCTGAGATATTGAAAAAGTCGAACGCCATGCCGTAAACGATGCACGAAAGGACGATCATCCACAGCCCGCCACCCGGGTTGCCAAAAGCGAACAGCCCGAAACGCAGCACCCAGGCCAGCATGCTGAACAGCATGACGTATTTGATGCCGAATTTGCGCAGGAAGAAGGGGATAGCCAGGATAAACAAAGTTTCGGACACCTGCGATATCGACATAATAATAGCCGGGTATTTTACTGTTAGGAGGCCCTTGTATTGCGGTATATTTTCAAAATCGTGCAAAAACGTATCACCGTAGGCATTGGTCAATTGCAGCGCCGCGCCAAGCAACATCGAGAAAGCGAAGAAAATAGCAAAACGCGGTGTTTTGAATAAGGCAAATGCTTTTAGCCCCAGCAGATCGACAATAGACTTCTTATCCATTGTTTTCATCAGCGGCGGGCATTTCGGCAAGGTGAAAGCATACAGTCCCAGCAGAATAGCCACGGCCGACGCGATATAGAATTGATTGGGCGAAATCTCGTTATGCGTCAAACTTACAACCCATAACGCCGCGATAAAGCCTACGGTGCCCCAGGTGCGGATAGGGGGGTATTCCTTTACAACATCGATGTTCTCCCTCTTTAAAGCTGAATAAGCGACAGTGATCGACAGCGATATCGTGGGCATATAAAATACCATATTGAGCAGCATTACCCAAAAAAAAGCAATGGGATTATTGATCATCGGCAGTGTGATGAGCGATAAACCACCGAGGATATGTATAATGCCGTAAAGCTTTTCCGCATTGATCCATTTATCGACGATGATACCGGTAAGGGCGGGCATAAAAATGGCCGAAATGCCCATGGTGGAAAAGATCGCGCCAAATTCAGCGCTGGACCAATGTTTGTTCTGAAACCAGTATGCACCAATCGTTAATAGCCACGAACCCCAGACGAAATACTGCATAAAATTCATCAGGGTTAGGCGTAGCTTGATGCTCATGTATCGGTATTATGAAGTTAAACCGGGTTTAAAGTAATAAAAAAATGGTGATTCGAGGATGTGATAATTTGAAGATGTGGTTATTTGAAAATTTGAAAATGAAAATAGCTTAGCCTAATTTTCAAATCTTCAAATTGTATAATTTTCAAATTAAGAAGCCTTGCGCCGGTTCAGCTCATCGCGTATCTTGGCGGCTTTTTCATAGGCCTCTTCGCCCAGGGCTTCCTGCAATTTAGTCTTTAGCTCGTCGGTGCTTAACGAACCATACCCACCCGTAGAAGCGGTAACGGTTTTTTCCTCGGTGGTGGCATCGGCCATGTTTTCCAGGTACACAAAGTCATTGCCTTCGATAACAATACCTGCCGATGACAGGATAAACTCATAAGTATAAATTGCGCAATCGAAGCGTACAGCCATGGCAATGGCGTCGGAAGTGCGAGCATCGATTTCAATGGTTTTCTTGCCGTCTGAACAGATCAGCTTGGAATAAAATATACCGTCGACCAGGTTATAAATAATTACTTCCTGTATAACGATATTGAATGCCTGGGCGAAATTCTTGAACAGGTCGTGTGTAAGCGGCCTGCTGGGCGTCATCTTTTCTATTTCAATGGCGATGGCCTGCGCTTCAAAACTTCCGATAATGATAGGCAGCCTGCGCCGGCCGTTGATCTCGCCCAGTACCAGGGCGTATGCGCCGGATTGTGTCTGGCTGTATGATAGCCCTACAATATCCAGCTTAATTTTCTTCATGTTGTTACCCATCACTGCAAACCTTGTTACGCCGAAGCTTTATATTCCTTTACTGCTGCTATTAATTTGGGTAGTACCTCAAACGCGTCACCCACAATACCATAGTCGGCTACTTTAAAAAACGGCGCTTCGGGATCTTTGTTGACCACAACGATAACTTTTGATGAACTTACGCCCGCCAGGTGCTGTATGGCGCCCGAAATTCCGACTGCAATATACAAATTTGGGCTGATAGCGATGCCCGTCTGCCCCACGTGCTCGCTGTGCGGCCTCCATCCGGCATCCGACACCGGTTTGGAGCATGCCGTGGCTGCGCCCAGTAAACCGGCCAGTTCTTCGATCATGCCCCAGTTTTCGGGCCCCTTCATGCCGCGACCGCCAGAAACAACGATCTCCGCATCGGGCAGGGAAACCTTATCGGTCGACTGAACGATCTCTTTGATCATGGTTTTAAAGTCCGAGTCCTTAACTTCTGCATTGAAGTCTTCGATCTTTCCTGCAGCCTGTTTTTCGGTTACCTTATATGAATTAGGTGCCAGCGAAATCACCTTATTGACCGAGGTCAGCTCGACCGTAGCAAAAGCCTTGCCCGAAAAGGCCGTCTTTTTTACGGTAAATTTTCCGCCCGATATTTCGGGCAGGGAAACGGCGCCATCGGCAACGCCGGCTTGTAGTTTGACGCTGATACGCGGCGCAAGACCACGACCGGAGAAAGAGTTTGAAAGCACGACAATTTCGGCGTTTTCCTTTTTTGCAGCGTCTGCTATTACCGATGCATAAGCCTGGTTTACAAATTGCTTCAGTTTATCGTTCGACACGTTTAATATCTTGTCGGCCCCGTATTTGCCGAGCGCAGCCAAATGATCGGCTTTTACATCGCCGATCGAGATGGCTGTAAGGCTGGTATTGAGTTTATCAGCAATGGCCCGGGCATACGAAACGGCTTCGAAAGCCGATTTCTTGAACTGGCCGTTGGCATTTTCTGCGTAGATTAAAACTGGCATATATCGTCGTAGTCTTAAGTCAAAAAATTATATTACCCTGGCTTCGCCATGCAGCAAGCCGATCAGATTTCCGCTGTCTTCGGCCGGTATAAGCTTCACTTGTCCGCGCGGTGCAGGCGTCTCATAGCTTAGTACTTCCAGGTTGGGTTTTACTTCAGCCGGCTCGACCACCTTCAGCGGCTTGGTCCGTGCCGACATGATGCCGCGCATATTCGGGATCTTTGGTTCGGCAACGCCTTCAGCAGCACCGGCAACAAAAGGAAAGGGGATAACCAATATTTCTTTGCCACCCTCAATTTCGCGCTCAACCGTGCCTTTATCGCCGTCGATATCCAGTTTTTTGATAATGGATACGGAAGGTATATCCAGCAGCTCGCCGATCATTCCTGCTACTTTCGAGCCATTGTAATCGATCGACTCGCGGCCGGTCAGTATGAGATCGAAAGGGTTCTGCTTAATGTATTCGGCTACCTGGTAAGCGACAAACCAGGCATCGTGCGGTTTGGCGTTGATACGCACCGCGTCGTCGGCCCCGATGGCCAGGGCTTTGCGTATAGTAGCTTCGGTGGAAGCTTCGCCCACGTTGATGACGGTGATCGTACCTTTTCCTCCTTCGGTGAGTTCGATGGCCCTTGCGAGCGCGATCTCATCGTAGGGGTTTAGAATAAATTGCACGCCGTTTGTATTAAATTGCGTGTTATTATCAGTAAAAGTTATTTTTGTCGTTGTATCAGGGACATTACTTATGCATACCAGGATCTTCATCGGGCGGTTGTTTAATTGGTAATGATCAAATCATACGTAGTCGTCTTTTCATCATATCCACAGCTCAAGTGAGGGAATTATGAAAATAGGTCTGCGCAAAGTTAGGTAAAAAAGACAGAGTTTAAAATGCAGGTTAACCGATTAGAAAAGTTACAGGAGTTTTTAAAAAACGAGCCAAATGACCCCTTTTTAAAATATGCCCTGGCAACCGAATACCTGCGATTAAATGACTCGGCTAAGGCGTTGGAATACTACGAGGACCTGCTGAACCATCATCCCGACTATGTAGGCACTTACTATCACCTCGGTAAACTGTACGAAGCGCTGAACCGTAAGCCCGACGCCATAACTACTTACGAAAAAGGTATGGCTGCAGCACAAAAGCAGCGCGATAACCATGCCTTTGCCGAATTGCAGGTAGTATATCGTGAAGCAGCCGGCCTTGATGACGATGACGAATATTAGCATATAGTTCATGGTTCATAGCTAAGCCTGCTAAATCTTATGCACTATAGGCTATGAATTATGATCTATAAACCATGAACCATCAACTATGAACCAATGCGCAAGCGCCAGCTCCTTTTCCTTCGTGACGCACTGATCTATACCTTCACTGCCTTTGGCGGCCCTCAAGCGCATATCGCTATGTTGCTGCGTGAGTTTGTGGAGAAGCGTGGTTACATAACCGAGCAGGAGCTGATGGAGCTGAATGCACTGGCGCAGATACTACCGGGACCTTCTTCGACCCAAACGCTGGTAGGTATAGCCTGGAAAGTAGGCGGGCTCAGGCTGGCGATCATCACGTTCCTGGTCTGGGTTCTTCCCTCGGCCACCATTATGTGTATAGCCGCCATCAGCTACAAAATGTGGTTGACGCATAGCAAGTTTAATGAGATACTGCGCTTTGTACAACCTATAGCCGTTGGGATCGTGGCTTATGCGACCTATACTTTTGCCAACAGGTTTTTGAAAACGCGCGTTTCAACTATGCTGGCGATAGGCTCTTTAATCGTTACGCTGATCCTCAGAAACGCTTACGCGTTCCCAATCCTGATCCTGCTGGGCGGTATCATATCTTCGGCCCTGGAAACGGCGCCGCAGGAAAGCGAGTTGCGCGTAAGCCTGTTTGCTAATGTGAACCCGAAAAAGGTGATGTATTTTATTGGTATCCTGCTCGCTTTCGCGGCTCTCGGCGCTATAATTAACCAGACTTCCCCGTTCAGCTTGCCGATACGCCTTTTCGAGAACTTTTACCGCAACGGAATCCTGATCTTCGGCGGGGGACAGGTATTGGTGCCGCTGATGTTCACTGAGTTTGTGGAAGCGAAGCATTACCTCACCAACTCCGAGTTCCTTTCGGGTTTTGCATTTCAGCAGGCTTTACCCGGACCGACTTTCGCTTTCACGTCTTTTATCGGCGGCATGACACTGGGCAACAAAGGGTTTGGGATAGGAGGGCAGGTAGTGGGCAGCCTGGTAGCCATCGTGGGTATCAATCTGCCCGGACTTATACTGATCTTATTCATCGTACCATTCTGGGAAGACCTGAAGAAAATTACACGGATACGTAACTCGCTAAGCGGTATCATGGCGGTGGCCGTAGGCTTTATGGCAACGGCATTGATCATGCTGACGATACCTTTCGGTTTGCACTGGGAGGCTTTCGGCCTGATGATAGCCACTTTCCTGCTGCTCAACTTTACCAAAATAAAAACCCCGATCGTTATCATTATCGGGATTGCATTGGGGTTGATGTTTTAAATCCGAAATCGAAAATCCGAAATCAAAACGGATCGTCCTCCATATCATCCATCCTCGACGGGCGAATGATAAAGTTGCTCGGCTTATCAAAATCCTGTGACGGGTTCAACCCGGTGAAAGCATTTGTTGAGGGTGAGAAGTTGTCCATGCCCTGGTCGAGGTCGGTGAACTTAACGAACTTGCCAACGAATTTCAGTCTTACTGTACCGGTTTCGCC
This sequence comes from Mucilaginibacter sp., assembly GCA_035547095.1. Classification (GTDB taxonomy): domain Bacteria; phylum Bacteroidota; class Bacteroidia; order Sphingobacteriales; family Sphingobacteriaceae; genus Mucilaginibacter. The sequence continues at coordinate 116,301 of DASZVE010000023.1, forward strand.
GTTACGGTGCTTGGCTATGATCACCTCGCCGACGCCCTGCGTGGGATTGTTGTTTTCGTCCACTTCAAGACCGTAATATTCCGGACGATAAAGGAACAGCACCATATCGGCGTCCTGCTCGATGGAACCGGATTCACGCAAGTCGGAAAGCATGGGCCGTTTGGAGGCGCCCGGGCGGTTCTCCACTGCGCGGCTTAACTGTGACAAGGCTATTACGGGTACGTTCAATTCTTTCGCTACCGATTTCAGCGCACGCGAAATACTACCGATCTCCTGCTCGCGGTTGCCGCCTTTCCCATCGGCTTTGCCCTGCATCAGCTGCAGGTAGTCGATGATGATCAGTTGTATATCATGCTGCGATTTCAGGCGACGGCATTTAGCCCTGAACTCGAAGATGTTCAGTGCGGGCGTATCGTCGATGATCAGTGGCGCCTGCTCCAGCCTGCCGATCTTGGAGTGTATCTGCTGCCATTCCCATTCTTCCAGGTTGCCCTTGCGAATTTTTTCCTGTTCGATCTGCGTTTCGCCCGAAATGAGACGGTTAACCAACTGAACAGACGACATCTCGAGCGAGAAAACAACCACCGGGCGGTTAAAGTCAACTGCCGCATTGCGCGCACAGCTTAATACGAACGCCGTTTTACCCATGGCGGGCCGCGCTGCGATGATTACCAGGTCGGATTTCTGCCAGCCCGAGGTCATACGGTCCAGCTCGGTAAAGCCTGATGCTACACCGGTTAAGCCGTCCTTTTTATTTTTAAGCGCCTCGATCTCCTTCAGCGTCTCGTGCATCAGGTCGTCCATCTTGCGCGAATCACGGCGTAGGTTGTTTTGGGCGATGTCGAACAGGTTCTTTTCGGCCCTGTCCAAAAGATCAAGAACGTCGGTGGTATCCTCGTAAGCGTTGTTGATCACCTCCGTGGAGATGCGTATCAGCTCGCGCTGGATGTGTTTTTGAATAACGATGCGCGAATGGAACTCGATATTGGCTGCCGATGCTACTCGGTTGGTCAACTCGGTGATGTAATAGGCGCCGCCGATCATTTCCAGCTCGCCCTGCTGGCGAAGCTGTGCGGTCACGGTCAGGATATCTACCGGCATCGATTTCTCGAACAAGTGCCTGATGGCCGCGAATATTTTTTGATGACTGTCTTTGTAGAATACTTCGGGCTTAAGGATATCGATAACCGATGAAAGGGCATCTTTCTCCAGCATCAGCGCTCCAAGCACAGCTTCTTCCAGGTCGACCGCCTGGGGCGGAAGCTTCCCAAGGCCCGCAAACGGATTAGTACCGGCTGCCAAATTTCGTCTTTCGCTTGAGCTCTTGCCGTATCGGCTGTCGTTTTCAATAATCATGGGGAAACAAAAATATACAAAAAAAGATGGGATGGGCTAACGATTACTTAACATTTCCACTTTTTGGAAAATTATAAAGCCCGAAAACGGCACAAAATTCGAACAACGATCTTAACAATTGCTGTGAGTAAGATGTGAATTGCCAAAGTAAACCACTGAATAAGAGCTGTGTGGATAAACTTTTTGAGTGTGGATTGCATTTAGGTCGACTTGAAGCACACATAGTTTCAGTAAGCGCTGAAAATCAATTAATATGGCTATTTTTGGCAAACTTTTACTTCAAAATTTATGTCATTTACCGCCCGCCCGCTACGAGAAAATAACCAAATTATATTCGGTATTCGCGCGGTTATCGAGGCAATTAAGGCAGGCAAAGAAATAGAGTCGTTATATATACAACGTGGTATCAGCGGGTCCTTATTGCTCGAGCTGAAACAGTTGCTGCATCAAAACGGTATCGTCGCTCAACAGGTGCCTATCGAAAAGCTGAACCGCATCACGGCCAAAAATCACCAGGGGGTAATTGCCATCATTTCGCCTATCATTTACCAGAAAATCGAAAATATCATCCCCGAAATATTCGAACGCGGCGAAACGCCGCTGATATTGGTGCTTGATGGCATAACCGACGTGCGCAATATGGGCGCCATCGCGCGTACGGCCGAGTGCGCCGGCGTACATGCTATAGTCATCCCGGCTAAAGGCTCGGCACAGATCAACGCCGACGCGGTCAAGACCTCGGCCGGTGCATTGTATAAAATACCTGTTTGCCGGCACGACAACTTTATGCAAACCATGCGTTTTCTGCAGGAATCAGGTCTCCAACTCGTCGCCTGTACCGAAAAAACGAAGGAATATATCTATACCCCAGATTATACGCTGCCTACGGCGATCATCATGGGTTCGGAGGAGGACGGAATCCGCAACGAGATATTACGCATCGCCGATCATTTAGCTAAAATACCCATGTTCGGTGAGATCGAATCGTTGAATGTGTCGGTATCGGGTGGTATTATCTTATATGAAGCAATTCGGCAAAGAACCCAATCTGTTTCCTGAAAAATCTGGAAAAAGGAACAGAATCTAGAGAAGCCGTGGCTTGTGCGATTCCCGCCTCGGGGCGGGTGTAGGGTGGGGTTATGAAACCATCAAAGCAACACGGAATAACCCCTTCCCGCTACCGCTCAAGCAACCGCACCCTTCCCCAAGGAAGGAGTTAAGCAGGACTCGTGCGATTCCCGCCTCGGGGCGGGTGTTGGGTGGGGTGACGGATTATTAATCTAAGGCGGTATTATCAAAATTGACCGGTAATCGGATACCCGGCTTACTTTTAATAATTTCTATTACTGTTCCTTCAATAGCCCTGATGACGTTTGCCATATCATATTTTACTTCTGATTCGGCAAACCTTATGACGGTAATCCCAAAACTCTTTAAATTTTTTTCCCTCACCTCGTCCTTCACAAATGCCTCTTCATTACCGTGGGACAAGCCGTCAATTTCAATTGCCAGCATTAAATCCTTACAATAAAAGTCGATGATATAATTATCGATACACCGCTGCCTGTCAAAATCAAAACCCCATAACTTGTTTCGTTTTAATTCATTCCATAGCAGCACTTCGCCGAACGTCATATTTTTCCGCAGGTTTTTTGCGAGCGCTTTTAATTTCGAGTTATAAGGAATGATCTTCGCCATTTTTGATAATTCTGTTATTTGACAACATCGTAACCCTTTCTGCACATTCCCCAGGGAAGGAATCGCTCTTCCCACCGCTTTTAATTTTCTATTTTTCTAACTCCTGGAAGTTCTAAAGAAGCAGCGGCCTGTGCGATTCCCGCCTCGGGGCGGGTGTAGGGTGGGGTAATGGATTATCTACTCAAAACGACAATTTAGAAATGATCGTGCCCATTTTTTATGATTCTGCTAATTGAAAACATCCGAACCCCTTCCTGCACCTTCCTCAGGGAAGGAATCGCTCATTCCCAACACACTTAACTATGAAAAACTTTGAACTTTTAGCTCATTTGAGCAAATAGGCTGTATACCAATCACCAGTTAACTAATCACAAATCACTAAATGTATTTCGACCCAAACCTCTCCTTCACATCAGCCACAACCTGTTTTACGGTTTGCTCTTCCTCGCGGGGGCAAATGAGCAGTGTGTTGTTCGATTCCACCACGATGAAATCGTGCAGGCCGCGCAGCACGACTAATTTATCGGCCGGGACGTTGACCATGCAATTGGATGAGTCATAAACAATCACTTTTTCGGATGGGATGAGGGCGTTGCCATCATCGTCCTTGTTGGCCAATTGATATATCGATGCCCAGGTACCCAGGTCGGACCAGCCGAACTCTGAAGGTAGCACGTACACATTTGACGCCTTTTCCATAATGCCGTAGTCGATGGAAATATTGGTACACTGCAGGTAAGCCGTATGGATATGCGATTTTTCATTTTCGCTGTTGTACACCGAACGCGCTTCGGCAAAAATCTCATGCATTTCGGGCTGGTGCGTGTTAAACGCTTTTACAATGGCTTTAGCGGACCAGACGAATATACCGGCGTTCCACAAAAAGTCGCCGCTTTGAATAAAAGTCCTGGCCAGTTCAAGATTAGGCTTTTCGGTGAAGGTTTTTACCTTATGAAATTCTTCGTTCAACGAATGATCGGTATACTGGATATACCCGTAGCCTGTATCGGGGCGTGATGGCATAATGCCCAAAGTGATCAGGCATTCATTTGCCGACGCCATTTTAAGCGATTTCTCGATCGCCGTTATAAATGCCGGCTCGTCCAGTATCAGGTGGTCTGAAGGCGCCACCACGATGGAGGCATCCGGGTTCAGGCTCTCTATCTTATAACAGCCATAAGCGATGCAGGGGGCTGTATTGCGCATTACAGGCTCGGTCAGGATCTGGCCTTCGGCCATACCCGGTATTTGTTCCTGTACCAGTTTTGCATAATTCTCGTTCGTCACTACATAAATGTTCTCTTTAGGGCATACTTTCAGAAACCGTTCGTAAGTGTTTTGGATAAGGGTTTTGCCGGTACCTAATATGTCAAGGAATTGTTTAGGGTACGAGGTGCGGCTAATGGGCCAGAAACGGCTGCCGATACCTCCGGCCATGATAATGGCGTAGTAGTTTTTATTCATGTATGTAAAAGAATTTTATAGATGCAAATCGAAAACAAAAATGTACAATATTCTGTAAATTACATATTAAATAAAATTCCATCCTATAGCGCCAATTTTGCCGATAACATAAGCGCGGAATGAAATAAATTGTTTTCATTTAAAAATCATTTTAATATAAAATTTTAAACAAAACCTGTCGTTTATTTAGAAAAATTTGTTATTTTGAACTTTCGAATAAAATAGTATAAAGTACCTATAATGATTGAAACAAAACGGTCGCTTTTTGATAATTTGCAGAATTTTTTCGGGTTTGATAACTTCAAAGGAGAGCAGGAAGCGATCATTACAAACATTCTTGCCGGCAATGACACTTTCGTGATCATGCCAACCGGCGGGGGCAAATCCATGTGTTACCAGCTCCCTGCATTGATGAGTGACGGAACAGCTATCGTAATATCACCACTGATAGCGCTGATGAAAAACCAGGTCGACCAACTGAGGGCTTTTGGCGGGTCGGACAGCATTGCTCACTTTCTCAATTCTTCGTTAACCAAATCCGAAACCGCCCGCGTAAAAGAAGATGTGCTGAGCGGGCGTACAAAGCTGTTGTATGTGGCTCCCGAGTCGCTTACTAAGCAGGAAAATGTTGATTTTTTACGCCTGATCCGCGTTTCGTTCGTGGCGGTTGATGAGGCGCACTGTATTTCGGAATGGGGCCACGATTTCAGGCCCGAATACCGTAAGATACGCCAGGTGATCAGCAATATCGGCGACGATATTCCAATTATCGCGCTGACGGCCACCGCAACGCCTAAAGTTCAGCAGGATATACAGAAGAACCTGCAAATGAACAACGCTACGGTGTTCAAATCGTCATTTAACCGCTCAAACCTGTTTTACGAGGTGCGTGCAAAACGGAACGTTATAAAGGAGATCGTAAGATTCGTTAAGCAGAATACCGGTAAATCGGGCATCGTATATTGTCTGAGCCGCAAAAAGGTGGAAGAAGTTGCGGAGGCGCTGAATCTGAACGGCATCAAGGCGCTGCCTTACCACGCCGGCCTGGAGTCGAAGGTACGGGCCGAAACGCAGGATAAGTTCCTGATGGAGGATGTGGATGTGATCGTGGCCACCATCGCCTTCGGCATGGGCATTGATAAGCCCGATGTGCGTTACGTGATTCACCACGACATGCCGAAAAGTATGGAAGGCTATTACCAGGAAACCGGCCGTGCAGGGCGCGACGGGGGCGAAGGTATATGCCTGGCATTCTATTCGGAGAAAGATATCGACAAGCTGCAGAAGTTTATGAAAGACAAGCCGGTTTCGGAACGCGAGATCGGTACGCAGATACTGAAGGAGGTGATCGATTACGCAGAGTCGTCGGTTTGCCGCCGTAAGCAGTTGCTGCATTATTTCGGCGAAAACTTTAACGAGGCGGGCTGCAACAACATGTGCGACAACTGCTGTGCACACAAGGAACATTTTGACGGCGAAGAACAACTGCACAAAGCATTGAGCCTGATCAAAAAATTAGGCGAGAAATTCGACGACGAGCATATCGTCGCCGTGCTGATGGGTGTTGATAATCCCCAGGTGCATAATTACGAGCACCATTTGCTGGATGAGTTCGGCTCGGGTAAAGACGACGGCGAAAACCTGTGGAAATCGCTGCTTCGCCAGGCGCTGCTGAATAATTACTTATCAAAAGATATCGACCAGTACGGTTTGCTGAGGCTGACCAAGATCGGCATTAATTTCCTCGATAACCCGCATAGCATCCGGTTCATCATGAACCGCCCGATGGGCGCCACAGATGACGATGAGTCGGAAGAAGGGCCAAAGCAGGGCGGAGGTGCATTAGATACCGAATTGCTGCAAATGCTTAAGGACCTGCGTAAAAAGATCGCCAAGCAGAAAGGTTTACCGCCTTTTGTGATCTTCCAGGACCCGTCATTGGAAGAGATGTGCACGCATTATCCCATCACTACCGAAGAGTTAAAACAGATATCGGGAGTAGGGGCAGGCAAGGCCGCAAAATTCGGAGCGCCGTTTATCGAACTCATTAAGAAATATGTGGAGGATAACGAGATCGACCGCCCGGTGGATATGGTGATCAAAAGCGCGGCCAACAAGTCGGCGCTGAAGGTTTACATTATCCAGAATATCGACCGTCACCTGAATTTAGAAGATATCGCTGCGTCAAAGGGGTTGACCTACGAGGAGATCCTGCGCGAAGTGGAATCCATCGTCAATTCGGGCACCAAGCTTAACCTGAATTATTTTATCGACGAGATGATCGACGAGGATAAACAAGACGAGGTGTACGACTATTTCAAAAAAGCCGAGATCGATTCCATCGACCACGCCTTAGTTGAGCTGGGCGCCGATGACTACACCCGCGAAGAGGTGCAGTTGATGCGCATCAAGTTCATGTCGGAATTGGGAAATTAGTCCGAAAGTCCGCAAGTCGGAAAGACCGAAAGTATAAACCCCGGGATCATTTTGGTTCCGGGGTTCTTATTTTAAAGATTTGTCTTTCGGACTTATGCGGACTTCGGGACTTTTCGACTACTTCGACACGATCTTAAACTCTGTCCTACGATTCTTCGCTTTGCCTTCATCCGTATCGTTGGATGCGATAGGCTGTGTTTCGCCGTAGCCTTTGTAGCTCAGCCGGTCTGCGCTGATCCCGTTGTTTACCAGGTATTGGTAAACAGCCTTAGCCCGGTTCTCTGATAGCACCTGGTTTGATTGCACTGTGCCAACGTTATCGGTATGGCCCGATATTTCGATATGAATAGATGGGTTTACTGTCAGGAAGTCGATCAGCTTTTGCAGCTCAGGTTTGGATTCGGGTTTAATATCGAACTTATTGGTGTCAAAAAATATGTTGTTCAATACCACCTTATTGCCCACCTCGATCGGTTGCAGCAACACCGTTATATGAAAAGGGTTTTTATTCTCATGCCCCACCAGGGAAAAATTTTCGGAATAAAACAGGTATCCTTCCTTCGAAATATTTAGCCCGTAGTTCTTCCCCGTTGTTATCGTGGCCAGGAAGTCGCCCTTGTCAGGACTGCTGTAGTCCTGGAACACCGGGTTATCGCTTTCCAGGTCGACTATTTCGACCGCGGCCTCCAGCGGCTGTTTGGTCTTGGCGTCGGCAACCGTCCCTTCGACATAGGTAACCTGGTGCGGCCTTAATTTTTCGGGCAGCTCAAAGGTATAAATGTCAAATCCGCCCAGTCCGTTAAGGTTGTTAGAGGCGAAGAAAGCGTAATTGCCGGTCGCGGTAAGCGTAAGGCCGTTCTCATCGCCGTTGGAGTTGATCGGGTAGCCCAGGTTCTCAGGCTTCTGCCATTTGCCGTCCTTTCCCAGCCTGCTCACAAACAAGTCCATGCCGCCCATGCCCGGCCAGCCGTTCGAACAAAAATAAAGCGTACTGTCGTCGGCGTGAATAAAGGGTGATTGTTCGTCAAATTGCGTATTGATATTCGGTCCAAGGTTTTCAGGTTCCGACCAGCCTTTTTCGGTGATCGTGGATTTCCAGATATCGTAACCTCCATAACCGCCTTTACGGTTGCTAACGAAATAAAGTGTACGCCCGTCGGCGCTGATCGACGGCTGTGATTCCCAGCCGGTGGTGTTTATAGGTGGACTTATGTCAAACGGCTTGCCCCAGTCGTCACCTCGTTTTTGTGAGATGTAAATGTCACAGCGGCCTAAGCCGTCAGGCCGGTTGCAGCCGGTAAAGAACAGGACCTTACCATCTTGCGACAACGACTGTGCTCCCTCGTTATAGTTTGGCGTATTGATCTGGTCGCTCAGGTAGGTTGCGGTTTGCCATTTGCCGTCTGCTTTAACACTTTTATAAAAATCTTCGTTGTTGTTGATCTTCCGGGTAAAGATCAACGTGCTTTCGTCGGCAGTAATGGCAGGTAAATATTCATCGTCGGCGGTATTGATCTCCGGGCCCATATTAATGGGCTTAAATTGTACCGGGTGCTGAATGGCCTGCAGGCTGAATAGGCAGTCGTTCAGTAACTTTTCCCCCATAAACTTACTTTGCGGCGAAAGATTTTCGGACGCGAGATATTTCTCCAGGTGCTCTTTCGCATTGGCGTAGTCGCCGTTGCGTACCTCCACATCGCCAACTTTAAAATACACACCCCGGCTAAACTCGGGATTGAGCGCTATAACCTGGCGGTACTCGTCCTGGGCCTCTTTATAGAACCTTCGTTGGCGGTAAACATCAGCCAGCAGGGCATGTGCCTCTATAAACTTTTTATCCTCGCTTATAGCCTTTTTCAGTTGTTCGATGGCGTCATCGTACAGGTTATTATCTAAACTTTCGTTTGCGAGCGCGTAATATTTTATGGCTCCCCGGTCGGTAGTGGAATATTGCCGATCCTGTGCTTTAGCGAACAGAACGACCACTAAAAATAATATCGCGAGGAAAAAAAATTTCATCCTGAGTAATACGAAATTGAGTAACCGAAGTTACGCGGTTTTAGGGAATATTGAGGTATTTATGGGTTTGGAGTGATATTTCCCATTTGGGATTATTCATCACATAATTCACGATCAGCGGCGTCATTTCCCTGGCTTTCGACCATTCGGGCTGCAGGTACAGTTTACAATCGGGCCCGACCGTTTTGGCATGTTCCTCGGCCCATGCAAAGTCCGACTTGTTGAAGACGATAACTTTCAGTTCATCGGCACGCTGCCCGATCCCTGGCGAAGGTGATTTGAATTTTTTTGGCGACAGGCATATCCAATCCCACTTGCCCGAAAGTGGGTAGGCGCCGGAGGTTTCGATATATGTCCTGATACCTTTTTCGCGCAGCTTTTTGGTCAGGTAATCCAGGTTGTAAAGCAACGGTTCGCCGCCGGTAACAACTACAGCTTTTGAAGGGTATTTCGAGGCGTTTTCAACGATCGTATCCGCCGAAGTTAACGGGTGCAGCTCAGCATCCCAGCTCTCCTTTACATCGCACCAATGGCAGCCAACATCGCAGCCGCCGAGTCGGATAAAGTAGGCAGCCTTGCCGGTGTTGAACCCCTCGCCCTGTATCGTATAAAACTCTTCCATTAAAGGAAGCCTCGTGCCATCTTCCGGAACCTGGTGTGCCATATTTGCGCAGCAAATATAGCAATTTTTGACTGGTGATCAGTGATTAGGTCTGTTGCTGCAATGTCAAACTAATCGCCGATCACCGGTCACAAATTGCTAAGAATTTAATTGAAATTTTCAATTAAATTCATTATTATTACTTGAAATTTCGTGCCTATGCGGAAACTCTACATACCGGTAATTTTCCTGGTCATGATCTGCCTCACATCCTGCGTGGATGTGGAGGAACATTATGATTTCAAGGCCGATGGCTCGTGCAAGGTAGCGTATACATTTGATATGAGTAAAGCCGTTTCTGTATTGATGAACCTCATGTCGGATTCGGTAAAAGCTACACCGCAGTTTTCGATGGTGAAGGATACCACGCTGAACTTTTACAGCGCTTTGCCTGACAGCGTTCAGCAAAAAATGAACTTGAATGAGATCAACCTGGCTAAAAGCAGCAACCTTGCGCTGCACATGAACCTGCCGAAGAATATCGTCAAAGTTAGCGTTTATCACCAGGCTAAAAACGCCGCCGAACTACAGTACTATTTGCAAAACATCTCGAAGATAGAGTCGCACAGCGACCTTAAGGTAAGTAAAAATACTTCGGGCGTACAGGATTTCGATGCACAGCAACTTTTAAGCGGACAGGATTACTATACTTATGAAGTTACCCCGCATAAATTTTACCGGATCATCGACAAGGTTAAGTTTAACGCTTTTTTGAAAAAGACACAATCGACCTTTGCCATGGCCAAGGCTATGCTGATCGAAACGCCCTATAAAGTGATCCTGAACTTTGCCAAACCGGTAAAAAAGGTCAGCAACCCTAAAGCCGTGCTTTCGGCCGACAGGAAACATGTGGTGCTTCAAACCACGATGGACGAGATCATGAAAAATCCGTCGGTGATGAATTTGAAGATCGACTTCTGAAAAATTGTTTAAATTTCCGAGTCAATAATAAAGAACAATGACATTTCGACGAACAGGTGGGGCCGACGCTTGGGCGTGAGGAGAAAACGTATACGATTAGGCGGTAATGCGTTGCAGCCACAAAAGATTTTTCTTCGTGCCATTCGCCATGCCCTGCGGGGAGCTCATCGAAATGACATCCGTTTTATTTTTAAATTACTTTTGAGATCATGAACTGGTACCCCATACCGGATGTTACTGACACAGGAAAACCATTCATAAAAAAAGTAAAAGCAGGAGGGAAGAGCTTGTGCCTTGTCGGCTACGAGGGCAAAATATTTGCTTTGTCGGCGCGGTGCCCGCACGCCGGCGGCGATCTGACGCAGGGTTGGTGCAAGGACGGCAAACTTATTTGCCCGGTACATCGTTATTCATTCAGCCTGGAAACGGGCAAGGGCAGCGAAGGGCAGGGTGATTATATTGATGCGTATCCGGTCGAGATCAGGGATGGCGTCGTTTGCATAGGCATCACCTCATTTTGGGAAAGAGTTAAACAAGCATTCAAATGATGGACACCATCGAGATCGACGACCTGGCACATGACTTTTACAAGGCGGTTAGCTTTCGCAACTCCGAGCCGCCGCAAGCGGACGCGTTAACAATTTTGTTCTATGGCGATGGCATCCTGATCAATAATAGTTTTCGGATGCCGATCGGTTTTACAGCCGCATCGTTTATAAGCGCACTGGAGTCGGAAATTGCGGAAGAGACCATCAGCCAGTTTGTGATGCATGAAATTCACTCCAAAACCGAGGTCTTTGGCAAATTAGCGCATCGCATCAGCATCTACGAGTACAATATGGGCGCGGCGACAGCCAGCCGTTTACCCCGCGGTGTTAATTACATGCAGTTTATCCAGGCCGAAGATTATTGGCGTATCCTTTCAGTGGCCTGGTGCGACGAGAACGAAAATCATGTGATACCGGAGGAATATTTGCGGTGAGTTGAATCAGTTGATTAGTGAGTGGTAGATTATGTTTTTGTAGTATTTCAACTTAATCCAACTTATTCAACTCAATCAACTTATTCAACTACTTATACACTTCCTTATTCGCAGATGCCAACGTGTTCTTCAACAGACCGATAATGGTCATCAAGCCTACACCGCCCGGAACCGGGGTTATCCAGGATGATTTGGGGGCGACATGTTCAAAATCAACATCGCCATATAATTTATAACCGGATTTGGTCAGCGTTGATACCTCCCGGTTCATACCGACATCGATCACTACCACGCCGTCCTTCACCATATCGGCAGTGATGAAATTCTTCTTGCCGATAGCCACCACCAATATATCAGCCTGCAGCGTAAAACTTTTAATATCGGGTGTTTTACTGTGGCAAATGGTAACCGTGCAGTTTCCGGGATAAGTATTGCGTGCCATCAGGATGCTCATCGGCGAACCGACGATGTTACTGCGCCCCACTACCACGCAATGCTTGCCCGCGGTATCAACGCCATATTCTTTCAGCATTAAAGTAATGCCATAGGGCGTAGCCGGGATGAAGGAAGGCAAATTGCGCTGCATACGGCCCAGGTTGATAGGATGGAAGCCGTCCACGTCCTTGCGGTAGTCTATCCTTTCGGTTACTTTTTCGGGGTCAATGTGCTTGGGCAAAGGCAGTTGAACGATAATGCCGTCTATATCGGGGTCGGCATTCAGTTCAGCAACTTTGTTCAGCAATTCTTCTTCGGTAACATCGTTTTCGTAGCGCACCAAAGTCGACTTGAAGCCAACAGCCTCGCAGTTGCGCATTTTGCTGGCTACATAGGTTTCACTGCCTCCATCATGACCAACCAATACAGCGACCAAATGCGGCTTGCGGCCGGTGCGTTCTAATATTTTGGCTGCTTCAACAGCAATTTCGCCTTTAAGCTTTTCCGATACGTATTTTCCGTCGAGTAGTTGCATATTTTATAGAGTCAAGAGTCAAGAACCAAGAATCAAGACCGAAAATTTTCTTGGCTCTTGATTCCTGGCTCTTGGTTCTAATAATTAATCAAGTTTCAGCACCGCCATAAACGCCGACTGCGGTATTTCCACATTACCTACCTGGCGCATGCGTTTTTTTCCTTTTTTCTGTTTTTCCAGCAGCTTGCGCTTACGCGAAATATCACCGCCATAACATTTGGCCGTAACGTCCTTGCGCAAAGCTTTTACGGTTTCCCGCGCGATGATCTTGGCGCCGATGGACGCCTGTATGATGATCTCGAATTGCTGACGTGGCAATAATTCTTTCAGCTTTTCACATATCTTTTTACCGAAATCGTAGGAATTGCTGCGATGTATCAGCGACGACAAGGCGTCTACAGGCTCGCTATTGAGGCGGATGTCTAATCGCACCAAGTCTGATTGACGGTAGCCAATCTGGTGGTAGTCAAAAGATGCGTAGCCTTTCGAAATAGTCTTCAGCTTATCATAAAAATCGAAGACGATCTCGCCCATGGGCATTTCAAAAGTCAGTTCTACGCGATCCGATGTCAGGTACGACTGATGCGTAATAATGCCTCTCTTGTTAATACAAAGCGACATCACCGGGCCGACAAACTCGGCTTTGGTAATTACAGAGGCTTTGATATAGGGCTCCTCCACAAAATCTATCTTGCTCGGGTCGGGCAGATCGGAAGGGTTGTTTACCTGCAATTCCTCGCCTTTGGTGGTAAAGGCTTTGTACGACACGTTGGGGACGGTGGTGATCACCGTCATATTAAACTCGCGTTCAAGCCGTTCCTGTACGATTTCCATGTGCAGCATGCCCAGGAAACCGCAGCGGAAGCCAAAACCTAATGCTGCCGATGATTCCGGTTCGAAAACCAGCGAGGCGTCATTCAGTTGCAGCTTGGCCATCGATTCGCGCAGCTCTTCAAAATCTTCGGTATCCACCGGGTAAATACCCGCGAATACCATCGGTTTTACTTCCTCAAACCCCTGAATACCTTCGGCGCATGGCCTGTCGACCTGTGTTATTGTATCGCCTACTTTTACCTCCCGTGCTTCTTTTATTCCCGATATGATATAACCCACATCACCGGTGCTGATCACATCTTTGGGTAACTGGTTCAGTTTCAATGTGCCTACTTCGTCGGCTATGTATTGTTTTTCCGTAGCTACGAATTTTACTTTATCGCCTTTCCTGATCTCGCCGTTCACTACTTTGTAGTAAGCGATGATACCGCGGAATGAATTAAAAACCGAGTCGAATATCAAAGCCTGCAAAGGCGCTTTAGGATCGCCCTTTGGCGCGGGAACCCGCTCGACGATGGCGCGCAGGATATCATGCACACCTGCGCCGGTTTTACCCGAGGCAGCTAATATCTCGTCGCGTTTACAGCCCAGCAGATCGACGATCTGGTCCTTCACTTCCTCGGGCATAGCGCCCGGAAGATCCATTTTATTCAGAACCGGGATGATCTCCAGGTCGTTCTCCAAAGCCAGGTACAAGTTGGATATGGTTTGCGCCTGAATGCCCTGCGAAGCATCGACGATCAGCAATGCACCTTCGCAGGCGGCAATGGAGCGTGATACCTCGTACGAGAAATCCACATGCCCCGGCGTGTCGATCAGGTTTAGCACATATTTCTGCCCGTCGAGCACATAATCCATCTGGATAGCATGGCTTTTGATGGTAATACCGCGCTCACGCTCCAGGTCCATGTCATCGAGCAGTTGGGCCTGTGCTTCGCGCTGGGTAATGGTATTGGTGTATTCAAGCAGCCGGTCGGCCAACGTGCTTTTACCGTGGTCGATATGCGCTATGATACAGAAATTACGTATGTGCTCCATTGAGGCGCAAAAGTAGCGTTTTTGCGCTGAAAAATGGTATCGTTTAAGCGTTCTTTTTAAGCCTTAACAGCCTCCACTATGCTAAACATTGGCGAGTGCGTGTGCGTTACCCCTGAAAGCCTCAGACCGGCGCCAGAAAGCAACCCCGCAAATTCTTTTTCTGTACGCTCTTTGCCACCTGTCATCGCCATCATGTTGATGTCGAGAAATTTGCCGGGATGAGGCACGTTTCCTTCAGGAATAACCGTTTCTATAATCAGCAACTTACTCCCCGGATTCATGGCCCTATTGCAGTTTTTTAAGATAGTTGTGCACTGTTCATCGTTCCAGTCGTGCAATATCATTTTCATCAGGTAGGCGTCTGCGCCCGCAGGGACCGATTTGAAGAAATCGCCGGATTCCGCACTGCAGCGTACAGCATAACCCTTCGCCGCCAGCACCTTTTTTGTTTCGGCGATCACGTACTCCTGGTCGTACACAATACCCGTAGCATCTTTTACGGCCCCTAAAATACCCGTCAAAAGCGCACCGTTGCCGCCGCCAATATCTACTATTGTTTTGAACGCCGAGAAATCATAAGCCGGTAATACGTTCATAACCGAGGCGTTGGACAAGCCGGTCATGGCTTTCATAAAATTGACACCTTCTTCAGGATGCGATTCATAGTATTCCCATATCGGCATTCCTTCTACATTATCAAAAGAGATACCACCGGTTTTTATGCTATACATCAAATTCCCCCACGCATTATAATGATCTCCTAATTGGGCCAGGGCCATAGCTTTCATCGAGCCGGGTGTATCATCCCTTAAAGTTTCGCTAAGCATAGTGTTGGTAAATTCGCAGTTTTCGTTTTCTGCGAAAATACCGGTACTTGCCAGCGCACGGAGTACGCGGTACAATGAAGGCGTGTCACTATGTGTAATTTCAGCCAGTCTGCCGACCGATTTTGGCCCATCAGCAAGCAAGTCGGCAATATTCAATTTAGCGGCGTTGTAAATACAGCAGGATGTCCAGAAGCCGGTTATCATCTGCATCATTTGAACAGGGGGCGGGAGTTGATGTTGATCGTTCATATCAGTTTGATTTTTTGATAAAATTAGATTGATACGACTAATGAAAACAATAACCTCGGTTAAGAAGCGACTTAACCCAGGTTAAGAAAGATCATTTTCCTAAAAGCCGTTTGCGCATACGGCTAAGCGACGGCGGCTCGATATCCAGGTAAGAAGCAATGTACTGAAGCGGGATGCGCTGAAAAATCTGCGGGTGTTTTTCCAGTAATTGCAAATATCGCTCTTCACTTGAAAATGTCTTGACATCCATAAGGCGCTTTATAGTGGCAAAGTGGGATTTAGCTTTCTTGGCAACATCCCAATCCTTAAGCGCAGGAATCTGAAATTGAAGCTGATCGAAATCAGTCTTTGAAATACATAGTAACTCGCAATCTTCCATTGCCTGGATATATAGCTTGCCCGGTTGCTGGGTATGATAACTTTCCAGGTCTCCCAGCCACCAGTCTTCAAAAGCAAAAAATATAATATGTTCACTCCCGTTTTCATCCAGCGTGTAGATGCGTGCACTGCCTTTATTGATATACGCTTTCTGGTTGCATACCTGTCCGGCTTTCAGATAAAAATATTTTCGGGGGATGTATTCCCTTTTAAAATGGGAGAGCAGCAGGTTAAATTCTTCTTCTGAGAGGCCAGCCTGCTTAGTAAAAATATCAATAAACTGCTGCGAAGGCTCGGAACGATAGAGTTGCATAAGTAATCAGGCGGTGATTAAGCACATACATTGCATACACTAATATACAAGATTAGGGCTGGCATTATCAATCCCGATATAAAACTTGCTTTATTTAGAGCCTTCGAGCGTAGTCAATGATAAATTTCGCCAGTTGTTCCTGTTCGGCGACGCTGAAGACCGAACCATCGTATATCCAGTAACCTTCCTGGTCGAACAATATCCTGCCCAGGTAATCGGGGCTGTCCTCAAAAGCATGGTATAAATTATAAGCGATCACCTTGCCGCCATTGCTCGAATCGAGGATAACGCGAATGATCTCGCCGGGGCTGTTCTTTCGTTTTACCCACACCTTTGCTTCTGTTATCAGGCCTGTGTTCTTTATCATAAAACAAAAATGAAAATTATTTGCTAATAATACTAAAAATTTTAGCAATTTTGTTATCCCGAATTGAGCTATGCCAGGCACCAGACAAGATATTATCAACAAGCTGCGAAAGGATATTTTGCTTTTGGAGGGATTTAAACCGCCTTCTGCCGGTGGTGCGGGCAGGATAGGCTTGGGTGCTATCGAATCGGCTTTCCCGAACGGCATTTTCCCGGTTGGCGCCATACACGAAATGATGTGCCCCACGCCCGAGCAGGTTGCTGCAAGTTCGGGCTTTATAGCCGGCCTGTTATCCCCGCTGATGGGGCAGGGGGGCGCCTGCCTGTGGATAAGCGCTGCCCGTAAACTTTTTCCGCCTGCGCTGATGACTTTTAATACCGAGCCCGACCGCATGATCTTCATCGACCTGCAAAAGGAAAAAGATGTGCTTTGGGTTACCGAAGAAGCCTTAAAATGCGAAGGCCTGGCTGCTGTGGTCGCTGAATTGTCCAACGTTAGCTTTGCCGAATCGCGGCGGCTGCAATTGGCGGTCGAGAACAGCAGGGTAACCGGTTTTATATTGAGAAATGATCCGCGAAAAGCAGGCACAAGCACTTGTATGGCCCGCTGGCAGATATCCCCCTTACCCAGTGAAACCAATGATGGATTGCCCGGCGTAGGCTACCCGCGCTGGCAGGTCGATCTGCTCAAAGTCCGGAATGGCAACCCCGGCAGCTGGCAGTTGGAATGGGCCGAAGGGCGGTTTGCGCAGGTTAATAAAGAAGCTATTATACATGAGGAATTTGTACGGCAGATTGGCTGAGTATGCAAAGGCGTTTTGTTTCGATATGGTTCCGTCATTTGACAACGGACTGGCTAGCCCTCCGCCGGCCGGAACTGAAAACGCTGCCTTTTGTTTTTGCCGCGCCTGAGCATGGGCGGATGCTCATTACCGCTGCCAATCCGCTGGCCGAGGCACAGGGAATATCACCGGGCATGGCGCTTGCCGATGCAAGGGCCTTAGTGCCGTCGCTCGAAATGGCAGACCATATCCCCGGCAAAGATGCAAAGTTGTTAAAAGCTTTGGGCGAATGGTGCATCCGTTACACCCCGCTGGTTGCGGTGGATATGCCCGATGGATTGATACTGGATATTTCAGGCTGTGGGCATCTTTGGGGCGGCGAACGTGCTTACCTGGGTAACATCATTAAAGTATTGCGAAGCAAGGGCTATGATGCCCGCGGCGCTATAGCCGATACCGTCGGCGCAGCGTGGGCCGTGGCGCGTTTTGGTAAGGATAAGCCCATTATTGCACCCGGGGAGCAGGCAGGGGCTTTATTGTCGCTTCCGCCATCAGCGTTGCGGCTTGAAGGCGAGACATTGGACCGGCTGAGAAAGCTGGGATTTCACCATATCCAAAGCTTTATGGGTATTGGCCGTTCTGTATTGCGGCGACGTTTTGGCACAAAGCTGCTGCTTCGGCTCGACCAGGCCCTGGGTAATGAAGACGAACCGCTCGACTTGCTTCAGCCCATTGAACCTCACCACGAACGCTTGCCTTGCCTGGAACCGATCCGAACAGCCGAAGGCATCGGTATCGCCATAAAAAAGTTGTTGGAAAACCTGTGCCGGCGCCTGGAAGGCGAGGGTATGGGCCTGCGAACCGCTGTTTTAAAATGCTACCGGGTAGATGGTAAAGTGCTGCAGGTCGGCATTGGAACAAACAAGGCCTCGAACTTTGTGAATCATTTGTTCAGGCTTTTTGAGCTGAAAATTGCTTCTATCGAACCCGATCTTGGGATCGAGCTATTTACGCTTGATGCTACAAAAGTAGAAGAAGCTGATCCTGAACAGGAAATGCTCTGGTCTCCGGAAGGGGGCGGATTGGAAGATGCCGGATTGGCGGAATTACTCGACAGGCTGGCTAACAAAATAGGCGCTGCAAACATCCGCCGTTACCTGCCGCAGGAACATTACTGGCCCGAGCGATCGATAAAACCGGCAATGTCGCTGCAGGATAAACGCGCCACCGAATGGCGCACCGACCGGCCCCGGCCATCATTGCTGCTTCCCCGGCCTGAGCGGATCGACGTTACAGCGCTCCTGCCTGATAACCCGCCGATGCTTTTCGTCTATAAAAATAATGTTCATAAGGTACGCAAAGCCGACGGTCCCGAACGTATTGAGCGCGAATGGTGGCTGGAACAGGGCGAACACCGCGACTACTACCAGGTAGAAGACGAAGCGGGCCGGAGGTATTGGGTCTTTCGCTCAGGGCATTATTCAGGCGACCAGGCCGGGCAATGGTTCATTCATGGTTTTTTTGCATAATGTATGGCATATTCGGAATTACAGGTAACCAGCAATTTCAGCTTTCTGCGCGGCGGTTCGCACCCCGAAGAACTGGTACGCGAGGCCGCAAGGCTGGGCTATAAAGCCATTTCTATTACCGACCGGAATACTGTAGCAGGGGTAGTCCGGGCCTTTAAAGTTGCGAAAGCTTCAGAAGAAAAGATACAATTCATACCTGCCTGCCGCCTGTGCCTGGTGGATGGTCCCGATTTGCTGGCTTATCCGACTGATATTACTGCCTGGGGGCGTTTATGCGCCATTTTGAGCAAAGGCAACCTGCGCACCGAAAAGGGGAAGTGTGATTTGTATAAGCAGGATGTGTTTGAAAACGCTGAAGGTATTAAATTCATCGTCGTGCCGCCCGATGCACTTAATAGTCGTTTTGACTTTGACGATGATTTCAAACAAAACCTTAAAGAATATAAAGCCGCGTTAGGAAACCGCCTGTATATCGCTGCCAATTTCCTGTATAATGGAAATGACGAAAAGCGGCTCTACCGCATATCGCAATCGGGTATCCCCATGGTGGCCACTAACGATGTGCATTACCATAATGCACATCGCCGCGAATTGCAGGATATTCTTACTTGTGTCCGCGAGAAATGCACCATCAGTACAGCAGGCTTTAAGCTGCATGCCAATGCCGAACGGCATTTGAAAGAAATTGATGAGATGGAGCGGCTGTTCCGTAAATACCCAGATGCGATCGCCCGGATCGGCGAGATAACCGATGCTTGTCAATTTTCACTGGATACGCTGAAATATCTCGAACCGGAATGGAAAAGCCCCGACGGCCGCACCGCCGATGAGCACCTGGCTGAACATACCTGGGCCGGCGCAAGAAAGAGGATGGGGCTTAAGATGAAACCCAAGCACATCAAACAGATACAATTTGAGCTTGCTTTCTTCAAACGCCGCAAATTGGCGCCTTATTTTCTCAGGATTTACGAATACACGCAGAAAGCTGAAGAATTGGGCATCCTGCACCAGGGACGCGGCTCGGCGGCTAACTGTGCGGTTTGTTTCTGTTTGGGTATTACGCCTGTCGACCCGACCGAACAAAAAATGCTTTTTTCGCGGTTCATGTCCGATGCGCGCGACGAATGGCCCGATGTCGACGTAGATTTCGAACATGAGCGCCGCGAGGAGATCATCCAATGGATATATCAAACCTACGGGCGCGAACATGCCGGTATTGTAGCCACCGTAACACAGGAAAGGCACAAGGGCGCTATCCGGGATGTGGGTAAAGCAATGGGGTTATCCGACGATACGATCAAGCGTATAGGTGGAGCGGTATGGGATTTTTCGGAGGATGGTTTTGACCGGCAGCGGTTAGTTGACCAGGGCCTTAACCCTGATGACCCGCATTTATATAAAGTACTCGAAATAACAGAACAACTAATGGGTTTCCCGCGCCAATTGGGGCAGCATACCGGTGGTTTTGTGATCATGCGGTGCAAGCTTTCGGACATCTGCCCCGTGATGAATGCCCGGATGGAAGACCGTACCCAACTGGAATGGAATAAGGACGACCTGGAGGATTTGGGCATCCTGAAAGTAGATGTACTTGGGTTAGGTATGCTTACCTGTATCCGAAAAGCTTTCGACCTGGCTAAGCAGCACAAGGGGCTTGAGCTTACTTTGGCTAATGTGCCGCACGATGACCCGAAGGTTTATGATATGATCTGCGAGGCCGATACTTTGGGTGTTTTCCAGATTGAAAGCCGGGCGCAAATGTCCATGCTGCCCCGTTTAAAACCACGGAATTTTTATGACCTGGCGATCGAGGTAGCTATTGTACGGCCCGGACCTATACAGGGTGATATGGTGCATCCGTACCTGCGCAGGCGGGACGGCATCGATCCGATTGAGTATCCTTCAGAAGATATAAAAGAAATACTGGAAAGAACCAAGGGAGTGCCCCTGTTCCAGGAGCAGGCAATGGAACTGGCCATAAGGGCCGCGGGTTATACCCCTGCAGAGGCCGACCAGTTGCGCCGTAATATGGCAACTTTTAAAGCCAAAGGCGAGGTTAGCCTGCATCGAAAGAAATTGACCGAGGGCATGATCAAAAATGGTTACACCGAAGAATTTGCGGGCCGTGTCTTTAAACAACTGGAAGGTTTCGGCAGCTATGGTTTCCCCGAGAGTCATGCCATCAGCTTTGCTTACCTGGTTTATATCTCCTGCTGGCTCAAATGCCATCATCCTGACGTATTTGCAGCAGCATTGCTCAACAGCCAGCCTATGGGCTTTTACCAGCCCGCGCAGATCGTGATCGATGCGCGTAAACATGGGGTAGTGGTGCGGCCGGTGGATGTCAACCATTCGCAATGGGATAATACGCTTGAAGAACAAGACGGGCAGTACCGCGCTGTTCGTTTGGGTTTCCGGCAGGTAAAGGGCTTAAGTGAGCAGGATATGCAGCTGCTGGCCGAACGCCGCGGAACAGGCTATACCAGTATCAGTCAACTCAGTGACGCAGGTGTACCGCAGGCAGCCATTGAAAAACTGGCCGATGCCGATGCTTTTCGTTCGATGCAATTGGATCGCCGCAGAGCCTTATGGGAAGTGCCTGCATTAAGTGATAAACCGATCGGCTTGTTCAACGGGCAGCCCTCTGAAAGTACTTTTGAGGCACAGATCAGCCTTCCGTTCATGTCGCAGGCCGAACATGTAATTCATGATTATGCCACAACCGGCCTGTCGCTTAAAGCGCACCCGGTAAGCTTTGTGCGCGAGAAATTGAATTTATTGCATGTGCTTGAAACAGGTAAACTTGCTGATTTAAAGGATGGCGACGTGGTAAAGGTAGCTGGCTTGGTAACGGTACGGCAGCGCCCCGGAACAGCGAAAGGCGTTTTGTTTGTCACTATTGAAGACGAAACCGGTTTTGCGAACCTGGTGGTCTGGGCGGATAAATTCGAGCAATACCGCAAAGAAATATTGCAAACGCGCTTATTGATGGTGGATGGCAAGGTACAGATAGAAGGTAAGGTCATCCATGTAGTGGTCAACAAATGCTACGATCTTTCTACACTGCTACGAAAGCTGACTCCAGAATGCAAAGATGTTCCGGTGCTTACCTTATCACGGGCGGACGAAAGAACCGCAGCGATTCCGGATGAACGCAATACCATACCGGCAAGTGAAAACACCGTAAGCAAAGTTTTTCATAAAGGCAGAAACTTTATGTGATGCATCCAGAACTGCCTCCGTGTAAAAACCCAGTGACCTCTGTAGTTAAAACATTTCTATCAAACCACAGAGACAACAAAGGAGTTCACAAAGAACACAAGAGGATTATTCCCCCCGCTTCAATCCATACTTTTCTATCTTACTGTACAGGTGGCTGCGCTGAATATCGATATCATCGGCTGTTTTGGATACGTTCCAGTTGTTTTTTTCCAGCTTGAATTTAATGTACTCGCGTTCAGCATAGTCTTTATATTCCTGGAAATTGGCAAACTGGTCAAAGTCCGTTTGCGAACTTGACGACGAATTGCCTGCAATAGTAACAGGACCCGATGGGTTGGCGAAGGCATGAACATCGTTTTCTGTGATCATTTTATCACTCAGGATGATCAGGCGCTCAACCATGTTACGCAGCTCGCGGATATTGCCGGTCCAGGGTAATGCCTTCAGTGCATCCAATGCGCCGTCCGTTATTTTTTTGACCGGCATACCATAGTCGCTGCATATTTCTTCCAGGAAGCTTTGGGTCAGCAATGGAATGTCGTCCCTGCGATTGGTGAGCGGAGGGACGTCTATAATGATAACACTTAAACGATGATAAAGGTCCATCCTGAAATTACCTGCCTCTATTTCTTTCAGCAGGTCCTTATTGGTAGCCGCTACCACGCGTACATCTACCTCGATTTCTTTCTCGCCGCCTACACGCGTGATCTTGCTTTCCTGCAGGGCGCGAAGCACCTTGGCTTGTGCCGAAAGGCTCATATCGCCAATCTCATCCAGGAAAAGCGTTCCGCCATGCGCTGATTCGAATTTGCCGATGCGCTGTTTGACGGCTGATGTAAACGACCCTTTTTCATGGCCGAACAATTCGCTTTCGATCAATTCCGATGGTATCGCAGCACAATTTACCTCTATTAACGGCGCCATAGCACGGTTCGATTTTTCGTGCAGCCAGCGGGCTACCAGTTCTTTCCCGCTACCGTTGGCGCCGGTTATCAGCACACGGGCATCGGTGGGAGCGACACGGTCGATCGTTTCCTTGATCCTTTTGATTGCGGGCGAGTTGCCGAGTATTGCTCTTACCTTGGCAACCCTGCGTTTCAGAACTTTGGCCTCGCTTACTAAACTGCCCCTGTCGAGCGCGTTGCGGACGGTGATAAGCAGCCTGTTAAGGTCGGGTGGTTTGGATATAAAGTCGAAAGCACCCTTTTTACTGGCTTCCACGGCCGTTTCGACTGTGCCGTGGCCTGATATCATGATAAAAGTAAGATCGGGCTTAATAGCGAGCCCTTCTGAAAGTACTTCCATCCCGTCCATGCGGCTCATTTTGATGTCGCACAGAACAAGATCATAATAATTATTCTGGATCAATTCGAGGCCGTCAATGCCATTGTCGACATCGTCAACTTCATAATCTTCATATTCAAGGATTTCACGCAAGGTGTTGCGGATGGCCCGCTCGTCATCAATAATTAAAATTTTTGCCATTACAGGGTAGTACTATTAAACGCGATAAATTTAAAAAAATGTATAGAAAAATAAACACTTTTCTTGCTAAGAAAAAAATAAC
Organism: Mucilaginibacter sp.; assembly: GCA_035547095.1. Taxonomy (GTDB): domain Bacteria; phylum Bacteroidota; class Bacteroidia; order Sphingobacteriales; family Sphingobacteriaceae; genus Mucilaginibacter. Next base: position 139,913 of record DASZVE010000023.1, read on the forward strand.
CCCTTCCTTTTCCAGAAAAGGGTTATTCCAGCAGCAAAGCTATAAGCCGGGTTCTGTTTATTTCTATCATTGATCTGGACCTGCCATTGCTGACAGGCTCAAGCAACCTACCCATCCTGGCTATATCTTGCGATACGTAAAGCGAGCAGCTTTGAATCCAGGACCTATTTGGTCTTTCAACTCCTGAGGTTTACCGCGATCCCGGTCGCCCGGGAAAGCCGTGGGCTCTTACCCCACGTTTTCACCCTTATCCGCCGGCTGGCGGACGGTTTATTTTCTGTGGCACTTTCTGTCGCCGGCTGGCGGCGCCTTCCCGTTAGGAAGCAGGATGCTCTGTGTTGCCCGGACTTTCCTCCCCGGCATAAACCGGAGCGATAGAACGATTTGCGAAGACAAAGATAGTTGATTTTGTCCGAAAGTCAGCATGTCCGCGTAAGTCCGAAACTTATCCTACAAACTTCTTCTTCCGGACTACTTACACTTCTCCAAATCGGCTTCCGCCTCGTCGATCGTTGTTAAGCCCAGTTTATTACCAAAAGAATTTTGAATATATGTTATGACTTCTGCTGCTTCCATAGGCGCAAGATTGCTTACGGGCATTGTGTCATCGAATTCTTTTCCGTTTATAGTTATTTTTCCTTTCAGGCCGTTAAGAACGTAACACGCAAGAGAATTTTTATTGTTTTTAAGATACACCGAGTCGGTTAAAGGCGGGATAAGCGCCGATAAGCCTTCGCCGTTCGTGCCGTGGCAATTCTGGCAATGCTGCTGGTAAATTACCGAGCCGTTTGAATAATATCTTTTATATTCAATACTGCCCTGGCTTTCACAAGCCGCGATTAAAAATGCAATAGCCGCGCACAGAACAACGCAGGTTTTTTTGAGTTTCATTGCGCTATCTTTTCGTCTGGTTCGGCAAGCAATACCTTTATATCATCGATCATTTGGTCCACCTGTTTGGGATCGGTACCATCATATACGCCGCGTATTCGTTTTTGTTTATCGACCAATATAAAATAACCCGAATGAATATAGCCGCCGGCTCCGGTGCTATCGCCTTTTACGGCCACCATGTAATGTTTTTCGGCTAATTCGTAGGTGCTGTCCTTTTTGCCTTGTAAAAACCACCACGTATTGCCGGTAACCCCCAATTTATCCGCATACTTTTTAAGTACGGGAACGCTGTCATGTTTAGGATCGATGGTGTGTGAGAGAATCTTAAAATCGCCCGTATTCTTAAACGTGTTATACACCTTCAGCATATTGCGGTGCATCACCGGGCAAATGGAAGGGCAGGTGGTGAAAAAGAAGTCGGCCACATAAATATCTGCGTCCAGGCTTTTATTGGTAATGCTGTCACCGTATTGGTTCACAAATTTAAAAGGTGTAATTGTTTGGTAGACGGTATCTGTGACAGTTTTGCCATCGACCGTTCTCGTCCGCAACTTTCGGCTCCCGAGTATCGGCAATGTTTTTTTATCGTTGGAATTGAATTTGCAGGCGCTCGCTGCTAATATTACCATGAACACCCATGCCAGCTTTCTCATTTCGATTTAATAGTTGATAAATATTTATTTGCACTTGCCACTGCCGCGTTCATTTGCGAATCGACGGCCATGATCTGTTTCTTCTGCTCCGAGTAATATTTCATAACCTCATCGTGCGATTTGCCGCTTTGGTCGGGTTGAAATTGATGCATCCAGCTTTCCATTGCGTCGTCAGCCGCCGATACCTGCTTATCAATAGCTTTAACGTCCAGGCTGTCTTTTGTTTTTAGCTTCAGCAAGCTGTCCAGTTTCATCTTACTTTGCATCAAGGCATCATCGCCTGCCATTAGTTTGTCATGAATTTGCAGGATATCATTTTTTAGAACATTTTCTTGTTTTGTATCATCGTGGCATGAAAAGAATACCAGGGCCAACAACAATATAACGGGCGTTAATTTCATCAGGTATGAATTTTATGAGGCAAAATTAACATAATTCATAGCATGCATCAATTTAATGTCCTGATGTAAAAGATATAATCCATGTAGGGTAATTCATTTACACCAGAAAGTTTAAGGTATTGGCCCGCCTGAGCGCGATGATGCGTGCCGTGGTTAATAAGATGCGTTAAGATGTCGGCCAGTTTATTTTCAAAGCTTTCGCCTTTTGAGTTTTTGTATGGGATCACCTGCTCAAAATCAGCAGGCTCAAGCGTGTCGAGCAAAGTCGTCCAGCCGTTGTAATTTTCGTCGATGATTCGCTTAAAACTTTTAGCAGGCCAGTCGGGCCACAGCGCACCGCCGATGGCCGGTTCTCTTTTACAACGTGTAAGCCATATTTGCTGTGCAGCTAATGTGTGGGCAATTATTTGCTCTGGTTTTTCAGGAGACCCGGCACGGAGCAGAATGTCAGTGATGATACCGTTCTCGTAATGATCGTAATCGATCAGCTTTTTGAAATATTCCGTCATAACTCAAAGCTATCTCGTTTTCTGTCATTTAAGCTTCATAATTTATTTAAACTCTTAAGCAAGAATGTTAATGGTAAAATAATATTCCGCTCTTTCTGGCTTTACATAGGCCAACTATTTTAGTACACTGAATAAAAGCAGATCGTTATGGGGTTTCTCACTAATTTATTGGGTCTGATAAGGAATTTTCGTCAGAGGATGATGCTAAGAAGTATGAGATCATCTTTTATGCACTAAAAATTTCTTCTTTTCATCTTGTATTCCTTCCATTTTGTGCAATTTGGTTCACATATTGTTGTCATTTAATTGTTCAAGTCAATAAGTGGATCTTTGTTCATGGATAATTTAAGCAGGTTTCTTTTCGGTGACGATTTTCAGTGGGGAGTCTCTGCCGCGGCATTTCAGACCGAGGGGGCGCCGTACGCAGATGGTAAGGGTGAATCGATATGGGATGTTTTTACTGCAAAAAACGGCAAAGTAAAGAACGGACAGAAAGCTGATGTAGCCTGCGACTTTTACCATAATTACCGAACTGACATCGACCTGATCAAAAAGCTGCATATACCCAATTTCCGATTCTCCATCGCGTGGACACGTATTTTGCCGGCGGGTACGGGCGAGGTGAACATGGCGGGCATCGAATATTATAACCGGGTGATCGATTATTGCCTGGAGCAGGGAATAGAGCCCTGGGTCACTATTTATCATTGGGACTTGCCGCAGGTGCTGGAGCTACGCGGCGGCTGGACCAATAGGGAAATCATCGGCTGGTTTACGGAGTACGTTGGTGTGTGCGTCCGGCATTTTGGCGACAGGGTAAAACATTGGATGGTAATGAACGAGCCGGCCGTATTCTCGGGCGCGGGGTATTTTCTTGGTATTCATGCGCCGGGCCGTACGGGCATGAAGAATTTTTTGCCGGCTATTCATCATATTACTCTCAGCATGGCTGCCGGTGCAAGGAAACTGCGTGAACTGGTACCTGGCGCTGAGATTGGTACTACGTTTTCATGTTCATACATAGAACCTGCATCGGACAAAAAAAAGGATATAGCAGCCGCTGTAAGAGCCGACGCGCTGCTAAACCGTTTGTTTATCGAGCCTGTGTTGGGGCTTGGATATCCCATAAATGATATACCGGCATTGAAAGGGCTGAGAAAATACCAGTTGGCGGGCGATGAAACGGATATACAGTTCGATTTTGATTTTATTGGCTTACAGAATTATACCCGCGAGATAATTAAATATTCTTTTTTTACGCCTTATATCAACGCCAGCCAGGTAAAAGCCGAAGTACGCAACGTGCCGGTTACCGCCATGGGATGGGAAGTGTACCCGCCTGCAATTTATCACATCATTAAAAAGTACGATTCCTATCCGCAAATAAGAAAACTCATCATTACCGAAAATGGCGCTGCCTTTCCGGATAGCCTTGCGGGAGAACTTGTAGATGACATACAACGGACTGAATATCTGCGGGCTCATTTACAACAGGTTTTAAAAGCCAAGCAGGAGGGTTGCCGCGTACACGGGTATTTTGTATGGACCCTCACCGACAATTTTGAATGGGCAGAAGGTTATCACCCCCGTTTCGGGCTAATCTATGTGGATTTTGAAACCCAGCGGCGCATTATTAAATCATCCGGCCGGTGGTACAGCCGGTTTTTGAAGGGTGTTTACCTGCCGGATATTTCTTTGGCTTCGTCGCAGCGCGACTCGGCATGAACAGCTTTTGGTTTAGCGGCCGGCAGGCTTATGCAGAAGGTAGTGCCCTTACTGCCATCGCTTTCAAACCATATCTTACCATGATGCTTTTCGACGATCTGTTTGCTGATGGACAGTCCTAATCCGAATGACTTTTCGCCGATGGTGCCCGGGCGCTTAGCATCGGTAAACATGTTGAATATTTTATCCTTCATGCTATCGGGTATGCCTATACCATGATCCTGGATCGAGATTATCACCTGGTCGCTTTTGTGTATAGCTTCTACCATAATAGTTTCGCCTACCGGGCTGAACTTGATCGCGTTACTTATCAGGTTACTGATTACACGCCATATCTTTTCACGGTTTACGCTGATCTCGGTTTCGTGATCGAGGCCGTAAAATAAAATCTGCTGATGCTTTTCGGCCGCCTTAAACCGCAGCAGCTCGATGCTGTTGTTTAACAGCAAGTTAACGTCAACCCACTGTTTCGTAAGGGTTGACGAAGAATTATTCGTCGCTTCCAGTATCTCGTTGATCAATTCCAGTGTATCGGTTGCCGTTTCGCGTATCAGCTTAAGCTGCGCATTCAGTTCCTTGTCGTGCTCGGTTTCTTCAACCATGACACTCGTCAATGAAGCGATGCCACCCAGCGGGTTTCGCAGGTCGTGCGCCACGGCACGCAGTATGCGGTCTTTTTCCCGGTTTCGGTTTTTGATCTCGGCAAGGGCTTCTTCCAGGTTAGCCTTTTGGTCGTTGATCTGCCCGTTTAGTTTGCTGACGGTTACAATGTCCAGCTTTGACCTCCGCCAGTTGCGCCATACCAGGAACACGATCGCCGCAAGCATCAACGAAAGGACAATGGCGGCGCTGAGGTAAATGCGCTGTAATTTGTTGTTGTTGCTTAAGGTTTCTATTTCCGATTGTTTTTCAAAATTGGCCAGTTGCTGGGCTACGTCCGTTTCCTTTAGTGAGCTTAGGCGCTTGATAAGAGAATCCTTAAGCGCGTTATAATTTTGCGTATAATAAATCGCTTTGCGAAGGTCATTTGTTTTCAAATAGTAGCTGCCCATCAGCCTGTTCCAGTCGGCTTCCGCGTCTTCATTTTTTATGCTGTCAAGCTGGATGCGCAGAGCGCTCAGCAGGTTTTTTAACGAGTCGTTTTGACCTTTAATCAGGTATATTTGACTAAGCTTTATTTCTGCAAATTCAGCATCACGGTTGTCGCCGTCTTTTCTTAAATTTGTTTTTATGCTTTCTTTCAGCATCGATTTTGCCGGGTTATACTTTTCCTGGCTGATCAGAGCCTCTGCCTTGTTGCCAAACACCACTCCCCGGGCAATATCCATCGTACTGCTTCGGTCCTTAAACTTACCCTTGTTAGCATTAATGAAAGCCAGCGTTTTATCAAAATAGACGATAGAGCTATCAATATCGCCATTGTGCCTAAAGCTTATCCCAATATTGTCCAATAGCTCCTGCTGACGATAAAAGGCAGGAAAATCAAATTTTTTGGCCGAAGTGCTTTGCTGATAGCTTTCCTTGAAATACTCGACCGCCAACTTATAATGGGCCTGCTTATACATAATCATGCCCATGCGATACGTGTAGTCAGACAGCGATACCTGGTTCAGGTAGTTTTTCGCTACAAGATAGCCCTGGAAATAACACTGATAAGCATCATTATATTGACCCAAATTGAAATAAGCGTCACCCCGGGCATAATTTGCTTCAGCAAAGTTGGATACATATTGTTGTTTTGTGACACTTTTATGCGCCATCATTAACATGCTGTCGGCGTATGCCAGTGCTTGTTTGCTTTGATGCTGAACCTGTTCGTAGTAAACGAAATGAAAGCTATAGTATCTGAAGCGGTCGTCTACAGTTGGTTTATGAATCTTATTAAATGCCGAATCAAGATATAAAATTCCTTGCCTGGGTTGGTTGAAGTCGAAATAACGGGACGTTTTTGCAAAGACTGTTTTGAATTCGCGGGAATACCCGGAAGATAAGGTGTTACTTGATTTGCTGCAGGAAATAAATGCAGACGACAGGAAAAAAAGGAGAAAAATAATTCGAAAACCTTTGTTCTTTATAAAAGCATCGTCAATATAACTCTCGGCAAACGTTAGAAAGGGACCCATAAAACAATGTGCTTATACGCGCGTAATCAGCGCAATGTTTTATGGGTCGGGTCTCTTTTATCAACAATGTTACATTATTTGAACGCATCAAGACCGGTAATGTCCATGCCGGTTATAAGCAGGTGAACATCGTGCGTGCCTTCGTAAGTGATCACCGACTCCAGGTTCATCATATGCCGCATGATCGGGTATTCGCCGGTGATGCCCATGCCGCCAAGTATCTGTCGTGCCTCGCGGGCGATGGTAATAGCTGTTTCCACGCTGTTCCGTTTAGCCATCGAAATCTGGGCAGGAGTGGCCCGGTTCTCGTTTTTCAAAGTGCCCAGGCGCCATACCAGCAATTGAGCTTTTGTGATCTCGGTGATCATTTCGGCCAGTTTTTTCTGCTGCAGTTGGAAACCGGCTATAGGCCTACCGAACTGAATGCGTTCTTTTGAATAACGTAGCGCAGTATCATAGCAATCCATAGCAGCGCCGATAGCGCCCCAGGCAATGCCATAGCGCGCCTGGTTGAGGCAGCCAAGCGGACCCTTAAGACCGGAGACATTGGGGAAAATATTTTCTTTGGGAACTTTTACATTATCAAATACTAATTCACCTGTAGCCGATGCACGCAACGACCATTTATTGTGCGTTTCAGGAGTTGAAAAACCGGCCATTCCACGCTCAACTACCAATCCGCGTATTTTGCCGCTTTCATCCTTGGCCCATACGACGGCTATGTCCGCAAAGGGCGAGTTGGATATCCACATTTTGGCGCCGTTAAGAATGTAATGGTCGCCGGCATCTTTAATGTTGGTCGTCATGCCGCCGGGATTCGATCCGTGGTCGGGCTCTGTAAGTCCAAAGCAGCCCATCAATTCGCCCGAAGCCAGCTTAGGCAGGTATTTTCTTTTCTGCTCTTCCGAACCATAGGCATAGATCGGATACATAACCAGTGAACCCTGCACGGACGCGGTAGAACGGATACCCGAGTCGCCCCGTTCGATCTCTTGCATAATAATACCGTAGGAAATATAATCCAGACCCGCGCCGCCATATTCGACAGGAACGGTCGGCCCGAAGGCGCCTATTTCGGCTAATCCTTTTAATAATTGTTTGGGAAATTCGGCGCGCTGCGCGTAGTCTTCAATAATGGGGCTCAGTTCCTTCTTTACCCAGTCCCGCACGGTAGCACGTATCAGTTTATGTTCGTCGGTCAGCAGTTCGTCGACCAAATAGTAATCCGGAGCTTCAAAGAGATCAGTTTTTGCCATGAGAAGTATAATTGGTGGGGCAAAGTTAGTCGGAAAGTCCGAAAGTCCGCATAAGTCCGAAAGACTATTTGGTTTCGAAGATTTTTCGGACTTTCTAACTAATTTTACGCCATGATCAATGTTGCTTTACATGGCGCCGAGTTTTTCGGTCGGCATGGTTTTTATCCCGAGGAGCAATTGCTGGGTAGTAAATTCGTAGTGGATATTTCAGTGGATTTTGAGCCGAAGGACGAACTGCTCCACGACAGGCTATCCGATACCGTCAATTATGAGCATCTGTACGAACTTACTTACGCTCAGATGCAGCACCCGCGCAAACTGATCGAGAGCCTCTGCCAGGCTATTATAAACGATATTGTAAAACACTATCCTTATATCGATACGGTTTCCGTAACGATCAAAAAGTTAAATCCCCCGATGAAGGGCAAAGTGGCGCATTCGGGCGTTACTATTACACATAAAGCCAATGGAATTCAATAAAATAACGCCGGATATTTTGTCGGCTTTTAAAACTATTGTGGGCGATAACGCCATTGTTACAAATCACGTTGATCTTGAAAAATACAGCCATGACGAGACCGAGGACCTGCATTACTACCCGGATGCAGCAGTAACACCCAAATCGCCGGAAGAAATTTCGGCCCTGCTAAAGCTATGTAATGAAAAGCTGATACCGGTCACCGTCCGCGGCGCGGGAACAGGACTAAGCGGCGGCGCGTTGCCTGTAAAAGGTGGCCTGCTGATCTCGATGGAACGTTTTAACCAGATCCTGGATATCGACCTGCAAAACCTGCAGGCCACGGTCGAGCCGGGCGTAATAACTGAAACGTTTATGGATGCCGTTGCTGATAAAGATTTGTTGTACCCCGTGGACCCTGCAAGCAAAGGCAGTTGTTTTATCGGCGGCAATGTATCGCACGGTTCGGGCGGCCCGAGGGTAGTGAAATACGGTACCATACGCGAGTATGTGCTGAACTTGCAGGTCGTATTGACTGATGGCGATATTATCTGGACAGGCGCAAATACACTCAAGTATGCTTCAGGCTACAATTTGACTCAATTGATGATCGGCTCTGAGGGAACACTGGGGGTTATTACAAAGATCGTTGTGAAACTGGTACCCCGCCCGACACAGGATGCCCTGATGCTGGCTTCATTCACTACCAATGAGGATGCTGCTGCTGCGGTATCGGCTATTTTCAGGGCGGGAGTTGTACCGTCGGCGTTAGAATTTATGGAACGAAGAGGAGTGGAGTGGGTGATAGAACATGATGACATAAATTTCGATCTGAAAGATGATATTCATGCTTTCCTGCTCATCGAGGTCGACGGCACTAACCAGGATGTAATATTTTCGGATTGTGAAAGAATCAACGGAGTGCTGGAGCAGTACGGCTGTAAGGACGTGCTTTTTGCCGATTCGGCCGCGCAAAAGGAAGAATTGTGGCGTATGCGCCGTACTATGGCCGTTTCAGTAAAATCGAACACGATTTACAAAGAGGAGGATACGGTTGTGCCGCGCGCAACCTTACCGCAACTGATCAGTGGCATTAAGGAAATAGGGAAGAAGTACGGCTTTGAATCGGTGTGCTACGGTCACGCCGGCGATGGCAATGTGCATACCAATATCATTAAAGCGGGCATGAGCGATGAGGACTGGAATACGAAATTGAAAGACGGCATACGTGAGATTTTTGAGCTGACGGCGTCGTTAGGTGGAACGATCTCGGGCGAGCACGGTATCGGATTGGTGCAGAAGGATTTTATGCCGATCAAATTTTCCAATGCCCATTTTGAGCTGTGGCGCGGAATAAAAAAGGTGTTCGATCCGAAGGGGATACTGAACCCCGGGAAAATATTTTAGACTGGGATTACACCGATTGGTTTTGATTTCACAGATTTTAAACTTTCACTATATTTATCGTACGGACTTTCCGACTTATGCGGACGTCCGGACTAAATCCATAATTCAGTAATTCAATAAATCAATAATTCAAACTTGTCATCCGGATTTGACATAAACAACCAGGACCTAATGAAGGTTGCCATTGCGGTTATTTGCGGCGCGATGCTGGGTTTCGAACGCCAGTATAAAAACAAGACCGCCGGCTTTCGCACTATTATTGTTATCTGCCTGGGTTCGGCGCTGTATACCATGGTGGCCCAAAAAAATGGACTTTTGTCGAATATGAATATTGTAACGGGCATCGGTTTTATCGGTGCGGGCGTAATATTCAAGGATGGCTTTTCGGTGAATGGGCTTACTACCGCCGCCGTGATATGGATATCAGCGGCTATCGGTATGGTAGTAGGGGCAGGCAGTTACAGCTTGGCGCTAATCTCGACTTTCATTACGCTATGCATCCTTATCCTGTTTCACATACTGGAAGATTACGTAGATAAAATACACCACGACCGTATTCTGGCACTGGTTTTTGACAGTTCCGACCATGATAATTTAGCGATCGTGCAGGATATGATCAAAAACCACAACCTGGAATCGAATTTGCGCCACGTGGGAAAGAAAGACGGCTGCCTGGAGGCAGTCATAGTCGTTACCGGCCACAAAAAAAATATCTACAAGCTCGATCAAAAACTGCTGAAAATGCCGCAGGTAAAGGCTTTTTGATGTGCAGATGTGCTGATTTCAGATGTGCAGATGCCCGCCGCTTCATCAACATTCACTTCTATGAATATTCTTCAATTTGCACATCCGCATATTTACACGTCTAATTTGAATTTAAGATGAGCGGGGGTTCATCGTATGCGATCATGCGTTCGCGCTGTTCCGGAGGTATTTTTACAGGTTTGTTGACACCGTAATCATAGCTGATACAGACGGTTTTGCCAGTGGTGCATATTTCCTCGCCGTCGGCCGTTACCTTCACCAATACGTGCATAATATCAAAACTGCTGTTACCTATGCGTGTGGTGCGCACATAACAGGCGAGTTCGTCGCCACGAACGACCGGCTTTACGTAATTTACTTCCGCGCGTGCCAGTATGATACCGCTTTCGTTCCAATCCCATTGCAAAACCTCTTTCCAATAATGTAAACGCGCCGTCTCAAAATAGCTGAGATAGATTGCGTTATTTACATGGCCGTACAGGTCGAGGTCCGAAAAGCGAACCTGGATGGGGGTTTTATGCTTGTAATCTGCTAAGTTTTCGCTCATATGGTGACTTTTTGTCGGTATTGCATTAAATTAAACAGACATTGTGTCTGTAAAACGTATTAAACAAGGGTTGGTATGTCGCTTGATATAATATCTGCGAAGTTAAAAAACAATAAAATATAAAAACTCTGGAGGATATAAATATGACACTGGTAAAATTTAACAACGGGCAAAGGAACGCAGTTAATCCCTGGTTTAGCGACGTATTTGATTCGATTTTCAACGACTCTCTGAACAACAGGTTTGTAAGCAAAATACCCGCTGTGAACATAGCCGAAACCGAAGGCGAATTCCAAATCGAACTGGCTGCTCCCGGTCTGAAAAAGGATGACTTTAAGATCAGCCTTGATAAAAACGTGTTGAGCGTTTCCGCTGAAAAGAAGAGCGAGAACATTGACGAAAACAAGAAATACAGCAAACGCGAATACAGCTACAGCTCGTTTGTAAGGTCGTTTACCTTACCCGAAACCGCTGATGCTGCCAGGATCGAAGCTGAATACACTGATGGCGTGCTGAAGTTGAACGTAGCCAAGAAAGACGAAGCTAAGGTTCAGGCTCGCGAGATCGCTGTAAAATAATTTGACCGGGTGCCGTTGGGTCTGTTGTAGAGTAGAGTGGTTTTTTTTTGGCCCAGCGGTCCCGGGCGATACTAAAATCCCGCAGGAAACAACCCTGCAGGTAATGATTTAAAAGATCGTTTTCATAATAAGTTGTTGGTTTAGTTTGATTAGAGGACCCCGCTGCGATGGCGGGGTTTTCTTTTTTATTTTAGTCCTAAAGTCCGCATAAGTTCGGAAGACCGGAAGAAAGATTTGAGTTCGCCTTGAGCTTCCCAATAAGTTATGGCGCGTTCTGCTAAAGGACACGATTTGAATCTCCGCTCCAGATGTGAACAAGACCACCGTCGCCGTAGACAGGGTCGGTTTTGGGCAGCGGTAGTTTGCGAATATTGTGGTCAGTGGCCGGTCTTTCGCCCGGTTTGCCGTAATTCATGTCATAGTCCATGCCCTCGGGGTACGCGCCAATGCAGCCTATGTCATTTTCCTGCCCAAGGTTTTTATGCGCGACGCCCGCGGGGATAACCAGCACGTCGCCTTTTTGTATTTTGAGCTTTACGCCATTGTCTCCGCCAAGCTGCAGCGTGGTTTCGCCGCTGTAGATGCCTAAAACTTCATGCGTGATGCTGTGATAATGATGAAATTCGAATATGCCGCTATCCCAACTGTTCGACCAGCCATGACTTTCGAATAGGTTTTTAACGTGCATGGCCGGAAATAAAACAGGCACATACAATGCTGCTTTATAATAGAGCACCGGCAATAGGCTATTGGGGAAAGTTCCGTTATCAGCGAGGTGGATCTGTTCGATGTCCTGTATCGTAGTCGTCTGTATGGGGTTCATTTTGTTCTTTAGCCCATTCGCGGGCGCGTTTTAAACCGGTCGCAATAGCAATGCCTTCATCAGCGCCCTCTCCCAGCAGGGCATTGGCTATCTCTACAGCTTTTTCCCTGATTTTAGCCGGCTGATTTTTATATGACGGCGGATAATCGCCATGATACCAGGGCATAGGGTTAATGCTTATGCTTTACGGCCTTTTCTATATCCTTGCGCTGATTGGAGCCTGCGGCTTTCTTCGCCTCCCTGATCTTTTCGGCCGAGGTATTTAATTTTTGCGCCTCGTATTCTATTTCGTAGTCCTGGTCGGAGTTCACCGAACGCCGTTCCACTTTACTGCCTCTTGTCGCCATAATCTAAGTATTAAATTTGTTATGATAACAATAAAGGCGTGGCGGGGTTTTGGAAAAATAACCGATCCTATAGATTAGCCAGCTTAAAATACCCGAGATTCAGTTCATCTTCAGGGGCATCGGAGGTCGCTTTTTCGACCATGATCCGGTATTTTTCTTTTTGGGCTAAGGGCAAGATATCGGCGACTTCGTAAACGTCGTCCACGTCGATACCGAACTTGTCGTCCACATGCGAAAAGGCGCCGGGGAAGTGGGTATTCAGGAAAAATTCGGTGTTTTTGGCCGTCTTTATAGCCGAACCCATATCCGGGTGCACACTGATGATCTTGAAATGCGGCTCGTCAAATAAACCGCGCTTATATCCGCCCAGGTTAATGAAGAATAGGTGCTGACCAGAAGAATCGTTGCTGCCGCCTTTTTCCTCAACCGAAACCTGGTGTCCGTCAACCAGCGTCACTTCCCGGTATGCATCGATATGAATGCGGCCATTGGCCTCGGGCCAAAAAGCCAAAATATCTGGTATAAGGCTTTTCAGATCCTCGCCTATGGCAAAAAAAACATCGTGCTGTTCCGTATGGCGGCCCGGCGGCGTGCAGCCAAGTAGGAGCATGTAGAGTTTGGGATTGGGCATGCGGTAAAGGTAGGGATTTGGTTTTTGAAGTCAGATGTCGAAAGTTAGGGGGCAGAAACTAAAGGATATTTTATCCGGTACCAAACCTCTGACAACTGACCTCCGAAATCAGTTCCTCATATTCACATACTGCAGCGGCTGCCCGAAGTTTTCCTTCCGGCAAAGGGCGATAACCGCTTGTAAGTCATCGATTTTTTTACCCTGAACACGCACCATATCGTCCATAATGCTGGCTTGCACCTTCAGGTTGCTGTCTTTTATCTTCTTTACGATTTTGGAAGCTATCGCCTTGTCGATTCCCTGTTTAACAGCAATTTCCTTGCGGATCATATTGCCTGAGGCATATTGCTCCTTGCCGTCGTCCAGGGCGGTCGGATCGATACCTTGCTTTACCATCCGGCTGATGATGGCGTCTTTAATGGCTTTCAGGCGCATATCGTTCTCGGTAACAATGGTTAGCTGGTTGGTTTTTTTGTCCAGGTCGATAGAGCTATGTGAACCATTGAAGTCGTAACGGTTTAGAATTTCCTTTTTGGCGGTATTAATGGCGTTATCCAATGTCTGCCCGTCTATTTTGCTTACAATATCGAAAGTTGGCATGTTAGCGTAGTTTAAAAGGTAAACTTAGTGATTTAGTTGGATTAGTTAAATTTGTCGTATTAGTTGTACTAGGCACAACCACTTCAACTAATCAACCATTACAACCAAAATTCACAGCACAAAATCCACTATTTAAGGTTTTCTTAATATTATCTTAACAAATAAATAGGCAGTTTTGTAAGTATGGGCTGTGCCCGGCGCTATGGACATTAAAAAAATACCTTACATAAACAGGGAGATCAGCTGGTTGTATTTTAATGAACGGGTTTTACAGGAAGCATCGGACCCAACCGTGCCGCTGATCGAGCGGATACGTTTCCTGGCCATCTACTCCTCAAACCTCGATGAATTTTACCGTGTCCGCGTTGCAACGCTTAGCCGTTTGGCTAATCTGAATGTCAAAGCCAAAGAATTATTGGGCTACAATCCCAAAAAGATACTCAATCAGATCAAAAACATCGTTGTAAAACAGGAGCGTAAGTTTAACAATCTGTACGAGAACATCATCCTGAAGCAATTGGCGGAGGAACGGATATTTATCCTGAACGATAAGCAACTGAACGTAACCCGTGGTGCGTTTGTTAAAAATTATTTCAGGGAACGTTTGCTGGCTACGCTGGTGCCCATTATGCTCGACGATAACCAGCCCTTTCCCGAACTGCGCGACCGGGGCTTATATTTTTTCGTCAAGCTGATGAAAAATCAAAAAGCGAGGTATGCGCTGATCGAGATACGCGACAGCCTGCAGCGTTTCGTGGTGCTGCCCGAAACGAATAACCTGAAGTTTATTATCCTGGTCGACGATATTATCCGCTATTCGCTGGAGGATATCTTTTTCATCTTTGACCACGATACTATCGAGGCTTACTCAATACAGCTTACCCGCGACGCCGAACTTGACCTGGATAAGGAAGTGAGCGAAAAATTCATCGATGCGCTCTCAAAAAGCCTGCAGAAACGCAAAAAGGGTAAGCCCATGCGGCTGCTGTACGACAGCGAGATGCCGATGGAGATGGTTACCTACCTGGTAAACAAGATCGGCCTGCATGCTGAAAACCTGATCCCAGGCAATCGTTACCTGAATTTTAAAAGCTTTATCGCTTTCCCGAACGTTGGGCGGCCCGAACTGGAATATACGCCTTACCCGCCGCTTCCGGTAAGCGGTTTGTCATTCGGCAAGAGTTTGATGGAAATGATCGCCAAACAGGATTACCTGTTAAGTACGCCTTACCAGTCGTACGACTATGTGATCCATTTTCTGCGCGAGGCGGCCATCGACCCTAAGGTAAAAGAGATCAGCATCGCGTTGTACCGGCTGGCGGACCATTCTCATGTGATCCATGCGCTGATAAACGCTGCCAAAAACGGCAAAAAGGTGAATTGCTTAGTCGAACTGCGCGCCCGTTTCGACGAGGAAAGTAATATTGGTTACAGCAGTCGCCTGGAGGAAGGCGGGGTAAATGTGCTGTATGGCATAGAGGGTTATAAAGTTCATTCAAAAATATGCCTGGTTACCCGTACCGAAAAAGGCAAACCCGCGTACTATGCTTGCTTGTCGACCGGCAACTTTAACGAGAAGACGGCGAAAATTTATGCCGATCACACCCTGTTCACATCGAATAAAAAGATCACCGGCGACCTGGATGAAGTGTTTAACGCGCTTAAACAGGGCGTATTTGTAAAAGGATTGAAACACCTGGTGGTGTCACCGGTAGATTCGCGCCCCGCATTTTATAAGCTGATCGATACTGAGATAAAAAATGCCAAGGCCGGCAAAGAGGCTTACATGATACTGAAAATGAACAGCGTGGCCGATGAGCAGATGGTGATGAAATTGTATGAGGCCAGCAACGCCGGTGTTAAGATCAAAATGATCGTCAGGGGGATGTGCTGCCTGGTGCCGGGGATGAAGGGTTTTAGCGAAAATATCCGGGTGATCAGTATTGTTGACAAATACCTGGAGCATGCGCGCGTGCATATCTATTGCAACGGGGGCAACGAGCTGATCTACCTAACTTCCGCGGACTTTATGACAAGGAACATCGATAACCGGGTGGAAGTTGGGTTCCCGATCTATGATGCCGACCTGAAGAAGGAAATAAGGGACATCATCGACATACAGCTTGAGGATAATACAAAGGCGCGCGAGATCAACAGCCTGAATAACAATAAATACCACAAAACGCATAGCGAGGTACCCTGCCGGGCCCAGATAGACATTTATAATTATTTGAAATATAAAAACTGATATAAATTGAGATACTCTGCCATTGACATTGGTTCCAACGCGGTAAGGTTGTTAATTGCCGATATTATTGAGAACAACGGCGCCGTTTCGTTTAAAAAGAACACCCTGGTGCGCGTGCCGCTCCGCCTGGGCGACGACGCCTTTTTGCAACAAAATATTTCCGAACGGAAAGCCGCCGACCTGGTAAAAACGATGATGGCTTTCCGCAACCTGATGGACGTTTATAAGGCGACCGAGTACATGGCTTTTGCGACAGCAGCGATGCGCGAAGCCACCAATGGGCAGGATATTGCACGGACGATCAAGGAAAAAGCTGATATTGACCTGGAGATCATCACCGGCCAAAAGGAAGCCAAGATCATCTATTCCAATCATACCGAACAGAGTATAGATAAGGCCAAAACCTACCTGTACATTGACGTTGGAGGGGGAAGCACGGAACTTTCCTTATTTTCCGACGGAAAATTAATGGCGTCACGGTCATTTAACATCGGTACCATCCGTATTTTGGATAACCAGGACAAGGAAGAGACCTGGGCCGAAATGCGGGAGTTTGTGCGCGATCATACCCGTCAATACAAAAGCGTTAACGGCATCGGCACGGGTGGAAATATTAACAAATTGTACAAGATGTCGGAGGAAAAGAATGGCGCGCCGCTAAGCTTCATCAAGCTCAAATCGCTTTATAACTACCTCAATTCCTTTTCGCTTAAAGACCGTATTAATGTACTGGGCATCAACCAGGACAGGGCCGATGTCATCATCCCGGCCTGCGAGGTGTACATTTCGATCATGAAATGGGCGAATATCAAAAATATGTACGTGCCAACCGTCGGTTTGGTCGACGGTATCATCCAAATGCTTATCGAGAAAAACTTCAGGGACAACGATTAAAAAAATATTAATAATTTGTTTAAAAATTGAAAAACACTTTTTACATTTGTAGTGCCCTCTCATAGGGCATGTTTTTCATAGGTAGATGTAGGGTCGAGTACTTGTTATTCGGCCCTTTTTTGTGCGCTTAAGTTTTATCCTTTAGATTTGCCCGAACCGAATGATGAAAAGAAAGATCGTAGTTGCCGTTACCGGCGCCAGCGGGGCCATTTATGCGAAATTATTGCTGGATAAATTATTGCAGTTAAGCCCGCAAATTGCGCAGGTAGCTGTAGTAATGTCCGACAATGCCAAACAGGTTTGGGAACACGAGCTGGGTAACCGCGATTTTGAGAAACTGTCTTTCAAATTCTACGCCAAGACTGACTTCACGGCTCCTTTTGCCTCCGGTTCAGCAAGGTTTGATACGATGGTGATCGTTCCCTGCTCCATGGGTACGCTTGGCCGCATAGCCAGCGGCACATCCGACGACCTGGTGATTCGCGCGGCTGACGTTATTCTCAAAGAACGCCGGAAATTGATCCTGGTAGCTCGTGATACGCCTTTTAATCTTATTCATATCCGCAATATGGCAACCATCACTGAGGCAGGAGGGATTATCTGTCCGGCTATACCATCTTTTTACAGCAAGCCAAAAACTATCGAAGATGTGGCCATGACCGTAGTGAGCCGGGTAATCGATCTCATCGGGCTGGAGAATGAGAGTTATAGATGGAATGAAAGCCAGTAGTTTGGCTAAAGCCATATTTGATGATTTTTATCCGTCGGCTAAAGCCGACGGCAATTAATCGATCTTTCTGCGACCTTCATTGCCGTCGCATTTATGCGACGGACTATAAAAAAGCTTAAACGGCTTTAGCCTAAAATCGCATTGCCGGCCAATGGCAAGCCAGTTAACCGATCACAGGTTAACTAATCAGTAAAAAAACCGTAGCTTTGCACCCTGAAAATGAACAGGAAAGTTGCATTTTATACATTGGGCTGCAAGCTGAATTATTCGGAAACGTCGACCATTGGCCGGCTTTTTAATAATGCGGGTTTTGCTACGGTCGATTTTGCCGATACGCCGGACGTTTATGTGATCAATACCTGCTCGGTTACCGAAAATGCTGATAAAAAGTGCAAAAAGATAGTTAAAGAAGCGCTGAAAATATCGCCCAACGCCTACGTAACCATTGTGGGCTGCTATGCCCAGCTCAAACCAAAAGAGATCGCCGAAATACCTGGTGTGGACATGGTCTTGGGCGCCGCCGAGAAGTTTCAGATCATTGATCATATCAGCGACCTTACCAAAAGGCCTAAAGCTGTTGTTTATAATCGGCCGGTTTCAGAAGCTAATGAGTTCATATCGGCTTATTCCTTCGGCGACCGTACACGTACGTTTTTGAAAGTGCAGGACGGCTGCGATTATTCCTGCTCGTTCTGCACTATACCGTTGGCACGCGGCGCCAGCAGGAGCGACACCATCGGGCATGCCGTTGAACAAGCGACACAGATTGCCGCTTCGGGCGTAAAAGAGATCGTACTTACCGGTGTCAACCTGGGCGACTTCGGCATCCGCAACGGCCAGCGCGAAGATCGCTTCTTCGACCTCGTGAAAGCTTTGGACGAAGTCGAAGGCATCGACCGGATCAGGATATCTTCCATCGAGCCTAACCTGCTGTCGGACGATATTATCGAATTTGTATCGCAATCAAAACGTTTTGTGCCGCATTTTCATATCCCGCTGCAATCGGGGTCAAACAAAATATTAGGCCTGATGCGCCGGCGGTATAAACGCGAGCTATATGCTGAGCGTGTCGCCAAAATCAAAGAGCTGATGCCCGATTGCTGTATCGGTGTAGATGTGATCGTGGGCTTCCCTGGCGAGACACGCGAAGATTTTATAGATACCTATAATTTCCTGAACGGTTTGGACATTTCCTACCTGCATGTCTTTACTTATTCCGAACGGGAGAATACCCTTGCTGCCGAAATGCCCAATCCCGTCCCGGGTTCAACCCGTGCCGACCGGAGTAAAATGCTGCATATCCTGTCGGATAAAAAACGCAGGGCATTTTACGAGACGCAATTGAACAGGACCTGCGAAGTGCTTTTTGAAGGTGACATTAAGGATGGCTTTATGCATGGATTTACCCGTAATTATGTAAAAGTGCGGGCCAAATACGACCCGGTACTGGTAAACGAATTGAAAAATGTTCATTTAACAAATATTTCACCCGATGGTGACGTCGAAATAACCGAGGCCGACGAAATATTTGTACATTAAACCTATATTCGTCCCAAATTCGGCTATCTATGTTTCCTACCGTCAGCTCACTTATACAATACCTAACCGGCTGGAATATCCCGCTTCCCATTCAAACTTTTGGTTTTTTTGTTGCATTGGCGTTCATCGGGGCTTATTGGGCCTTTGTACAGGAATTTAAGCGAAAGGAAAAACTGGGCTATATCCATCCTTTCCATAAAACTATAACGATAGGTAAACCAGCCTCTGTCGAGGAACTGGCGCTTAACGGCCTGTTCGGTTTCATTCTCGGTTATAAGCTGCTCGATATGGTGCTTAACTACCACGAGCTCTTAGCAGATACACAGGGCTTTATATTGTCATCAAGGGGTAGTTGGATAGGCGGTATTATAGGAGCAGTTATTTTTGCTTATTGGGCTTATGCCGAGAAGAAGAAAGAACAGTTACCCCAACCTCAGACCAAACAGGTTACCGTACACCCGCACGAACTGATGGGTAACATCCTGTTATGGGCCGCAATATGCGGTTTCGCTGGCGCGAAGGTTTTTAATGCACTGGAAAACTGGGGCGATTTTTTAAAAGATCCGGTTGGAATGCTAATAGGCTTCGAGGGTTTAACGTTTTATGGCGGTCTGATATGCGGTGGCGCTGCAGTGTTGTATATCGCGCGTAAGCATGGTATCAGTATACGCAATATGCTTGATATAGGCGCCCCCGGTATGATGCTGTCGTACGGTGTTGGCCGCATCGGTTGCCAGATGGCCGGCGATGGTGACTGGGGTATTTATAACACCAACCCTAAACCACATTGGCTTTCGTGGATGCCCGACTGGATGTGGGGTTTCAAATTCCCGCACAATATCAATATGATGGGCGAGCAAATTCCCGGTTGCCAGCTGACCAATTATTGCATCAATAAAACACATTGTTATTGCTACGAGTTACCTTTACCGGTGTACCCGACGTCGTTTTACGAATGTGTGGTATGTATTCTGCTGTTTTTTGTGCTATGGCAGATGCGGCACCGTATTAAAGTGCCGGGCATATTGTTCGGGGTGTACATGATAATGGCAGGGGTGGAGAGATTTTTTATCGAGCTGATAAGAGTTAACACGAAATACCATTTAGCCGGCATATCATTTACACAAGCCGAACTGATATCCATCCTGATGGTTACCGGCGGCATTATTCTGATAATATCTGTTTTAAAGTCATCAAGGAATTTGAAAACATCTGCTAATGGTCAATAAGGTTCTTGCTGCTAAACTGGCGCAGAACCAGGTTGTGCGATTTGTATTTTCGGCGGGGGTAGGTTTCCTGGTCGATATTTCGGTGTTTTACCTGCTTTATCATAATTTATTGACCGAGCGTACCTACCAGCTCATGTCGGTAACCCTTCGAAATTCGACCGTGTCGCTGGCGGTGTCGTTTTTCCTGGGTGTTGTGGTCAACTTCGTCATCACCCGGTACCTGGTCTTTAGCGAATCAAAGTCGCGTCCCTCGAAACAATTTTTCAGGTTTGTGCTGGTAGCCGTTATCGGTTTTTTCGCCAACCTGTCAGTTGTCGACGTATTGATCCGTTATTTGGGCATGTACCCGCCAGTAGCCAGGCCCTTAGCCGCCCTGAGCCTGTTTTTTGCCAGTTTTTTTATCCACAAACTATTCTCGTTCAGCTTATCTTTGCGCGATCATGTATCTTGAAAATATAACCACACAGGTAGTCGATATAGCAAAGCAGGCAGGCGATTTTATCAGGAACGAACGCAAAGGCTTTTCGGCTGACAAAATCGAATATAAAGGTCTGAACGACCTCGTATCTTATGTCGATAAAGGAGCTGAAAAACTGATCGTATCCAATTTGGAAAAAGTGTTGACCGAAGCAGGCTTTATCACCGAAGAAAAGACCACCGGTAAAACGGGTGAGCGTTATAACTGGATCATCGATCCGTTGGATGGCACAACCAATTTTATTCATGGTGTGCCCACTTATTCTGTCAGCATCGCGCTTCAGGAAAACGACGAGCTGGTGATGGGCGTTGTTTACGAGATCAACCTGGATGAATGTTTTTACGCTTGTAAGGACGCCCCTGCCTATCTTAACGGTCGCGAGATCAGCGTTAGCGATACCTCCGAAGTGAAAAAGAGCCTCGTCGCTACCGGATTCCCGTACTATAACTTCGAAAAACAGGCTGCCTATATGGAACTGTTCACGGAATTGATGCGCAGTTGCCATGGTTTGCGCAGGCTGGGTTCGGCGGCGGTCGACCTGGTTTATACCGCCTGCGGGCGTTTCGAGTCGTTTTATGAGTATAACCTGAACCCCTGGGATGTGGCGGCCGGTGTTGTCATTGTGCGGCAGGCCGGAGGCGAAGTGGTCAATTTCAAAGGCGGCGGCGAAGTGCTGAACTCACGTGAGCTGCTGGCAACCAACAGCAAAATCACTGCGGAAATGCTCGGGATAATCAATAAATATTTTTAACGGAGATTACACCGATTTAGAGGGGATTACACCGATTAATCTGTGGAATCAAAAAACAATCGGTGTAATCAAAGCCTTACATCGCTTCCGATACTACCTCGGTAACCTCAGGCACCATTCTCTTTAGCAGGTTTTCGATACCGGCTTTAAGGGTAACGGTAGAAGAGGGGCATCCGCTGCACGAGCCACGCAGTTCGACGGTTACCACCCCGTCCTGGAACGATTTATAGTGAATAGCGCCGCCATCCTGTTCAACGGCCGGCTTAACGTAGTCTTCCAGTATTTGCTGGATCTTGATCTCGGCATCCGTTCCTTCAAAAGTTACCGGCGCATGTTCTTCCAGTTTTACCTTTAGCTCCGCTTCAACAGCGCCTTTTACAAACTCCTTCAGTATCGCTTCGATGTCGCCCCACTCGGTGCCTTCGGTTTTGGTTACGGTAACAAAGTTGCTGGCGAAAAATACGCCATTCACAAACGAAAATTTATACAATTCCTTGGCGAAGGGAGAGTCTTCGGCGCTCGCTTTGGTAGGATAATCGACACTGCCGTTGATAAGCAACTTGTTCACAATGAACTTCATAGTTGCCGGGTTGGGCGTCGATTCGGTATATACGTTGATATTCATTTTGCTCTAAATCTTAAGAAAGAGCAAATTTATGGTGAATTTTGATTTAAAACCATAGTAATAGCGGGTTTTTACCGCTTAATGACTTTGCAGGGTACCTGGGACAAATTGGAGCATTATCTAATTTAGTTGATAAATTAAATAAGTTTGACCTGACATTCGGTAGATGCCACTATTTAGATAGGTTGATAATTTAAAAATGAAATAAAATGAAAAGGTCGACATTCTTCTTTTCGGTGATGCTTTCTTTATTGACGCCGGTTTACTTATCGGCCCAGGAGTCGTCAGACGCCAAAAATTGCACGCCCTGCGAGCAGTTGATGAATTTAAGGCTCCCCGACGTAACTATACTGCAAGCCAAAGCGATGCAAACGGATACCATTGAAGGCCAGGTGATAAAAGTTCCGTTTTGCCGGCTATTAGGAAGAATAAGTAAGGAAATTAATTTTGAATTGCTTTTGCCCAATGCCTGGAACGAACGATTTCTTATGTCGGGCGGCGGAGGGTTTGTCGGCGCTATCCAAAATTCGTTTAGGGATAAAGTAAATCTGGGTTACGCTACCGCTGGTACCGATGCCGGGCACAAGGGCTCGGGACTTGATGCGAGCTGGGGCCTTGATAATATGGAGCGGCAGTTGGATTTCGGTAAGCTGGCTGTTCATCTTACGGCCGTCGTTTCCAAGTCTATTGTCAACTCCTATTATTGTAAAGCGCCGGCTTATTCTTATTTCATGGGCTGTTCAAGGGGCGGAGGCCAGGCCATGGTGGAGGCACAGTTCTATCCCGGCGATTTTGAAGGTATTGTTTGCGGCGCTCCGGCTTTTGACTGGCCGGGTACAGGCGCAAAACTATTACAGATCAGCCAAAAGAATTACCCGGACCCGAAAAACCTAAAAACACCGGTAATCACCAGGGATAATTTATACGTGCTCCAGGATGAAGTGCTGAAACAGTGCGATACGCTTGACGGAGTTAAAGATGGTATTGTCAGCGACCCAAGAGGCTGCAAATTTGATTTCTCCCGCCTGCCCGTGTCTACAGACACCGTGCCGGCAGCGGGCTATTTCACGACCAAACAGTTGGAAGCGATAAAAACCGTATATACGCCGCTTGTAAATAAGCAGGGAACCATATATCCCGGATACCCGTTTGGCGCCGAAAATGCCAAAGGCGGCTGGGACCTCTGGATAGCAGGAAATTATCCGGGTGCGAACATGCCGAGCCTGCATTACCTGTTTAGCACGGGCATGTTCAAGTATTTGGTTTTTAACGACCCGTCGTGGGATTACAGCAAATACGATTTTTCGAATTTCTTTAAGGATACCAAATACGCATCGGCATATCTTAACGCTACACAAACAGACTATACAGAGTTCAAAAAGCTAAACCGAAAAATGATCATGTACCACGGCTGGAATGACCCGGCCTTGTCGGCTTTTTCTACCGTTTCGTATTATGACGATGTCGCGAAAAAAGATCAAGATGTGCAATCTTATATCCGTCTTTTTTTGCTGCCGGGTGTTCTGCATTGCAACGGCGGACCCGGCCCGGATGAGGTAGATTGGCTGACATTGATACGCAAATGGGTAGAACAAGGCAAAGCGCCCGAGCGCGTGGTTATGTCAAAAAAAGAGGGTGGAAAAATTACGATGACCAGGCCCGTTTTCCCTTACCCGAAAGTTGCGGTTTATAAAGGCAAAGGCGATCCGAACCTGGAAACAAGCTTTAAAGAAGCGGAAGAATAACCATAGTAAACCCCAAAATGCCCTGTAAGGGCTACCGCTTTGTAGACGTAAACCAAAATTTTATTGCCCCATCGGGGCAACCTTAAATTATATTCCCGTATAGGTCGAAGGTGTTATCCTCCTGATCTCCTCTTTTACCAATTCGCTTACCGCCAAAGTCTCGACAAAGGCTTTAATGGTATCCGCATTGATCTCTTCATTGGTGCGGGTCAATTCTTTTAGTGCCTCATACGGATTAGGGTAGCCCTCCCGGCGCAAGATGGTTTGTATTGCTTCGGCCACTACAGCCCAGTTGGCTTCCAGGTGCGCCGTAAGCACCGCGTCGTTAAGCAGCAGTTTATCCAGACCTTTGATGGTCGAACGTATCGCGATCAGCGTGTGTGCTACAGGAACGCCAATGTTACGCAGCACGGTCGAGTCGGTAAGGTCGCGCTGCAGGCGCGATATAGGCAGCTTGGCGGAAAGGTGCTCGAATAAAGCATTGGCTATACCCAGGTTACCTTCCGAATTTTCAAAATCTATCGGGTTTACCTTATGCGGCATAGCCGATGAACCTATTTCACCAGCTTTAATCTTCTGCTTAAAATAGTTCATCGATATGTAGGTCCACATATCGCGGTCGAGGTCGATTATAATGGTGTTGATGCGTTTCAGCGCGTCGCAATGAGCGGCGAAATTGTCATAATGCTCGATCTGCGTGGTGTATTGCGAGCGGTTTAAACCCAAAATATCGTTCACGAAATGGTTGCCGAAGGCTTTCCAGTCGATCTCTGGGTAAGCGATATGATGCGCATTGAAATTGCCCGTAGCCCCTCCGAATTTAGCCGAATAAGGAACCTGCTTCAAAAGGTTTAGCTGGTTTTCCAGCCGCTCAACAAAAACCTGGATCTCTTTACCCAACCGCGTCGGCGAAGCGGGCTGCCCATGCGTATGCGCCAGCATCGGTATATTTTGCCATTTTAGGGCATAGCTTTTTAATATTCCAAGCAATTCATCAATAGCGGGTAGGTAGGTATTTTCGATCGCGTACTTAAAGCTATAGGGTATAGAAGTGTTATTGATATCCTGCGACGTAAGCCCGAAATGGATAAATTCTTTGTACTGGTCCAGGCCAAGCTTGTCAAACTCTTTCTTGATAAAATACTCTACGGCTTTCACGTCATGATTGGTAACCTTCTCGATTTCCTTCACCAGTTCTGCATCTTTTTCGCTGAAATTTTGATAAATGGCGCGTAACTTTTCAAAAAAGCCGGAGTCAAAACTACGAAGCTGAGGCAGTGACTGTTCGCACAAGGCGATAAAATATTCTACCTCGACAAATACACGGTATTTGATCAGCGCAAACTCTGAGAAATATGCGGCCAGTTTGGACGTAGTGTTACGGTAACGGCCGTCGATAGGGGAAATAGCCGAAAGCGGGGTGAGCATCATGTTCTGTGAGAGATTTTTCGCAAAAATACAAAATCAATTGGCAGTTTGCAGCGTGCGGTTCGCCGTAACGTTCTGAATGGGGAAGATTGTCTTGGAATTGTCATTTGGTTTTGGAAACTTTTTATTCAAAAACTGTTTCCATAGTTTTGACCCGAAATGTCAAATAGTCAAATAGAGAGGATACTTGACGGCAGCGGCGAATTGTTTCTGCAGGCTGGGATCAAGAGTGTAACGATGGACGACATAGCCAAGCATTTGGGCATGTCGAAGAAGACGATATATCAGTTCTTTAAGGATAAAAATGAGCTAGTGCTGGCCCTGGTAAAGAAGCGGCTGAAGGACGACGAGGACGAAATGAGCGAGTTGCTGGCCAAATCGGGCAACGTGATAGAGGGGATGATCAATATGATGAAATGCTCAGAGGAAATATTCGGCAGGGCAAATCCGGTCATCATCCACGATATGCAGAAATACCACCCGGAAGCCTGGAAGGAGTTTCAGAATTTTAAATCGGGGGTGATAGTGCGGACGATGGAGCAACTACTATCCAGGGGCATACAACAGGGCTACATCCGGCCGGAGGTTGATGTAAAGATATTGGCCCGTATGCGCATGATGCAGGTAGAAATGGGCTTCAACCCGCAGGCATTCCCGGCAAATGAGTTTAATCTTTGGAAGGTACAGCGCGAACTGATGGAACACTTTAATTACGGTATCTGTACCATGAAGGGTTATAAGCTTCTGAATGAGTACAAGAACATACACGAAGAGATTGATTAACACTAATGACATAGGGCTGTCACAAGCTTATTAAATATTTGTATCGGTTAAATGAAAACACACAACTCAACATATATTATGAAGAACATTTTTATTATAACGATTCTTTTGCTGGGTATAGTCGCGACAGGCTATGCCCAACAAGCGGCGCAACCGGCAGCGGTTCGCAATTTTTCATTGCAGGATTGCATTAATTACGCTTATGAACACCAGGATACGGTTAAAAACGCCGCGCTTGATGTAAAAAGCGCTGCGTATAAGGTAAAGGAAACAACCGGCATTGGGCTGCCGCAGATAAACGGAGTGGCCAGCTTTACCGATTACCTTAAAACGCCATCTGTAATTTTTCCGAGCTTTACCGATGGCTTATATCAAATACTTCATTCTGAAGGCGTAAGGGACAGCACAGGCAAGATCATCCAGGCTAAAACAAGCGGTCCGCAGAAATTTAGTATTTATCAGCCTTACAACGCTAATTTGGGATTGTCGCTCAGCCAGTTGTTATTTGATGGCAGTTACCTCGTAGGCTTAAAGGCTTCGAAAACCTACCAGGAACTTTCGCAAAAATCCTATACAAGATCGAGGATCGATGCCCGTGTTAATGTCACCAAGGCCTACTACCAGGTATTGGTAAGCAACGAGCAGATAAAGCTTTTGGATGCTGATTTGTCACAGCTGAAACAGCAGGTTGACCAGACTTCCGCTGAGAACAAACAGGGATTTGCGGAAAAAATAGATGTCGACCGGATAACTGTTCAGTACAATAACCTGCGTACTACGCGCGAGAATACGGTACGCCTGCTGATATTGAATTACGAGATGCTGAAGTTCCAGATGGGAATGCCGGTTAACGAGGAACTGACCCTTACCGATAAGCTAGAGGATATAAAACTTGACAATAATGTTGCTGACACCGGCGACACAACTTTTTATCACAACCGGATCGAATACAGCCTGGGCGAAACAAATTTGAAACTCAACCAACTGACTGTACAAAATCAGAAGGCTAAATTTATGCCACAATTATTGTTAAACGGAAGCACCGCGCTCGGTTTTCAGAGCAGCACTTTTGGGTCATTACTTCACTACGAGTATCCGTCGACTTATATTGGCCTTAGTCTTAACGTTCCGATCTTCAGCGGCGGCCAGCGTATTAACCAGCTTCGCGAAGCAAAGATCGAGGTTGAGAAATCGCAAAACGATTTGGAAAATGCCAAAAATGGTATCCTGTTGCAGGCGCATGCCGCGAGCATTACCTACGCTAACAGCCTGAGATCGCTTGATAATCAAAAGCAAAGTCAGCAGCTGGCGCAGGAAGTGCTAAGGGTAGCCAAGATCAAATATGGTCAGGGTGTAGGCTCGAGCATCGAGGTGACACAAGCTCAAACCGACCTGGAAACTGCCGATAATCAATACATACAGGCCCTATACAATGCTTTGATCAGCAAGGTCGACCTTGACAAAGCATACGGACGAATCCAATAAACAAACAACAACACCATCAGCATAAAAAGATATGAAAAAGCTACTATACCTACCTCTTATACTGTTACTGGCGGCATGCAACAAACCGGCGGCCAATAACACTAGTAAAGACGCCCTGACAAAGCAACTGGCCGATTTGAAAAAACAACAGGAAGACATCAACTCAAAGATCGCCAAGATACAAGCGCAGCTCGGTACTCAAGACTCCGTGAAGTCGACCGACGTGGCCGAGATGACGATTAAGACCGGCCCATTTACTAACTATGTGGATGTGCAGGGCAGTATCGATGCCAAGGACAATGTGCTGGCTTCGCCGCAGGCTCCGGGCGCGATCACGAGTATTTATGTAAAAGTTGGCGACCATGTAAGTAAGGGACAAACGCTTGTTCAACTGGATAATAGCGTATTGCTGCAGCAGATAGCACAGGCCGAAACGCAGGTGAACCTGAATAAAACCCTTTACGACCGTCAGAAAAGCTTGTGGGACCAAAAGATAGGTACCGAGGTGCAGTTTCTGCAGGTGCAGGCTACCTACCAGGCAGCGCAAAAATCGCTCGCCGCATTAAAAGAACAGGCGGGGCTTTACCGCATCGTGGCGCCCATTACCGGAACTGTCGACCAGATGGACCTGAAGATCGGCCAGGCCGCCTCGCCCGGTGTCACTTCCATCAGGTTGGTGAATACCGAATCGCTGAAAGTAAAAGCCAATGTGCCTGAATCGTACGCAGCCAGCATTCACCAGGGTGATATGGTAAAAGTTGTTGTTCCGGATGCTAGCGATACCATTACGGCTAAAGTAACCTTTGCCGCCAAAGTAATCGATGCGGCAACACGCAGCTTTGCCATCGAGATACAACTGCCCGGCAGCAAAACTATTAAACCCAACATGACCGCGGTATTAAAGATAGCCGATTACTCAAAGAAAAATGCCATCGTTGTGCCTTTGAATGCCATACAGAAATCAGAATCGGGTGATTATGTGTTTGTAGATGACAACGGCCATGCGAAGAAAGTAAATGTGACCGAAGGAGCCACTTATGGCGGACAAACGGAAATAACCAACGGTTTGAAACCGGGTGATAAACTGATAACCGAAGGTGCCAGCGACCTGGAAGACGGTGACAAAATACGGGTGTTACAGTCAATTAATTGATCACGCTAAAATGATTGGATATGAAAGACGCGGAAAAAGAATTTAAGCCCTCGAGCTGGGCTATCGATAATAAACGGGCTATTTATGTGCTTGTGTTCATAATTGTACTGCTGGGACTTTCGACTTACAACAACCTCCCAAAGGAAAATTTTCCGGACATAACCATAAAAAAGATATACATCACTACCATTTACAACGGTCAGTCGCCGCAAAATATTGAAATGCTGGTAACCAGGCAGATCGAAAAGCAGCTGAAATCGCTAAAGGGCTTAAAGAAGGTTACGTCGAATACGCAGCAAAATGTCTCGGTAATTACGGCTGAGTTTAACGCCGATGCGAACATACGCAACGCTAAAGAAGACGTCAAAGAAGCTGTTGATAAAGCCGCACCCGATTTGCCGCAAAATGATAATAATTTAAAACAGTCGACGATAACCGATATCGACGTTGCCGACCAACCTATATTGTACATCAACTTATCCGGGAATTACGACCTGAAAAAGCTGAAGGAGTATGCCGATAACCTGAAGGACGATATCGAAGGGATGAAGGAAATATCCAAGGTAGACGAGGTAGGGGCGCTTACGCCAAATATCCAGATCAACGTGGATATGAACAAAATGGCAGCTGCGCAAATTTCCTACCAGGATATTTACCAGGCGATTGGCAGCGAAAACGTCATATCATCTGCCGGCGCAGTAAAAATAGACGGCGTTCAGCGCACCATCGATATCAAAGAGGACTTCAAGAGCGCCGACGAGGTAGCCGCTATGGTGATCAGGAACCCGCAGGGGAAAGCTGTCTACCTGAGAGATATTGCCGAAGTAAAGGATGGTTTCCAGGACCAGGTAAGTTATGCGCGGTTAAAGACCCCGAATAATCCAAATTTTAAAAATGTAATAACACTTAACATTATTAAAAGGACGGGCGAAAACCTGATCGTGGCATCAGATAAGATACATAACCTGATCAAGCAAAAGCAACAGACGATTTTTCCCAAGGGCCTGAATATTACAGTGACCGGAGATCAATCGGATAAGACCCGATCGACGTTGAACGACCTGATCAACACCATCGTCATCGGGTTTATATTGGTAACGCTCATACTCATGTTTTTTATGGGTACAACCAACGCAATCTTCGTCGCTTTGTCGGTTCCTTTATCCTGTTTTATAGCGTTTTTGTTTATGCCGGTAATAGGCTTTACGCTCAACATGATCGTATTGTTCTCCTTTTTGCTGGCGTTGGGTATCGTGGTGGATGACGCCATCGTGGTGATAGAGAATACGCACCGTATTTTCGCCAATGGTAAAGTGCCCATTCAAAAAGCGGCTAAGATAGCCGCCGGAGAAGTCTTTCTTCCCGTATTTTCAGGCACGATGACTACACTGGCGCCATTCGTGCCGCTGGCATTCTGGAATAGCCTGATAGGCGACTTTATGTTCTTTTTGCCTATCACGCTGATCATTACCCTGCTTGCCTCATTGGTGGTAGCTTACATTATGAACCCGGTTTTTGCAGTTGATTTTATGAAGCCTCATCACGAAGGCGAACACGATCATCCCAAGTTCGACCGGAAAGTCGGCAAAGCTATGCTGATATTGGGAAGCGCTGCACTACTGGGCTACCTGATCAATTTCGGTATCGGCAACTTTGTGGTTGTTGTGATACTTTTATACCTGCTAAACCATTTTTACCTGATGCGGGTGATCGACAGGTTCCAGAAAAATGCGTGGCCGCGTTTCCAGCATTGGTACGCGCGAAGGCTGGAATGGGCCGTGAAAAGGCCATGGCAGATATTAATGGGTGTAATAGTATTGTTCTTTTTAACCATCGTATACAGCTTTGTTATACGAACCCCGAGAGTTGAATTCTTCCCGACGTCGGACCCGAACTTTGTATACGTATATGTAACGATGCCTATCGGTACCGATCAGGCTTATACAAACCAGGTAATAGAAGGGCTTGAAAAGAAGGTTGCGAAGGTTGTGGAACCTGATAAAGATATTGTGTCGTCGATTATTTCGAATGTGTCGGTAGGTGTTACCGATCCGACCGATGAGGACCAGGGTACCTACTACAATAAAGGTAAGATCACCGTCGCCTTTGTCGAGTATGGCGAACGGCACGGAAAGGATACCAAGGCCATCATGAACCGGATACGTAACTCGGTACAGGGTGTTCCGGGCGCACAGATCGCGGTAACGCAGGAGAATGCGGGCCCGCCTGTGCAAAAAGACATCGATATCGAGATAGCCGGCGGTAATATGGATACGTTGGTGAATACGGCCACCAGGCTGAAAAAATATATCAATCAGCAGAACATCGGCGGTATCGAGGGGTTGACTCCCGACGTGCAAAGCGATAAGCCCGAGATTGTTTTTGATGTCGACCGTGAGCGCGCCAATCGTGAAGGCGTTACCACAAGCCAAATTAACCAGGCTTTATTTACATCGGTTTACGGCCTTAAAGCTTCCGATTTCAGGAATACGACCGAGGACAATTATGAAATAGATGTAAGAGCGCAGGAAAACCAGCGTAATAACATCGATGCTTTAAAAAACATGAAAATTACCTTCCGCGATATTGCTATGGGCGGTATTATAAGGCAGGTGCCAATATCGGCATTTACGGATGTCAGGTACACCAGTACTTATGTGAATATTAAACATAAGCAGGAGCGAAGGGTGGTTTCATTGTTATCAAACGTTATAAAGCCGGCATTTAACCCAACTGAGGTAAACCAGAGCATAGCTCAGGCCATTAAAAATTTCAAGGCGCCCGAGGGAGTGACCATAAGCATGGGCGGTGGCCAGGAAGACCAGGCTGATGCACAGAATTTCCTCGGCAGGGCCCTGATGATATCATTCGGGATCATATTGATCATCCTGATGATGCAGTTCAATTCCATCGGCAAAACGTTGATCATTTTGAGCGAGATATTCTTCAGTATTATCGGTGTATTCCTTGGCCTCAGCCTGTTTAATATGTCGATATCGGTAGTCATGACGGGTATAGGTATCGTCGCACTGGCGGGCGTCGTCGTCCGAAACGGTATCCTGCTGGTTGAGTTTACCGACATGCTGATAGCGCAGGGGGCAAGCCTTCATGATGCTGTGGTTGAAGCCGCACGTACCAGGATGACCCCGGTGTTATTGACTGCTACCGCGGCTATATTGGGACTTATACCGCTGGCATTCGGTTTTAATATTGATTTTGCCGGGCTGTTTACTTCGTTCAAAGCACATATCTATTTCGGCGGAGACAACAATGCCTTCTGGGGCCCGCTGTCGTGGACGATGATATTCGGTTTGGGTTTCGCTACGATCATTACGCTTATCCTGGTGCCTTGTATGTACATTATCAGGGTACGCATCAGGACCAGGTTGTTCGGAAGTAAGAAAACCGATGTCCATGAAGCGGAACCGGAAATGACCACTGTGTAATAATTAGCCGATCCAATAATTGAGCCGCTTTCCTTTGTGGAAGCGGCTTTTTTTTTGCGTTTACCTTTCCAGTGCGTCAAACGCCAATCCGGCAGCCGTAGCGTAAACCGCCTGGTGCAAAGCATCAATGGCAATAGTTTTTGGCCCTTCTTCCCTTACTTTCGGTCCCGCATCAAATGAAGGAAGCACCACCAATACCGTACCCCAAATGGCGGCGAAGTGTATGACGATTGCAGGCAATCCTTTTAACCCGGTCAGGCCGATCAGCCCGCGGGCTAATCCCCAGCAGGTGCCATACGCCCAATGTATTTCCTGGGCTACTTTTTCTTTCGATTCCTCAGCGGCTGGCTTTACTTTCGTTACCTGTTCGGCAACCTTGACGGGCGCCTCGCTCGGTTTGCGTTTAGTGATGCGCATTTCTATCATCTGGGATAAAGTTATGGCCGCCGTTCCCGCCAAACCCGCCAATAACCCCCGTCCAATTGCGCTGCTTATCGTGGCCGCAATATTTTCTTCACCTGTTTTCATCGATGTTCGTTTTTTGTTCAACAAGACGGATACAGGATTGATTTATAATAACGCGAAAAGCCGGTGAAAAAAGGGGATATATATAAATGCCTGTGTAATATTATATTGACATGTGTAATTATGACACAATATTTGTGGAATATTTGATAGATTTGTTAAAAAAGTCAGTTTTTACTAAACACTAATTACGCAATTGACGAAATGAGCCCGGTAGCTGATCAGCAGGACATTAAAAAAGAAAAAATATTAGAGGCAGCTTACCAGCAATTCCTGCACTACGGGTACTCGAAGACCACGATGAATGAGATCGCGGGTGCTCTTTCTATGTCAAAAGCGCTGCTTTATTATTACTTTCCTGATAAAAGCCAGTTGTACATAGCTGTTACCCGTAAATTAGCGGCTGAATACCTGAAACTGCTTGAAGATAAGATACCCGGTTTTGCCAATCTAAAAAACGCCTTTTTATTCCAGGTAAATACGCATCACGATTTCATTGTCAGCAACTATAATTTCTTTGATTTCATCCGGCTAAATGAGCAGAATCTGCCCGACGAAATATGGCAGATCATCGACCAGATACGCCAGGGCGAAATCGACCTGCTTACAGGCGCAATTGCCGCTGCCGCGCAAAGGGCGGAGATCAAATCGGTTGACAATCCACGTGAAATCGTAGACCTGATGCTGGATGCGTTACAAGGCGTCAGGGTTGGCGCCAAAGGGCTGAAAAAGAATAGTTTCCCAAAGAAAGAGCACCTGGACGAGATACATAAAAAGAGGCTTTTACTGATTGACATTTTCATCAAAGGCCTGATGAATTAGCCACTGTCAGCCACAGGTCATAAAAGCGTTAAATCCCAATAAACTAAGACTTTAATTCATTATATTTGACTTATTAATTGAATTAGTCAATAATTGTTATTCAATATAATTATTAAAGGTACTTCTTAATTTAGAGGTGATTGTTTTAGAGTGATTGAAGCACCCTGGTCAAAGATCGGGGTGCTTTTTTATCGCCTTTAATTTTCATTTAAGCTGATTACTTTCCAGCTATCTTTATTAGCGACGTTGCCGCCAAAAAAACGGAGCGTGATTTCGTAACTGGTAACGCCTTTGCTTCCCTGCAAATCTTTCGACTCGGCATATGACTTGATAATAAATACAGAATCGGGTTTTTGTGCGCATTGGTAGTCCGATTCTGGGAAACTGATATTACTTGCCTTTATGGTCGGCTTCACAAACTCTTTAGCCATCGCGTACGCGTCGTCGCTATCCGGCACTCCTTCAGGACTTCGACGCGTTCCTGAAAGCGCATAACGCACCATGAAAAACGTAAAAATTAGCGCAAGAACCATTAACACGAACATTCCTTTCAATGCAAAGCTTTTTTTTATTTCTTTATGACTGGAGTAGGGTTTTTCCATTTATATGATATTCAATTAGTTATTAACAGGGGTCAAAAGGAATACGGTCACTGTTCTTGTAGCATAACCGATATCAGCTTCTAATGTTTTGTGGTTCAAAGATGGGCAATTATTGTGCTCGTCTACGGGTTGGGCTGTTTTAGGACGGCTGCCATTAAGCGGCTGAGGAATTCGATTGGTTTGCAGCAATTCAGGGGCAATTTTGACGTAACCAAATGCAAGGTCTGTGCCAGAACACCAATCGGGATCAAATCTGCTAAAGCAACGGAAATAGCTCGTCGTTGGAGATGATTGATAGGTAAGCCCAGTTCTCAGATCGCCCGAAAATTGCCCCGTTAATGCGGGATCGGGATATAATGGGGAACTACGGAACGATGAGTGTGTATTGTGGGGACCTGTTTTCATCAGCCAAAAAACAAATAACCAACAAAAATGGCGGCTATGATGCCGGCCAGGTCGGCCAAAAGTCCGTATGGTATGGCATAGCGCGACTTTTTGATACCCACCGAGCCAAAATACAAGGCCACGATATAAAAAGTGGTGTCGGCCGAACCATTGAAAATACAACCCAGGCGGCCGGCAAAGCTATCAGTGCCAAAGGTTTGCATAGTGCTGATCATCATTGCCCGCGAGCCTGAACCGCTCAGCGGCTTCATGTAAGCTACCGGCATGGCATCCACAAACCGGGTGTCCAGGTTCATTTTGGTCATCGCCCATCTCAGGCCATCATTCATATAGCCCAGGGCGCCGCAATTGCGAAAAACGGCGATTCCCACCAGCATAGCCACTAAGTAGGGGATGATCTTAATGCAGGTGTCGAACCCCTGTTTTGCCCCCTCGATAAAGGCTTCAAATACGTTCACCTTTTTGATAAAGCCGCCGGTAATAAAAATTACCGGTATAGCAAACAGCAGCAGGTTGCTAGTGATCTTTGAAAAGTTGGCGATCTGCTCTTTGCTGAGATAAGCGGTTAAGTACCAAACCAGCAGGCCGATGAAAAGCGTCATTCCGCCAACCCAGGCAATGATAACCCGGTCGAACAGTTTTATCTTTTGCCTGATGGCTACGGCGATCATCCCGATGACCGCTGAGACGTACGTGGCTATGATGCAGGGAATGAAAATATCTGTGGGATCTTTGGCATGCAGAATGGCCCTTTGCGCTATGATTGACACGGGGAGTAACTGCATCCCGGATGTAAGCAGCACCAGGAACATGATCTGTCCGTTTGAAGCTTCATCCTTCTTTGGATTGATCTCCTGCAGGCTGTCCATCGCCTTCAGCCCAAGTGGCGTGGCCGCATTAAGCAACCCGAGCAGGTTTGCCGAAAAGCTCATTACCAGGTTGCCGGTAGCGGGGTGATTTTCGGGTATTTCGGGAAATATGCGCCTGAAAAAAGGCCCGACGATGCGTGAAAGAAAATTGATTGCGCCTGCTTTTTCACCCACTTTCATAATGCCCAGCCAAAAGGTCATGGCCCCGATAAGGGGCAGGGCAATATCCATCACCGACGATTGGGAAGCATTAAATATGCCGTCGACCAATGTTTTGAACGCATCTGTGTCGCCCAGAAAGATCAGCCTTACCAGCGCAAACAGGAAGGCGATAATAAAAAATGCTATCCAGATATAATTAAGGGCCATATGGGAAGTTCAGGCTTTGAAGGTAGTATAAAACATAGCTATCTTTAAGTCAAACTTTTCCATATAATGACTGCATTTGTGGATAACCTCACATCCGAAGTAAATAATTTCATCCAATCGGCCTATAACAAGCATATTGATTGGGAAAGCAAGCCGGCGCCCGGCAAGTGGTCGAATAAAGAGATTGTTGGCCACTTGCGCGACAGGGCCGTGAAATCGGGCCACCCGGCCGATCAAAAAACACAATATGGACTTTGGGAATGGAGGACAAGGTAATGCAGGGAGCAGGTTATTCAGGTACGCCTTTAGCAAAAAAGCTGGGCATTAAGGATGGATTTTATATTGACCTTGTCAATGCGCCCGACTATTACATGCAGCTCTTTACCGACCTGCCGCCTAATTTATATTTTGATCATAAAGAAGCTATGAAGATTGACTTCATTCATTTCTTTACGAAAAGCAAGGCCGAATATGAGACCCGGCTTCCGGTTTTGAAAGACAAGATCAAAGCCAACGGTATCATCTGGGTATCATGGCCAAAAAAATCCTCCAGATTCGCAACCGATATCACCGAAAATGACATCCGCAACTTTGCGCTGAAAAACGGCCTGGTCGACATAAAGGTCTGCGCCGTTGACGAAACTTGGTCAGGCCTGAAGCTGGTAATACCTGTTAAAGCCAGGACTTAGCATTTCGGCCTGTAGCCCCATTCGCCATTGCTACGCAAATCCATTGGTAATGAGCGTTATGCATCGTTTAATTTGAGCTGAAAACGATAACCTTTTGCACCGTTAGACGTATTAATGTTTAATTAAGCTTACAATTGATCGTCCCGGTAAAAGGATAATTCGGGTCGCCATTTATTAATTAAACGTCACAATTATGAGCTACGCCACGTCACAACAACTGCATTCACGCGTAAAAGTTGTAAATTTGAAGGTCTTGGATCGCAATATGACTACAATTCAACTCGCACGCGTGCACGGAGATTTTGGCTTTGAGGCCACCGACCAGAACGGGCATACTATTAGAATGGACAGCAGCCCTGAAAGCGGCGGCGAAAATTTCGGCGTTCGCCCGATGCAAACCCTGTTGATGGGCCTGGGCGGATGTTCGGCCATTGATGTGATCAGTATCCTGAAAAAGCAGCGCCAGGACGTGGTCGACTATAAAATGACCATCAGCGGCGAGCGCGAAACGGGTAAAGAACCGTCATTATGGAAATGGGTTAACGTCGAGTTTCATCTGTACGGCGATATCGACCCGGACAAGGCTGCGCGTGCCGTCGATTTGTCTGTTAATAAATATTGCTCTGTTGCCGCAACCCTGATGGGTGGAGGCACCAAAATAACATCGCAGGTGTTTGTACACCCTGCGCAATAACTAATATCCTCTATACATTCACTTTATTAACCATGTCTAAAAAATTAGATCCTGTTACGCAGGCTATCCGTATTCAATCTCCTCAAACCTCACAACACGAGCATTCCACACCGCTGTACCTGACCAGCAGTTTTACTTTTGACGAAGCCGAAACGATGCGCGCGGCTTTTGCCGACGAATCGCAGGATAATATTTACAGCCGTTTCAGCAATCCTAATGTGGATGAGTTTATTGCGAAGATGTGCGCACTTGAAGGCGCGGAGGCTGGATTTGCAACATCGACCGGCATGAGTGCCATATTTTCGTCGATGTTCGCGCTGCTAAAGCAGGGTGACCATTTGATCTGTTGCAGTTCTGTGTTTGGCAGTACGTTTACCATAGTTACCAAATACCTGCCGAAATATGGCATTACTGCTACTTTAGTACCGGTTGGCGACAATGCCGCGTGGGAAGCGGCTGTGCAGCCGAATACCAAAATGGTATACCTGGAAACGCCCACCAATCCACAACTGGAGGTGATCGACCTACAGTGGGTAGGGCGATTCAGCAAAAAGCATAACCTGGTATTGAATGTAGACAACTGTTTTGCTACGCCATTGCTGCAAAGACCAATCGACTTCGGCGCTGATTTGGTAGTGCATTCCGCCACCAAATGGATCGATGGGCAGGGTAGAGTACTTGGCGGTATTATAGTGGGACGAAAAGACCTGATAAAGGATATTTACTTATTTTGCCGCAATACCGGCCCGGCCATGTCGCCGTTTAATGCCTGGATATTGAGCAAAAGCCTGGAAACATTGGATGTGCGCATGCAGCGGCATTCGGAAAATGCACTCCAAATAGCCGAAAAACTGAAAAGCAACCCGCATGTTGCCTGGGTAAAATACCCGTTGTTGCCGAATCATCCGCAATATGACATCGCTAAAAAACAAATGAAAATGGGCGGCGGTGTTTTTTGCCTGGAGATAAAAGGAGGACTTGAAGCGGGACGGAAATTCCTTGACGCGCTTGAATTGCTTTCGGTTACTGCCAACCTGGGCGATACACGCAGTATAGCTTCTCACCCGGCAAGCACTACGCATTCCAGGCTTACCGATGAGCAACGGTTGTCGGTGGGAATTACGCCGGGCCTGATCCGTATTTCGACGGGCCTGGAAAAACTGGAAGACATTTTAGCAGATATAGAACAGGCGCTTGAGAAAAGCGCTAAGTAGTGATTAGTTAATTTGTGATTAGTGACTTGTAATCTCCAAATCACTAATCACAGGTTAACGGTCTTACTCTCCTTCAAAAAATTCAGCGAGCGGGCCGAAATAATACTCGTCCCAGCCTGAAGCAAAATCATCATATTCTTTATCCGGAATATTGGTGTGCCGAAGTTCGACTGATGTGCCGTTGTTCTTTCCCAGGTGCAATTTGATAGTGACGATAGATTCTTCGGGCTCGCCGTCAAAATACCATTGCTGCACGATCTTTTTATTTGGTTCGAATTCGAGGTTCTTACCTACAATACTGCCGCCCCATAAGGAAAATTCCGAGCCCACATCGGTACTCATCTCGGTCTCATCACCGGTCCACAGTTCAAGCGTAAGCGGATTGGTAAGCGCCATATAAACCTCTTCCGGAGTGGCTGGTATCGTGTAGTATTTCTTGAAATCTTTCATTCGTCTGAACCTGTCCGATAGCTATCGAAACTAAAAGTTAGCGAATTTACCTAATTTTTGTTTTACGTTTTCGAAGCTATTCTGCATTCTTTAAACCGGTAAATTTCGAATCAGGCGATCTGTCGCTAACAGGACCGATCGGCAGAATAGTTTTTTCATGGACTTCATTTAAAACTATAGCTATACCGGTATATATAGCTGATAATCCGCATATTATTCCTTCATATCCGGCAAGATGCTTGATCGATTCGTTACCCGTCGCGTCACCAACGGCTAACAGGACGAACAGGATAGTCAGTGTTCCAAAAACAATCTGTAAGGCGCGGTTCAGCTTAAGAGTACCGAAGAAAAGACAGAACGTAAAAATAGCCCACATAGCCAGGTAACCTACCATACCTTTTTCGGACGGCGCGTCGATCCAGCCCATTTTGGGCATCACAACAAGTCCGACGAGAGACAGCCAGAAAAAGCCGTAAGAGGTAAAAGCCGTCAGTCCGAAAATATTGTTCTTCTTCGCTTCGATATAGCCGGCAACAACCTGGGCCAGGCCGCCATAAAAAATACCCATGCCGAGGATCATAGAATTCATTTCATAAAATCCGGCATTGTGAAAATTAAGCAATACGGTGGTCATGCCAAAGGCGCAGAGGCCCAGTGGCGCGGGGTTAGCAGGTCCGATTTTTGCCGGAACAGGTGTTGTTGGGATCATGATGTATGAGGTTTAATGGGTTAGTTAATGCAATTTATAAAAATGATTACACAGATTTATAGAAAGATTACACCGATTTTTTATACGATTTTGTCAACCGTTATGCTTAGCGTGTTCTTGGTATTCAGGAGAAATTACCTTTCGCCTTTCACCTTTATCCTTTTACCTTTATGACATGCACAAGCTAGTACTGATCCGCCACGGCGAAAGCACGTGGAACCTTGAGAACCGCTTTACAGGCTGGACGGATGTCGACCTTTCGGAAAATGGATACCGGCAGGCTCAAAATGCCGGCCGCCTCTTAAAAAAATACGGCTACAGCTTTGACCTTTCGTTTACTTCTGTATTAAAGCGGGCTATAAAAACCCTGAATATTGTGCTCGAAGAAACCGACCAGCTTTGGATACCCGTACAAAAATCGTGGCGGTTGAACGAGCGTTTTTATGGGGCGTTGCAGGGCCTCGACAAAGCCGAGACAGCCGCGAAATACGGTGAACAGCAGGTGCACAAATGGCGCCGCGATCCTCTCGAGCATCCGCCGGCCATAACCAGTGACGACGACCGCTATCCCGGCAAAGACCCCCGCTATAAAGATCTGACTGAACGTGAGCTGCCGCTGACCGAAAACCTGGTGGAAACCATGGAACGGGTATTGCCTTACTGGCAGGAGACCATCGTGCCGGTAATCAAACTAGACCAAAAGGTTATCATATCCGCTCATGGCAACAGCTTGCGGGCCCTGGTGCAGTACATTGACCATCTGACAGATGAAGAAGTGATCAACCTGGAAATTCCCACCGGCGCTCCCCTGGTTTATGAACTGGATGATGATCTGAACAGAATTGAGAAGTATTATTTGAGCTGAAAGCGGAAAGACTAAAGCTAAAAGCCTCAATCCTCTTTATCATACAACACTCCCGCTTTTTCAGCCGACGTTTTGATCCCTTTGATCATCGCCGAACTAAAGCCGTTATGTTCCATTTCGTTCAATCCTGCGATGGTACAGCCCTTGGGCGAAGTTACTTTGTCGATTTCCTGCTCCGGGTGAGACGAAAGCTGTAACAGCAAATCGGCAGCCCCTTTAGCTGTCTGCGCGGCCATTTTCAAGGCGTCGTGCGCGTGGAAGCCGATCTCGGTACCACCCTGTGAAGCAGCGCGAATCGAGCGCAGGAAGAATGCTATCCCGCAGGCGCAAAGAGCGGTAGCGGAGGTCATTAGTTCCTCGTTGATCTGTATAGTAACGCCTACGGTGTCAAAAAGCGATTTAACCACATTCATATTCTCCGGCGAGGCATTATCCGTAGCAATACAAGTCATCGACTGAC
Source organism: Mucilaginibacter sp. (assembly GCA_035547095.1). GTDB lineage: Bacteria > Bacteroidota > Bacteroidia > Sphingobacteriales > Sphingobacteriaceae > Mucilaginibacter. The sequence continues at coordinate 180,836 of DASZVE010000023.1, forward strand.
CAATGGCAATGGCTGTGTTGGGCATAGCACGGACCACCTGAACTTCCATGCCTAACTGTTGACGGATATCGGCGCATGTTACCCCCGAAACTACCGATATGAGCAGGTGCTTTTGTTCCCAAACTGATGGTTTGATCTCATGCAGTAATTTGTTTAGTTGCTGCGGCAACACCGCCAGCACGACAATATCTGCATTCTTTACTGCAGCAGAATTGTCCGGTGTCACCTTATAGCCGCTGTCGGCTAAGGTTGAAAGCGCTTTTACATTGCGCCGTGTAAGCGTGATCTGCTCCGGCTCGCAAATGCCGGCCTTCACTAAGCCTTTGGCTAATGCCAAACCAATATTTCCGCTGCCCAATATGGCTATATGTTGTGTGCTCATTTTTTTAAAGCTGAAAGCTGAAAGCGCAACGCTTAAAGCTTTTTGTTTATTTTATATAATGATTTATTTTTTGCTTTGGTCTTTCTGCTTTATACTTTCAGCTTTGTCCCAAATGGCTTGTTTTGCTTCAATTGCCCGAGTTCGTCCGATCTGCCTATGACTACCGCTTTTACCCCGCAATTGATGGCTGTAAAGGCGTTATCCAGCTTCGGCAGCATACCGCTATGGATGATCTGCTGCTTTTTCAACTCCTCATATCTTACCGGATCGATCTCCCTGATCACCGATTCCTCATCGTTAATATCATGAAGCACGCCTTTCTTTTCAAAACAATAAATCAGTGTGGTGTCATAGGCAGATGCTAATGCGACTGCCAAAGCCGATGCAATGGTATCCGCATTCGTATTCAATAATTGCCCTTCTCCATCGTGCGTTATGGCGCAAAAAACCGGGGTGAAGCCTGCATCCATTAACCGACTAATATTGTCCGCGTCGACCGATTTATCCTTAATATCGCCTACAAAGCCGTAATCGATAGTTTTTACAGGGCGCTTTTTCGTCCTGATAAAATTCCCATCAGCTCCGGTCAGCCCGATAGCGTTGGTGCCGTAACGTTGCAACTGCGCTACGATGTTCTTATTGATCAGTCCGCCGTAAACCATCGTTACCACGCGAAGTGCATCGATATCGGTTATTCTGCGCCCGTCGACCAGTTTGGATTCAATGCCTAATTCTTCAGATAGCTGGGTAGCTACCTTTCCGCCGCCATGCACCAGTATTTTATATCCATCCAATTCAGTAAAATCCTCCAGAAAATGATGCAGGCTTTCCGAATTGTCGATCACGTTGCCGCCGATCTTGATGATATGTAATTGCTGTTTTTTCATTATAGACGTAATACAGCGCCATTTAAAGCCCTTTCTACAAGAGAAGGATTGGGTGAGGCTCCTTAAGCCGCTAAAAATACACTAAATCAGTCGTATTTATTTAAAACATATTAAATGTCTTTAGCCTTACATTGTAAACGGGTTTAATACTTAATTTGCAAGCGAATATCACATCTATGGATAACCAGGAAACAGCGCGCAGACCCCGGGTGGTTATTATCGGCGGGGGCTTTGCCGGCATCAATCTCGCTAAAAAACTGAAGGATAAACCGGTCGATGTGCTGCTGCTCGATAAGCACAATTATCACACTTTTCAGCCACTGCTTTACCAGGTAGCTATGGGCTATATCGAGGCTGATTCCATCGCTTTTCCGCTGCGCCGCATATTTTACAGGCAAAAAAACTTCACATTCAACCTGGCCGATGTACAAAAAATAAACCCGGATAAGAACTCCATTACGGCCAGCATTGGCGAGATCGGCTACGATTATTTGGTCATAGCAACCGGCGCCGACACGAATTTTTTCGGCAACAAGCAAATAGAGCATTTTGCTATGCCGATGAAGAATGTGGGAGAGGCGCTGAATATCCGCAGTTATATGCTCCAAAACCTTGAAAAGGCGGTTATAGAGACCGATCCTGCTGAATGCGAGGCGCTGTTGACGTTTGTCGTGGTTGGCGGTGGCCCGACTGGAGTGGAATTGTCGGGTGCATTGGCCGAAATACGCAACCATGTTTTGACCGACGACTATCCATCCTTAAATAAGGAGGACATGAAAGTTTATTTGGTTGAGGGCAAGCCGGTTGTACTGGGCGCAATGTCGTCACAAGCTTCTGAAAGCGCCAGGAACGGCCTAATGCGTATGGGCGTGACCATTTACAATAGTGTGCATGTAACTGAATACGACGGGAACGAGATCAAAATAAGCGATGGCAAAGTAATTAAAACACGCAATGTATTCTGGGCGGCTGGTGTAACCGGCTTGTTTCCCGGTGGCCTGCCCGCTGAGGCAATCGTTAGAGGTAACAGGATCAAAACCGACGAGATCAGCAGGGTAGTGGGTTACAAAAATATTTTCGCCATTGGCGATGTTTCGGCTATGATAACCGACAGGTATCCCAACGGCCTGCCCGGTATGGCCCAGCCAGCGATACAAACCGGCCAGCATTTAGCCAAAAATATCCTGCACTTAATAAATAACGAGCCTACGGAACCTTTTAAGTATTTTGATAAAGGCTCACTGGCTACGATAGGTCAAAACCAAGCCGTTGCCGATATTGGCAAGCTGCATTTCCATGGCTTTATCGCATGGCTGTTGTGGATGTTTGTTCACCTGATGTCGCTGGTAGGGTTTACCAATAAATTGAGCGTACTGGCCAATTGGATGCTGAAATACTTAACCCATAATACCGACGACCGCCTGATCGTGCGGTTTTTTGATACGAAGACACGGATGGCTGACCCTGAGACGAGGTGAGGTCTGAAGTCGGATGTCAGAGGTCTGAATACGGCGGATCAATGATCTTTTAGTTTTTTCATATATTCCGCTATGTCGTGGCTGTTGGTATCAACGCTTTTTTCAAGCGAATGGATGATGTTTTCGATCTCTTTGTCCGTCCGGTTCTGACTTAGTTTCTTTTTAGCCTGCAGGTCGATCACTTCGATCTCGAATGCGACGATGCCATTCATCATCCTCGACCGGTATTCTTCGGGTAATCCCTGCCATTGCTGAAAATAAGCAGCCTCGAAGGTTTCAATGGTATGTTTTAGTAACGCCGGTTTTTCATCATCGCTTAGTATTTGGGCTTTACCGTAAGCATGCACCGCAATGTAATTCCAGGTGGGAACCACTTTCTCGGTTTCGTAATTTGACGGCGAGATATAGGCGTGAGGCTCGGTGAAGATCACCAGCGAAGTTTTATCAAATATTTCCTTCGACTGCGGGTTAGCTTTGGCAAAGTGGGATAGCAACAGCAATTTATCGCCTTCTTCTCTAACCAAAAACGGCAAATGGGTAGCGAACGGTTTGTCGTCGATCGTCGTTACGATGGACGCAAAGCTGTATCGCTGCATAAAAGCGATGATCTCTTGCCTGTCCGGAAATTGGTTGAAAGAAGGGATATACATTACAGCGCTATTATTTGCTCTTGTAAAGATGAAGTTATGTTATTCCAGTGCGTATTAGGTGTTATTAATAAATCAATATTACATTCATTTTTAATAATATTTACAATGTGCTTATACCAATCCAAGTACGTCCATTCTTGCGGTTTAGGTGAATAAAGAAACCTACCATTTTGATCCCAATGCACTTCTTTACCTAATCGGTAGATCTGTGTAAATTTTTCTTTCTCAGGCAATATGCATAGTCTTCCTGATTCATCAATTTTTATCTCTTTGATGAAATCGGTCTTCATAAGTGTTGTAACATGTTCTTCAACACCGCTTGCGCTGCCCATACACGGTTCCCGGCTTCGTGAACGACTACCGAGTTTGGTCCATCCAGGATCTCATCAGATAGTTCCAAATTACGGCGTACGGGCAGGCAATGCATTATCTTGGCATTATTTGTTGCTTTTAGCTTTTCGTTGGTCAGCATCCAGTCCTCGTTTCCGCCGAATACTTTGCCGTATGGCTCATAAGCCGACCAATTTTTTACATAAACGAAGTCTGCATCTTTCAGGGCTTCATCCTGATTGTGGGTGATGGTTGCACCGTTGGTAAAGCTGGTATTCAGTTCATAACCTTCAGGATGTGTAATGGTAAAATCTACATCAGCCTTGCACATCCATTCGGCAAATGAATTGGGCACAGCCTGTGGCAATGCCTTCACGTGTGGCGCCCAGGTTAATACTACTTTGGGGCGTGGTTGGGTTTTTAACTCTTCGATCGTCACGAGGTCAGCCAGGCTTTGTAAGGGGTGCCGCGTAGCTGATTCCAAACTAACCACCGGTACGCCGCAATATTTCACGAATTTGTTAAAGATATCTTCGCTGTAATCCAGTTCCCGGTCTTTCAAGCCGGGGAACGACCGTACACCGACAATATCCGCATATTCACCCATCACAGCCGCAGCTTCACGGATGTGCTCAACGGTGCTACCGTTCATTACCGCGCCGTCTTGCAGTTCCAGCGCCCAGCCTTCCTTGTCCATATTCAGCACCATCACATTCATACCCAGGTTTAAAGCCGCTTTTTGCGTGCTCATGCGGGTACGCAGGCTGGGGTTTAAGAATACCAAGGCAATGGTCTTATTCTTACCCAAATGCTGTTGTGAATACGGGTCTGCTTTTAATGCCAGCGCCTCCTTTACAAGGGCATTGACATCGGTAACGTCATCTACGGATGAGAAGAGTTTCATGCGGGTTTAAAACTGTGTCATTAGCGCGGATGTCATGCTGAGCCCATTGAAGCATGTGGGGCAGGGCCTTTACGCCTTATCCTTCGACAGGCTCAGGATGACAACGCTCGTTATTTCGTTATGTTAGTTGATAATTCAGTACAGTGCTAAACGCTTCCAAAAATCTGTCGGCGTGAGCTTTGGTCAGGTTCAACGCCGGCAGCAGCCTGATCACATTGGGCTTAGCCTCACCGGTAAAGATGTGGTGCTTATGCAGCAATTCCTTACGTGCATGGGCCAGTTCCTCCGGCAACTCTATCCCGATCATTAGCCCGCGGCCCCGAACTTCCTTCACCTGCTCAAATTTCTTCAGCTCTTCGATCAGGTAACCGCCAACGGTCGCTGCATTTTGCAACAATTCATCCCGTTCAATTACTTCCAATACGGCCAAACCGGCTGCACAAGCCAGGTGGTTGCCACCAAAAGTAGTACCCAGCATGCCATATGATGGCTGTATTTTGGGCGATATGATGATACCACCAATTGGGAAGCCATTGCCCATGCCTTTGGCCATGCTGTAAATATCTGCTTTAACGCCGGCGTAATCGTGCGAGAAGAATTTCCCTGTCCGTCCGTAACCGCATTGGACCGAGTCGGCAATAAACACGGCATTATTTTCATCACAAAGCGACCTGATCTTTTTCAGGAAACGTTCAGGGGCAACATTAATACCACCCACACCCTGTATACCTTCGATAATAACGGATGAGATCTCATTTCCGGCAAAAGCCTGTTCCAAAGCAGCTTCATCGTTCCATGGCAGGAAGATCACATTATTGGTTTCATTCACCGGCGCAACGATCTTGGGGTTGTCGGTAGCAGCTACAGCCAATGATGTCCGTCCGTGAAAGGATTTGCGGAAAGCGATCACCTTCTTTTTGCCATTGTGGAACGATGCCAGTTTCAGCGCATTCTCATTGGCCTCAGCGCCCGAATTGCACAAAAACAACTGGTAATCCTCTTTGCCTGATACTTTACCCAACTTTTCAGCCAGTTCGGTTTGCAGCGGTATCTCAACCGAATTTGAATAAAAGCCTATTCGGTGCAGTTGATCTTCCAGTCGTTTTACATAATGGGGGTTGGTGTGACCAATGCTGATCACCGCATGACCGCCATACAGATCAAGGTACTCCGTGCCCTTATCGTCATAAACCAAACTGCCAACACCTTTTACAATGTTGATCGGGTTGATTGGGTAAACATCGAATAGTTTCATTTTTGAGTTTGTATTTTTCCGTCATTGCGAGCGGTAGCGAAGCAATCTCTGCGCATGCAAATCGATAATTTCGTTCGATTGACAGGTAAAGTTCAGAGATGGCTTCGTTCCTCGCCATGACGTTTTTTTATTTTTATTCAGTTTAGAGCATTCGCCTTTTACCTTTATCTTTTCACCTCAAAACGCAGAGGCTTTCAACCGCAAACCGGCAGCTTCGTCCAATCCAAACATCAAATTCATGTTCTGAACAGCCTGGCCTGACGCTCCTTTAAGTAAGTTGTCTAATATGCTGACTATAAATAATTTATTTCCATGCTTCTCCACCTGTAAAAAGCATTTATTGGTGTTAACGATCTGCTTCAGGTCGATATTGCGGTTGGCTACCTGGGTAAACTGGTGGCCGGCATAGTAACTATGGTATAACTCTTTCGCTTCCTCAGCCGACAGGTCGCTATCCACATAGATCGACGCAATAATGCCTCTTGTAAAATCGCCGCGATAAGGCACAAAATTTACTGCTTTATCAAAACCCGGTTGTAATTGCCGGAGCGACTCGCCGATCTCCTTCAAGTGCTGGTGGTCAAATGCCTTGTATACCGACAGGTTATCGTTCCTCCAGGTAAAATGCGTGGTGGGCGACGGGCTTTGTCCTGCGCCGGTCGAGCCGGTAGTGGCTGTGATATGCACCTCGCTATTGAGTAAACCCCTGGATGCCAGCGGTAACAATGCAAGCTGCAAACAGCTAGCAAAGCACCCAGGATTGGCAATATTTTGCGCGGTCTTGATCTGATCTCTATTCAGTTCTGGTAACCCATAAATAAATTCGCGTCCTTTAAATTCCGACTTCCGAGCTCCGCCTTCCGACTTCAACCGAAAGTCCTGGCTCAGATCGATGATCTTTATTCCGTCCGGAATGTTGTTCGCATCCAGGAATTTCTTCGCATCACCATGACCTACGCACAGGAACAAAACGTCGATATCATTGGACAGCTCTGAGGTGAATTTCAAATCGGTATCGCCGAGCAGATCGGTGTGAACGTCGTGCACAAAATTGCCGGCATTGCTGTTGCTATGCACAAAAGCGATCTCCACATTGGGGTGGTTCACCAGTATGCGCAGCATCTCGCCGCCGGTGTACCCGGCACCGCCAACTATTCCTGCCCGTATTTTAGAGGTTGATCCTGTCATTTTTTGTAGATGGATAGGAGTATAAAATAAATTCCAGGTCGCTTTGTTCTTTGTTGCTGATAAAGTGCTGCTGACCAGGTTTGATCTCGATCCCCTGCTCAGCCTTCAGTTCACTTTCTACACCATCGATGGTAAAAACCGCCCTGCCTTTGAGGATAAAAAATATTTGCGTAGCTTTTTCGTGGTAATGCAGTTGCTCCGCTGTGTCAGGCGGCATCAGTTCCTGTTTAACGGATAGTTCGTCGGTATCAATAAAATTCCAGCCGTAACAATCATCGCCCCATTTATAGTGGCTAATGCAATCGCTTTTGGAAAATATTGTACTGATCATCGTTTTAGCCGTTTACTTTGTGGTAGATCATTACCTGGTTGCCAAATATCTTTGAAAAACCTTTAACGTCTTCACCCGTCCAGGCATTGTTCATTTCGCCGTAGCTGCCGAATTTGCTCGACATCAGGTCGTGCACCGATTCGATACCGGTTACCTGGAAGCGGTAAGGGTAAAGCTGTACAAACACTTTTCCGCTTACGTTTTGCTGCGTGTCGGCAAGGAAAGCCTCGATATTACGCATGATAGGGTCGTGGAACTGCCCTTCGTGCAGCCAGTTGCCATAAAACGACGAAAGCTGATCCTTCCATGAAAGCTGCCACTTGGTCAGCACATGTTTTTCCAGCGTATGGTGTGCCTTAATGATAATCATCGGCGCAGCCGCCTCAAAACCAACCCGGCCCTTGATACCAATGATCGTATCGCCCACGTGAATATCGCGACCAATACCATAAGGCTGCGCAATAGCCTGCAGAGCCTGTATCACTTTGGTGGGATGATCGTATTTCGTGCCATCGAGGGCTACTAATTCACCTTTTTCAAAAGTTAGTTCGATATTCCTTGGCTCAGTGCTGGTAACCTGCGTCGGCCATGCTTCTTCGGGCAGTCCCAGGTTTGACGTCAATGTTTCTTTTCCACCTACCGACGTACCCCAAATACCCTTGTTAATAGAATATTTAGCCTTCTCGAAGTTCATGTCGACGCCGTGTTCTTTCAGGTATTCGATCTCTTGTTCGCGGCTCAATTTCAGATCGCGGATAGGAGTGAGTATCTGCACATTCGGTACCAGGATGTTGAAGATCATGTCGAACCGTACCTGGTCGTTACCGGCGCCGGTGCTGCCGTGGGCAACGTATTCAGCGCCTATCTCTTTCGCATAGTTGGCAATAGCCGTAGCCTGGCTTACCCGCTCGGCGCTTACCGACAGGGGGTAGGTGTTGTTCTTCAGCACGTTACCGTAGATTAGGTAGCGTACGCAGGTATTGTAAAAGTTCGTGGTTTCGTCAACCACATGGTGCGAGGTAACACCCATGCGGTAAGCACGCTGCTCCACGTTATATAATTCTTCCTCGCTGAAGCCGCCCGTGTTAACAATAACCGAGTGAACCTCGAGGCCCAGATCCTGTGTCAGATATATACAACAAAACGAGGTATCGAGACCTCCGCTATACGCTAATACTACTTTCTTTTTCATAAGCTAAATGCTGAAAGCTAAAAGTCCAGTGCTTCCATTAATATATTGTTAAATTTCTTTATTCAGTAAGGTAGGAACAAACCTTTCGCCTTTCACCTTAACCTTTCACCTCACCTTTCGCTTCTATCTTATCCAGACCCCTTTTAATCGCATTTTCTATCCTTTCCAAAAGAGTAGCCTTATGCGTTATCTTCTTTACTTTATCTTCAAATTCCTTTTGCTTTTCGGCCGGGTCGAACAACATGGCGGTACACATACAATTTTTGCGCTCCTTACTCATCAGGATATCGTAGTTGACACAACTTCTGCATCCGGCCCAGAAATCCTCGTCCTGCGTAAGCTCCGAGTAGGTAACGGGTTCATAACCCAGCTCCGAGTTGATCTTCATTACCGCTAACCCGGTCGTTAAACCAAATATTTTTGCCTCGGGATATTTTTTGCGTGAAAGCTGAAATATCTTTTGTTTAATAGCCTTGGCCAGGCCAGATTTCCTGAACTGCGGATTAACAATTAAACCCGAGTTGGCCACAAACTGGCCGTGGCTCCAGGTTTCGATGTAACAAAAGCCTGCCCAGGTGCCATCTTTGTGCAGCGCTATCACCGCTTTGCCTTCCAGCATTTTATTGGCCACGTACTCGGCCGATCTTTTGGCTATACCCGTCCCCCGCGCCTTGGCCGACTCAGCCATCTCGTCGCAGATCATCTGCGCGAAATCGACGTGCTGTGCCGACGCAACCTGTATATCAAAATCCTGTATGTCCATCAGATAAAATAAATCGAAAAATTAAATATTGATCGGGCGTAAGCCGGTGATGAATTAAATAAATTATTGGAGAAGAAGTTTCAATGAACTTCATGTCGGGCTTAACTGATTAGTACTTACACCCGGGGAATATAGAGCCTTCGTCGTGAAGCGGTAACAAAAACAGGAGCAGCCATAACAGTTGTCCGCGGGGTGAAGATTACCCTGATAACGTGCTTTAAGATGCTTTGCTGTATCACTTTAACGCTTGTTTTTGTAATTTTTAAAATCGGATGCAAAGTATCGCAATAATTTTTACTTATGCAAGAAAAAATGTGTTTAATGTGAATAGGGTGACTTTTTGTTGTTGTAAAGTTGGAAGGTTGCAAAGTTGTAATGTTGACCTCTGCTCCAGATAAATAACTTTTCAACTTTGGAACCTTACAACATTTCAACAATCATCGCTTTGCGATGATATCCCCAACAATCATCTCCGCATGTATCCTTGAGTTTTCAATAAACCACAGGTGCGTATCCATACCGCCGCAAACTACGCCGGCCAGGTACATGCCCTTTTGGTTGGTTTCCATGGTCTCGTGGTTGTATTCGGGCAGAAATTTGCCGTCCGCTGAAAGTCGGATACCCAATTTTTCCAGGAACTTAAAATTCGGCTGGTAACCTGTCATGGCCATAACAAAATCGTTGGGTATCGTGATCTTTCCTTCCGGGGTTTGTATGTCGACCTCGTCTTCGCGTATAGCCGTCAAATGTGAGTTGAAATACGCTTTGATGCTGCCTTCCTTGATACGGTTCAGCACGTCGGGCCGAACCCAGTATTTTACGCGGTGGCTCACCTCGGCGTCGCGTATCACCAGGGTTACTTCAGCGCCTTTACGGTAGGTTTCGAGGGCGACATCGATAGCCGAGTTACTCGATCCCACCACCACTACTTTTTGCAGGGCATAATAATGCGGGTCCTTGTAATAATGTTTTACTTTGGGCAGTTCCTCACCGGGGATATTCAGCGTGTTGGCAATATCATAAAAGCCCGTGGCCACGATCACGTTCCGCGCTTCATACGTAGCCCTGGTGGTGCCGATATCAAAATGTCCGTCCGTTTTGGTGACGGAAATTACTTCCTCAAACAGGTTTACCTTAAGGTGATTGGATAAGGCTACCCTGCGGTAGTATTCCAGTGCTTCATCGCGGTTGGGTTTGTTGCGGATGGTAACGAATGGTATCCCGCCGATCTCCAGCAACTCCGAGGTGCTGAAGAACGTCATGGTGGAAGGGTAGTTGTATAGCGAATTGACCAGGCAGCCTTTTTCCACTACCTGGTAAGTTAAACCGGCCTTCTGTGCCGCCAGGGCACACGCTAAACCAATCGGGCCGCCGCCTATAATGAGTATATCGAGCATTTTTCTAAGCGTAAAGCTGAAAGCATAAAGCTAAAAGCTTATTAAGTAGTTAAATATATAGTCAAGCTTTCTGCTTTAGTCTTTCTGCTTTCAGCTCAAAAGGCTTTCTGCTTTGATCTTTCAGCTTTAAGCTTCTTCTGCCATCACATCCCTAAACGCCTCCGTCCGTTCAAATACCGAGCGGGCGAAAGGGCAGGTGGGAAGTATCTTTATTTCAATTTGCCGGGCATAATTTACACCGGCCTCCACCAGTTTATGCCCCATGTTCCGGCCTTTCAGCGACGGGTCGACCCCGGTATGATAAATATTCATCACTCCGTGCCGTATCAAATAACGCATTTCGCCAAGGCGACTGCCGTCTTCTTCCAGGTAAAACGCACCTGCGCCGTGATGTTCTTCCTGTTTAATTTCCATAGGAACCAAGATTAAACGGATTAAAGGATTATCATGATCCTTAAAAACGTTGAAAGATAGGAGTAATCGGTGACTATGATTATTCTTAATCAGTAAAATGATATTATCCTGAAAATCCGGTGAATCTGTTTAATCCTGGTTCAGACGAGAAGAAATAAAAAAAGGGTAAGCTACTTTTATCGCACCGCTACAACCCTCTACCCTTGCTGCGTTCCCACCCTGGGGGAGTTCAAGAGGAGCTGGTCGTAAAAGACTTACCCCGGCACAAATATAGGAAGTTTTTTATTAGCTGAAAGCAGAAAGCTAAAAGACCAAAGCTTTTTATTTAGCTGAAAGTAGAAAGCTTTGAATAATGGACTATTTATAAGCGTTAAGCTTTAGGCTTTACGCTTTCAGCTTAATGCTCAAAATAGGCTCATCTGGTCCTCGTCTACCTGCTTTGCTTTCAGTTGCGGTTTGGGTTCCGGCGCGTACCACTCTGCCTTTCCCCTGAAGGATATCTGCCTTAGCACCTGCCAGTTCCGGTCGTGCTTGCCGTAGGTTTCGCGGTGCAATATGGTCAGGCATTTTACCTCGAAGGTATCGTCCCAGGGGCGGTCCTTAAATTTGGGCCACAGCTTGTGCGCCTGTTCATAAGGTACCTGCCGGGCTATGGTAATGTGCGGCACGGCTTTCTTCTCGTTCAGGCATTGGCGCAGGCGCTTAAACCAGTCTTCCATTTCGGGTGTCGACCTGATGGCGGCGTAGATGGTGGTAAAATCCGTTGGCAAAAAGCAGGCAAAGCCGTTCAACTGCAAAGTAAAAGGCTCGATGAGCGACAATTGCTTCTCCAACTCGCCAAACATGGGCTCGGTCAGGAACGGCTTCTGGCGGTGCAGGGATTTAAGCACAAGGCAGGGTTTGCTGTGATAGTTTTCGAATTCCCCGATCAGCCTATAACAAGCTTGTTTGAATTTCTTCACCTTCTCTGATACCGGTATTGAGGGCGAAAGGATGACCATATAATCTTTGTATGTTTCCATGATGATCCTCTTAATAATTAACAAATAGGGTTGAGGTGTTCAAACTGGCAAACCGAATTTCCTTGAATTTTTCGTATTTAGTAGGCTTTATTGAATTCACGTGTTAAGATTGTAAGCGATTCCGGCGTGAACGATTCTTTAAACTTTAGCTTCTGAAAATGCGGCCATAATATCTCAAAAGCCTCAATAGGTATCTTCCTCGCAATGGTAATGTGAGGGGTAATATTCCGGTCAATCAGTAGCTGCCTTTTTATGGCGTTAAACCATTCAAGTGTCTTATCATCCAGGTTGATAGCTGCGTAAATGGTTTTAAATTTCGAACCGTGATCAAAAAAGTCAAAACCGTCGACGCATAGGTTGCACGATGGTAAACGGTTAATACTTTTTTCGATCAGTTGCAGGCATTGCTGCATAATGTCCGACATCTGGCCGGGTTGCTCTTCCTCGTCGATAAATTTACCAAACGATATATGTGCCTTCGACTTCATGCCATAAAAACTGCCGATATGCTTTGCGCAAGCTCTTTTTAGCCGGTCGACATAGCCACTGATCTGGTCGGGCGGACTAATCAGGAAGAAATATTCCACTTCTCTTTTCATAACAAATGATTGGGGGACTAAATTTGCTAAAAAAATTAGCACAATTCCAAACTTTCTTGCATATTTGTTGCATGAGCGACAAACGGTATATCATGCACATCGACCTCGATTCGTTCTTCGTATCGGTGGAGCGGCTTGACGATCCGTCGCTCATCGGCAAGGCGGTAATTATCGGCGGTAATGCAAACCGCGGGGTAGTGGCATCGTGCAGCTACGAGGCGCGCAAATATGGCGTGCACTCGGGCATGTCATCCAAAGAGGCCTTCCAGCTATGCCCTCATGCCATAAGCATTCGCGGCAACCATGCACGCTATTCGGAGGAATCGCGCAAGGTGACGAAGATTATCGACGAGATGGTGCCGCTGTACCAGAAAGCATCGGTAGACGAGTTTTATATCGACCTGACGGGTACCGACCGCTTTTTTGATCCTTACCAGTTAGCGACGAACGTGCGCAGGCGGATTATTGAAGAAACGAAATTGCCTATTTCCTTTGGTTTGGCAAGTGGGCGGACGATAGCCAAAATGGCTACTAATAAAGCCAAACCGAACGGCCAGCTTTTTATACCGCACGGCTGCGAGATGGAGTTTTTGGCGCCCCAGCGCATATCGGCCATACCCGGCCTCGGTGAAAGTACCGCCAAGAAGTTCTATGCGTACGGCATCGAAAAGATAGGCGACCTGCAAAAATGCGACCTGCGCTTCCTGAAGACCGTATTCGGCAAAAACGGCCAATGGATATGGGAAAAGGCGAGGGGGATAGATGCGGGCGAGGTGGTGCCCGACCATAGCCGTAGATCCATATCGACGGAATGCACTTTTAACAATAACGTAGGCGACCGGCGCAAGCTGGAGAGCGTGCTGGTATCGATGACCGAGGAGCTGTCGGGCAAGCTGCGCAAGGAGAACAAGCTCGCATCGTGCCTGGCGATCAAGATACGTTACGCCAATTTCGAGACGCATACCCAGCAAGAGAAAATTCCGCTTACCGCGGCTGAGCACATACTGATACCCGGCGTTAAAAACCTGCTTACAAAAGCCTGGGATAAGAACAGGCCTGTGCGGCTGATCGGTGTGCGGCTAAGCCAATTGGCAACCGGGCGTTACCAAATCAACCTGTTCGACGATAACGAGGAGCAAATAAGGCTTTACCAGGCGATGGACCGCATCAACTTTAAGTTTGGTGAAAAGACGGTATGCCGTGCAGCGGGCATGGAGGTAGGGACGAGGAATTTTAACCCGTTTATGCGCGATTAATTTTGAGGTGAAAGGTTAAAGGCGAAAGGTAAAAGGTTTTTCGCTTTTTCCGGATTAAAAACGGACGGACAAGAGACTCAGAACATACCCAGGTCTTCGTTGCGCTTATCGGCATAGCCCCATTCTTCGTTACGCAGTTGCGGGTAGGAGCGGCTATCGTCGAGCAGCACGATAAGTACCACGGAAATGACGATTACCGGGACCGACAAGTAAACCAAACCTGTTAACAACGGATCCAGATCGATATTCAGCAGGATACAGAATACCACGAGATAGATGGTTGCAACAGCGACCGCGGTTCCGGCTTTCATAACATGAGTATTTATTAATTGATAAACCGGGATAATAGATTTAAGTTTTACCTTTTACCCTTACCCTTTCAACTCCCTCTTCACCAATATATCGGTTTGCTGATCGTTGCCTACCATAAAATGGTGACTGCTGAAAGCCTTAAAGCCGTTACGATCGTAAAACCGCATGGCGTTGTGGTTATGCTCCCAAACGCCGAGCCAGATGTAGCGCAGATTCTTATTAATTGCCTTATCTATGCCGAAATCCAATAGCCGGTTACCTATCTTTTTGCCCTGCTGGTTGGCCAGTACGTAAATGCGCTCCACTTCTACGGCGTCCGCATCTTTAAATTCGGTTTGCGCGTTGCGATAATTCAGCTTGATATAGCCGACCGGCCCGTCGTCCAGGACAGCGAAATAGAATTCTGAGTCGGGATTTTCAATTTCAGATAACAGCTTGTCACGGGTAAATGCTTTGGATGTATAGGCTTCAAAATCTACGGGATTGTTCAAGTGTTCAAAGGCGTCGTAAAAAGTTTTACGGCTAAGCGCAAGCAGTATATCTGTTTCGGACGGACGGACATGTTGAATTTGAATTGAAGTAAACATACCCCAAAAGTAAAAAACAAACCACCATGGCGTGGAATTATGCCATCCATCGGTCGCGCCGGCCAGGGCTGCACCTTTGGTTTTGGGCGGAACAATTGATAAATCAATCAGTAATACCGCCCTATGTACGAATCGTCGACAATGGCTTTTTTTAGTTCCAGCGGATCGACTTCGCCCTGGCGCGCATACACCACCTTACCCCCGGGTTCGATCACGAGCGTAAAGGGAATCGCCCCCTGCCAATTGGGATCGATGGCGTCGATCAGCTTATACTTATCATCGAGGTTGAAGATATAGTTAGTGCCGGACGACTGTTTTTGCTGCAGAAATTTTAGCGCTTTAGCCCTCTTTGAAGGATCGTCGGCGCTGATACTGATAAACTCAAAGTCGCGGCCCCGGTACATACGGTTCATGTCGACCAGTTCGAGATATTCTGCTACGCAAGGCCCGCACCAGGTGGCCCAAACGTTTATTACCCTTAATTTATCCGTATTATTTTTCAGCAGATTTTTTATGCCGTCAACACCGATGGTATCCAGTGTTACCGGCTCTTTTGCCCAGTCAGCCCGTGCTTTCTGTATCCATTCACTTTTTTCCGACCATTTGATGGAGCAGCCGAATACCTTCGTTGTTTTTACCGGCACCTCCTTACCTGCCAGTAAGGCATCCAGCGCATTGCGCGCGTCGCTGATCGTCGGGGTTTTGGATGGCTTTTCCACATCGTCTACCCGGCCGCTGTACCGCAATTTGCGTTCCCGGTCGAATATAAAAACGTGCGGCGTAGCTACCGGACCGTATGCCCTCGAAGCGGTTTGTGTTTCGCCGTCATACAGGTAAGGGAAATTGAAATGCCTTTCGGCAGCCCGTATTTTCATTTCTTCGAACGAGTCGCTCAGGTCGGTATAGCCCAACTCGTCAAGCCGGATCGATTTCGGGTCGTTCGGCATGATGGCGACGAGATCAACGCCTTTGGGGGCATAGTCCGCGGCAAGTTTCATAATGCGTTCCTCATAAGCCTGGGCAGTAGGACAATGGTTGCAGGTAAAAACAACAACCAATATCCGGGCGTTTTTAAATGAGCTAAGCGAGTAAGTTTTGCCACCGACCCCCGGCAGGTTAAAATTGGGCGCGGTTGCGCCGATAGCCAGCGTCGGATGTTGGGCGACGGCGCTTTTTACTATGATAACAAAGGCAATGAGGCTAAACAGATATTTTAAGAACGGTTTATTCTTCATGGCTTTACGTCGGAAAGATCAATTTAAATATAGGCGGAATTATTGGCATTGACCCTAAAATTTATCCCGGTATTAACCGCAATTTTGTCTTTTTAAAAGCTTTTATATCAGCGTGTTTGTCAAAAAAATAACACTTTCTATATGAATAATTCAATCTTAATCAATAACTTAGTGTCTCCAGTTAAAGTTCAAATACTAAAATGAAACCGTTTGCCATATCACTTGCCGTCGCATTTGTGCTGCTTTCGGCTTTCTATACTTCGGCGCAAACGGCAGATAACGCCGCCACCGACAGCGCCGAAAAGATACAACAGGTTGAGAAAAACCTGGTACCGCTGAAGCGGGCGGACAGCATGGAAACCTGGACCTTGCAGCAGCGTATGTCGTATTACCGGGTAAAGGGTGTAAGCATCGCCGTGATACAGAACTATAAGCTGGCATGGGCCAAAGGCTACGGAATGGCCGACGACGAACTAAAAATTCCGGTTACCGATCAAACAGTTTTCCAGGCCGCATCCATCAGTAAATCGCTTAATGCGGTAGGCGTGCTCAAACTTGTCCAGGAAAAGAAGCTGAGTATAAACGCCGACATCAACACTTACCTGCACGATGCGGGAAACGGCTCCTTCGGACTGAACCAAAGCAACTGGAAATTTCCGTACGACAGTCTTTCAGGCAATAAAAAGATAACTATCGCCAACCTGCTGAGCCACACCGCAGGTTTATCCGTTCACGGTTTTGCGGGCTATGAGAAAGGTTCGGATATACCCAATATCGTTCAGGTGCTCGACGGCGTGCCGCCTGCCAATTCCAAGCCGGTGCGCTCCATGTATCCCCCGGGGCAGAAATTTGAATATTCGGGCGGCGGGGTTGAAATAACGCAGCTTATCGTCACCAATGTAACGCATGAGCCTTATGAAAAATTCATGTACGACAATGTGCTTGCACCGATGGACATGACCAGCAGCAGCTATTCGCAGTTCCCGCCGCGCGACAAACGGAAGCTGTATGCGACCGGCTACACCACAGAGGGCAAAGCGATCGAGGGCCGCTACCATATTTACCCCGAAATGGCTGCGGCGGGTTTGTGGACTAACCCCACCGACCTGGCCAAATACATTATTGAAACGCAACTGGCCTATGAAGGCAAATCGGCAAAAGTGCTGAACCAGCAGATGACCCAGGTACGCCTGACGCCTTATATCGACGATAAAGCCGCGCTGGGGGTTTTTATTGAAGGAGACGACGGCACAAAATACTTTTCTCACGGCGGAGCCAACGAAGGTTTCAGGAGCCAGTATTACGGCAGCCTTGACGGCGGCAACGGGGTGGTGGTGATGGTCAACTCGGACAACGGGAATATTATACCCGAGATAATTAACAGCGTCGCCCGCGTTTACGGGTTTAAATGGCTGTTCCATTCGCAGGTGACAAAGCCCGTCGAGGTTGCGGTGGCCGACAACGTGCTGAAGAGCTATACCGGCAAATATGAGATAGACCCGGGCAATGTGCTGACCATAACTTTGGACGGCACGCACAAGCAACTGTATGGCGAAGTACCTGGCTGGAGCCGTTTCGGCTTATTTCCTGAAAGCGACAGCAAGTTTGTGGCCAAAGAATTTGATATCGAATTCGAATTTGTAAAGGACGGGCACGGCAAGGTTGTAAAAGCCGTTATTTACCAGGATGGCGCGCACGACGCCCGCAAGCTTAATTGAGACGAGGACAAGAAAGGTAAAAGGTGAAGGGTCAAAGGCGAAAGGTGAAAGTTTGTTTAAAACCTCTATCGTTTGATCCTCCTTCTTTTATCTCATCCTAATGCACTCTCCAAATCTGCAATTAAATCATCGATATGCTCCAATCCGACGGAAACACGGAGTAAATTATGTGGTGTTTTGGTATCCGGCCCTTCAACAGAGGCTCGGTGCTCGATCAGTGTTTCCACACCCCCCAGGCTCGTGGCTACGGTGAAAAGCTTCAAATTATTGATTACTCGTTTGGCTTCGTCGGCGCCGCCTTTTACGCAAAATGACAGCATCCCGCCGGGACATTGCATTTGGGCTTTGGCAATCTCGTATTGCGGATGCGATTTGAGTCCCGGATACATCACCGATTCAATTTTGGGATGTTTTTCCAGGTAATCGGCTAATAGTTGTGCATTGTGAACGTGCCCTTTTACGCGGTAAGGCAATGTTTTAAGGCTGCGAACCAGGTAATAGCAATCCATGGGCGAGGGGATAGCGCCGCCCATTTCCTGTATCTGCCGGATCTTTTTCCACCAGTCGCTTTTTTCAGCCGTGATCAGCGCGCCGCCCATCAGGTCGCTGTGGCCGCCGAAATATTTAGTTGCGGAGTGCATCACCAGGTCGGCGCCGAGCGCCAGGGGCT
Organism: Mucilaginibacter sp.; assembly: GCA_035547095.1. Taxonomy (GTDB): domain Bacteria; phylum Bacteroidota; class Bacteroidia; order Sphingobacteriales; family Sphingobacteriaceae; genus Mucilaginibacter. The sequence continues at coordinate 199,406 of DASZVE010000023.1, forward strand.
GCTGGCACACCGGCGTGGCAAAAGTATTATCAACCGCCACTTTAATGTCCTGCTTTTTAGCTATCGAAACCACTTTCTCAATATCCGTGATCTTCAGTAAGGGATTCGAAGGCGTTTCCAGCCAGATCAGGCCGGTATTGTCTTTAATATGGCTCCATAATACTTTTCCATCGTTCACATCGATAAAGTCGAAGTCCAATATACCGGCGAATAAAGTCTTAAGCTGATTGCGCAGACCGTGGTACATATCATCGGGACAGATTACGTGGGTTCCTGGCTCAAGCGACTGAAAAACGCTCATGCCTGCTGCATTGCCCGACGAAAATGCGGCAGCATCTGCTCCGTTCTCCAGTTTAGCCTGCACGTTTTCTAACTGCGTACGGTTGGGATTAGCCGAGCGGCTGTAAATATAGCCGGAAGGATAGGAGCCATCAGCCTCGCGGATGAAGGTAGTAGACATGGTGATGGGTTGGATAACAGCCCCGGTTGTCTCGTCGTTTTGGTTGCCGGCATGTATAGCTATAGTCTCGATATGCATAGGGCAAACTTAAAGTTTTAGCCAGAGTAAATTAATGTTTACATAGTCATTACACTAACATTTTCTATTTTTGCAGCAAAGTTTGACTGATGAAAGCCGGGAATAATTTACAAGTGCTTATTAACGACCCTGATCTTTCAGCCGACCTGCGGCAAATCGCCCAAAAAGTTCTGGATAACGAACGCATTACTTTTGATGAAGGCGTATTGCTTTTTGAAAAAGGTGAATTGGGCTTTGTCGGCACGCTGGCGAATTATATCCG
>DASZVE010000024.1:0-15417 GCA_035547095.1 Mucilaginibacter sp.
GCCCTCACCTACTTTTCGGCCCCGGCACAAAATTTTATCTTCGCCGATAAGGATAACGACATTGCCATTACACCTAACGGCAAGTTTCCGCTTAAATTCCCCGACCAGGGCAAATATATTCTTGATGGCAGCGACCCGGCCAACGACTGGCAGGGATGGATACCAGCCGGCCAGAACCCGACCGTTAAGAACCCACCGCGAGGTTTTGTAAGTTCAGCCAACCAGGCCTCGACTGACCAGACTTATCCTTACTACCTGAACTGGCGTTTTGACCTGTATGACCGCGGAAAAAGAATCAACGATCTGCTATCAACGATGAAGAAAGCTACGGTCGACAGCTTTCGCGTGATGCAGATGGATAACTACAGCATGCGCGCCCACGATATATTGCCGTCCATGCTGAATTATATCGATCCAACGAAGTTAGATAAAGAACAAGCCCAGGCATACCGGATCGTCAAAAACTGGGACTTGCATTTTGCAGCAAACTCCGAAGGGGCAAGCATCTTCAATGCCTGGTGGCTTGACTTTTACCACATGGTGTGGGACGAATTCGACAGGAAGGATCTGCCTATGCACTATCCATCATATGACCGTACTGAAAAACTTTTACTGATGGAACCGGGCTCCAACTGGTTTGATATAGCAGGCACACCGGCCAAAGAAACCTGCGCCGACGTTTTGATGAGATCGTTTACGGAAGCGGTTGATACGTTGATAAAACAGCACGGCGCGCCGGGGAAGAACTGGCAATGGGGCGATGTCAAGAATACGCATATTAATCACCTGGCCAACATACCCGGCTTCGGCACGGACAAATTTTTTGCCGGCGGAACAAGTTCGGTAATCGATGCACTGAAGAACGACAACGGCCCCTCGTGGCGTATGGTGATACAATTGGGCCCGCAAGTGCAGGGTTACGGGATATTTCCCGGCGGCGAATCGGGCAACCCCGGAAGCTATTATTACGACGATATGTTTGCAACCTGGCGCGACGGCAAACTGGATGAGCTGTTATTCCTGAAATCACCGGATGAAACGTCCAGCCGCATTAAATCAACTCTAACCTTAAGCAGCAAATAAAATGTTATTCATCCTCATATTGATCCTCACGGTTATAAGCGGCTATTTTTTACCCTGGTGGTTTGCGGCCGTTATTGCATTTGTCATCGCCTTTATATTGGGCAAAAAGCCCGGACGAACGTTCTGGCTGGGTTTTGCCGCTTTATTTGTAGCCTGGGCGATCATGGCATTACTAAAAAGCGTTCCTAACAGTAACACGCTGGCGACACGGGTTGCGCATCTTTTCCAATTACCTAATTGGGTGGTATTACTGATCGTAACGGCGTTTATCGGCGGCTTGGTCGGCGGAATGTCGGCCTTATCAGGAATATTGCTGCGAAAAGCTTTTATTAAATAACAAGAGCGCCGTTAGCGGCGCTCTTGTTATTTATTGATTGTCCCTCGCCAAATCTGCAAGCGTATTTTTCAAAAGTGTGACCGCCTTGGTGTCACTTTTTGAACTGGCAAAAATATCCTGCGACGTCATACTATCACCGTAGTAATTATGATCGGCGGTTTTATCGATAGAGAGATTTGAGCCGTTAATGCTGATACCGGCAAATAAGCCCCGACTGCGTGAGTAAGAATAAACCTCGGCCTCTAGCTTATAATCCGTATTAGCCGAAGAGCTGCGCCCTACCGGGCCTGCCGCAGCCGAAATATCGCCTCCAATTGTAAAATCGCCTTCTTTAACCTTTGTCAGCACGCCCTTGTGCCGAAATACCAACACCAGGTCGACCGACTGTACGCCGATCTGCGGACCTATGCTTCCCCCGGTCAAGGTGATGAAGACCGGGTCGCTCCAGGTGCCGTCAGCCAATTTAACCAGGGCTACTCCCTTTCCACGCTTACCCCCTATGCCCAGGCCGGCATTGATCATATTCGGAATGATAACGATACCCTGGTACTCAGATATCAGGTCGTGCGGGATGCTTTCCTTCATTTTATTAAACTCCTTCAGCACATTTGTCGCATCATGGAGCTTTTCGGTCTCCCTGCCGCCATCAACAGCAGACGTAAAAACCATAAAGAATGTTATTAAAAAAGGTACGGCTAAAAATTTTAAGACTTTCATCGTTATTTATTTGATATGTTTCTATCGGCTTAACCCCGGAAAGCCTAAATAGTTTTTCGGAGGATTAAATACGATCAATGCGGCAAATGTAACAGCAGGCCCGGGCATTCCGCGCATGCAGATATTCCACATTATGTTGACTATCGAATATCTCCGTTATCAGTTCATCCACATCGGCATCGCCAACTATCTGTGTAAATACCATCATTTGGTTACTGTCGTACCCGATAAGCGATAAGGGAAAACTTTTTTTGCTGGCCTTAATTTCGGGCGGAAAACGATAGACATCCGAATATTCTTCTACATCGTCGGCATGAATGAAGATTGGCCCGGGCTGGTTGAAGGCATTATCTATCTCAAACGGGCTGTGCGTAAACAGCAGGCGTTTGTCGATACCTTTATTAAAAGGTTTCAGCGATACCCGGCAAGGGCCCGATCCTGTTGCCGTCTGCCCGATCACCTGGTGACCGTAATCGTCTGTTCCTGTTTCGCGGATGCGCCGCGCATATTCCCTGCTTAGCGGTACTATCTTAAAATTGCTCATAACATTTAATTTATGTACAAATTTCCCGTCTCGCTGTTAGTCTTAAAACCCGGAACTTGCTTTACTGCGGTTGCTAACCGGTTGGCACATTCGCGTATCTCCGCATGCCACATTAGATTATCTTTGCAGCGATGAACAAACCCGGCAAAGAACAGGTATTTTCTATCCGCAATGACCAGGAGTTTTCCGAAACCGCACTGCAGGCGTTCCGGTTCCAGGCTGAAAATTGCTCGGTATACCGGGAGTTTATCGGCAATCTCCGTATCGATCACGCAACAATAAAAAGAATTGAACATATCCCTTTTTTGCCGATCAGTTTTTTTAAATCGCATGATATTTTAAGTACGAATAATCCGGCCGAGGTTACTTTTACCAGTTCGGGAACAACCGGCATGATCAGCAGCAAACATTTGGTGACTGATGTAAGCTGGTACGAAGAAAGCTTTCGACGGGGATTTGGGTTATTCTATGGCGACATACGTAATTATTGTGTGCTGGCACTGCTGCCATCCTACCTTGAGCGGGAGGGTTCATCGCTGATCTATATGGCCGAAGACCTGGTCGAGCGTTCAGGAAACCCCGACAGCGGATTTTACCTGTATAACCATGACGATCTGTACCGGCAGCTAAAGAAACAACAGCAATGGAAAAAGCCGACCATCCTCATCGGCGTAACCTTTGCACTGCTTGATTTTGTGGAGCAACACCGGTTAGATTTTCCCGAGCTCATCGTTATGGAAACCGGCGGTATGAAGGGCCGTCGCAAAGAGATGATCCGTGAGGAATTACACCGGGTACTTTGTGAGGGATTTGGCGTAACGTCTGTCCATTCGGAATATGGCATGACGGAACTCCTTTCGCAGGCTTATTCCAAAAGCGACGGGATATTCAATTGCCCTCCATGGATGAAAATACTGACACGCGATACCAATGACCCGGTATCAAATCTTACAGGCGGCCAAACCGGGGGTATCAATGTCATCGACCTGGCAAATATTAACTCATGTTCATTTATCGCCACGCAGGACCTGGGGAAAGTTTATCCTGGCGGATCATTTGAAGTATTGGGGCGTTTTGACAACTCCGATATCAGGGGCTGCAACCTGCTCATCGCCTAAAATTAACCTGCAACTAACACAATATTGCTATTTTTGCGTTCGCACCAAAACAGACAAAACTATGATGGACAAATTTTTAACCGATCAGCAGGACCCTAAAGCTGTCGAAAAGGTTTATACACGTTTGGTCGACCTGCTGACCAGCGGCGAGGAGATCATTTACATTGCGACCCAAAAGAAGCCATTAGTAAATTTGCTGCCCGATTGCGTTGCGCTGACCAATAAAAGGGTTCTGTTCTTCACTCCGGCAAACCTTGGACTGTCCATCAAATTTATCGATTTTGTATGGAAAGATGTTTTTGACGTCCACATCAAGGAAGAGATCATAGGCGCGGTTTTTACCATAAAAACTGTCAACCAGGCTGAAATGGGTGTCGATTACCTGCCCAAGGTACAGGCCCGCAAGCTATATCAATACGCACAGGAACGTAAAGAGGAGGAGCGCGAAGCACGCCGCCAGCGCGACCTCGAAGAAAAACGTGCAGAATCAGGTTCGTTTAACTTTGAGCCTGCCCAGGGAGCCGAAACTTCTGCTGTTGTCCCCGCGTCCGTTTCAAGTCCTGCGCTTGCAGCAGAACCGCCGCAAAAAGATGAACTAACCGAAAAGCTAAAAAAATTACGGACCTTGTTCGACCAGGGATTAATCTCGCAGGATGAGTACAATGCCAAAAAGCTCGAACTGTTAAGCGACCTCTGAATATTAGCCGGTTAAGGCTTAACTATTGAGTTTGCTTGAAATATTTTTGATCGCCTCGTCCAGGCTCGCCAATTCGCTTAAAAGGTATTTCTCGGATTGTACAAAGTTTTCATATTTGTCGCCCTGGTTAATTACCTGCATTATGCCCATGATATTGGAAGCATGCCGGCGCACTTCGTGTGAATTAAGAAAAGCGATCTCATCTTTTTTCGACTTGAATAAGAGTTTCTCGTAGTACCTTTTCCTCTGAAAATTGTAAAAAAGTAACGATCCAATAACGATCAGTAACGCGGCGATAACAATTATAAAGATCAGCCATAAACGCTGTCGTTTAAGGGTTTCTGTTCGGATAAGGTAGGAATTTTGCACCTGGTCAATATGGATCTGCGATGAAATACTACCTACGGTTACAAGCTTTTTAAGCTGTTCAAGCGACTGCGTCAATGCTATTTTATAGTCGATGGCAGCCTCTTTATCTCTGTTTCTGCCTATCTCAATATCGCCCAGCAGCCGATACAAGTCCATGTTCAATTCGGCATGGTTCTGTCCATTGGCATTCGTTATCAGTCGTTCAACAACTGACTTTGCTGAATCCAGCATTCCCGTTCGGAAATAGGCATCTGCAAGGCAGTTTTCGTCGGTAGCGCCGTAATGATAAAGACTATCCTTCTGCAAATCTTTTAATTTGTTAATCACCTGCGGATACTTATGTTGCAGCAGATCAACGTAATAATCGGTCCGTTTCTGATAGGTATACAAGCCAGGGGTGCCGATTGAGGCACGGGCTAAACGTTCGCTATATTTTTTTAGGGAGTCGGCGTTTTCCGTGTGAAAGAAAACTTCGGCTTTGTTATAGTTGATGACATTTTCGGTTCTCTGAACATTAATATCGACCAAAGGCATTAAACTTTGCGCTTCATTCAGATAAAATAACGCCTGGCCGAACATTTTGTTCCGGTAATAGATGTCCGACAAATTAACGTCAATGACAACCTGCATGTAAGCATCGTTTACAATGGTTGCTTCCTTTTTGGCGGCCCTGAAGGAAGATATAGCCTCTATTGGATTACCGCGATCGTTTTGCAAAAAGCCCATGTGGGTAAAACACGCATACAACAAATAATGATCTTCCTTCTGTTCGGCGTTTTCGATCGCTTTGATAAGCAAATCCTGTGCAGCGCTATAATTACCGAGGCGCAAGCGGCATATAGCATTGATGAAATGGATCAAGCCTTCACTGTCAGGCTCGTGAGAAGAACGCAAGGTCTGAACGGCCTTTTTCTCGGCATCGTTTAAGTCCCTTTCGGGCATATCGCCAAAGAAATAACGGATGTAAAGCACCAGGTCCCTATGCCTTTGTGCGGTGTTTTTATCATTTAATATGGTCAAAAGACTGTCGCTTTTAACTGGGGTCGTATCGGCAAAAGCAGTTCCAAATTGTAAAAAAATGAAAATGCAGATCAATCGGATTCTCATCATAGGATAGAGCTCAACTTAGCGACAAGTATAACCGAATAAATACGTCGATAAAAAATTTAATTCGGCGAATTACATTTTAGCCAAAACCAAGTGAATATAGCTAATAAAAATACAATCACCTAAAGTCTTCAACCTCACATATTCGTTATCGAAAAGTGTCAGTTGAATTCACCTATATTCGGCATATAACTATTGATGATGATCTATAAAATCCGACCGTCAAAATTGAACCGGGATTGATTAAGTACCTTCACCTGATTTATAGTCACGTGCAGCGGATTCATCAGGTAGTTGTACTCTTCGGGGACTATTACCGAAGGAATTTTTAAAAGCAGGTGTTCGTTTTCCTGCAAAAAGGCATTCCCGATTTGTTTAAGCGCATTGGACGCCCTATCCTCCCTCCAATAAGGGGGTAAAGAGTCCTCGGCAACTTCAAAATAATCGTTTGGGGTTTCAATGGTAAGCATGACCAGGTCATCGGGGACATTGGTGGGTACAATATGCGCCAATGATTCCAAAATAGCCAAAGAACGTGAAGAAGCCAGGTAAAGAGCCGCTCGGCCTTCGCTGTTCCATCGGCCGCCATATAAACGTGCGCCCATGCCGCTAAAGTCATTGGCATATAGAGCGTTGGTTATTCGGTAAAGCACCATCAGGCAAAGATACCGTGCTCGATGCGGCCTAATTCTTTGAATACCAAGTCAAAACCTAAAGATGTATCTAAAAGCGAAAGCGGAGTTTCGCCGTGGAAAACCAAAAGCGGCGTGCGCATCCAGGTTTTAAACTTATCAATGGAGCCGAATACTTCCCCACCACGGGTATAAAGGCGCGCAAGTTCGACGGCCTTTTCTGTATATTCCGTTTTTATGATCGTATCATCATCATAACGCTGTAAAGTGCGCTCAGAGATATGAAGGATATCGGCAAACTCCTGGAAAGTAAGAGATATTTTTTTGGCCAGGGACAAGAGCAGCCTTTTGGGTAAACCATTCCTTGTGCGCTGCAGTAAATCAAAATCACTCATCGCAGCAGCAGACCTGTCGGCGCTGCCAAATAAGCCGGCGAATAAGCTGCCACTGCTTTGCGTGACATAAAGCGCCATAGGTTCGCTTACAATATTTTTGGATTTACGCCCTTCTTTATACGACATTTATCCAAAAATAAATACTTTTTGTCTGATTTGCAAACTTATTCCGCAATTATCAAAAAATAATTCTTTTTGCCTTTTTGCGCTACAAGAAATTTCCCGTTGATCAGATTGCCGGAGTTATAAATATCAGTTTCAGAGCTAACCCTGGCCTTATTAACGGCCACACCGCCGCCCTGTATCATTTTTTTCGCCTCGCCTTTGGACGGAAATACAGCCGTTTTCACCGCCAGTAGGTCAGCTATGCCAATACCTCCAGCCAATTCCGTTTTAGATATGTTGAAATTAGGAACGCCTTCAAACAAGGCTAATATTTCGGTATCGTTTAGTTCATTCAGAAACTCGATTCCCGTATTGCCGAACAAAAACTCAGACGACTTAACCGCCTTATCATACTCGGCCTCGCTATGTGTCCGGATGGTGATATCCTTTGCCAAAGCCTTCTGTAAAGAACGCAGATGAGGAGCAGCGGCATGCTCCGTCTCCAGTGCTTCGATGGTCTCTTTATCGAATAAGGTAAATGTTCGGATGTAAGCTTTGGCATCCTCATCACGGGTATTTAGCCAAAACTGGTAGAATTTATATGGTGATGTTTTAGCCGGGTCGAGCCAGATGTTTCCACCTTCGGTCTTTCCGAATTTTGAGCCATCCGCTTTTTTTATCAGTTGTGTGGTAAGCGCAAATGCCTCACCCGCATCTTTACGGCGTATTAATTCGGTGCCGGTAACGATATTACCCCATTGATCTGAGCCGCCCATTTGCAAAGCGCAGTTATAATGCTTCCACAAGTAATAAAAGTCATAACCCTGAACCAGTTGGTAAGTAAACTCGGTGAATGACATGCCTGTATCGCTGTTCAGGCGGTTCTTCACCGAATCCTTCGCCATCATATAATTCACGGTAATGTGTTTACCCACGTCACGGATAAAATTGAGGAAGGTATAGTCTTTAAACCAGTCGTAATTGTTTACCATCTGTGCGCTGTTGGCGCCGCAATCAAAATCCAGGAATTTCTCAAGTTGCTTTTGTATGCCCTGTAAATTGTGCTGCAAAACCTCTTCCGACAGCAAATTACGCTCCTGCGACTTACCCGACGGATCACCCACCATGCCCGTGGCGCCTCCGACCAGTGCAAAAGGCCTATGTCCTGCGCGCTGAAAATGGATTAGGGTCATAATTTGGGCCAGGCTGCCTACGTGAAGGGAATCGGCGGTAGGGTCGAAACCAATATAGCCGGATGCCATGCCTTTATTCAGCAATTCTTCAGTTCCGGGCATAATATCGTGCAGCATGCCTCGCCAGCGCAGTTCTTCAACAAAATTCATTCTGTGATCTTCAAAGCCGCAAAGATATAAGAAATGGCTTAATCATAACCCCGAATTTACGCTGACCAAAGATCAGACCGGCGTAATCATTCTCATTAGCCGGAGGAATCTCAGAACTTTTGCGTAACTTACAACCAACTATTTTTGGCCGCTGAAGTGGATATATATGAATTTTCTCTCGCATTATTATTTCGACAGGGGAACCACGAACTGCTACCATACGCTGGGCACGGTGCTGCCCGACCTGTTGAAAAATGCGGATAAAAATGTCGTACTGCACCCCGAAAAGCTTCATCACTCCGATCCACGCATCAACGATATCATCCTCGGCTGGCAAAAACACCTGGAAGTCGACCGGTATTTTCATTCATCGGAATTCTTCGTTACCCGGTCGCACGAATTAAAATTACGCCTGCTGCCGGCTATTACAGGCTCACCCGTAAAGCCCTTCTTTTTGGGACATATCGCGCTGGAATTATTACTGGATGGCCTTCTGATCATCACTGATAAAATTTCGGTTAGCAATTTTTACAACTTGCTGGACGATTGCCATGAACGCGTGATCGTTGAATTTCTTCACTTCGCGGGAATGAAAGACACCTCAGCCTATTTACGTTTCCACGAAAATTTTCTGCAGAGCCGCTACCTGAATACTTATTCAGAAACACAGCAGATAGCCTACGCGCTGAAACGAATTTGCATGAGGGTATGGAAAGATCCCTTCACCCCTGAACATGAAGGTAAAATGAATGCGGTATTGGCTATTTACCAGGAAGAGCTGCGGGACAATTTTATGCCGATCTTTGACGAAATAGATTGCAAGTTGAAGTCGGAAATTTAAGACGAGAGCTCCCGAAGTCCGTAATTTGCTAAAAAAACGATGTAATCCGCTCATAATCGGTGTAATCGACGATAAAATTTTTTTATTACCCGAAAATATATCCGTACCTTTGCAGTCCCAATTATATTGGGAAAAGGAGAAATTTATTTTGGCAAAAAAACAAGAAGCAGAAAAAGAACTCAAAGCTAAGGAGGCGGAACTCGAAGTAGTTAAAGCTTCCAAAGAAAAAGAAGACATCGAATCAGAAGCTGATTCACTCTCGATCGACGAGATCAAATCAAAAGTCGCTACCTCCAGCGAAGATTTCGACTGGGACGCAGACGAAAAGAAATTCGGCAACTACAGCGATGCCGACCGCGAAAAGCTCGAAAAAATGTACGATGGCACTTTCAGCTCCATCAACAAGGGCGAAATTATCAGCGGAATAGTTGTCAACATCAACAATAAGGATGTTGTGCTCAACATAGGCTTTAAATCAGACGGACTGGTGTCCGTATCTGAGTTCCGCGATACGCCCGACCTGAAGGTTGGCGACAGCGTGGAGGTTTTTGTTGAATCGCAGGAAGACGCCAACGGGCAATTAGTGCTTTCGCGCAAACGTGCAAAAACCCAGAAATCGTGGGAAAGAATTAACCAGGCATTGGATAACGACGAGATTATCACCGGTTTTGTAAAGAGCAGAACTAAAGGTGGTTTGATCGTAGATATAATGGGCGTTGAAGCCTTTTTACCCGGCTCACAGATTGATATCAAACCTATCAGGGATTATGATATATATGTGGGCAAAACAATGGAATTCAAAGTTGTTAAGATCAATCACGAGTTTAAGAACGTAGTGGTATCGCACAAAGTGCTGATCGAGGACGACCTGGAAAACCAAAAAACCGAAATCGTGGCCAAACTCGAAAAAGGCCAGGTATTGGAAGGTACCGTTAAGAACATCACCGACTTTGGCGTATTTATTGACCTTGGCGGTGTTGACGGTCTGTTGCACATTACAGACATTTCGTGGGGCCGTATCGAGCATCCGCGCGAAGTACTGTCGCTGGACCAGAAGATCAACGTGGTGGTGCTTGACTTCGATGACGAGAAAAAACGTATCGCTCTCGGCTTAAAACAATTAACCCCGCATCCTTGGCAATCGCTCGACCCAGCTATCCAGGTTGGCTCGAAGGTTAAAGGCCGCGTAGTTACTGTAGCCGACTATGGCGCATTCCTCGAAATCATCCCTGGTGTTGAAGGTTTGATCCACGTATCAGAAATGTCGTGGTCGCAGAACCTGCGCAACCCCCAGGAATTCCTGAAAGTGGGCGACGAAGTGGAAGCACAAGTGCTGACCCTCGACCGCGACGAGCGCAAAATGTCGTTAGGCATTAAACAGCTTACCCCCGACCCATGGCAGAATGCAGGTGAGAAGTACGCAATCGGTACAACACATACCGCTACCGTTAAGAACATGACCAACTTTGGTGTGTTTGTCGAACTGGAAGATGGTATAGATGGTTTAGTGCATATCTCCGACCTCTCATGGTCGAAGAAGATCAACCACCCGAACGAGTTTACCAAGGTTGGCGAGAAATTGGACGTAGTTGTCCTGGAACTCGATATTGAGAACCGCAAACTCAGCCTCGGCCACAAGCAACTGGAAGAAAACCCATGGGATACTTTCGAAACTATCTTTACCTTAGGTTCAATCCATGAAGGTACTGTACTGAAAGTTACCGACAAAGGCGCCGTTGTTGCCCTGCCTTATGGCGTGGAAGGCTTCGCTCCTACCAAGCACATCGTTAAGGAAGACGGCAAGAGCCTGAAAGCTGATGATGTTGCAGAATTCAAGATCATCGAGTTCAACAAGGAGAACAAGCGCATCGTTATTTCACATGCCCGTATCTGGGAAGAAGCCCGCGATGAGGCTCGTCACCAGGAGAACGAGAGCCGCAAGAAGGATGCTAAAGCAACCGTAAACGCGGTGAAGAAAGTGAAGGACTCGGTTGAGAAATCCACTTTAGGCGATCTGAGCGTACTTGCCCAGTTGAAAGAACAGATGGAAGGCGCTGAGAACAAAGCCAAGAAAGCTGCCAAAAAATCGGAAGAAGCCAAATAAGCTGAAATAGATTTTAATCCTTTTAAAGCCCTGCCCGGAAACGAGCGGGGCTTTTTGTTGCCTTACCTTGCTATTTCGCATTTTTTCATTATTTTCATGAATTACAGAACCAACCTTGATTGCATGGACCTCACGCTACGCCTCCTCCTTATCACGATCACCGCCTGCATACTAGCATCCTGTAAATTCCATACCCGAAAACACATTGGACCGCACACGGATGTTTACCTTGCTGGTAATATTGTTAAATACTATTCCAATGAGTTTCACCGGCATATCAACACAGCGGTTTACTGGAAAAATGGCGTGATGACCCAACTGAGTGATTCGCTGACAGACGCCACAGTAAAAGGGATAGCGATATGTGGAAACGATGTATATATAGTTGGCGACATTAGTCAGCAAGTTAATCCTTCTTATGAAACAGCTTTGGCCGTTTACTGGAAGAATGGCGTTCTGACTCAGTTGGGCCAGGGATCTATTGAAGGTATAGCTTTTAAAGGCAACGATATGTATATGGTGGGTGAAAGCTTCGGCAATGGGTCCAGCGGAGCGGTATACTGGAAAAACGGCAAGGCTTTTTCTCTGGGAAGCGGGAGCCTTTACAGCATCAGCATTGACGGTGACCACATTTATATGGCAGGCTGCAAAAATTACACCCTTATACCACCGGATGGCGCTTACCGCACAAATGTCGATGCAGCAACCTATTGGAAGGACGACAAGGTTATAATATTAGCAGACGCCACAAGTGTTACTACGACCAGAATAACCTCTATTGATGTTCACGATGGGTTTGTGCATTGCGTTGGTTACGAAAATCCTTACGATCCAAAACCGGTTTATTGGCAAAACCAAAACAGATACAGTTTAACGCCCCGCGACTCTACCCGTTGCAATGCTTCGGCGGTAACTGTTGATGACGACGGCAATTCCGTTATTTGCGGCGATATGTACCTTGGTCGCTTTAAATACCAGGCTGTTTATTGGCGTCACAATACAATTAACATACTGCCGCACACGGGCAAGGGGACTTCTACGTCACATTGCATAACTACGCTTGGGAGTGATATTTATATCGGAGGCAATGATGGCGGCAACGCTGCTTACTGGAAGAATGGGCGACTTATACAGGTCGGGAATATACGCGGGGATGTACAGGCCATTGCCCTGGTGAATTATTAACAAAGAACAGCATATGAGCAAAGGTTTAGCTCTCTTCGAGCTTGAAGTAATCTTTCCCACTTTCGGCCTTATGCGGACTTTCGGACTTCCCGACTAAATCTCAAATCTCATATCTCATATCTCGTATCTAAACCCTATCTTTGCCCAAATCCACCCTACGATGCAAAACCTCACGCTGCTCGACGGTCCCAAATTCCAGATAACCATTCAGCGTTTATGCCGCCAGTTAATTGAAAATCACGACGATTTTACGGATACCGTACTGATCGGCACACAGCCGAGGGGCATCTATTTAGCCAGGCGTATCGCCGAAGAACTGCGTAAAATATTACCGGGCAAGACGATTTTGCAGGGCGATATGGATGTAACTTTTTATCGCGACGATTTTCGCCGCGGCGAAAAAATACTGGTGCCCAACCAAACCCGCATCGACTTTATTATAGAGAATAAAAATGTTATCCTGATAGACGATGTGCTCTGGACTGGCCGCACCATTCGTGCCGCTATGGACGGTATGCTGTATTTTGGCCGCCCTGCAAAAGTTGAACTGCTGGTACTGGTCGACAGGCGGTATTCGCGTCATCTGCCGGTTGCCGCCGACTATGTGGGCATTGAAGTGGATTCCATCGCATCGCAAAAAGTGGTCGTGAGCTGGAAAGAAACGGATGGCGAGGACAAGATTGTTCTTATATCTGAAAACAAATAATGTCGGAATTCGGATTTCGGAATTAAGAAATATTTTGAATGGATAAAATTGAACTCAAAGCACGGACAAAGAAATTCTCGATAGACGTAATTAGATTGATCGAGAAACTGCCACCTAGTCGGTCATTAAATGTTCTATGTAATCAACTATTAAGAAGTTCATCCTCCGTTGCATCAAATTACCGGGCTGCATGTAAAGGAAAATCAACAGCTGATTTTTTAAACAAAATAGTCATTGTTGAAGAGGAAGCCGATGAATCACTGTTTTGGCTGGAATTAATGGAAGAGTCCGAATTGGTCAATTCAAACGATTTGACCGAGCTGAAGAAGGAGGCCAATGAATTGACAGCGATATTCACAGCAATCGGCAGAACAACCAGGCTGAATCAAAAATCAAATAATCCAGAAATAAAGCAAATCCGAAATCCGAAATCCGAAATCCGAAATTAAAGAAACCAATGGCGAGATTAAGCACAAGACACTTACTAGGGATCAAAGACTTAAACCGGGCAGACATCGAATTGATCTTCGAAACTGCCGACGAATTTAAATCGGTGTTGAACCGCCCGATAAAAAAAGTGCCTTCGCTGCGTGACGTAACCATTGCCAATATTTTCTTCGAGAATTCCACCCGCACCCGTCTATCCTTTGAGCTTGCCGAAAAACGCCTATCGGCCGATGTGGTAAACTTCGCCGCCTCGTCATCATCGGTAAGCAAAGGTGAAACACTTATCGATACGGTAAATAACATCCTGGCTATGAAGGTGGATATGGTGGTGATGCGCCACCCTTATGCCGGTGCGGGAATTTTCCTTTCCAAACACGTCAAAGCGCAGATCGTCAACGCAGGCGACGGCGCGCACGAGCATCCTACCCAGGCTTTGCTCGACGCCTTTTCCATCCGCGAAAAGTACGGGAATGTGTCTGGTAAAAAAGTGGCCATAATAGGCGACATCCTGCACTCACGAGTAGCACTTTCCAATATTCTTTGCCTGAGGCAACTGGGCGCCGAAGTAATGGTATGCGGCCCGACGACGCTGATACCGAAATACATCGGCGCGCTTGGGGTAAAAGTGGAGCACGATCTGTTGAAAGCACTCAACTGGTGCGACGTGGCCAATATGCTGCGCATACAACTCGAACGCCAGGATATCAAATATTTCCCTTCGTTGCGCGAATACAGCATGCTGTACGGGCTGAATAAACAGATACTCGACTCGCTCGATAAAGAGATCATTATTATGCACCCCGGCCCTATCAACCGCGGCGTGGAAATTACCAGCGACGTGGCCGACAGCAAGCAGTCCATCATCCTCGACCAGGTGGAGAACGGCGTAGCTATTCGTATGGCGGTACTGTACCTGCTGGCGGGGCAAACGCAGTAAAAGGCTTCAGCCATGAATATTATCTGCGTCATCCTCGGCCTTAATATTTACGGCATATTCATTATCAAACCGGAATTGCTTTACCGAAGAAAGTTCTTTTTCCCGCATTTCGTTTTCAATTTTGCGTTGTATGTAATTGGGCATTTGCTCGAACATTTCGGCATCGGCAATCCTAAATACGAGTCGCTTTTAAAAATACCCGCCCCGCAGCAGGCTTTGTTTTTTATACTATTGATCGTCTGCAAAATATTATTTTGGCGGGACCCGAAAGACACGTTCCGGAGCATGGCTCCGGGAAAACCGAAGCATCGGACATTTAGCTTTATATTTATCGTTTTAAGTGTTATCCCCACCGGGCTGGCGCTGGTCAATATAATTTGAAACGGAATTTATGCGCATAAAACTGTCAATGGTTCTGCTGGTTGTGGCTGCGGCACATACCTGTAACGCCCAGAGCATCATGCAACGCAAAACCGATTCGGTGTTTGCCCTGGTTAAAAAATATTTCAATGCCAAACAAGCCGATTCCATTTATTCCCTGGCCGGCAACGCCTTCAGAAAAGAGCTTTCGCCCGAAACCTTTAGGTACGTGGCCCAAAACCAGCTTTTCCCCGTGGGCGAGATCAAAGACACGTCGCTATTAAGCTTTGTAAATGACAAAACCGCAACTTATAAACTAGCGTTTGATTCGGGCCTGTTGCAATTGCAAATGAGTCTTGACGACAAGGACAAATTGGAGCTTTTTTACTT